>JAEWGX010000129.1 GCA_023388075.1 Pseudomonadota bacterium
CGCGACCTCCGCGCCACCGGGTGGCGGTGGCGCGGCGGGCGCGTCCGACGACGGGAGCGCAGGCGCCGGCTCGGGCCCGGTCGGCGGCGCGATGCACCCGGCCAGCGCGGCCGCCAGCGCGAGTGCCGGCACCACCCGTGCGGCGCGCAGCGCCGGACCCGGGCCCGCGTTCATGGCGCCAGGAACTTGTTGCTGCGCCAGGGCGGACGCACGATCACGCCCCCCGGCGAGGCCGCCGGCTCGACGCGGCGCGGCGCCGCCTTGGCCTGCGCCGCGGCCGCGATGGCGGCGCAGGTGGCGCCAGCGCGGTAGGCGAGCGCGGCCGAGAGGAGGCCTTCGCTCTCGCTGCCAAGGGGGGCGTCCAGATCGTCCGGCACCGCGCAGGTTGGCGCGAAGCCGTCGGCGAAGTCGCCGAAGCCCTTGTCGTTCACGCCTTGGAACTCGACCGGAAAGTACGAGAGTCCGCAGTTGTCTCGGGCGGTGAATCCGTACGGCTTGCCGCACGTGGTGTCGCCCAGCAGGACCACCTCGACGTCGACCCCGCGCAGTGCGTTGATCACCGATTCGCTGGCCGAGCAGGTGCCCTTGCCGGCCAGCACGTAGGCACGTGCCAGGCCAAGGTTCGGCAGCGACGAGCCGGCCGTGGTGCTGCTGCCCGGCTGGCCGGTGGTCGCGCCGAGGAACTGCATGCGCGTGTTGGCGCCCTGGCGCTTGTCGCTGTAGACGTAGCGCTCGAACGTCCTGCCGGCGGTGCTTCGCGTCGGCGCCACCATCCAGGCAAGCTGGCTCGCGATGTAGAGATAGCCGCCACCGTTGTAGCGCAGATCCAGCACCAGGTCCTTCACGCCGGCGTCGGCGAACGACTGGATCGCATCGCGAAGCTGCCCTTCGGCCGGCACGATGAAGTCGTTCAGGAGAAGGTAGCCGATCGGGTCGCCGCCGGAATCGATCACGCGCGCTTCCTTGACCGGCGTCGTGCGCACGTCGCCGGCAACCAGTGGCACGTCCCGCTCGAGGCCACCGCTGCCGCGCAACGTGAGCGTGACCTGCGTGCCGGATCGTGGCGAGAACAGCGTCTCGTTGAGCTGGTCGATCTCGGCCTGGACAGCGGTGTCGACGAAATCGATGCGACTGCCGTCGACCGTCACCGCGAGCAGGCGGTCGCCTCGCGAAATGCCAGCGGCGGCCGCCGGCGATCCGGACTCCACGTAGGCCACCCGCGCCTCGCGCGGACGCGTGCCGGAGGCGACCACCCACTCGATGCCGTA
Organism: Pseudomonadota bacterium; assembly: GCA_023388075.1. GTDB lineage: Bacteria > Pseudomonadota > Gammaproteobacteria > Burkholderiales > Burkholderiaceae_E > Lautropia. The sequence goes on from JAEWGX010000129.1 coordinate 1,269, forward strand.
ACCGCCCACCACGCCGCTTTGAACCATCGAGTTCCACTGGGCGGTGGACAGCGTGAAGCTGTACCGGTCCTTGCGTGCGCCGGTGGGCGTGAGCGCCGGCGTCTTGAGCGCATCGAACCAGGCGCCGAGCGCGCTCTGCGCCGGCGTCGCGTTGAATGCCGCGAGCCGCGGGTCCGGGTCGGGCATCTCGGCGTACCAGAGGTACGCCTCGTTCATGTAGGACCGCACCCAGTTTCGCTCGTCCTCCAACGTGCCGTTGGCGTAGCGCGCCCGCAGGTTGCCGTTGGCGTCGCGGGCGAGCCCGTTGTCGGGCGAGCACTTCCCGGCGTAGGCCCCCGAGCTCGAAAGATCGGGCACCTCCCGGCCGGAATCGCCGCCGCAGGCCCAGAGCAGCAGCAGCGACGTCGCGGCCAAGGCAAGGCGCGCGGCCGCGGCGCCGCGCGCCCAGGTGATGCCAGGCGTCATGGCGTCAAGGGACGATGCGCACGCCGGTGACCTTCTCCTGGGCGCGCACCAGCGACGGCACGAACTCCGCGCCGTAGCCGAGCGCGCTCGCCAGGCAGAGCGCCTGGTGGACCGCCTCGCCCACCATGGTCGGCACGTCGTGCGCTTCGGCCAGGTGGGTGTAGTAGCGGATGTCCTTGCGCGCGTTGTCGAGCCCGAACTTCAGCCCGTCCATCTCGCCGGAGAGCGTCTTGCCCATCGCCTGGAAGAGGCCCGAGTTCACGCCGCCCGCCGACACCACCTCGACGAGCTTGCGCGGATCCACGCCCGCCTTCGCGCCCACCGCGAACGCCTCGGCGGCCGCGGTGCAGATCGCCTGCGCCACGAAGTTGTTGAGCAGCTTCACGGTGTGCCCCGCGCCCGGTCCGCCGACATGAAAGACATTCTCCGCGAAGGTGCGCAGGATCGGCTCGAGCGCGGCCCGGTCCCCTTCGTCGGCGCCGAGGATCACGTTCAGGCGCCCCTGCTCGGCCTCGACCGGCGTGCGCGCGAGCGGCGCATCGATGAGCGTCATGCCGCGCCGGGCGGCCGCCTCACGCAGCCGTGCCGTGGATTGCGGCTCGCTGGTGGAGCAATCCACGATCCGGATGCCTTCGCGAGCGCCTTCCAGCAGTCCCTGCGGTCCCTCGAACTGCGCCTCCACCTGGGGCGAGCCGGTGACGCAGATGAAGATCACGTCCGACACCGCCGCGAGGGCGGCCGGCGAATCCACCCGCCTCGCGCCCGCCGAGACCAGGTCGGCCACGGCGTCCGCGTTGCGGTGGACGGTGAGCGACAGGGGATGGCCCTTGGCGAGCAGGTTCTTCGCCATGCCGTGGCCCATCATCCCGGATGCGCCGATGAACCCGACGCTCGTCTTGCTGCTGCTCGCCATGGACAGCCTCCTCCAGAAAGGTTAGCGGAAGACCAGATTATCGCGGTGGATCAGCTCGGGCTCCTCGAGGAAGCCGAGGATCGGCTCGATCTGGCTCGAGGGCTTGCGAAGGATGCGGCGCGCGTCGTTGCTCGCATAGTTGGCCAGCCCGCGGGCAAGCTCGCGCCCGTCCGGATCCAGGATGGCCACGAGCTCGCCGCGATCGAACTCGCCGCGCACCTCGGTCACGCCGATCGGCAGCAGGCTGCGCCCCTGCTTCATCAGCGCGGTCACGGCACCGGCATCGAGCACCACCGCGCCGCGCAGTTGCAGGTGATCGGCCATCCACTTCTTGCGCGCGGCCAGCCGCGGCGTCTGGGCGACGAAACGCGTGCCGATGGCCTCGCCCTGCATCAGCCGCACCAGCACGTCCGGCTCGCGCCCCGAGCAGACGATGGTGCTCGCTCCGCTCGAGGCGGCGCGCTTGGCCGCGAGCACCTTGGTGATCATGCCGCCCTTGCCGATGTTGCTGCCCGCGCCGCCCGCCATCGCTTCCAGGGACACGTCGCCCGCGCGCACCTCCGTCAGCAGCTTCGCCTCCCGGTCCTGGCGCGGATCGGCGGTATAGAGCCCGGCCTGGTCCGTCAGGATGATCAGCAGCTCCGCCTCGATGAGGTTGGTGACCAGCGCGCCCAGCGTGTCGTTGTCGCCCAGCTTGATCTCGTCGGTGACCACCGTATCGTTCTCGTTCACGATAGGCAGCACGCCCAGGCGCAGCAAGCCGAGCAGCGTGGAGCGCGCGTTCAGATAGCGCTTGCGGTCCGACAGGTCGTCGTGGGTCAGCAGGATCTGGGCGGTCATGATCCCATGGCGCCGAAAGCCGCTCTCGTAGGCCTGTACCAGCCCCATCTGGCCGATCGCCGCCGCGGCCTGCAGGTCGCTCATCTCGCGCGGCCGGCGCGTCCACCCGAGCCGCTTCATTCCCTCGGCGACCGCCCCGGAGGACACCAGCACGATCTCGGGCATCGTGCGGCTGCCATCGCCGTGCGGATGCCTGATGCGGGCGATCTGTTCGCTCCAGTGCTCGATCGCGGCCAGGTCGACGCCGCGGCCCTCGTTGGTCACCAGGGAGGAGCCGACCTTGATGACCACCCGGGACAGGGTCATGGCTCGCGCTCGAAGCGCACGTCCGCAGGAGCCGCCGCCTCGGCTTCGTCCTCGAACAGGTATCGCGCCACCGCGTAGCAGAGCTCCTGGCAGCCCTCCCCGGTCAGCGCCGAGATCGCGAACACCGGCCCCTGCCATCCAAGCCCGTCGACGATTCGCCTGCGCAGCGCATCGCGCTCGGCCGGCTCCACCATGTCCAGCTTGTTGAGCACCAGCCAGCGCGGCTTCGCATGGAGCCCGGGATCGTACTTGCGCAGTTCCTCCACGATCGCCCGTGCCTCCGCCACCGGGTCCCGCGCTTCGTCCAGCGGGACCGCGTCCACCAGGTGCAGCAGGAGCCGGGTGCGCTGCAGGTGGCGCAGGAACCGGTGGCCGAGCCCGGCACCTTCGGCGGCGCCCTCGATCAACCCCGGCACGTCGGCCACGACGAAGCTGCGCCCGGCCTCCACCCGCACCACGCCCAGGTTCGGGTGCAGCGTGGTGAAGGGATAGTCGGCCACCTTCGGCCGGGCATTGGAAATCCGCGTGATCAGCGTCGATTTACCGGCATTCGGCATGCCGAGCAGGCCCACGTCGGCGAGCACCTTCAGCTCGAGGCGCAGCGAGCGCTGCTCGCCCGGCCAGCCCTTGGTCGCCTTGGTGGGGGCGCGGTTGGTGCTCGACTTGAAGTGCAGGTTGCCGAGCCCGCCGTCGCCGCCCTTGGCGATGCAGACCCGTTCGCCGTCACGGGTGAGGTCGAAGAGCAACTCGCCGGTCGTGTCGTCGTGGACCTGCGTGCCCACGGGCATGCGCAGCACGATGTCCTCTCCGCCCTTGCCGTACTGGTCCGACCCACGCCCGTTCTCTCCCTTTCGGGCGGCGAAACGGCGGGTGTAGCGAAAATCGATCAGCGTGTTGAGGTTGCGGTCGGCGACCGCGTAGATCGAGCCGCCGCGGCCGCCGTCGCCGCCGTCCGGCCCGCCGAACGGAATGAACTTCTCGCGGCGAAACGAGGCCGAGCCGTTGCCGCCGTCCCCGGCCGCTACCTCGATGCGTGCCTCGTCGATGAACTTCATTGCGTTGCCCTGTAAGCAAAATGGCTCCGCGACCTGCGGAGCCATCCTGCTCAACGATGCCGGTTGCCCCGCGTGCCGGCCAGCGGCGCCAGTCTCGGCGTGTCGGCGCGGGGTCGGGCGGATCGCCTCTTCAGGAGGCTTCCACCGGCTCGATGCTGACCGTGTTGTTCTGCTGGGCCCCTTTCACGGCGAACTGCACGCGGCCGTCCACCAGGGCGAACAGCGTGTGGTCCTTGCCGAGGCCGACGTTCAGGCCCGGGTGAAAGCGCGTGCCGCGCTGGCGCACGATGATCGACCCGGCGGAAACCACCTGGCCGCCAAAGGCCTTCACGCCCAGCATCTTCGGATTCGAATCGCGGCCGTTACGGGTCGAGCCGCCTCCCTTCTTCTGTGCCATTGCTTGCTCCTGCTATGTGCTGCCCAGGTTACCGTGTCGACGGCGCCTAGGCGCGCTTGCCACCGACGAGCTCGGCCTTGAGCTTCTCGAACTGCTCCCAGTCGCCCTTGGCCGCGAGCGCCGCCTGCTCGGGCCAGGTGCCCGGGTCATGCGTCGCGAAGTTGGAGCCCGCCTGTGTCAGCAGCTCCTTCAGCCGCTCCACCGGGGTGGACGCCAGGTCCGCGAACGAGGCGATGCCGCCCGCCTGCAGGATTTCCGCGATCTTCGGACCGACGCCCTCGATCAGCGTCAGGTCGTCGGCCGCCTGGGCTTGCGTGCCAGCCGCCTTGGCGGCCTCGCCGCCCTTCGACCGCTCGCCAGACTTCTTGGCCGCCGGCTCGGAAGCAGCGTCGGCGTTCGCCGCAGCCTTGCGGTCCTCGGCCTTGAACACGCCGAGGTCCGAGGCGATCTGCGAGATCAGCAACTCGGTGTAGTTCTGGCGGTGGCCCTGGTGCTTCTGGTAATGCTTGCGCCGGCGCATCTTGAAGATGCGCACCTTGGGATGACGTCCCTGCGAGAGGACCGTTGCCGATACCGCGGCGCCACCAACGAGGGGCGCGCCGATCCTGATCTGGTCCCCGCTGCCAACGGCAAGGACCTGGTCGAGCTGGATGTCGGCTCCGATGTCTGCGGGTATCTGTTCTACCTTGATCTTGTCGCCGGGGCTGACCTTGTATTGCTTGCCGCCGGTTTTTATGACCGCGTACATGGGAAACTCTCCACTATGGGGAAAAGAGCGGTGAAACGAGAGGAACCGGTAATTATAGAAAGCCGAGCCCTGTCGGTCAAACCATGGCTGGAAGACGGCGCTCCTCCGACGGCCCGCCGCCGCTCCGCCAGGAGGAACGTCGGGGGCCCGGCACCTCCCCGCCGCCGCGGCCACGGCCCACGGTACGGCTTCTGCCCGCCCCTTATACTTTGCGACGACACCGCCCCCTCGAAGCCGCAGCCAACTTGAATCCCTACGAGTCGTTTCCGATCATCACCAGCGATCTCGCGGAGGTCGACCGCGTCATCAGGAAGCGGCTCGACAGCCCCGTGGTGCTGATCAGCACGATCGCCGACTACATCATCGGCGCGGGTGGCAAGCGGCTGCGTCCGGTGCTGCTGCTGCTCTTCGCCAGGGCCCTTGGCTACGGCGGAACCGAGGCGCAGCAGCGCCGGGGCCATCACTGGCTGCTGGCGGCCGTGGTGGAGTTCATCCATACGGCCACCCTGCTGCACGACGACGTAGTGGATGAATCCACCCTGCGACGCGGCCGTCCGACCGCCAACGCGCAGTTCGGCAACGCCGCGGCCGTGCTGGTTGGCGACTTTCTCTATTCCCGCGCCTTCCAGATGATGGTGGAAGTCGACCAGATGAAGATCCAGCGCATCCTGGCCGATTCCACCAACACCATCGCCGAGGGCGAGGTGCTGCAGCTGCTGAACTGCCGCGACCCGGATGTCGACGAAGCCGCCTACCTCCAGGTCATCCGTTACAAGACGGCCAAGCTGTTCGAGTCGGCCGCGCAGATCGGCGCCGTCCTTTGCGATGCGGACGAGACGGTCGAGCGGGCGGCCGCCGCCTACGGGCGGCACCTGGGCACCGCCTTCCAGCTCGTGGACGACGTGCTGGACTACTCCGGCGCCAGCGCGGAGCTCGGCAAGAACGTCGGCGACGACCTGCGCGAGGGCAAGCCCACTCTACCCCTCATCCGCGTGATGCAGGCCGGCACGGCGGCAGATCGCAGCATCGTGAGCGAGGCCATCCGCGCCGGCGGCACCGACCGGTTCGACGAGATCCATGCGGCCATCCAGCGCCAGGATGCCCTTGGCTACACCCGCGCGCTGGCCGAGCGCGAGGCGGCGCTGGCACGGGACGCTCTGGTCGCGTTGCCGGCCTCCCAGCACCGGGACGCTTTGCTATACTTGGCGACCTATTCGGTCTCCCGGAGCAGTTGATCCCGGCGCGCAAGCCGCCGAGGATTGTCCGGTGAAGCGGCGCAGGGCAACTGTCCAGCGTTCCTCGATCCCGCCCTGCGGAGTCCTGGTCCGAAAAGGTGTCGTCAGAGTTCGGGGTGTAGCTTAGCCTGGTAGAGCGCTGCGTTCGGGACGCAGAGGCCGGAGGTTCGAATCCTCTCACCCCGACCAAGAAATCCCCTGTTAAATCAACGATTTGCGAAGCGGCTCGGGTGCCTCTACGTCCGACGACCTCACCAAAACCTTCCCCTACAGCGCGAAGAAGGCAGCGAAGGCGTACTTCGATGCCCTGCGCCAACCACACGTCGGCTTCGGCGAGCGCCGTCACGTGTCCCTTCGAGATGGCAGGGACAGCCGCGAAGTCGAAGCTGTCCAGGCTCTTGTCGGGCGGCAGACGGCTGTCAGCGCGGTTGCGAGCGAGGCGGCGCGCTTGCCGTTCACTCATCTCCCGCTCGAGCAGCGTCCCAAGGAAGCGCTCGGCTGGCCATCCCTCGCGGTTAGCCTGCTCGGCCAGATCCGACCACAGTCGGCGCACCGTGGGCAGCCTTAACTCGGCCAGCATGATCGGTAGGCGTGCCGCATCAGCCGCCGTGCGGGCCCCGGTGACATGCGCTCGTACGTCTTCATGCCATCAGGGACCTGCAGCCACGAGCGCTTCGACGCAGCGAAGATGTCTCGCCACGGCCATAGCTGCTCGGGGTCGTCCAGTGTCCCCGCGACTCGGATTGCTTCTCAGTACCCTGTCGGCACCTTCTTGGCGTCAATGGCCTCGGTGCTCCTTCGAGCGGGTGAGAGCCCGACTGACGTGGCAGGAGCTTGGAGCCGTGAGATTCAGAGACGTGGCCAGCCGCGGCACCTCCCAAGACGAACCTCCAGTGTCTTATGTCCAACGCTGCACGGCTTCGGCGGTATCGCTCGGCTTGGTGTTGAAGCAGATTCTGGCTCCAGGGGCAGCACGATGCACCACATTGACCAGACGCTCAAAGAGCAGAAAGTACGTCGGGATGGTACGGATGCCCGCACCGATAACCACGCAGTCGAAGGACTTCTCAGCGAGCTTCGCGGCAACGAAGTTTTCGGCCGTGTCGCCGAGGTCCGTAAGACAGAGTTCCGCTTCGTACCCCAGAGCGCCAAGCTTTGCCTGGTCCGCTTCAAGACCGGCTCGAACTTTCTCGGCGTTCATGCCTGGAATCATGCTGAAGTCGACCAAGCTCGGCTCAAGCCCAATCACCAACACCTGCGCCTTCGTCACCGGATTCTCCAAGGTTTGATTACCGAAGTCGGCCGACGGCAACACTCATGCTTGTGGCCGAACTTTGCCCTGTCGAGCAAGTCCCGCCCATAGCCCAGGAAGCGCGCCGGTGAAGGACTCCTGATAACAAGGATACGCCGGAATCGGGTACGGATGGGTCGTCTTCACCAAGGTCCTCGGCCTGCGCCGGATCAAGAAGACAGTGAACTTCGACGCACCGGACGTCTATCAACTCTATTACGCGGAAGAGGTGGGCACACCGGGTACCGTCATGACCTACTTTCCTTTCCAAGGCATGGTGAAGGGACGACGGGGCGCGGGGGAAGTCACGGAGACGGCTTTCGCCATACCGAAAGGCACGCTGCCGTATTGGAACGAGCGCCTCGCGGCCCACGCTGTTGCCGGGTTGGAGGTACAGGACAGGTTTGGCGACCACCGACTGCGTTCTCTCGGGCCGGATGGCGACGAGCTGGTCCTGGCCGAAGTCGAGGAAGACGTTCGTCAGGCCTTCAAGGAGGGTCCCGTACCGCAGGACCGGAGCATCCACGGTTTTCGCAGCGCCACGCTTCGGCTGCGCGACGAGGGCGCCACGGCCGAGCTGCTCCGTTTCAGGGGCTATGAAGAACGGGAACGCCACGGCAATCTCATCCGCTTCGGGATCAAGGAGGGCAATGGCGCGGATCTCGTCGACATCGAAGTGCAACCGGATGCCGACGTGGCGCGGCAAGGTGCAGGCTCGGTCCATCACATCGCGTTCGCCGTGGAGGATCGTGCCGCCCAGGTTGCGGTCAGGCAGGCATTGCTCGATACCGGATTCCAGGTCACTCCGGTGATCGATCGCGACTACTTCCGGGCCATCTACTTTCGCACGCCCGGCGACGTGCTGTTCGAGATCGCGACCGGCGAGCCAGGATTCGACCGCGACGAGGATATCGCCCACCTGGGCGAGGAGCTCAGGATACCGGCCCAGCACGAGCATCTGCGCAGCCGTGTCGAAGCGCGCCTGGAACCCCGCGCCGAACCCGGAGCTCGGAGGCCTTGATGTGCTGATCACCGCCGGACAGCACGATTCCATCAGTCCGCTGGAGAAGACTCGTTCACTGGTGGGCTATCTCGAGCAACAAGCCGCCAACGTCGCGTTGGAGCTGCATCCCGGCGGCCATGAAGTGACACCCGACGAGGTCCAGGCCGTCGCTTCCTTCCTCAAAAGGACGTAAGTCAGGACATCGGCTACGGTGTCGCGCCGATAAGACCCGGCGCGAGGTCCTTCGGGCCCATCCAGTCGAAGAAATGAAAGGGCCCACCATCCGACGCTTGGCGAACGGCAGCACGCGGCCGACTTCGAAGCTGCCGAGGTCGCGGCGGGATGACGAGCTCGATCATGGATATCTCCGTCTCAAGGTGCTCCGTGGCAGAATGGGTCGGGCGTTGGCCGCGGTGCAGGTGGTCTCGACCGACGCCGTAGCTCTTTGGGAAGTCTCTATCGGCAGTCCGTGAGAGCGCCAGGCTTGGAACCCGCCTCCCAGTGGTCGTACTCGGCCGAAGCCGAGCTGCTTGAGCTGGCTGGCGATGCGCGCAGCGGAGGCCTCGTTGGGGCAGTCACAGTAGACGACGACCTCGCCGCCGGAGGTCGAGGCCAGCGCTGCGACTTGCGTCGCATGAATGGCGCCAGGAATCCAGCCGGTGTCGGCGCGCTCCTCATCGGTACGCACATCGACCACGAGCGGCTTGTCAGCCTGCTCCATCAGCGCATGGAGCTCCGGCGCGGAAATGCGGTCCATGCGGAGCTCGCGCAGGGACACCCTGCGCTTCCATGCCTTGTGCCCGACGAATGCCAGCAGTGCCGCGAGAACGAGCGCGATACCCGCCCGACCGAGGGATTCCAGTGTCACCAGCGCCTCGTTGATCGCGTCGTGGAAAGCCACGCCTAGCCAGATCGGGACACCCGCCCATAGCATCGCCCCGATCCCGTCGAAGAACGCGAAGCGCAGAAGTGGCGTGCGCAGGTGCCCGGCGAGCGTGGTTCCCACGGCCGCAAAACCGGGGATGAATTTGGCGACCATCAGCGATGGCGGCCCCCACTTCGAATAGAGGGCGCGGGTGCTCGACACGCAGCTATCCGGCGAGAGCGAGACGCGGCAGATCAGGCGCAGCATGAGCGTGCCGTACCGTCGACCCGCGTGATACCAGAGGATGTCGGCAATCAGCGCCGCCACCGTCGCAACAACCAGGATCGGCCATACCGGTTCCACTCGCTCCACTGCCTGCGCGCTGGCGACAACCAGGGGAGGCCAAGCCGGAACCGGTATCCCGCCCTGATTCGTCAGCGCGATGACGAAGACGAGCAAGAGGCCGTAGGCCGACAGCAGTTCGTTCAGCGCTTCCATCGCCAAGCCCCTTGACGGGCCGGCCCGATCCACACCTGCAAGGCTGGATCTCGGCCTGGTCAGTCACATTGATTGCGCGAAACGCTCTCCTCAGCGGTTCTGCAGAGCTTCCCTAGCCTAAGCCGCGCGACGACGCGTCGCAAGAAGCGGTACCCGAGAGGTCGCGTAGCACGATCAGTTGCACGATCTTGTCCTCTGCGAGCGTGAAGTAGAGCAGGACTCCCATCGGATCGGGCAATCCGCGCTTATCGAAGCTGCCGTCGACGTGGGCCGCGACGACGCTGTGGCCGTAGTGCTCGATCCAGTGAATGAGGCGAAACGATAGCTGCTGGCCGATGACATCGCGATCAGCCCATTCGCGGAGCTCAGCCAGTCCGCGCCATTGCTGCAGTTGATCGTTGACGATAGCATCCGGCACGAAGGTCTCGATGAGCCGGGGCAGGTCGCCCGCATTCGTTGCCTCGAAAAACTGTGCCACCCTCGGAGGCAGACTTCCACCGCCTGATTGACTACCCAAGAATACTCCCTGCAAGCCGCCGCTCAGCTATGCCCTTGCCTCCTCGCATTCTCTGCGCGCGCAGGTCACAGCGCTCGTAAATTCATGAAAAGCCCTGTAAGCGCGGCTCAGCCGCTCTTCCTGCAGCCTCACTGTCTACCCGCCGGCGGCACCAGCAGTCACCGCGCTGTCATCGCCCGATAGGGATCGCGAAAAGCCCGACGATAGTCGGAAGGACTCATGTTCCGATGCCTGAGAAACACACGGGCGAAAACCTGGTTGGATGAGTAGCCGACCTCGTGGGCGATCTCCGTGATGGACAGATCCGACATCTCCAGCAGCTCGCAGGCCCTCTCCAACCTCAGTCGGGTCAGGTAGCCTCGCGGCGGCACGCCGACGGTCTGCTTGAACATGCGTGCGAAGTGAGAAAGCGAGAGCCGGGCCTCGGCGGCCAGCTCGTCGATGCGGATGTCTTCCGAGAGCCGAGCCCGCATGATCTCGACTGTACGCCGCCTTGCCCACGGGGCAAGGCCTCCCCGTACCGGTTCGAATGGCACCACGCCCAACCGGCGAAGTTCAGCGGCATCTCTCGAGTTGTGCATGGTTTCCCCCAGTGGTTGTCGTCGGGTTACCTCGATCCACGTGGGAGGATGATCGGGCGACGCTGCCCATATGTGAAATAAAGCGTTGAAAAGACTCCTAAGAAGGCAGACTCCAGCACGCCGACTACACAGCTTTACGGCAATCTGCGCGAAACGGCTCGACGCCACGACCCGCAATCGCGCACAACCGGCAGCCGAACGAAGGGCTTACGCGCGGCCTTGCGAAGTTCCGGCCCGATGCCCAGCACAGCAAGATGAGAGGGCCATGCGCTCAGAGGGAAGATCAGGATCCGATCGCAGCATTGCCCGATGAACGGAGCGATCAGCGATCAGCGATCAGCGACCAACGTCGGAGGTCAGGCGCTGGCGTCCTTCGCCCTCGCGGCCGGACGCCAGCCCTCGATCAATTGCCTGGCGATTTGAAGATCGCGCGTTTCGTGCCCTTCCGTAAAGCGGCCGTAAACCTCCGCCACGATCGCGCGGGCCTCCTCAGTCCGCTCCTCGCTTGCAAGCAGCAAGCCCAAAGCCATGCCGGATCGCAGTTCCCAAGCGAGCGCGCCCTGACTGTTGGCAAGCTCGACCGACTGGCGCAACACCGACTCGGCCGCACGCGGATCCAGGCGCCCGGAAGCGATTCCGATCTGCGCGCGCGTGCGCAACAGCTCGGGCAGATCGAACGACTCCTGTCGCGCTTTTGCTCGTTCCAGTGCCGCCGTGATCATCGATTCCGCCTCCAGGATGTCGCCGCATTCGAACAGCGCCTCGGACATCGATCGGCTCAGCGTCGTCGCGAGGGCGTATCGTCTCTCCGCGTGCAAGGTAACCAGAGCCTCGCGAAGCCTGTCTGCCGCCGTCCGGAACTCCCCCCGGAGCAACGCCAGTTCGCCCAAGAGCGCGATGCCAACATCCGAGTTGGTTCCGAACGAGTAGCGATCGACGTGCCGGACGAGACGGGTCACCAGCGCCTCGGATTCCTCTACATCTCCCCTCCACAGAAAGACGGTCGACGCGTACAGCAAAGCGACGAGCATGCTCATCGGTTGCCCGTCCGACTCAGCTTCCTCGACTGCCTGGCGCGCGAACTCGGCGGCGCGGTCTGCTGCGCCGGTCAACCAGAGAGTGCGCGCCAGAACTATGAGCGCGCGGCCCCGATGTCCGAAGCCGAGCCGGTCGATCTTCAGTGCCCCATGCGCCGCAGCTTCCTTGAAGCCTTCCTCCGTGTGGCGTCGAGCGTCCGCCAGATTGCCGGCGAGGTGATACGCACACCCGAGCATCCACTCAGACATGACGATACCGGCGGGCGACCCTACGCTACGGGCAACCTCGATACTTCGCCAACTCACCTCGACCGCCTCACGGAAATGACCCATCTGGCACATCACGATATGTTGTCCGGCGAGCAACCCGATTTCGCGTTCGTGATCGCCAAAGGTCCGTGCGAGGTTCAACCCGCGATCGATTGAATCGCGAAGCTCATCTCGATCCACGCGAGTAAACAGCGCGGAGATCGCCAGCGCTTCCTGCAGAATCAAATGTGTCGGGGTGCCCTCCTGCGAGCCCAGCTGCCGCAGCGCCGCTTCACACCAGCGGTGGCACTCGTCAAGGAGCGACAAGCTCAAAAAGCTCGGGGCGGCGACTGCCGCCAGGCGAATTCCCAGTTCGACTTCACCTGCCTCGGAGAATGCCCACGCAAGCGCGGTGCGCAGGTTGCCGACCTGCACCACGTCACGATCCGCGACCCGCGGCTCATTGTCGCCATCATTGCTTCTGTTGGACTGCGCGATCAGATACTCGGCAAGTTTGAGCGAGACGGAGTTGATCTCGCCCGACTCCGCCAGCTTTCTCGCCGCATACGTGCGGGTCGTATCCAGTAGACGCAGGTAGTCCGATCCGTTCAACGTCGATGGCGACAGCAGTGACTTGTCGATGAGGCTCGAGATCGCCGCTGCCACTTCGATCTCCTCGAGAACGGCGTCCGTTGCGACCCTCTGCGCCGCCACCAGCCGAAAGGGACCCACGAACACCGACAGCCGGTACAGCACGCGGCGTTCGCTCTCCGACAACAGGTTGTAGCTCCAGTCAAGCATCGCCTGGAGCGTCTGGTGCCGGGGAGGCGCGCTGCGCCGGCCATGCCAAAGGAGATTGAAGCGGCTGTTGATCAGCTCCGCGGTGCCGCGCAAGCCGTGCGAGCGCACGCGACCGGCAGCCCATTCGATCGCCAGGGCGATGCCGTCCATCTTCCGGCAGATCTCGACGGCGAGCAGGGCCATCTCATCCGTCAGCGTCTCCTGCACCCCGCTTGCCGCCACTCGATCCATGAAAAGCTGGACAGCCGGGAACGTCATCGCCTGGGAAGCCGTCATTCCCCCGCCGGGCGGTGGAACATCGAGCGGTGAAAGGATGTGAACGTGCTCGCCCTCGACTCGCAACAACTCTCGACTGGTCGCGAGCAGGTGAGTTTGGGGCGCGGAGTTGTGAATCGATTCTGCCAGGGACGCGGTCTCCTCGATGAGGTGCTCGCAGTTGTCCAATACGAGCAGCGATCTTCGGACGCTGAAGAACGCCAGGATGCTCGGCTTGGGATCCTGAGCCTGCACCTTCAGGTCGAGCACGGAAGCAATCGTGGCAGGAACGAGAGAGGCGTCGGTGACGGAGGCGAGGTCGACGTAATACACGGCGCCATCGAAGGCATCGAGCAGTGTGTGCGCGACGGAGATCGCGACCGTCGTCTTGCCCATTCCCCCCGGGCCGATGATGCTCACGAATCGATGCCTGGTGGACAATTCGACCAATGCGCTGACCGAAGCATCACGCCCGATCAGCCTGGTCGGACGGCCGGGTAGTGACTGTCCCGGGACTGATCGGGGCGACTCGCCGGCGGCACGAGGATGGAGCGATCGGGTGGCGTCGGGCTCTCCGGGCGAGGACTCCATCCGAGAGACAGGCGCGACGAAGCTGTACCCGCGGCCCGGGACGTTGACGATGTAGCGCGCGCCGTCCTTGCCCTCACCCAGGCACTTCCGGAGGCTCGCGATGTTGACGCGTACGTTGGCCTCGTCGACCACGAGCCCCGACCAGGCACGCGCGATCAGTTCCCGCGGGGAAACCACATCACCGGCCCGCTCGACCAACGCAATCAGCAGGTCGAGCGCGCGGCTGCCCAGTTTGACGGTAACCCCGTTCCGCTGCAGCAGCCGCCCCGCCACGTCCAGACGAAACATGCCGAATTCGACGATCTGGTCACTCTCCGGCACGCAAGACCTCGGGTGCAATGATCCTGCAAGCTGCCTCGGGCGCTTGGAATCAAGGGGAATTCAGGCCCGATAGGAACTGCCAGGGGATGCCTGGGACCGGGCCGATCTGACAAGTCGTGGCGTCGTAGTACGACGAAGGCGGCATCGAGCCCTGCAACGCCGGGGCCGCCGTCGACGGTTCCAACTCTAACAGACTGCGCAGGTGCGCGTCGACTGGAGCGAACCACCACCGGCGGGAAGCAGTGCCCCGGAGGCGGTGCGTCAGATGACCCCGACGGCAAAAAGCGCCGACTGGGGCCGGCGCTTTCGTGAAGAGGGGCTGGCCGGCGTTCGCCGGCCCGATCCGGGGCTTCTGGCTGGCAACGCCTCCTTCTATTGCCTGCGCAGAGCGGCCTCTTGAGCCTTGATGTAGCTCTCGGTCGCAGACCGGTACTCCGGCACCAGTTCACTATAGAGCGCTCCCCATTCAGCGGCATCCGGGCGATTCCAGGTCCGATGCGTTTCACTGAGGATGGAGTTGGTCGTGACCAGGTCGATCCCCGCCGCCGCCATACGCAGCATCGCGGCATCGGAGGCCATCCTACTCACATCACCCGAGGCGTCCATCACCACGACCACCTCGTATCCATCAGCCTTTGCCTGCAGTGCTGGAAAGACGACGCACACGCTCGTCCAGACACCGGCGATGACCAGTGTCTTGCGGCCGGTTGCTTCGACCGCGCGGACGAAGTCCTCGTTGTCCCAGGAGCTCACTTCACCCTTGCGCCCGACGTAGACGGCGTTCGGCGCTGCTGCAGGCAACTCTTCCATGATGGGTCCGTTGGGACCATTGGGCTCGGACGCGGTGTAGATGATCGGCATCCCCGCTTGCTCCGCGATCTTGGCCAGCGCCACGGTGTTCGACCGAAGAACATTGACGGGGACGTCGTTGACCGTCTGGAACAGGCCTGTCTGGTGGTCCAGCAACAGAACAACGGCGTCATCCGGATCGAAGAGGACCTCCTTCGCAGCCTGGCTTGGCTGGCGTGAAAGCCCCTTGAGATGCAGTTGCTGCTTCGCTTCCTGTGCCTGCGCGAGGTTGACACCGGCAATGGGTTGCATGACGAACGCAACAGCCGCTGCGAGTTGCAGAATTCTCTTGATCATCGAGTCTCTCCTTTCGGTTGACGGCCGGGAGAACTTCCCAGCCGCTTGACGAGAACTCTATCGAGCGGCGGAGCAGGGTGCGTGGCAGAGACTGCCATGGAGGTGCCGCCTTTGCGCCCAATCAGCACCGATCCACGGCTCGGGGCGTCCCGGATGGACGGCGCGGGCGTCGCGATCTCCTACTGCCTCGACTCGAGGGAATCCGCAAGATTGGTGCCGCCGCGGCAGACTCGGCGCCGCAGCCTGCGCGAGGGTCCTCTAGAGTCGAGGCTCAGACGGTCCCCGGGGGCACCAGGTTGACGGCCCCTTGAAGGAGAAACAGATGAAAGGCCAAAGCCAGATACGCCTGCTGGTTTGCCATCGCGACGCACTGCTTGCAGCAGGCCTGAAAGCTATCCTGCGCGCCGATCCAGACATTCTCGTGATGGATGGCGATGACGCCGCCAGCGCCCAGGTGATCGTTTCGGATCTTGACGAAGGGCTCGCAACCGCGAGTCGCCCTGGGCAGACGGTGGTCGAGACCCGCGCAATTCCGAAGGTGCTGGTGTACACATCACGCTGCAGCGAGGCGGACGTGCGGGCCGCATTGCGGGCGGGCGTCCTGGGGTACCTGGTGCAGGGATGCAGTCCGCAGGACACGATACAGGCCGTACGCGACGTTCACGGCGGTGCCAGGTACTTCTGCCCGCTCGCCTCGAAGCGGATGGCAGACAGCCTGGCGCACTCTGCGCTCACGGAGCGGGAAATCGAAGTGCTCAACCGGCTCGCCGATGGCCTCAGCAACAAGCTCATCGCCCGGCATTTCGACTTGGCGGTGGACACGGTCAAGGCGCATGTCGGCTCCATCCTCGGGAAGCTGGGCGCATCCAACCGAACACATGCCGTCGCCGTCGCGCGCGATCGGGGCTTGGTGCAGCGAACTCTGGTTGGCGTCGACCGGCTATGAAACCTGTTGGCCGTCGGATCGCGTGTCGCCTCGGGCTCGCGGTTCGTACGAGCAGGATGCTCCGCATGAATCAGGGCATCGGCTCGCAAGCCGAGCCGCTCCTCGAGGTCGCGACGCCGCCTTCGACCGCGCCGACAGGAACGTCGGTTAGAGTTGACCCATCCCTGCCCCACGGAGACCGAGATGACCGAGAAAGCCGCCGTACGAATTGCCTATGAGGACCAGGGCCACAAGGGCCGCTTCGTTGCCCGCATCGACGGATTGGAGGGCGAGGGCGAGCTGACCATCTCGAAGGTTTCCGACGTGCTGGTCATTGCCGATCACACCTTCGCTCCGGACACGTTGCGCGGCACGGGCGCCGCTTCGGCGCTGGCCGAAGCGCTGATCGCGGATGCTCGAGCCAAAGGGTATCGCATCGTTCCGCTCTGCCCCTTCGTTCGCGCGCAGTCGCGCAAGCATCCCGAGTGGTCGGACGTCATCCAGCACTGACGCTCGGCCCCGACGGCTTCTTGGCACGGTAGCGGCTGGCGAACGCCTCCCGCAACCACTTTGCGCCCGGGTCGCGGTGGACACGCTCGTGCCACTGCATGTTCAGGTCGATCTTCGGGAGGTTGAACGGCAACTGCACGAGCCGCACGTCGGCATGATCGATCATCGTCATGGCAAGTCCGACGGGGGCGGTGAGCACCAGGTCCGACGCGGCCACGGTCGCGCCGATGCCGCTCGCGTAAGGCACGGTCAACCCGACCGTGCGCCGCACCCCCTTGCTCGCGAAGTGCGAGACAAGAAGATCATCAAGCACCGAATGGATCGCCACGGCGGGCCGGAAGCTGACGTGCGTCTCGGCGAGGTACTCGGCTTCCGACAGGGTCTCGCCGATGCGGGGGTGGCTCTTGCTCACGACGCAGACCCAGGTTTCATCGAACAGCGATTGGCGGCGAAAGTCCGCTCCCAGGTCCGGGATGAAGCCGATGGCCAGGTCCAGCTCGCCATCGGCCATGGCCCGCTTGGCGTCGCGCAGCGACAGCGCCACGTTCTGCAGATGCACCAGCGGCGCGTCGCGGCGGATCGCGGCGACCAAGGACGGCATGTGCAGCGCCTGGGCGATGTCGCTCATGAGCACCCGGAAAACCCGCGATGTCGTGGCCGGATCGAACGTCTGGGCTCGCTCCACGGTTCGCCTGATCTGATCCAGCGCGGACCGCAGGGGTGCCTCCAGCTCCAGGGCCAGGCCGGTGGGCTCCATTCCCTTCGCCGTCCGGACGAAGAGGGGGTCGTTGAACGTCGCACGCAGGCGCTGCAGCGCGTTGCTGGTCGACGACTGGGACAAGCCGACCTTCTCGCCGGCCAAGGTGACGCTGCGCGTGCGCATCAGCGCATCGAAGACGACCAGGAGGTTCAGGTCCAGCGAGTTGAAGTTCATGGCAGGAGCTCGGTCTCCATCGACTGGTTGCACGCGACCGGTGGCCGGGCTGGCTCGCGAAATCCGATTCGCGACATGTCCAGAATCAATTCGCCCTCCAACGCATCGGTCCTTACGATCGATCTCGTGACAGGCCGCTTCGAGCGGGATGCGACGCCGTCGCAACGCCTGCCGGTCGCATGCCTGTCGCGGCCCGGTCGCGGCCGTTCCAGATGCTAACGGCTTGCGCGATCGGGCCCCGTCCGAACGATGGGCCGCCTGCCCGGACTGCTCCCTGTCCGGCCGGCGCGGTCATCCAGCACAACCGACCTTCCGGAGCAAGCCATGCCGATCTTCCGACCATTTCTCGCGCTCTTCATCGCCTCCTCCACCGCCCTCGCCGCCTCGCCACAGGCCGCGCCGCAGGCGCCCGGAGACACCTTCTGGACGCAGGCCGCGCCCGCCTCGGTGGCCCGGCAGGAGCTCTACCCGGCGGTGCTCGATGGCAAGATCTATGTCGCCGGCGGCCTGCTCACGCCCAACACGGGGTACTCGGCGCACTTCGAGGCGTACGATCCGGGATCGGACAGCTGGACGCGCCTCGCGACGCTTCCCGAGGCCCGCCATCACGTCGCCCTCGTCGCGTCCCGAGGGAAGCTCTACGGCGTCGGCGGCTTCAGCGGCGGCTTTCCCAATTGGCGCGCCCAGCCCGACGTCTACGTGTATGACCCGGCAGGCAATCGCTGGACGGAGGGAGTGCCCTTGCCCGCGCCGAGGGCCGAAGGGACCATCGCAGCGGCAGACGGGAAGATCTTCGTGATCGGCGGCCGCGTTCGCGCCAATCCCGAGTCGAGCCACTTCAACGATCACGTGGATACCGTCCGGCACGAGGTGTTCGATCCCGACCTCGGCCGCTGGCGGCAGGCAGCCGATGCGCCGACGGCGCGCAACAGTGCCGCCTCGGCCGTCATCGACGACAGGATCTACGTGGTGGGCGGGCGGCAGGCGCACAGGCAACCCGACGGCAGCGTGCGGCAGGTGAACGTTGCCACGTTGGAGATCTACGATCCGCGTACCGATCGCTGGGATACAGGCACGCCGATGCCGCAGGCGCAAGGCGGCCTGGCGGCTGCCGCCTTCGACGGCAAGCTGTACGTCTTCGGCGGCGAGCAATGGGTGCCGGACCAGAAGGTCTTCGCGACCAGTTGGATCTACGACCCCGCGACCGACCGCTGGGACGCGTTGCCGGATCTGCCGACGCCACGACATGGCCTGGGCGCTTCGACGGTGGCCGGCCGGATCCACGTGATCGGGGGAGGAACTCGGGTTGGCGGCGAAGCGGCGTCGGCCGCGCACGAAGTGCTAGTGCCGGGGCGCTGAGGCGCCGGTGAACCATTCACCGCGCTCGTAGCGGCCGAAGAAATCAGCGAGCGGCAGGGCCGGGGCGACCAGCCAGCCCTGGGCATGCTGGCAGCCTGCCCTGGCCAGGAACTCGCGCTGCGCCTCGGTCTCGACGCCTTCGGCGACCGTCGTCATGTGCAGGCGGTTGGCCATGTCCAGCATGCTCGACGCCACGACACAGGCAGCCTCGCTTTCCGGCAGTCGCTCGACGAAGCTGCGATCCAGCTTAACGACGTCGACCGGCAGCTGGGACAGCGAGGCGAGCGACGAATAACCCACGCCGAAGTCGTCGAGCGCGACCGAGAAGCCGAGGCTGCGCAGGTCGGCGAGGAAGCGGCGGGCCCCGATCGGGTTGCTCGCGAGCCATGTCTCCGTGAGCTCGAACTCGAGACAGGATGGCGGGAGTCCCGCCTCCCGGACGACCTGGCTGATGAACTTCGGAAGGCAGTCGTCCTCGAGCTGCCTCGCCGACAGATTGATGGCGACGCGCAGGGCCGGGCAGCGGTCGCGATGGTTGGCCAGCGCCTCGACGACCTTCGAGACCACCCAGCGACCGATCTCCAGGATGACGGAGTGCTCCTCCGCCACGTCGATGAACTCGCCCGGGGCCACCTGCCCCAGCTCGCGCGAATGCCAGCGCAGCAGCGCCTCCGCGCCCGTCACCCGCTTCGTGACGATGTCCCACTTGGGCTGCAGCATGACCTGGAACTCATCCCTCCAGCCGGGTTGGAGCAATCCGGCTTCCAGCGCGAGCCGGCGCGAGACCTGGGAGGCGACGTCGGGGGAGAAGAACCGCAGCGTGCTGTGCTCGTGCGGTTCCTGCAGCACGAGCGCCGATTCGGCCTGGCTCAGCAGCACCGCCTGGTCCGCGCGCTCCGGGCTCGTGGTGCTCACGCCGGCGCTCACGGTCAGCATGACCTCGCCGCCGCTGGCACCGCTGCAGCGGACCCGCAGCAGGTTTGTGCAGTGGGTCGCGAGTTCGGCCAGCTCCTCCCGCGAGATGCCCCGCGGCGGGACGACCGCGAAGCGGGCACCGCCGTAGCGTGCGACGAAGTAGCCCTCCTCCAGCGACTGCGTGAGGCGACTCGCCGCATCACGCAGCACCCTGTCGGCCTGTGCCGTGCCAAGCACCTCGTTGACGGCGTGGAACCGGTCATACCCCAGCAGGATCACTCCGATGGATGCGCCGGCGGCGCCTTCGGTCCTGACCAGGCGGGCGATGGTGTCCTCGAGCGCCTGGCGATTCGGCAGCCCGGTCAGCTTGTCGGTGCGGGTGAGCCGCTCGAGCCGCGCATCGAGCTGCCTTTGCTGGGTCAGGTCCGACAAGGCGACGACATAATTGGAGACGGCGCCGTGGTCGTCATGCACGGCCGTGACGGTCGTCAGCAACCGGAACAGCTCCCCACCCTTGCGCTGACCCTGGAGCTCTCCGGTCCAGGCCTGCTGCGATGCGAGCGAGCGCGTGAGGGCCGACAGCGCAGGGTCGTTCTGGGGGGCGTCCGCCGCGAGCACGGAAAGATGGCGACCCGCCATCTCGGCGGAAGAGTAGCCGCAGACGCGCTCGAAGGCCTTGTTGACGGAGATGTAGCGCAGCTGGGCGTCGGTGACCCCGAGCGCCTCGCCGCTGAACTCGAAGACGGCCGACGCCAGCCGGCGCGCGCGCAGCTGCTCGTCCCGCGCGTGCTCGTGCTCCTTTCGGGCCGAGATGTCGTCCAGCATCCAGACGAAGTAGCGCGGCGCGCCCTTCTCGTCGCGCAGCAGGCTGCCGTTCGCGCGCAGCCAGACCATCGTGCCGTCCGGTCGCGACAGCGCCTTGTCGAAGGCGACGCGGTCCGCCTTGCCCTCCAGCAGCCTCGCGCATTCCCGACGGACAGCGCCCGAGTCCTCGCCGAGCTGCTCGAAGAGGCCGCCGCCCGGAGGCTCGTCTCGCTCGCGACCCAGCAGCTGGCGAGCCGTCTCGTTCAGCCAACGTACTCGTCCGTCGCGTCCGGCGATCAGCACGCCGAGCGGTGCATGCTCGAAGGCCGCAAGAAGCCGACGCTGGTTCGACAGCAGCCGCTGCTGGGTAAGCAGGAGGCGCTGGCGCGCACGCAGGCGCAGCGTGACGTCCTGCGCGGAGCCGACGAGCCTGCGCGGCCGCCCGCTGGCATCCCGCTCCACCTGCGACCGGAGCTCGAAGTAGAGCGTGCGCTTGCGTGGCGTGTCGAACCGGCAGGTGAGGCGGACCGGCTCGCCGGTGAGGCGCGCCCGATCGCGCTGATAGTCGAGGCGCGCGAAGTCGTCGTGCGGCATGAACTTCGCCAGGAAGCCGAAGTGGCCACCGAACCGGCTGGGCTTGACCTCCGCGAGCTGCAGGAGAGCGTCCGACCACCCCAGCTCGTCAGTGTCCAGATCCAGCGTCCAGGTGCCTACACGGCCCGCGAGCTGCGACGTGACCAGCTCCTGCCGGGCGCGTTCGGCCTCCGCTTGCCGCAGCGTCTCGGTGGCGCGAACCTCCGCCTCGGCACGGTGAAGCAGCCAGTAGAGCAGCGGCGCCATCAGCAGGACCAGCGCGAGCCCCTTGTAGGTGTGGATGATGTGCTGCTCGTGCTCCGGTACCGGCAGGCGGAAGGCCACGTCGTCGGACAGGACGATCCACACCAGCGACGCGACGAGATAGCAGAGGACCGTCCTGATCGCGAGCCGGGAGACGAACAGCGGCGACGGCTTCTCCACGTCGCGCTCGGCGGCCGATCCGCCCTGCCGGGACATGCCTCCCGGGACGGTCCGTACCGACAGGCCGGTTGCGGGAACGGAGGGCGACAGCTTTGAAGGAACAGGCGGTGGGGCCGACGACATGCGAGTTCTTCTTCGGAAGCCTGGCCTATCCTAGGTTGCGGAGCATACCCATTCGGGTCGAATCGGCCGGACTTGGTGAGCCTGCTCACAAGTCCAGCCGCAATCAGGGTGGAGCGCGTCGGGTCGAGTCAAGGCTCAGTCCGGCTCCCACGGCAGGAGACAGTCCTCCCCCAGCGAGAAGAGGCACGGCAGGCGCGGCGACAGGGCCAGCCCGTTCGGCGTCTCCTCGATGAACCCGGCCTTCTCGAGCAGCTGCTTCTTGCGGCTCACCTCCTCGCGCGACACGCCCAGGTACGAGGCCACCGTCTGCTGCGGGATCTTGACGGCGACCTCGCGCCGCCCGTCTCTCGACTGCTCGGCGATGCTCCAGAGGAAGTAGGCGTAGCGTGCCTCCAGATCCAGGACGTGCATCCGGGCCCGCTGCGACTGGAGCGTCTCGATACGGCGCTTGCTCTGCTCCAGGTACCAGAAGCAAAACTCCGCGTTGCGTGCGAGCACGTCATTGAACACTGCAAGCGGCCAGCACACGACGGCGCTGCGGCCCACGCTGCGAACCTGGAAGGGAGTCGGGCTCGCCGGTGGCCGCAACGAGGTGTGGACGTCGTGCGGCGTGAAGAACTCGGTGACGACGATCTGGCTGGCCCCCGTGGGGTAACCCATCGTGAGGATTCCGGCCCGCAGCGCGAAGGCACGCGGCCCCGGCTCGCCATGGGCGATGAGAACCTCGTTGCGCTGGAGGAAGCGGACTTCGGCATGCTCGGCAAGGGCGGCCCGCTGCCTTGTCTCCAGTCGCCTGAAGGCATTCGGCAACCCGATGAATACGCTTTCGTCCTGCGCGGCTGCCGTCACCTGCACGAGCGTCCCCCGTGATCCCGTTGCGAAGTAACAGCGCTGGCAGCAAGAATCGAACCCAATGTCAAACAGCGTTACGCGGGCGAAACGCAATTACCCGGGTCTGGTCGGCTCAGGGCTCGCCCCTCAGCTCCAGCCCGAGGCAACCCGCCACGCCGCGACGGTGCCCGGGCCCCACCTGGTCCCAATGGTCCGCGCTGGAAAGCAGCGCGTCCATCCGCTCCTCGACCGTCACGTGGGGGATTGGAATGTCGCGATGCAACAGAACCTGGGCGACGACCAAACCTTCGGCCGGGTCGTACTGGCCGAGCATTCGCGCCAGTCCCTCTACGAGCTCACCGAACCGTATGCCCGCCCAGGCCAGGATCGACGCCGAAACTTCTCGCTGCTGCACGCCGGTGAGGCGCCGGTCCATGACCAGGTCGCCCTGCAGGCTCACCCGATGTCGCCCGTCGCGCTCCCGCCACCAGAGCACGCGCGCCTTGAGGATGGAGAGCAGCCTCGTCTCGCTGCACAGGATCAGCCAGTCGTCCCGGTTCCTCACCAGCTGTTCCTCCGCCAACGGCTGGCAGGAAGGCGGCGCCTGGGGTGGCGAGCCGCGTTGTCGGCGGCCCCAGTCCAACAACGCCTGCCCCGAGATGCCGGGAGGCGCGTCCACGTACACCCCCAGGCCGGGGCCGGGAAGCATCCGCTCGAGCACGTAGTCCTGGGCAAGCGGCGGCAGATTCGCCAGCTGGTCGAAGACGGCTTGCAGGGCGTGAGGAGCACGCGAAAGAAACTCCGGCGAGCCCTGGAAGGTGATGGCTGCCGTCTCTCTCGGCGCGAACGGGTCCCAGGTAGCGGAAGGAGTCGATGGGGAGAGCCCCGGCTGCGTCGCCCAGGATCTTCGAATGGCACGCAGGAAGCGCTCCGGGTCGACCCGGGTGTTCAGCGGCAGCGTCCGCGGAGACGGTTCACGGTAGTAACGCGCGATCGGGTGCTGGAGATCCACCACGCCGGACGACTCTCCGCTGTCGAGCAGGCCGATGGTCTCCAGTTGCGACAGCGCCTCGAGCGATGTCTCCGGAAAATCGGCGACCTGGCGCGATTGCACCTCGTCCGCCTGCCCCTTGCGGAACCAGTAGAGCCCCTCGGACAGCCCCTGGGGCGCGCTGCCGGCGTCGTGATAGACGAGCCAGACGACCACTCCCGGCGCGGCCAACCGGTAGAGAACGCGGCCGCGCGCCGTTGCTGCCTTCTGTCGAATGGCCGGTCGAACCTCGCCGAGCGGCACGAGCCTGCCGCGCTTGCGGCGGCGGCGCGCCGGCATCCCGACCCTGCTCGAGTCCGATGACATCATGAAAGACGAGGCGACGACATGCAAGGGACCACCAAAGGTAGCCCGGAACAGGCATGGCAAGGGCTGTTCCCATTCGACCCGGCCGGTCGCAAGACAGGCGCGTCGACGCCGCGGGCTCGACCTCCGCGCTCGGGTATTTCCGGCCCCGGGCCGCGCCGGCAGCCTACACTGCGTCGTGAACCCGCCTCAGGAGTACCCGATGGACATCAGACACCTCCAAGCCGCGATCATCGTCGTGGCCGCCACGCTGCTGCCGGCAGGCGCGGTGCTCGCCGACGAGGACATTCCGATCGACCAGCTGCCGCCTGCGGTGATCAAGGCGATCGAGGCCCGCTTCCCAGGCGCGAAGATCGAGGAAGCCGAGCGGGACACGCGCGATGGCCGCCCGCTCTACGAGGTGGAGATCGAGGTGAACGGCGATGACAAGGAGCTGAAGATCACCCCGGACGGGCAGATCATCGATATCGACGACTGACCCCTGCCGGGCCGGAATTCGTCCAGCCCAACCTCACCGACACCTCGGCCGCCGCCTCTCTTACCGCCTGCGCGTAGGGCGAATCCCATTCGGCCGGGAAGCGCTCGACGTGCCCGAGGGCGGTGATCACCACCGCCGCGTTGCCTTCGTGATCGAATGCCGGCGCGGCGAACGCATTGATGCCGGGTAGCGGGCGACCCCTCGCACGGGTCACGCCGTGCGCCCGGTACTCGTGCGCGATCGACGCGAGCGCCTCGGTCGGGATGCGCGGCCTGCGCCCCCCGGCCTGGCGGAGGTCCCCGAACGGCCCGGCCATCACCACCGTGACCTGCGCGGCGGGCAGCACCGCGGCAAAGGCGCGGCCGGTGGCCGTCTCGAGCGTCGACATCACCGTGCCGACCCGCATGTTCACGTGCAGCGGCTGCCGTGACTCGAACATCCGCACGACCGTCGGACCCAGGTTGCCCCAGACCGCGATCACCACCATCTGCCCGGTCGACGACGCGAGCGCCTGCGCCACCGGCACGGCCGCCCTGAGCGGATCCGACTGGTGCAGGGCGGCCAGTCCGATCTGCAGCGCCGCCGGCCCAAGCGCGTAGCGCCCGCTCAGCGGCTCCTGCTCCACCAGGCGCAAGCGAGCGAAGCTGACGAGGTAGGGATGTGCCCGCGAAGGAGGCATGTCCGCCTCTGCCGCCAGGTCCTTGAGGCTCATCGGCTCGGCTTGATTCGCGAGCGCCAGCAGCAGCCGCCCGCCCACCTCGACGGACTGGACCGAGCGTTGGCCGTTGCCGGCCTCTTCCTTGGGCGCACCCGGACGCCCGCCATCCCCACCCTGCACCGCCCTGGCCTCGCCTGGTCTGGCCATCGTTCCCCTTCCCTTGCACCCCGGCACTATGGGCCGCGCAGATTTGATTAGAACAAATCCGTTTGACATATGCGAGTGTCGGGCGCACACTGCAAACCCATTCGCACTGTGCAAATGGAGGAGATGTAGATGGCACCGATCGCCCGTATCCACCATGTGGCCTACCGCTGCCGGGACGCGAAGGAGACCGTCCAGTGGTACCGCGAGCATCTCGGCATGGAGTTCGTCCTCGCCATCGCCGAGGACCGCGTGCCCTCGACCAAGGCACCGGACCCGTACATGCATCTCTTCATGGATGCGGGCGGCGGGAACATCCTCGCGTTCTTCGAGATTCCCAACTCGCCTCCCATGGGCCGCGATCCGAACACGCCGGACTGGGTGCAGCACATCGCGTTCAAGGTCGAGGACGAGGCGGCCCTGATGGCGCACAAGGAGAAGCTGGAGGCCGGCGGCGTGGAGGTGCTCGGCGTGACCGATCACGGAATCTTCCGCTCCATCTACTTTCGCGATCCGAACGGGCACCGGCTCGAGCTGGTCGCGGACACTGCCACGCCGGAACAGATGAAGCGACTCGACGACGTCAAGTGGGCGATGCTGGAGGAGTGGACCCGCACGAAGAAGGCGCCCAGGCACGCGGCCTGGATGCACGAGAAGGAGCTGGGAGGCGCGACCGACCCCGTGACCGCGTAGACTCGCCCCGAGGCATCCGATGCTCGCCACCTACGCGTATCCCGAGTTCCGCTACGTCCAGTCGCAGGAACAGCGGGACGGGGTGCCGCGCCGGCATCTGCTGGTCGTGGTGGGTGGCGGACCGGTCGGCCTGACGGCGGCGCTCGACTGCGCGGGCCGCGGGCTGCCGGTTGTCCTGATCGACGACAACAACTCGGTGAGCATCGGCTCCCGCGCGGTCTGCTACGCCAAGCGGCCCCTGGAGATCTGGGATCGGCTGGACGTCGCGGGGCCGATGGTGGAGAAGGGCGTGGGCTGGAAGCTCGGCAAGGTCTACTTCAGGGAGGACCTCTGCTACACGTTCGACCTGCTCCCCGAGCCGCATCACAAGATGCCGGCGATGACCAACCTGCAGCAGTACTACCTCGAGGAGTTCCTGGTCGACGCGTGCGAGCGCGAGCCCAGGGTGGAGCTGCGCTGGAATCACAAGCTGATCAGCATCGCCCGGGCCGCGGACCATGTCGTCCTCACCGTCGAGACGCCGGACGGCATCTTCAGGATGCTGGCCGACTGGGTGATCGCCTGCGATGGTGCCAACAGCGACACGCGCCGAATGGTGGGGGCGGAGTTCACCGGCCAGTTCTTCCAGGATCGCTTCCTCATCGCCGACATCGTGATGAAGGCGGACTACCCGGCGGAGCGCCGCTTCTGGTTCGACCCTCCGTTTCACCGCGGCCAGTCGGCACTGCTGCACAAGGAAGCGGACAACGTCTGGCGCCTGGACTTCCAGCTCGGCTGGGAAGCGGATCCCGAGGAGGAGCGCAAGCCGGAGAACGTCGTCCGACGGGTGAGGCAAATGCTCGGCTCGGACGTCGAGTTCGAGTTGGAGTGGGCGTCGGTCTACCAGTTCGCCTGCCGACGCGTCGACCGGTTCCGGCATGACCGCATCCTCTTCGCCGGTGACGCGGCTCACCAGGTTTCCCCGTTTGGCGCGCGCGGCGCGAACACCGGCATCCAGGACGTCGACAACCTGGCGTGGAAGCTCGCGCTCGTGATCCAGGGCAAGGCACCGGCCACGCTACTGGACAGCTATCACGAGGAACGCGCGTTCGCGGCAGACGACAACATCCGCCAGTCGACCCGCTCGACCGACTTCATCACGCCGAAGAATCGCGCAAGCCGGCACTACCGCGACGCGGTCCTCGAGCTTGCACGGCAGGAGGCCTTCGCGCGGCCGTTGGTCAACAGTGGTCGGCTCAGCACGCCGACGCCGTACCTGCAATCGTCCCTCAACACGCCGGACGAAAGTCCGTTCGCCGGGGCGATGCGTCCCGGCACGAACTGCGCCGACGCCCCGATCCTGCGCAACGGCCGGCCCGGCTGGCTGCTCGAGGAGCTCGGCAAGGGCTTCGTCCTGATGACCGTGGGACGGCCCGAGGCGCCCGAAGGCATCGAGGTGGAGGGCGTGTGGGCGCCGGTGCTCTCGATCGGCCATGACGTGTTCAGCCCGGAGAACGTGCTCGCCGACCGCTACGACATGCAGCCCGGGACGGTCTACCTGATCCGGCCGGACCAGCACGTGGCCGCGCGCTGGCGACGCTTCGACCGCAGCAAGGCGCGAGCCGCGCTCGCTCGCTGCCTGGGCCACTGAACGAAACTGCCCCCACGCTCGCTACGGAGGATCCGATGCCGCTCCTGCGTCATCCCAACATCGTCGACCCGGACGGCTTCTACGAGGAGCTGGTCCAGAGCCAGCGAGACCTGGACGACGAAGAGGCCGCGCTGATGAACAGCAAGCTGGTGCTGATCCTGGCAAACCACGTCGGCGATCGCGAGCTGCTGAGCGAGGCGATCGAGCTCGCGCGGCCCAACGCCTCGCGCAAGGGCGCGTCCGCCAGCGACTGACCGGCTCGCGGACCGGTACGACGCGCGCGGCGCGTCGGCGGGCGGGAGCCCCGACCGGCAACCCCGGTCGATTGTGGGATCATCGTGGCATCCCCGCCCCGCCTCGGCGGGACCCCGCCGAAACCGATGTCCACGCCTGCGAGAAAGCCGCTCCACACCCGCCGCATCACCTATGAGGGGTTCCTGCGCGAGGACGGCCTGTTCGAGATGGAAGCCGAGCTGGTGGACACCAAGGGCGAGGTGCTGCATCTGGTCGAACGCGGGGCCGTGGAGCCCGGGGAGCCGGTGCACCACATGCGGGCGCGGGTCACCTTCGACGACGAGATGAAGGTGGTGGATGCTCAGGCGTGGATGGACAGCTCTCCCTTTCCCGACTGCGTTGCGGCGACCGGGCCGATGCAGCGCCTGGTCGGCGCGAGCATCGGACGCGGCTGGCGCAGGACGCTCGACGAAGCGATGGGCGGCGTGGCCGGCTGTACCCACCTGCGCGAGCTGCTGACCGGGCTTGCGACCGCGGCTATCCAGACGGTCTTCGGCCACGCGGAGGCGCAACGTCGCCAGGCCGGCACGCCGCTGCCGTCGCCGCAGGATCCACCGCCCTACTACATGGGCAAGTGCATGTCGTGGGACTTCGACGGGCCGGTGGTGAAGCGGGTGATGCCGGCTTTCTACCGCTGGCGGCCGGGGCCGGACAAGGGCAACTGAGCCGCTCTCTGGTGCCTTGCCTATACTTGCCGGTCGGGAGGCTGGCAGAACGAGGACTGTCATTGGTGCAATGTGGCGCTGCCTGATCATCGAGGACGACCAGGTGAACGCGAAGTATGTCGCCGACGGACTTCGCGAGCTGGGCCATTCGCCCACCATCTGCGCCGACCCGGTCGCGGGATTGCAGGCGGCGACCGAGCAGGACTGGGACGTCGTCATCCTGGACCGGATGCTGCCCAACGGCGTCGATGGACTGTCGATCCTCGCCACGATGCGCGGCATCGGCCGCAAGACGCCGGTGATCGTGCTGAGCGCCCTCACCGCGCTGGACGAACGGGTGCGTGGGCTCAAGGCCGGCGGTGACGACTACCTCGCCAAGCCCTTCGCCTTCTCGGAGCTCGCTGCGCGCATCGAGGCGCTGGTGCGGCGCTCGCGCTCGCAGGAAGCGCCGACTCAGCTGACCGTCTCGGATCTCCGGATCGACCTGGTGAACCGTCGCGTGGAACGGGCCGGCCGGCCCGTCCAGTTGCAGCCGCGGGAGTTCCGGCTGCTCGCCTACATGATGTCGCACCCGCGCCAGGTGCTGACCCGGACCATGCTCCTGGAAGCGGTCTGGGACTATCGCTTCGATCCTCAGACCAACATCATCGACGTGCAGATCAGCCGGCTGCGGCAAAAGGTCGACGCCGGCGCGGCCCTGCCGCTGATCCACACGGTCCGGGGAGTGGGCTACCTGCTGGCGGAGGACGCCAGCGCGGCGGTCGCGCAGCGCGCCGCGCCGGGATGAGCGATCGGGCGGCAACGGCCGGACGCGAAGGCGTTCCCCCGCCGCGCTCGCTTGCGGGCGGCCTTCCGGTCGTGTTTCGCTCGGTCGGCTTCCGGCTCGCGCTCAACTACGGATTGCTCTCGCTGGTGACCATGACGGTGCTGGTCGCCCTCTTCTATGTCCAGACGGTTGGCGTTCTCAAGCAGAACAACGCGCGGCAGGTGCAGGCATCCGCCTATCGCCTGCAGAGCCTTTTCGAGCGCGAGGGCCGCGACGGGCTCGCCCGGGGGATCGGCCAGTTGCTGCGTGACGGCGCCGAGTCCGACATCGAGCTGTACCTGCTCCTCGACGAGCGCGGCACGGTGCTCGCCGGCAACATGGACATGGTTCCGGACCTCGCGATGACCTCGCCCCGAATCGTCGAACGGCCCGTGATCCGGTCGGGGCGCAGCGTCGACGGCACGCTGCTCGTACGGCAGCTTGCCGACGACTCCACGCTGGTGGTCGGCAGGGAGATGGGAGATGTCCATCGCGTGGCGCACCTGGTGGAGCGGGCGCTCTATGCGGCGGCCGGCGTCACCCTGCTCTTCATTCTCGGTGGCACCGCCTGGTTCCGTGCCCACCTGGAAAG
Organism: Pseudomonadota bacterium; assembly: GCA_023388075.1. Taxonomy (GTDB): domain Bacteria; phylum Pseudomonadota; class Gammaproteobacteria; order Burkholderiales; family Burkholderiaceae_E; genus Lautropia. The sequence continues at coordinate 31,177 of JAEWGX010000129.1, forward strand.
CCGGGTGGAGGCGATCCGCATGACCACTCGCGGTGTCGGCGCAGGCAACCTCAGCATGCGCATACCGGCCACGTCCGAGGAAGACGAGTTCGCCCGGCTCGACGGCGACATCAACAGCATGCTCGACCGGATCGAGCAGCTCATGGAGGGCGTGCGACATGTCTCCAATGCGATCGCCCACGAGATGCGAACGCCCATGTCGCGCATCCTCGCCGGCCTGCGCACTGCCGACCGGCCCGACGTCGAGCCCGACCGGGTGGTGGAGGCGAACCGGGCCGCGATCCGCGAGATCGAAACGCTGACCCAGGTGTTCGACAAGCTGCTCCAGATCGCCGAGGCCGAGGCCGGGACGCGGCGCCAGGAGTTCGAACGGATCGATGCCGGCGCGATCATGCGCGACGTCGTCGAGCTGTTCGCGTCGGTGGCCGAGGAGCAGGGCGTCACGCTCGTGGACGAGACCGAGTCCCCGGTCAACGTGCTGGGCGACCGCGACCTCCTCGCCGGCGTCGCGGCCAATCTGGTGGAGAACGCCCTGCGCCATGCCGGTAGCGGCGCGCGGGTGCGCGTGGGCACGGAGCTCGACGGAGACGATGCCGTCCTTTCCGTGACCGACGACGGACCTGGCGTACCGGCGGCCGCGCTGCCGCAACTCGGCACGCGCTTCTTCCGGCCGAACCGCAGCGTGCCCGGCACCGGGCTCGGCCTCGCGAGTGCACGCGCCGTCGTGCTCCTGCACGGCGGCACGATCGACTTCGCCGACGCGCGACCCGGCCTCGCGGCGCGCGTTCGCCTGCCCGCGTTCGTCGCCTGACCGGGCCGACCGGTTCCGCCGGCCAGGCAACATTGCCGAACGGCAATGTTGCCGCCATGAAACGTCGGCCCACCCCCCACTAAGATGCGCCACCGGCCGTGCCAACGGCCTGATCCTAGAGCCGCGGTGCAGGTACACCCGGCACGACGCAGCGCCGTACGGCGCATCAGGGGGACGATACCTTGAAGATTCGCAACCAGAAGGACTTCTGGTCGGCCGTGATGTTCGTCATCTTCGGCGCGCTGTTCATGCTCTGGTCGACCGACTACCAGTTCGGGACGGCCCAGCGCATGGGTCCCGGCTACTTTCCGACCGTCCTGGGCGCCCTGCTCATCGTGCTCGGCGTCATGGTGGGCCTGCCCGCCGTCAAGCCGCACGCCGAAGAGACCACGGTCGAGCCCATCGGCTGGCGCGGGCTGATCATCATCCTCGGCGCAGTGGTGCTCTATGGCGTCCTGCTTCCGATCCTGGGCTTCGTCGTCTCGCTTGCCGTGCTGATCCTGCTGAGCTCCATGGGCACCCGCGAGTTCACCTGGAAGGCCAGCCTGCTGTCGGTCGTGGTGCTCGGGGTGTTCAGCTACGTGACCTTCGTCATGGGGCTGAACCTGCAGTTCTCGGTCTGGCCGCCGTTCCTGGTCCGCTGAGCAAGGAGAGACGTCATGGAAGTATTCGAGCACCTTGCTCTCGGCTTCGCCACGGCGGCGACGCTCGAGAACCTGATGTACTGCTTCATCGGGTGTTTCCTCGGCACCGCGATCGGCGTGCTGCCCGGCATCGGGCCGCTGGCGACCATCGCCATGCTGCTGCCCATCACCTATCAGCTCTCGGACCCGACCACCGCGCTGATCATGCTCGCCGGCATCTACTACGGCT
>JAEWGX010000046.1 GCA_023388075.1 Pseudomonadota bacterium
AGTACGCGCCCATCGGCTTCGTCGGCCTGCTCGCCCCGCAGGCCAACACCGTCGTGGAATCGGAATGCGCGATCCTGTTTCCGCCAGGCGTGGGGCAGTTGGGCGGCCGGCTGACGAGCCCGCGAGCGACGATCGAGGAGCGCCTGGTCGACTACTTCGAGACACTCGAAACTTCGGCGCGGCAGTTCGCCGACGTGCCGCTCGGGGCACTGGGTTTCGCATGTACGGGCTCGTCCTACCTCGCGGGACGCGATCGCGAGGACGACATGCTGCGGCGGTTGGCGCAGCAGCGCGGATGCCATGTCACGAGCTCCGCCCGATCGGTCGTCGAGGCGCTCCAGGCCATCGACGCCCGGCGCATCGCCCTCGTGTCGCCGTATCCCGAATCACTGACCCGGCACAGCGTCGGATACTGGGAATCACGCGACTTGGCGGTCGACTCGGTCGTGCGGATCGCGAGCGAGGCGTCCGGCGGGCATCCCGTCTACAGTCTGGGGTCGACCGCCGTGATGCGCGCCATCGACGGCCTTCGTGGCCGATTCGACGCGGTCGTCCTGCTGGGCACGGGGCTGCCTACCCTGCGGGCGATCCTTGCCACGCCTCGCATCGGTGAGGCGCCGTTGATCTCATGCACCTTCGCGTTGGCGTGGCGATGCTTCCATGCGCTGACCGGGACCGCGCCGTCGGCGGCTTCGCTCCTGGAATGGATCGCGGGGGACGAATGGCGGGTGCGCTACTGGCAGCGCACCCTGCCGGCGCACGACGGCGTCAATGGGCGTGCGGTTGCCCGGTCACGCTCAGCGTAGATCCTTCGCCTTTATGGCCGTCGTGCGCGCCGTGTCCCATCGGCAGCCATGGGGCGGCAACGGTCAGCACGGCGCCGGCGAGCAGGATGGCTCCGGCGGCCTGCCGAGCCCAGGGCTGGCCGGCAAAGCGCACGAGCTGCGGCGCGCCCAGCGCGGTGGCGAGCATGGCAGGCACCGTGCCGAGCCCGAAGGCGAGCATGGTGGCCGCCGCGAGCAGCGGATCGGCCGCGACGATGGCCAGGAGCAGCACCGAGTAAACGAAGCCACACGGCATCCAGCCCCAGACCATGCCGAAGGCGAGCGCGCGCGGCAGCGTCGTCACCGGCAGCAGGCGGCGCCCGAGCGGGGCGAGACGTTGCCACAAGGCGCTGCCGGCGCCGAAGCCGGTGTCGCGCAGCAGCCCGAAGGCGACAGCCGCGGCGGCCAGCAGCGCCACCGCCGCCAGCAGGCGCAGCCCGGTACTCACCGCCGCGAAGTCCATCGCCGCGATCACGCCGCCAAGCAGGCCGCCGGCGACGAGCCCGGCGATCGCGTACGAGAGGATCCGGCCGGCCTGATAGGCCACCAGCAGCGATACGCGCGGCCGGCCGGAGCGGCCCCTGGCGGTCGCCATCCCGAGCGCGCCTCCGATGCCGCCGCACATCACGATGCAGTGGCCGCTGGCGGCGAGACCGAGCAGCAGCGCGGCCGGCAGGGTGACGACGCCGGTGATGCTCATGCGGGACTCCGGATCGGCTCGCTAGTGGCGGCGGTTTCCCCGGGTGGATCGTCCGCGTCCGTCGGCGCTTCGCCGGCCAGGGTCGAATCGGCCGCTTCGTCCGCCGGCCTGGCCGGCTGATCCGCCGCGGTCCACGCGTCGGCAACCAGGTCGCTGTCCGCAAGCGGCAGCAGCCCGGGCGTATCCATGTCGTCGAACTGGTCGTGGTTCACCGCCCAGAAGAACGCGACGGCACCCACCGCCACGAAGAGCAGCGAGACCGGAATGAGCATCAGCAGCACGCTCATCGCGTTCCCTCCATGCGGCCGATGCGCATCGCGTTCAGAACGACCATCAGCGAGCTCAGCGACATCCCGATCGCCGCGAGCCACGGGGCGACCAGGCCGAAGGCGGCGAGCGGCACGGCCGCGAAGTTGTAGGTCATCGCCCAGCGCTGGTTCTGGCGCAGCACCGCCCGGGTGCGACGTACCAGGGCGGCGGCGTGCGCGACCGCGCCCAGGCTCTCGCCGGCGAGCACGATGTCGCTGCCCGCCTGGGCAAGCTCGGCGCCGCTCGCCATCGCGATCGCGACGTCCGCCCCGGCCAGCACCGGCGCGTCGTTGACGCCGTCGCCCACCATCACCACTTGCGCGCCGCCGGCGCGCAGCGCGGCCAGCCGGTCGAGCTTGTCCTGCGGAAGCTGGCGGGCCCGCCACTGCGCGATGCCGACCTCGTCGGCGATGCGCGCGACGCGCGAGGCCGCATCGCCGCTCAGGATCTCCAGCTCCAGGCCGAGTGCCCGCAGCGCGGCGACGGCCTCCCTGGCCCCGGGGCGCAGGCGCTCGCCAAGCTCGAAGCCGGCCAGAGCCCCGAGCTCGTCGGCCAGCACCACGCAGGCCTCGAGGCCCGGGGGCACCGGTGCGCCGCGAAGCGCGAAATCCGGGCGCCCCAGCCGCAGCCGCCTGCCGTCGACCGTCGCCTCGAGCCCGGCGCCTGGAGTCGCGATCAGGTCACGTGCTACGCCGCGTGCCGAAGGCTCCGCCCACGGCATCGGACCGTCCGACGCCTGCTCGGCCACGATCGCCTCGGATGCGGGATGGCGGCTTTCCCGGGCGAGGACCGTGGCGGCCCGCAGCGCGGCCTGCCGATCGATGCCTTCACGCGGCAGTTGCACCCGCTGCACGGCAAGGCGGCGGTCCGTCAGCGTGCCGGTCTTGTCGAAGACGACATGGGTTGCGCCGGCCAGCACATCGATCGCGTCGGGCTTCACCACGAGCGTGCCCCGGCGCGCGAGCACCGCGAGCGACCGCGTGATCGCGGCCGGCACCGCGAGCGCGAAGGCGCACGGGCAGGACACCACGAGCACGGCGATCGCCGCGTCGAAGGCGCGCGACGGATCGAAGTAGCTCCACGCGAGCGCGGTCAACGCGGTGAGCACGAGGATGCGGGCGACGAAGAAGCCGGCGAGCCGCTCGCCATCCTGGGCGAGCCGCGGACGTTGCACCTGAGCGCGCGTGACCAGTCCCACGATCCCGGCGAGCGCGGTGTCGGCGCCTACGCGGGTCACGACCAGCTCTGCCGTCCCACCGGTGACCAGGCTGCCCGCGATCACGGGATCGCCGCGGCGACGCATGACCGGCTCCGATTCGCCGGTGAGGAGCGACTCGTCCACGCGGCACCACTCGGAGCGCAACTCGCCGTCCGCCGGCACCGCCTCGCCGATCGCGACGTGCACCCGGTCGCCGGGCGCGAGGTCCGCCGCGGCGATCCGCTCGATCGTGCCGTCCGGGCGACGGCGGTCCGCTACCGCGGGCGTCAGCCGCGCGATCGCATCGGTCAGGTCGCCGGCGTGGTGGCGGGCGCGCATCTCGACGTAGCGACCGCAGAGCAGGAAGAAGACGAACATGCTGACCGAGTCGAAGTAGACCTCTGCGCCCCCGCGCATTGCCACGTAGAGGCTGGCGCCGTAGATCGCGGCGATCGCGAGGGCGACCGGCACGTCCATGCCGATCCGTCGCGCCGCGAGCGAGCGGACCGCGCCGGCGAAGAACGGCCGTGCGGCATAGAGCACTACCGGGGTTGCCACCAGGAAGCCAAGCCAGCGAAAGAGCGCCCGGGCCGCGTCGTCCATGGCATCGACCGCGCCGACGTAGAGCGCCGTCGCATACATCATCGACTGCATTGCGCCGAAGCCGGCAACGAGCAGGCGCTTGAGCGCGTCGCGCGACTCGCGCCGGCGCGCGTCGTCGAGCGCGGTGGGGTCCAGCGGCAGCGGCCGATAGCCGGCGCGGGCGATGCGCTCGAGCAGGGCCGGGAGCGACGTGCTGCCCGCATCGAAGACGATGCGCGCGCGACGCGCGGTCGCGTTGACCTGCACCGAAGCGACGCCGGGCAGCGCGCCCACCGCGCGCTCGATCAGCCACACGCAGGCCGCACAGCGCAGGCCGTCGACCAGCAGCATCACCTCGGACAGCCCACCCTCGATCGTCCGCACCACGTGGCGCTCGAGATTCGGACCCGACCAGGCCGCGGCGTCCTCGCCGGCAAGCCGGGGCTGGATTCCCGCGGGGGCGAAAGCGAACGGCACGTCGCCGCGGCCTTGTCGCAATCCCTTTTCCAACGATCCCTTTCCCGGCGAGCGCTCGCGCAGCCGGTAGTAGTCACCAAGCCCGAGTTGCTCGATCCACAGCGCAGCCGCGCGGCAGCCCTGGCAGCACATCGCGCGCTCGAGTCCGCCGACCACGGCCGAGCACTGTCCCGTTGCCGGCATCGGGTCGCCGCAGTGCCAGCAGGTCGTCGCCCCGGCCAGGGCGGCTGGTGCGCTGACGCCTGCGACCGCGGTCACTGCTGCGCCCGTGAGACCGGCACCCGGAAGAACCGCTCGTGAGTGACGTCGTCCGACGGATCGGCGGCCTGGACGGCGAGCACGATGGTGACGATGCAGCCGGCGATCGAGGCGAGGAACACCACCAGCGCGAGCCAGACGACCGGCTGGCGCCAGGGTCCGCCCGGCCGGGCGGCAACGTCACTTGGCCGAGGCATCGATTCCTCCGTTGCGCGCGATCCAGGCCGCGATGGCCTTGGCTCCGTCCTCGCCCAGGCGATCTCGCCAGGCCGGCATGCTGCCGTGGCGACCGCCGCGCACCGTCTTCTCGATGTCGGCGATCGAGCCACCATGGAGCCATACCGAATCGCTCAGGTTCGGCGCGCCCAGGGCCGGGTTGCCTTTGCCGTCCGGACCGTGACACGCGGCGCACGCCTGGAACACCGGCTTGCCGAGCGCCGCCTTGACCGGATCGCGCGCCGTGCCCGACAGGCTCGCGACGTAGTGCGCGACGTTGGTGATGTCCGCGCTCGACAGGACCGTGCCGAACGGCTGCATGACACCTTCGCGTCCATCGAGGATGCTCGTCATGACGGCCTCTGGCGTGCCGCCATAGAGCCAGTCGGCATCGAGCAGGTCGGGCGCGCCCATCGAGCTCACGCCGCGTCCGTCTCGACCGTGGCAGGCCGAGCAGTTGTCCAGGAAGAGCCGCGAGCCGATGCGCACCACGTCCGCATCCGATGCCAGGGCCGTGACCGACGACTGGCGGATGCGACTCGTGAGGGCCTCGATCCTGGTCTGGTGGGCCGCGATCTCCTGCTGCAGCGCCTGCTCCGAGGTCCAGCCCAGGAGGCCCCGGTGGTTGCCAAGCCCCGGAAACAGCACCACGTAGACCGCCGCGACGAGGAACGCGCTGAACGAAAGCACCAGCCACCAGCGCGGCAACTGCCTCACGCCCTCGCGGAGGACGCCATGCGCCCAGGTATGCGTGGTGGTGCCGTCCGCCCGCGTCGGGATGCGCACCCAGGGCGCCCAGCAGAGCAGGAGGAAGCTGACGAGGAAGGTGACGACCGCGAGGACGATCACCCAGGTGGACCAGAACGTGCTCATCTATCGGACTCCGGCTTCGACTCCTGCTTCACTTCCTCGCCCGGCGCCCGCCCGTCCGGGACGTCGGCCTGGCCGCGCCCGGCATGGCCGTGAGCGGCCGCGTCGGGCTTGTGGTGCGTGAGGTCCTCGAGCGGCATGTTGGCAAGGCGATCGAAGGTCCGGCGGTGGCGCGGCCGCCAGGCCCAGTACCAGATCCCCACGAAGACGATCATCAGGACGACCGTCACCACGCCGTACAGATGCCCCCAGTTGCCAAGGTTCATCTCGCGTCGCTCCCCTGGACCGGCTTCGCTTCCGGCGGCGGCGCGACCTTGTCGTCACCGGGCAGCGGGGCGCTGCTCACGCCGAGCCCCTGCAGGTAGGCAACCAGGGCGTCCATCGCCGTCTTGCCCTGCAAGGCGGCGGTCGCTCCCTCGATCTCGGCATCGCTGTACGGATCGCCCAGCTTTCGCAGCGTGCGCATGCGCGCCTGGATGTCCGCCGCGTCCACGCGCTCGGTCAGCAGCCAGGGGTAGCCCGGCATGTTGGACTCCGGCACGACCTTCTGCGGGTTCTCCAGATGGATGCGATGCCAGTGATCCGAGTACTTGCCGCCGACGCGGGCCAGGTCGGGGCCTGTGCGCTTCGATCCCCACTGGAACGGCCGGTCGTAGATCGACTCGCCCACCACCGAGTGATCGCCGTAGCGCTGGGTCTCGAACCGCTGGGTGCGCACCATCTTCGAATGGCAGGCGTAGCAGCCCTCGCGGACGTAGATGTCCTTGCCGGCGAGCCGCAGCGGATCGTACGGCTTGACCCCCGGCGCCGGCTTCATGTCGTGCGCATTGGCGAACAGCGGCGTGATCTCGGAGAGTCCCCCGAGCGACACCATCACCGCGATCAGCACGGCGAGCAGGCCGGCGTGCTTCTCGATCTTCTCGAAATGCTGGTACTTGATTCCCATGAATTGCGTGTCCCGGCGAATGCGATAGGAGGCCTGGTTCGAAGACGGCGATTCAGGTCGCCGCCGGCAGCGGGGCCGGCTGCTGGTGCGGTTCCGGCTCCGGAATGGGCACCACGATCGGCACGATCAGGTGATGGCGCGCCGGCGACGCGGTGTGCCAGAGGTTCCAGGCCATCACCACCATCCCACCGAGCACCATCAGCCCTCCCAGGAAGCGGATCACGTAGTACGGCATGATCGCGAGCAGGCTGTCGATGAAGGCATAGGTGAGCGAGCCGTCCGGCTGCGTGTCGCGCCACATCAGGCCGGCGGTCACGCCGGAGGCCCACATGGCGAAGATGTACAGCAGCAGCCCGATCACGTGCATCCAGAAGTGCAGCTCCATCGCGGCCCTGGAATGCATCGCCGGGACGCCAAGCGCCCGGGGAGCCATCGCGTAGAGCGACCCGATCGTGATCATCGCGACCCAGCCGATCGCGCCCGAATGCACGTGGGCCACGGTCCAGTCCGTGTAGTGCGAGAGCGAGTTCACCGACTTGATCGCCATCATCGAGCCTTCGAAGGTCGAGGCGGCGTAGAAGACGAGCGACATCACCATGAACTTCGCCGCCGGGTCCGACGCGAGCCGCTGCCACGAGCCGTTGAAGGTAAGCAGCCCGTTGGCCGCGGTGCCCAGGCTCGGCATGAGCAGGATCAGCGAGAACACCATGCCGACCGACTGCACCCAGTCCGGCAGCGCGGTGTAGATGAGGTGGTGCGAGCCGGCCCACATGTAGACCGAGATCAGCGCCCAGAAATTGACGATGGAGAAGCGGTAGCTCCAGAGCGGCTGCTGAGCCTGGCGCGGCACGAAGTAGAACATCATGCCGAGGAAGCCCGCCGTCAGCACGAAGGCGACCGCATTGTGGCCATACCACCATTGGACGATCGCATCCACCACGCCCGAGTAGATCGGATACGACTTGGTGAGCGAGACCGGCAGGGCCAGGTTGTTGACGATGTGCAGCAGCGCCACCGCGATGATCAGCGCCGCGTAGTACCAGTTGGCGACGTAGATGTGCTGGATCCGGCGCCGTGCCAGCGTGCCGAAGAAGACGATGCCGAAGGACACCCAGACCACGGCGATCAGCAGGTCGATCGGCCACTCCGGCTCCGCGTATTCCTTGCTCTGGGTGATGCCGAGCGGAATCGTGGTGAGGGAAAGCACGATCACCAGTTGCCAACCCCAGAAGGTCATCGTCGCGAGCCGCCCGAACGCGAGCCGCGTATGTCCGGTGCGCTGGACGATGTAGTAGCAGGTGCCCATCAGGGCAGAGACGCCGAAACCGAAGATGACGCCGAAGGTATGGTTCGGCCGGATCCGGCTGAAGGTCAGCCAGGGAATGTCGAAGTTGAGCGCCGGCCACGCCATCTGCGCGGCCGCGAACACCCCCCAGGACATTCCGACGATGCCCCAGACGGCCGCCGCGAGCAGAAAGTTGCGAACGATCCGGTCGTTGTAGGTCTCGGGCTGGGAAAGAGGCATGGCCGGTTTCTCGTTGGTTGGGCCGGCCGCGATGATCTGGCCGGATCCCGAGGAGGATAGGCGAGGCACCCGAGCGACCTCTTGACCCAGATCAAGAGATTGTGCGGCGCACACAAGCAGAAGTCGCTTGACGCCATACCAACTGGTTGGTATGTTCGGCCCTAACGGCTCGCCCGCGAGTCGACATAGACCACTACCGACCCGCCACCCATGACCAACCGCCCCCATCCCTCCCGCGTGCGCCTGCTCGAGGCCGCGCTCCGGCTGATCCGTACCAAGGGCTACGCCGCGACCACCGTGGATGACGTCTGCGAGGCCGCCGGGGTCACCAAGGGCAGCTTCTTTCATCACTTCAAGGGCAAGGAAGACCTTGCGATTGCCGCCACGGCGCATTGGAACGAGGCGACGGGCGGCGTGTTCGCCGGCGCGCCCTACCGCGGCCTGCCGGATCCGCGGGAGCGCGTCCTGGGCTACATCGACTACCGGGCCGCACTTCTCACCGGCGAGCTGCCGGACTTCACCTGCCTGCTCGGCACGATGGTCCAGGAGACCTTCGAGACCCACCCGGCCATCCGGGAAGCCTGTCGCCACGGCATCGAGCTGCACGCGGGAACGGTCGCTGCCGACCTGGCCGAGGCCAAGGCGAAGTACGCCCCCGAGGCGGACTGGAGCCCGGAAAGCGTGGCCCTCTACACCCAGGCCGTCCTGCAGGGTGCCTTCATTCTGGCCAAGGCCACCGGCGGTCCGACGGTCGCCATCCAGTGTGTCGACCAGCTCAAGCGCCACGTCGCTTCGCTGCTGACCCCCGACCCCGAGCGGGTACCTGCCTAGCCGTCAACCTGAACCACCGAGAGGAGATCCTCATATGGCAAGCAACACCGTCCGACTGCACCGCGTCCTGCGCGCCAAGCCGGAGCGCGTCTTCCGCGCCTTCATCGACCCCGACGCGATGGCCAAGTGGCTGCCGCCCTACGGCTTCACCGGCCGTGTCCACGAGATCGATGCGCGGGTGGGCGGCCGCTACCGGATGTCGTTCACCAACTTCACCAACGGGAAGAGCCACGCCTTCGGCGGCGAGTTCCTGGAGCTCGTGCCGGGTGAGCGGATCCGCTACACCGACGTCTTCGACGACCCGAACCTGCCCGGGCAGATGCAGACAACCGTCGTGCTGAAGGCGGTGTCCTGCGGCACCGACGTGGACATCGTGCAGGAGGGCATCCCGTCGATGATCCCGGCGGAGATGTGCTACCTCGGCTGGCAGGAGTCCCTCATGCAGCTCGCCAAGCTGGTCGAACCGGAAATCCAGGAGTAGCCCCATGCCGCAGATGATCTTCGTGAACCTCCCCGTGTCCGACCTCGCCGCCGCGACGAGGTTCTACCAGGCGATCGGTTGCAGCAGGAACGATGCGTTCAGCGATCACCAGTCCGCCTCGATGGTCTGGTCCGACACGATCACCTTCCAGCTGCTCACCCGCGAGTACTTCCAGACCTTCGCGCCCCGGCCCGTTGCGGATGCGCATTCCCACTGCGGGGTGCTGCTCGCGCTCACGCGCGACACCCGCGAAGCGGTGGACGGCATCGCCGAAGCCGCGGCCTCGGGCGGCGGCAAGCCGGACGTCCGCGAACGCATGGACATGGGCTGGATGTACAACCGGACCTTCCAGGACCCGGACGGCCACGTGTTCGAAGCCATCTGGATGGACCCGAAGGGCATCCCCGCCGACGACGAGAAGACGGCGTGATCACGCTTTATGGCTTCGGCCGCATCTTCCCGGAAGGACGCGGCGAGACGAAGGACCTGCGGGTGCAGTGGGCGCTGGAGGAGCTCGGCCTGCCGTACCGCGTCCATGCGCTCGACCACACCGGCGGAGAGCTCGACGGCGAAGCCTTCGGCCGGATCAGTCCGTTCCGCCAGGCACCGGTCATCGACGACGACGGATTCGTGATGGGTGGGGTGCTGCGCACCATCCGCAAGACCGACCTGATGGCGCCGTTTCCGCGGGTGGCGGCCTACTACGACCGCTGTCGCGGCCGGCCGGCCTGGGAACGCACGCTCGGGCTCTACGCCGAGCGGCTGGGCATGGCCGCGGACGACATCCGCTAGAAGACGGAACCTCGGGGTCTCAGTGCTCCAGGATCTTCGAAAGAAACACCCGCGCCCGCTCGCTGTGCGGCGAACCGAAGAAGCTGTCGGTATCCCGGTCCTCCACGATCCGGCCCCCGTCCATGAAGATCACCCGGTCGGCCACCTTGCGGGCGAACCCCATCTCGTGCGTGACGACCATCATCGTCATGCCTTCCTCGGCAAGGCTGACCATCACGTCCAGCACCTCGCTGATCATCTCGGGATCCAGGGCCGAGGTCGGCTCGTCGAACAGCATCGCCACCGGATCCATCGCGAGTCCCCGAGCGATCGCGACGCGCTGCTGCTGGCCGCCCGACAACTGGGCGGGAAACTTCCGGTCGTGCTCCTCGAGCCCGACCCGTCTCAGCAGCGCCATGGCTTTTTCGCGGGCCTGCTCCGGACTGCGCTTCAGCACCCTGACCTGGGCGATGCAGATGTTGTCGAGCACGTTCAGGTGCGGGAACAGCTCGAAGTTCTGGAAGACCATGCCGATCCGGGCCCGCAACCGCGGCAGGTTCGTTTCCCTGGCCCCGACATCGATCCCATCGACGATCAGTGACCCCGACTGGAACGGCTCGAGGCCGTTGACGCACTTGATCAGCGTGCTCTTGCCCGATCCGGAAGGCCCGCAGACCACCACGACCTCGCTGCGCTCGACCTTGGTCGAGCAGGCATCCAGCACCTTGAACTTGCCATACCACTTGGTGACCTTGTCGAGAGTGATCATCGGTTCAATCTCTGCTGAAGCTTGCGCACGCCCAACGACGCCGTGAAGCACATGACGAGGTAGACGAGGGCGACGAAGGTGAACATCTCGATCAGGCGCTGGTCCCGGTTGGCGATGAGCTCGGCGCTGACGAGGAAATCCTTCAGCCCGACCACATAGACCAGCGACGTGTCCTGGAACAGGATGATCGCCTGCGTGAGCAGCACCGGCACCATGGCACGGAAGGCCTGGGGCAGCACGACGAAGCGCATGCTCTGACCGTAGCTCATCCCCAGCGCCTGGGCCGCGGCGAGCTGGCCGCGACGCACGCTCGATATCCCGGCGCGGATGATCTCGGAATAGTAGGCGGCTTCGAACAGGGTGAACGCGATCAGCACGGAAAGGAAATCGCCCACCGGCCGGCCAAGGACCAGCGGCACCAGGAA
>JAEWGX010000071.1 GCA_023388075.1 Pseudomonadota bacterium
GGGCCCCGGCAAGCGGGGCGGGCGGCGCCGGCCGCAAGGCGGCAAGGGCCGCGGCTAGTCCGCGGCGCACGCGCGCCGGGGCGGCCCGGGGGCTCGTGACCGGCCGCGCCTTGCCCCGTTTGCCGACATCCCGGCGCTTTGGATCGAGGGGTGCCTGCGTTATACTCTACAGGCTCGGGATCCTGGGGTTCATGTCCGGTTTCTTCGTTGGTTGCCGGCCCGCGAGGTGGCGGGGAGGCCGGATACCAAGCTCGGAACGGCGGAAGTAAGTTCTTCTAGAGAAGAGAATGGGCTGGCCAAGCCCATTTTCTTTTTCCGCGTGAGCTTTTTTCGGGGATTGGCGATGGTGGCCACGCCGGGGGGCGAGTTGGCAGGAATGATCGAGCCGGTGCTCGGCTCGATGGGCTACGAGCTGGTGGACATCGAGTTCGGCGGCGCAGGCCTGTTGCGCGTCGTGATCGATATCGCCGACGGCAGCCGCTCGGTGCAGCTGGAAGATTGCGAACGGGTGAGCCACCAGCTCAGCCGCCTGTTCACCGTCGAGGATGTCGACTATGCCCGGCTGGAGATCTCCTCGCCGGGGCTGGATCGTCCGCTCAGGAAGGCCGCGGACTTCGAGCGGTTCGCCGGCGAGAAGGTCAGCATGCGGATGCGACAGCCTGTCGGCGGCCGGCGCCAGTTCACCGGCGTGCTGGAGCGGGAGGTCTCGGAGGAGACCGGCGCGGCACGTTGGGTGCTGCACTGGTCCGACGAGCCGGCCGACGCGCCGGCCCGGGGACGCGGAGCAGGACGCGCGCGCGCCAAGGCGGGAACGCGGGCGGGCAGGAGCCCACGAGCCGGCAAGGGGGCGCGCAAGGCCGTGGCGAAGGATGCCGGCGAGAATGCCGGCAGTAGTGCGGGCTCGGGCACGGGTGGACGCCTGGAGTTCACTTTGGATCAGGTCGAGAAGGCGCGGCTGGTGCCGAAGCTTGCTTTCTAAAGGATGCAGTCATGCAGGGTCGTGAGTTATTGCTGATGGTGGACGCGCTGGCGCGCGAGAAGAGCGTCGCCCGCGACGTGGTGTTCGGCGCCCTCGAGAGCGCGCTCGCCTCCGCGACCAAGAAGCGCTACAAGGACGAGGTCGATGTCCGGGTGGCGATCGACCGCGAGAGCGGGGACTACGAGACGTTCCGGCGCTGGCTGGTGGTGCCCGATGGCGAGCTCGAGGATCACGACCTGCAGATCATCCTCTCGGAGGCGCGCAAGCAGATCGCCGACATCCAGGTCGGGGACTTCATCGAGGAGGAGCTGGAGCCGGTCGAGTTCGGGCGCATCGGCGCGCAGGCCGCCAAGCAGGTGATCCTGCAGAAGATCCGGGACGCCGAGCGCGACCAGATCATCAACGACTTCCTCGCCCGTGGCGACTCGCTGCTCTCGGGCACCGTCAAGCGGATCGACCGCGAAGGGGCGGTGATCGAATCCGGGCGGATCGAGGCCCGGCTCCCTCGGGACCAGATGATCCCCAAGGAGAACCTGCGCAACGGCGACCGCGTCCGGGCCTGGGTTTCGCGCATCAACCGGGAGGGGCGCGGCCCGCAGCTCTTCCTGTCGCGCACCGCGCCGGAGTTCATCATGAAGCTGTTCGAGCTGGAGGTACCCGAGATCGAGCAGGGCCTGCTGCAGATCAAGGCGGCGGCGCGCGACCCGGGCGTGCGCGCGAAGATCGCGGTCCACACCTCGGACCGCCGCATCGACCCGATCGGCACCTGTGTCGGCGTGCGCGGCTCGCGGGTCCAGGCCGTGACGCAGGAGCTTGCCGGGGAACGGGTGGATATCGTGCTGTGGTCGGAGGATCCGGCCCAGTTCGTGATCGGGGCGCTCGCGCCCGCCAACGTCTCCTCCATCCTGGTGGACGAGGAGCGGCATGCCATGGACGTGGTGGTGGACGAGGACAACCTCGCCCTTGCAATCGGCACCGGTGGCCGCAACGTACGTCTTGCGTCCGAGCTGACCGGCTGGCAGATCAACCTGATGTCGGCCGAGGAAAGCGAGCAGAAGCAGCAGGACGAGCGGGCCGAGATCCGCAAGGTCTTCATGGACCAGCTCGACGTCGACGCCGAGGTCGCGGACATCCTGATCGACGAAGGCTTCACCGGTCTCGAGGAGATCGCCTACGTGCCGATCAACGAGATGCTGGAGATCGAGGCGTTCGACGAGGAGACGGTGAACGAGCTCCGGGAGCGCGCGCGCAACGTGCTGCTGACCCAGGCGATCGCCACCGAGGAGAAGCTCAACACCACCAGCGAGGACCTGCTCACGCTCGAGGGCATGGATCGCGAGCTCGCGGCCCGGCTCGCGGACGCCAACGTCCACACGCGCGACGAGCTGGCCGAGCTGGCCGTCGACGAGCTGGTGGAAGCGACGCAGGTCGACGAGGAGCGCGCGAAGGCGCTCATCATGAAGGCGAGGGCGCACTGGTTCGAGGGCGAGAGCGCCTGACGAAGCCAGGGACGTACCGCGGGAACGCCTGAACAGTCGGTAGTATCGGAAGGAACCTAATGGCCAGTACGAACGTTGAGACATTTGCCGCCGAGCTGAAGGTGCCGGCTGACGTGCTGCTCGAGCAGCTCAAGGCCGCCGGCGTCGTCAAGTCCTCGGCCGCCGATCCGCTCACGGAGGCGGACAAGGAGCAGCTGCTTACCGCGCTGCGGGCCGCCCACGGCCGTGGCGAAGGGCGCAAGCAGAAGATCACGGTCGTGCGCAAGCAGATGTCCGAGATCAAGCAGGCCGATGCCACCGGGAAGGCGCGCACCATTCCGGTAGAGGTGCGCAAGAAGCGCACGTTCGTCAAGCGCGACGCCCCCGAGGCGGTGCCCGCTCCCGAGCCGGCCCCGGCTCCCGCGCCGGTGATCTCGGCAAGCTCGGTGATAGACGAGGAGCAGCGCCGCCTGCGCGAGGAAGAGGCGAAGCGACAGCAGGAGCTGTTCGAGCGCCAGAGCCGCGAGCTGCGCGAGAAGACCGAGCGCCTGGAGCGCGACCGCCAGCGCGAGATCGAGGCGGCGGCCGAAGCCGCGCGCCGGGAAGAGGAAGCCCAGCGCGAGCAGGAGCGCCTGGAGCGGCTGCAGGCCGACGGCGCTTCGCGGGAGCGCGCGGCGAACGAGGCCGCCAAGGAGCAGGAAGAGGAAGTGGCCGCCCGCGCGGCCGCGACCGCCGCGTCCGATGCCGCCCGCCGTGCCAAGGAGGCTGCCGACGAATCGGCGGCGGCGCGACGCAAGGCCGAGGACGAGGTGGCCGCGATCAACCGCCTGCTGAGCGCGGCACGCCGCCCGGCGCCGCCCCCGGCCGAGGCGCCCCCGCCGGCAG
>JAEWGX010000109.1 GCA_023388075.1 Pseudomonadota bacterium
GGCTTCATGTCGCGCAGCTTCTTCTCCAGCTCCTCGGACTCCTGGCGGGCGCGGGCGCGCACCTCGGGATCCTTGTCCTGGCCGTTGGTGAGGTGCCGCTGCAGGTCCGCCTCGCGCACGCGGAAGCTGCTGATGTCGCCGTCGGGGGTCTCCTCGACGATGAAGTCCGGCACGATGCCCTTGGCCTGGATGGAGCGGCCGCTCGGGGTGTAGTACCGGGCGGTGGTCAGCTTGATGGCGGTATTGTTGGTGAGCGGCAGGATGGACTGCACGGAGCCCTTGCCGAAGGACTGGGTGCCGAGCACTACCGCGCGCTTGTGGTCCTGCAGGGCGCCGGCCACGATCTCCGAGGCCGAGGCGGAGCCCGCGTTGGTCAGCACCACCATCTTCGCGGTCTTGGTCCAGGCGGGCAGGCGCCCGATCACGTCGTCGCGCGAGCCGCGCAGGTAGTCTTCGGGCGCCGCGATGTACTTGCGCTTGGCGTCCTCGGTGCGGCCGTCGGTGGAGGTCACGACGACACGCGGCGGCAGGAACGCCGCGGAGACGCCGATCGCGCCGTGCAGCAGGCCGCCCGGATCGTTGCGCAGGTCCAGCACGAGCGACTTGAGCGGCCCTTCCTTGCCGAGCGTCTCCAGGTGCTTGGCGAGGTTCTCCACCGTGTGCTCCTGGAACTGGGTCACCCGAACGTAGCCGATGCCGGGCTCGAGCATCTTGCTCTTCACGGACTGCACGCGAATGATGTCGCGCACGATGGTGACCACCACCGGCCGGGTCTCGCCCTTTCTCTGCAAGGTGAGGGTGATCGGGCTTTTGGGCTTGCCGCGCATGAGCTTCACGGCGTCGTTGAGCGACATGCCCTTGGTGGGGGTGTCGTCGATCTTGACGATCAGGTCTCCGGCACGCACGCCCGCCTTGGCGGCCGGCGTGTCCTCGATCGGGGCCACCACCTTGACGAAGCCGTCCTCGGTGCCGACCTCGATGCCGAGGCCGCCGAACTCGCCCTGGGTGCCCACCTGCAACTCACGGAACGCGTCCGCGTCGAGGTAGGTGGAGTGCGGGTCCAGACCGGTGACCATGCCGCTGATCGCCTCGGTGATCAGCTTGCGGTCCTCGACGGGCTCGACGTAGTAGGCCTTGATGGCGCCAAAGACGTCGCTGAACTGCCGAAGCTCGTCCAGCGGGAGGATGCCGCGGGTGTCCCTCTGGGCCATCGCGGTGATGCCCATGCTCAGGATGGCGCCGGCGATGGCGCCTACGCCCAGGAGACTGGCTGGCCGGAACTTGCTTGACATGTCTTGACTTCCTTGGCAACTGGCGTGCCGATACCCAATTTCAGTATACCGTCGGGCCGACGTCCTACCGTGCCTTGCCCTGGTTGGCGACCGCCGCCATCGCCGCGGCGATCTCGTCGGGGTTACCCAGGTAATAGTGACGGATGGGACGGAGGTCGTCGTCCAATTCGTAGACGAGTGGCCGGCCGGTCGGGACGTTCAGCGCGACGATTTCATCATCCGAAATCTGGTCCAGATGCTTGATCAGCGCCCGGAGCGAGTTGCCGTGGGCCGCGACGATCACGCGCCGACCCAATTTGAGCGACGGCGCGATGGATTCGTTCCAGAACGGGACGACGCGGGCGACGGTGTCCTTCAGGCATTCGGTGCGCGGGATGTCCTCCGGCCGCAGGCGCGCGTAGCGGGGATCCCCGACGGAGAGGCGCGGATCGCCCTCCGGCAGCGGCTCCGGGGCGATGTCGTAGGCCCGGCGCCAGATCTTGACCTGCTCCTCGCCGAACTTGGCGGCGGTCTCGGCCTTGTTCAAGCCCTGCAGGTTGCCGTAGTGGCGCTCGTTGAGCCGCCAGCTGTGAACCACGGGCAGCCACATGAGGTCCATCTCGTCCAGCACGGTCCAGAGGGTGCGGATCGCCCGTTTGAGCACGGAGGTGTAGCAGAGGTCGAAACCGAAGCCCTCCTGGCGCAGGAGGCGGCCGGCCTCGCGTGCCTCGCGCAGGCCGGTTTCGGTCAGGTCGACGTCGGTCCAGCCGGTGAAGCGGTTCTCCAGGTTCCACTGGCTCTCGCCGTGGCGGATGAGGACGATTCTCTGGGTCATCTGCAGCAAAGTAAGCGATGGATCGGCGCGCCAGACGGGCGGTGACGGGTGCGGACTGCGCCGGCGCGGATGGCGCCACGTGCCTGACTATAATTGTGGCCCATTTTGAAGGCGCGCTGCCGTGAACTTCGTATCCGAGAACATCTTCCTGATCGCGATCGCCTTCGTCTCCGGCGCCATGCTGGTCTGGCCGCTGGTGAACCGCGGCCTCGCCGGCGCCACCGTCGGCACGCTGCAGGCCACCCGCCTGATCAACGACCAGGATGCCGTCATCGTGGACGTGCGCCCCAGCGCGGAGTACGCGGCCGGTCATCTTCCCAATGCCCGGAACATCGCGGCCGACGAGCTCGCCAAGCGGGCCGGCGACTTGCCCAAGGGCAAGCCGGTGATCGTGGTCTGCGGCACGGGCAACCGCGCCGGGCGGGCCGCGAGCGCCTTGCGCGCGGCCGGACGCCAGGACGTCTTCTGCCTCGAGGGCGGCGTGTCCGCGTGGCAGCAGGCCGGGCTGCCGCTTGTCAAGAAGTAGGGCGGCCCCTATCTATAGGGGTTGTCGCCCCTGTCGATAGGATTTTCTGAATGGCCGCCAAGATCGTGATGTACAGCAAGACCACCTGTCCCTACTGCCATCGGGCCGAGAGCCTGCTGCGCCAGCGCGGCGTGGATGACATGGAGATCATCCAGATCGACATCGAGCGCGAGCGCCGCGCCGAAATGATCGAGCGGGCCGGGCGCTACACGGTGCCGCAGATCTTCATCGACGATCGTCACGTGGGCGGCTGCGACGACCTGGTGGCGCTGGATCGGGCCGGCGGCCTGATGCCGCTCCTGCAACCGCAGTAAACTCCGGCCTTTCCCTGCCGCCGATCCCGCGCGGCAGTCGCGCGCCGGCGGCCCGCCCGGCATCCGAAGCTCACCGCCGGCGCCTTGCCGCCCGCACAGGACCCACAATGGCCGAAGACAACACCCCGGTTTTCCAGATCCAGCGCATGTACCTCAAGGACCTCTCGCTGGAGATTCCGCACGCCCCGCAGATCTTCCTCGAGCAGGGGCAGCCGACGGTGGAGGTCTCGATCGATACCAGCGGCGAGCAGATCGCCGAGGGGATCTACGAGGTGACGGTGACGGTGACGGTCACCACCAAGGTGCCGCCGAAGGAGAAGGAAAAAGAGAGGGTGGTCTTCCTGACGGAGGCCAAGCAGGCCGGCATCTTCGAGCTGCGCAACATCCCGGCCGAGCAGATGGACATGGTGCTCAACATCGTCTGCCCGAACACCATCTACCCGTACCTGCGCTCCAACGTCGCCGACGTGATCCAGCGCTCGGGCTTTCCCGCGATCCATCTCGCCGAGATCAATTTCGAGGTGCTCTACCAGCAGAAGCTCGCGGCCGCGCAGCAGCAGGCGTCGGGCAACGGGCAGGGCGACTCCGGGTTGATCCTGCCGGGCCGTCACTGATAACGCCGGGCAGTCACTGATAACGCCGGGCCGTTACCGGATAACGCCGGGCCCGTCACTGACAACGCCGGGCAGTCACTGGTCTTGCGGCGCGCCGATTCGGGCGCGATGCGACGCGCGCAGCGGTTAACATCGTCTCAGGGCGTCGCCTGTCGCGGCGCCGACCGGAACCGGCAGCGGCGATGAACCCGATCGACTCCCTCCTGAGCGCAGCACCGCGCCCATCGCGCGCGACGCACCGGCCGTATGGCGGCCGCGCCGGCCTCGCAGGCGCGGCCTTGGTCCTTGCCGCCCTGCTGATCGCCGGTGCCGCGCAGGCGCAGTCGTCGCGCCCGGCCGCGGCGCCAGCAGGCCAGGCGGC
>JAEWGX010000010.1 GCA_023388075.1 Pseudomonadota bacterium
TCGCCGCCAGGCTGCCCGCCTACATGGTCCCCTCGGCCTTCGTCGCCCTCCAGGCCCTGCCCACCCTGCCCAACGGCAAGCTCGATCGCAATGCCCTGCCCGCCCCGGACTGGAGCAGCCAGCCAGGAACCGCCTACGAGCCACCACAGGGACCCTGCGAGCAGACCCTCGCCGACATCTGGAGCAAGACCCTCGGCATCGACCGCATCGGCCGCCACGACGACTTCTTCGAGCTCGGCGGACATTCGCTGCTCGTGGTCGCGATGGTGCAGGCGGCACGGCAGCAGGGGCTCGACACCTCGGTACGCGAGGTCTTCAGCCTGCCGCGCCTGTCGGCGCTGGCGCAGGCCGTGGCCGCCCGCTCGGGCGGCGGCGACGACGGCAGCCGGTCGGTGACCGCCGCAACGATACCGGCCAACCGGATCCCGCCCGCATGCAAGGCGATCGTGCCGGCGATGCTGCCCCTGATCGAGCTCGCGCAGGAAGACATCGACCGCATAGTCGCCATCGTTCCGGGCGGCGCGCCGAACGTGCAGGACATCTATCCGCTCGCACCGCTGCAGGAAGGCATCCTCTACCACCACCACCTCGATACCGAGGGCGACACCTACCTGATCCGCGAGATCCTCGAGTTCGACAGCCAGGAGCATCTCACCGCCTTTCTCGAGGCGTTCCAGGTGGTGATCGACCGGCATGACAACCTGCGCACCGCGGTGCTCTGGGAGAGCCTCCCGCACCCGCTGCAGGTCGTCCTGCGCGAGGCGCCGCTGCCGATCCACCGGCTCGACTGCAGCGCCGCCGACACGGCGCCGGAGCTGCTGAAGGCAGCCACGGACCCCGCCCGGCTGCGCCTCGACCTCTCCCGGGCCCCGCTGATGGCGGCGTACGTCGCGCAGTCGTCCGGAGCCCGGACCTGCCATCTCGGACTCGTCTACCACCACATCATCGGCGACCAGGTGTCGCTCGAGCAGATGATGGACGAGGTCCGCGCCGTGATGACGGGACGGGTATCGGCACTGAAGCCGCCCGTGCCCTACCGCGAGTTCGTCGCGAGGGCACGCGACATCCCGACCGGCGAGCACGAAGCCTACTTCCGCGAGCTGCTGGGTGATCTGAGCGAGCCGACGCTTCCTTTCGACATCGCCGATGTCCGGGTCGATCACGCCCGCGTCGAGCAGGCGCACCGGCTGCTGTCCGACGAGCTCTCCCGACGCATCCATGCAGCGGCCGCAAGCCGCGGCGTGAGCCCGGCAGTGCTGTTCCACGTGGCCTGGGCGATGGTGCTCGCCCGCTGCAGCGGGCGCGACGACGTCGTGTTCGGCACTGTGCTGCTCGGTCGCTCCCAGGGATTCCCCGGCGCCGAACGGGTCATGGGCCTGTGCATGAACACCCTGCCGGTACGCCTGCAGCTGGGCGACGTCGGCGCGGGCGAGGCGGTGACGCGCATGTTCCGCCAGCTCGGTGCACTGCTCACTCATGAGCAGGCACCGCTCGCGCTCGCGCAGCGCTGCAGCTCGGTGGCGGCGCCGACACCGCTCTTCAGCGCGCTCCTGAACTATCGCCACAGCGCCGCCGATGCGGTTGCGGCCGACGGGACCGACATCCTCGACCATGTCGACGGGGTTCGCGGCCTCCTCGGAGAAGGACGCAGCAACTACCCGTTCGATGTCGCCATCGATGATCTCGGCGGCGGCTTCAGGCTCGTCGCGCAATGCATCGACGGCATCGGCGCGCAGCGGATCCTGGGCTACCTGGTCGCCGCCGCGGATGGCCTGGTCCGGGCACTCGGAAGCGGCCCTGCCGCGCCGGTCGGATCACTCGAGATCCTCCCTGCCGACGAGCTCGAGCGGCTGCTGGGCACATGGAACGACACCGCGGCGGCATATCCGCACGAGATCTGCCTGCACGAGCTCGTGCAGGCGCAGGCGAAGCGGGTGCCCGACGCAACGGCGCTCGTCTTCGGCTCCGAGCGGATCAGCTACCGGGAGCTGGACCAGCGGGCCAACCGGCTCGCGGGACTGCTCCGGTCCCGAGGCGCGACCCGCGGCCGGAATGTCGGCATCTGCGTCGAGCGCGGCATCGACATGGTGGTCACGCAGCTCGCGGTGCTGAAATCAGGCGCGGCCTACGTGCCGCTCGATCCGGCCTACCCCAAGGATCGCCTCGAGTTCATGGCCACCGATGCCGAGCTCGCGGTTCTGGTCACCCAGGCTCCCCTCGCCGACGTCCTGCCATGGCCGCGTGAACGGACCGTGATGCTCGATACCGATGCCGCGCTGATCGCTGCCCGGCGTGACAGCTCGCCACCGGTCGACCCGGCGCCGCAACCGGCCGATACCGCATACGTGATCTACACGTCGGGCTCCACCGGCCGCCCGAAGGGTGTGATGGTGCCGCATCGGGCGGCGGTGAACTTCATCTGCAGCATGGAGCGCGAGCCGGGCCTCGCCGAGTCGGATTGCCTGCTCGCGGTCACCACGCTCTCGTTCGACATCGCGCTGCTGGAGCTCATGCTCCCCCTCGCGGCAGGCGCCCGTGTCGTGATCGCCTCGCGCGAGGAGGCCGCCGACGGTCCGGCGCTTCGCTCGCTCCTGCAATCGTCGGGGGCGACGATCATGCAGGCAACGCCCGCCACCTGGCGACTTCTGCTGGAGTCCGGCTGGGAGGGCGCACCCGACTTCACGGCGCTCATCGGCGGCGAAGCACTCACGACCGAGCTCGCCACCAAGCTGGTCGCCCGCACCGGCAAGCTGTGGAACATGTACGGCCCGACCGAAACCACCGTCTGGTCCACGTGCTGCCTGGTGCAACGACCCGAGCTCGGCATCTCGATCGGCCGGCCCATCGCCAACACCACCGTCCACATACTCGACGAGTCGGGACGGCTCTGTCCCACCGGCGTGGCCGGCGAGATCCACATCGGCGGCGATAGTGTCGCCCAGGGTTATCTCGGCCGGCCCGAGCTGACCGCGGAGCGCTTCCTGGAGGACCACTCGAGCCGGCGAACCGCGACCGGCAAGCTGTACCGCACCGGGGACCGCGGTCGCTGGCGCGCCGACGGCATGCTGGAGCATCTCGGGCGCCTCGACTTCCAGGTCAAGGTGCGCGGTCACCGCATCGAGCTGGGCGAGATCGAATCCTGCATGGCCGTCCACGATGACGTCGCCCAGTGCGCCGTCATCACCCGCGAGGACCGGCCCGGCGACGTGCGCATCGTCGCCTACGTGGTGCCCCGGGTCGGCCTCATGCCGTCCGCGGCAGTGCTGCGCGCGCACCTGCGCGCCAGCCTGCCCGACTACATGATTCCACAGCATTTCGTCGAGCTGTCCCGCCTGCCGCTGCTCCCCAACGGCAAGCTGGATCGCAACGCGCTGCCGCGGCCGGAAGCCGGCGCGGGGCCCTCGGGCTACGTCGCGCCGCGAAACGAAGCCGAGGAGGTCCTGACCGCCATCTGGGCGGAGGTGCTCGACGTCGAACGCGTGGGCGTCGACGACAACTTCTTCGAGCTCGGCGGCCATTCGCTGCTCGCGCTCAGGCTCATGCAGCGTATCGAGCAACGCTTCGGCCGCGTCCTGCGGCTGGCCGCCCTGTTCGACGCGCCCACGGTTGCCGGGCTTGCCGCGCTGCTCGCCGGCGGATCCGATGCACAGGCTGCGACCTGCGCGGTCGCGATCCAGGGCAGTGGAGCCCTCGCACCGCTCTTCTTCATCTCCGGATGGGGGGGCGCGATCATCGGCTTCAACGCGCTGGCGCGGCACCTGGATCCCGATCAGCCGCTCTACGTGCTCGACACGACGGCATTCGGCACGCCGACCCATCCCGTCGGAACCCTGGAGCAGGTCGCGAGGCGAATGATCGAGGACATGCGCCGCATCCAGCCGGAAGGGCCCTACTATCTCAGCGGATTCTCCCTCGGGGGCAAGTTCGTCTACGAGATCGCGCAGCAGCTGCGCCGCGCGGGGCAAGCCGTGGCCCTGCTCGCGATGCTGGACTGCGCGGCCCCCGGCTACCCGCCGATCCGCCCGATGCTTCCCAGGATCGCGATGCACCTTCGGCACATGCTGCAGCTGGGCTTTCGCGCGAGCCTCGAGCACCTGGCCACCCGCGTCCGGTATTTCTACGCGGTGGCGACGAAGAAGGATACCGACCTCTTCGCCGACGACGCGCAGCTTGCCGGCAGCAGCGCCGCCAAGGCAATCCAGGCCGTTGCCGATGCAATGGCGAAGGCCTGGGACGACTACACGCCCGGACCGTACCCCGGCGACGTGGTGCTGATCACGGCCAACATCCGGGACTTCCGACCGAGCGAGATCGATGACGACCCCTTCCTGGGATGGGGGGACCTGATCGGCGGCAGCCTGGAGGTGCGTGGCATGAACGCGCACCACGTGAAGATGATCGATCCGCCGCACGCGCCGGAGCTGGCGTCGATCCTCTCCGACTACCTGCAGCGGCCCGAGTCGAAGGCGGCGACCGGCAGCGCCGCGAGCGAGCGCAGCGTCGGCTCCGGTGTCCGGCCGGCGAAGTCCGAGGACACGATCACGCTCGACGCCTGACACCCGCAGCAGGCGCGGCCGACCGTCCCTGGCCGACCTGGCCGGGCGCCGGGCGCCGGGCCGCCCCCCGCGCCGTCCGGGCTGCGGCGGTCCGCGCGCCTACACGCGCTCGAAGACCGCGGCGATGCCCTGCCCGCCTCCGATGCACATGGTCACCAGCGCGCGGCGCCCGCCGGTGCGCTGCAGCTCGTGGATCGCCTTGGTGGTGATCAGCGCCCCGGTCGCGCCCACCGGGTGCCCGATGGAGATGCCACTGCCGTTCGGATTCACCTTCTCGGGATCCAGGTCCAGCTCCTTCGCAACGGCGCAGGCCTGGGCGGCGAAGGCCTCGTTCGCCTCGACCAGATCGATCTCCCCGATCCGAAGGCCTGCCTTCTTCAGCGCGGCGCGGGTGGCCGGCACCGGCCCGATGCCCATGTAGAGCGGCTCGACGCCGGCGTGGCCGTAGCTCACCAGCCGCGCGAGCGCAGTCACGCCCTGGCGCGCCGCCTCCGCCGCTTCCATCAGCACGACAGCCGCGGCGCCGTCGTTGATGCCCGAGGCGTTGCCGGCCGTCACCGAGCCATCCTTCTGGAAGACCGCGCGCAGCCCGGCCAGGCTCTCCATCGTGACGTCCTCGCGCACGTGCTCGTCCGCAGCGAACTGGACCGTCTTGCGCTTCGCCGTCACACCGACCGGCACGATCTGCGAGGCGAAGCGCCCTTCGCGCCAGGCCCGCGCGGCGCGCTGGTGGCTCTGCAGCGCGAGCGCATCCTGTGCCTCGCGGTCGATGCCGTAGCGACTGGCGACATTCTCGGCGGTGATGCCCATGTGCACGGCATCGAATGGATCCGACAGCGCGCCAACCAGCATGTCGACCACCTTGGAATCGCCCATGCGCGCGCCCCACCGATTGCTCGGCAACACATAGGGGGCCCGGCTCATCGACTCCGCGCCTCCGCCGATGGCGACATCGGTGTCGCCGAGCAGGATCGCCTGCGCGGCCGAGACGATGGCCTGCAGGCCGCTGCCGCACAGTCGATTCACGTTGGCGGCGGCGACCTCTTTGGGCAGGCCGGCACCCAGCGCACCGACCCGGGAGAGGTACATGTCTCTCGGCTCGGTATTGATCACATGGCCCATGAACACATGGCCGACGCTCGCCGGGTCCACCTTCGCGCGGGCGAGCGATTCCCTGATCACCAGGGCGGCGAGATCGCACGGGGCGACGTCCTTCAGCGAGCCGCCGAAATCACCGACACCGGTGCGCACGGCGCCCACCACAACCACTTCACGCTTGGACATTGACTGCTCCCTTTCTTCGCATAGGCGCAGGATACCGCATGGGCAGGCTGATCGCCCTCGCCCACGCCCGTCCCGGCAGGCCGTAGCGCGCCTGCACGGCCGCGCCCCGGGCGGCGAGCTCGCGCCGGCTTGCCGTGAGCGGCGGGCCCTTGAGCGCGAGCACGACCAGGTTGCCCTCCTCGCGGCGCGGCATCGTCACGACCTGCCCGAACACGCCGGCGATCCGCTCGAGGCTGCGGCGAAAGGACGCGTGCCGACCGAAGAGATTGACCGCCATCACGCCGGGCGCAGCGAGCGCCCGATGACAGTCGCGATAGAACACCTCGCTGTCGAGGACCGGGCCGGCCGCATCCGCGTCGTAGAGGTCCACCTGGACCACGCCGAAACGGCCCGCGACGGCGGGTCGCCTCAGGTACGCGCCTGCATCCGCCCGCACGATCTCGAGGCGCCGGTCGGGTCGCGGCAAGGCGAACCACTGGTGCGCCGCCGCTATCACGACACGGCTGCGCTCCACCACCGTCACCGCCGATTCGCAGCAATGCCGGTGGCAGAACTTGGTGAGCGAGGCGGCGCCGAGCCCGAGCTGCAGGATCGCGGGCGGCGGATCGCGAAAGAGCAGCCACGCCATCATGTCGCGCACATAGGCGATCTCCAGCGCGTACGGGTCCGACAACCGCATCGCGCCCTGCACCCAGGGACTGCCGAAGTGCAGGTAGCGGACGTCGTCCTCCTCGGAGAAGGTGATCGCCGGTTGCGGATCGCGCACTATCGGGCCGCGAGCGAGAGCGAGAGAAGCAGCTCGTTCATGCGCTTCACGTAGCCGGCCGGATCCTCCAGCTTTCCGCCCTCGGCGAGCAGCGCCTGGTCGAACAGCAGGCCCGACCAGTCGTCGAACCGCGCGGTCTCGGAGCGCATCTGCTTCACCAGCGGATGATGCGGATTGATCTCGAGGACCGGCTTGCGCTCCGGCGCCTTCTGGCCCGCCTGCTTGAGGAGCCGCTCCAGGTTGCCGCTGATGTCGCCCTCGGCCGAGACGAGGCAGGACGCCGAATCCGTCAGGCGGTCCGTGACCCGCACTTCCTTGACCCGGTCTCCGAGCGACTTGGCGATACGCTCGGTCAGCTCCTTGAACTCACCGGCCACCGCCTCGCTCTGCTTGCGCTCGTCCTCGTCGGCGAGCTTGCCCAGGTCGAGCGAGCCGCGGGCCACCGAGACGAGCGGCGTGCCGTCGTACTCGGTCAGGAAGGACAGCATCCACTCGTCCACGCGATCGGTGAGCAGCAGCACCTCGATGCCCTTCTTGCGGAACACCTCGAGGTGCGGGCTGTTGCGCGCGGCGGCGAGCGTCTCGGCGGTCACGTAGTAGATCGACTCCTGGCCCGGCTTCATGCGGGTCTTGTAGGCGGCGAGCGAGGTCAGCCCATCGCCTGCCTCGCCTGCCTCGCCGGCATCGCCTGCCGCCGCGTCCGTGCGGGCCGCCGCGTCATGGGTCGTCTCGAAGCGCAGCAGCGAAGCGATGCGCGCCTGGTTGCCGAAATCCTCGCCGATGCCTTCCTTCAGCACCTGCCCGAACTCACGCCAGAAGACGACGTAGTCCTCCTTGCGGTTCTCGGCCATGTCCTCGAGCATCGAGAGCACGCGCTTGGTGCAGCCTTCCCGGATCGCCTTCACGTCGCGGCTCTCCTGGAGGATCTCGCGCGACACGTTGAGCGGCAGGTCGTTGGAGTCGATGATGCCCTTCACGAAGCGCAGGTAGGCCGGCATCAGCTGCTCCGCATCGGCCATGATGAACACGCGGCGCACGTACAGGCGGATGCCGTGGCGCTGCTGGCGGTCCCACAGGTCGAACGGGGCGCGGCGCGGCACGAAGAGAAGCTGCGTGTACTCGGTGCGGCCCTCGACGCGGTTGTGCGTATAGGCGAGCGGCGCGTCCGCATCGTTGCCGAGGTGCCGGTAGAACTCGTGGTAGTCCTTCTCCTCGAGCTCCGACTTGGGCCGCAGCCACAGAGCGCGCGCCTGGTTGACCGTCTCCCATTCGTCGGTCTGAACCATCTTCTGGGCATCCTTGTCCCACTCGGTCTTGCGCATGCGAATCGGCAGCGAGATGTGGTCCGAGTAGTTGCGCACGATGCCGCGCAGCTTGTAGTCCTCCAGGAGCGTGTCGAACTCGTGGCCTTCGTCGCCGTCGGTGGCGTTGTCGCGCAGGTAGAGGGTCACGTCGGTGCCGCGCGCGGCGCGCTCGATCCGCTCCACCGTGAACTCGCCCGCGCCGTCCGAGGTCCAGCGCACGCCCTGGTCGGCCGGCAGGCCGGCGCGGCGGCTTTCAACGACAACGCGCTTGGCCACGATGAACGACGAGTAGAACCCGACGCCGAACTGGCCGATCAGGTTGGAATCCTTGGCGGCATCGCCGGTCAGCCGGCTGAAGAACTCCCGGGTACCGGAGCGGGCGATCGTGCCGAGGTTCGCTACCGCCTCGTCGCGCGAAAGGCCCACGCCGTTGTCGGAGATCCGTATCCAGCGCTGGTCCTTGTCGTACGAGATGCGGATGCCGAGCTCGGTGTCGCCCTCGTACAGCGCATCGTTGTCGATGGCCTCGAAGCGCAGCTTGTCGCAGGCGTCCGAGGCGTTGGAGACCAGCTCGCGCAGGAAGATCTCGCGGTTGCTGTACAGCGAGTGGATCATCAGGTCCAGCAGCTGCTTGATCTCCGTCTGGAAGCCGAGCGTCTCGGCAGGCGTGTCGGTTCTTGCGGTGTCGGTCATGTTTCGATGTGAAGGACGGTATTGGAGATGGCCGGATTCCGTGGGCGCCGGATGACGGGGGCGGACATGGAGGCGGACACGGCCGGTTTCAAGGGCCGGCCGGCGGACGGCCGCCCCCGGATATCGACACGCGCAGCGCCTCCAGCATGCGCGGATTGTCCAGGGTGGCTACATTGAAGCGCATCCAGCTCCCGGGGGCCTGGGTCGGCGAGAACAGGCTGCCGGGCGCCATCAGGAAGCCGCGATCCAGCATCGCCTGGGCGAGCGCGATCGAGTCCATCCCGGTGTCGATCCACTGGAACATGCCGTGCCCACCCTGGCGCGCGCGAGGAAAACCGAACGGCTCGAGGGCGGCCGAGGCTTGCTGGTGGGCGAGCAGCAGCCGCTGGCGCAGCCGCTCGACATGTCGCCGATAGTGGCCCTCCGAGAGCACCCGGTACACCACCCGCTCGCCGATCTCCGGGCTGGTGAGCCCCACCAGCATCTTCAGGTCGGTCAGCTCGCGGGCCAGGCCCGGTTCGCAGGCGATGAAGCCGACCCGCAGCGTGGCCGCCAGGGTCTTGGAGAAGCCGCCCAGGTAGATCACCCGGTCGAGCTGGTCGAGCGCCGCCACCCGGGTGCACGCCTGGACGGCAGCCCCGGGATGGAGGTCGCAGTAGACGTCGTCCTCGACCACCCGAAAGTCATGACGCTCCGCGAGCTGCAGCACGCCGTAGGCCTTGGCGGCCGAGAGCGAGCCGCCGGTCGGGTTGTGCAGCACCGAGCCCATCACGAAGAGCTTCGGACGATGCTCCGCCGCCAACTCGGCCAGCCGGGCGAGGTCCGGGCCGTCGGCAAGGCGCGGCACGCCGACCACCCGGGCGCCAAGCAGGGCGAAGCGGCCGAACACCAGGAACCAGCCCGGATCCTCGACCAGCACCGTGTCCCCGGGACGAAGGAAGTGGCGCGCGACCAGGTCGAGCCCCTGGGTCACGCCGTTCGTGGTGACCAGTTGCTCGGGCGTGGCGGCAATCTCGAGCTGCTCGAGCTTGAGCTGTAGCTGCTGTCGCAGCGGCAGGTAGCCCTGCGCCTGGCCGTAGCCCATCAGGCCCGACCAGTTCTGGCGGCCGAGCGAGCGCAGGCTGCCGGCGACCAGCTCGCCGTCGAGCCAGCCGTTGGGAAGCACCCCGCTACCCGGCATGTCGCACGAAGGCAATTGGCGGAACATGTTGCGCAGCAGCCAGACGACGTCGATCTGGCTGTTGGAGGCCTCGGCCCAGGCGTGGGCCTGCGCGACCTGGCTTTGCACATCCCGGGGCTTCACGTAGAAGCCCGAGCCGGGGCGCGCCTCGATGTAGCCGCGCGCGATCAGCCGGTCGTAGGCCTCCACCACGGTGAACCGCGATACGCGGTGCTCGGCCGCGAAGCGCCGGATCGATGGCATGCGCGCCCCCGGCCGCATCAGTCGCTCGTCGATACGGCCGGCATAGTGGGCGACGATCCGCTGGACCAGCGTGCGATCGCCATCAGGCCGCAGGATGTCGCCCGCGACCTGGACCGCGGCCCCGCCGGCCTCCGGGCCGGGCGCGGTGCCGATGTCGGCGTTTCGAACCCGCTCGTCCATGTCGCTAGCTCCGTCCGTGCGCGGCGGCCGAACCGTCCGCCATCCGTACCGGTCCGGATTCTAACGGGCCTGCATACCCGTACCGGTCGGCCGTGGGCGACCGTCATGGCGGAGAGGCCCTGCCACCCGGGACTTTGCCTCTCGGAACGTCCCCTCGAGCGCACGGAGGCGACCCGTCCATGCCATCATTGCCGCATGCAATCGTGGCCCTATCCGACGCTGCTTGCCGATATCGGCGGCACCAATGTGCGCTTCGCCCTTGCCGAGGAGGCCGGCGCGACGCCGACCGATATCGCGGTGCTGCGCACCGCCCACCATCCCGACCTAGCCGATGCCGCCGCCACCTACCTGGCCGGCATCGGGCGGGACCGGGAAGCGGCGCCGGCCGGGGCCGCACTGGCGATCGCCGCGCCGGCCGACCCCGCTCGCCAAAAGCCGGTGCGGCTCACCAACTCCGCCTTCACCATCGACGCCGCGGCCTTGGCGCGCCGCATCGGTCTCGAGGCGTTCTGGGTGGTCAACGACTTCGAGGCGCTGGCCTGGTCCCTGCCCACGTTGGCAAGCGCGGACCTGGACCAGATCGGTCCCGTGGCGCCGTCTCGCGACTCGACCATGGCGGTGATCGGCCCCGGCACCGGAATGGGCTGTGCCGGGCTGCTGCGCGACGGCACCGGCTGGCACACGGTCGCCGGGGAAGGCGGCCATGTCACGCTGGGCGGTCGAACCGCCTTCGAGCGCGAGGTGCTTGCCGCCGCGGCGGCGCGCGCGGACCACGTCTCGGCCGAACGGCTGCTCTCGGGCACCGGCCTGCCGCTGCTCTATCACGCCGTCGCCGCGGTCCGGGGCGACGAAGCAGCCAACCGCCCGGCGCCGGAACCCAAGGACATCACGGCCGGTGCCACCGGCGGCGACCCCCTGTGCGCCGACGTGATGACCACCTTCTGCTCGCTGCTCGGCGTCTATGCCGGAAACATCGCGCTGACCTTCGGTGCCTCCGGTGGCCTGCTGATCGGTGGCGGCATCCTGGGGCACGTTCGCGAGCTGCTCGAGCGCAGCGAGTTTCGCGCGCGCTTCGAGGACAAGGGACGCTTCTCGGGCTACCTCGGGCGCATCGGTACGGCACTGATCACGCGCGACCACCCCGCGCTCGGGGGGTTGGTCTACGCGCTGCAGCGCTCGCTGCCGAGCCTTCCTGTCCAGCGGCTGTAGGAATCCACGGCCTGCGGTCAGGCCACGGGCGCGAAGAACTCCGCCACCAGCTCCGGCGTCACCTCGGCGGCGGACGCAGGGGACCAGCCCGGCGACTTGTCCTTGTCGATCAGCAGAGCCCGCACGCCCTCGGGGAAATCGTGGTGGCGCATGCACTGCATCGCCACTACCAGGTCCAGAGACAGGACCTGCTCCAGGCCGAGCAGGCGGCAGCGCCGCAGGTACTCGAGCGTGACCGCGGCGGCAGTGGGCGAGCCCTCCAGCAGGTTGGCGAGCGGGCGCTCGAACCACGGATCGACCGAAGCGGCCTCCTTCATTCCCTTGACGATGCCGCTCAGCTTCGCGCGGGTGCAGATGGACCGGATCACGTCGTGGCGCTCGCGCAGCGCCGAGGGACCGGCCGGCACCGCGCCCGCCGCCTCGAACTGCCGGCAGAAGTGCGTTGCCTGCGCGCGGTGGTCGGCCACCCTGCCGCCCCATTCGATCGCGCAGAAGGCCTCGAGGAACTCGGCCTGCCGCGCGTGGTCGACGACATAGTCGGCGAAGCGGGCGTAGATCGCGTCCTGCTCGTCCAGCATGACGCCGGTCAGCGCGAGCAGGAGGCCGGCCTCGCCCGGCACCCGATTGAGGAACCAGCCGCCGCCGACGTCCGGAAAAAGGCCGATGTGGATCTCCGGCATAGCGATCCGCGAGCCGGCCGCGACGAACCGATGGCTGCCGGCCACCGAGAGGCCGAGCCCGCCGCCCATGGTGACGCCATGCGCCCACGTGACCATCGGCTTCGGGTAGGTGTGCATGAGGTAGTCGAGCTGGTATTCGATGGAGAAGAAGCGATCGCCGTAGTCGAACGCCCCCGGCCCGCCCTGCCGGATCTCGCGCGCGATGCGGCTCACGTCGCCGCCGGCACAGAACCCCTTCGGCCCGTCGCCGGCAACGATCACCGCGACGATGGCATCGTCGAGGGCCCATGCGCCGAACTGCGCGAGCATCAGCTCGCACATGTCGAGGTCGAGTGCATTCAGGCGCCGGGGTCGCGCCAGCCAGGCGATGCCCACGCTGCGTCCGGCACCGGCCGCGCGCGTCTCGAAGCGCACCGGCGGCTCGCTCGCTCCGGTCACCTGGTCACCGCCCATCGCGGGGCCGGCCGACGCAACGACGCGCCGGAGAAGTCGGGTTTCGCATCCCCGGATTGTAGCCATCGGCCTGGTGGATTTCCCGGAGACCGGGCCATGACCCGCCGACCGTGAGATAACATGCACGGACCCTGCATCTTCTCGAGCCGTAAAAGTGAAACGGATCCGCTACTACCTCGCCCCGCGCTCCCCGTGGACCTACCTCGGACATGATCGCCTGCTGGAGATCGCGCAGCGCCACGGCGCCGTCATCGAGCCACGGCCGTTCAATCTCACCGAGATCATGCCGATGGCTGGCGGCAAGCAACTGAAGGATCGGCCGCCACAACGGCAGGCGTATCGCCTGGTCGAGCTGGCCCGCTGGTCGCGCTATCTGGGCTTGCCGCTCAACCTTCACCCCCGCCACTTCCCGGTGGACGAGAACGAGGCCGCGAAGATGATCATCGCGGCCACCGAATCGGGCGGCGCCGACGCCGGGCTTCGATTGACCGGTGCGTTCCTGCGCGCGGTCTGGGTGGAGGAGCGAGACATCGCCGACCCGTCGACCATGATGGCGCTGGCCGACGAGTGCGGGCTCGACGGCCGTAGGTTGTACGAGGCGCGGATCGCCGCGACCGAACTCTTCCAGCGCTACACCGAGGACGCGAAGGCGCTGCAGGTGTTCGGTGCGCCATGGTACGAGGTAGACGGCGAGTCGTTCTGGGGACAGGACCGCCTGGATTTCGTCGAGCGGGCGCTCGCGGGCAGCGCCCAGGGGTAATCGCGTTCAACCTGGACAAGACAGCAGGAGGAGACCGGTGAATCGCATGGAACGAAGTGGCCGTCGGGCGACGCTGAAGGCTCTCGGGATCGCCGCCGCCGCGGCCGGGTTGCATGCCACGGGCACGGCGCAAACCCGCAAGGACGCGCTACGGATCGTGGTGGGCATCGCGCCCGGCGGCGTATCCGATACGGCCGCGCGCGCGCTCGCCCCGGCATTCGACGGCGTCTATGCAAGCGCCACTGTCGTGGAGAACCGCACCGGCGCCGGCGGCCAGCTCGCCGTGAGCGCGATGAGGGATGCAGCACCGGACGGTGCCATCGCCATGCTCACGCCCGCCTCCGTACTCACTGTCTACCCGCACACCTACCGGCAGTTGCCGTACGAGCCGTTCAAGGACCTGGCCCCGGTCGGTTTGACCGGCCGCTTCGAGTTCGGCTTCGGCGTCGGACCCATGGTGCCGGATTCGGTGAAGACGCTGGACGACTTCTTCGCCTGGTGCCGAGCGAATCCGGCCAAGGCAAGCTTCGGCTCACCCGCGGCAGGATCGATTCCGCACTTCATCGGAATCCTGGTCGGTCGCGCCGGTGGCATCGACCTGGTGCACGTGCCCTACCGCGGCACCCAGCCCGCCCTGATCGACCTGGTCGGTGGACAGATCGCGGCCGCATCCGGGCCCGTTGGCGGCTTCGTGAAGCAGGTTGAAGCCGGCAAGTGCCGCCTCCTCGCGACTTCAGGCGAGCGTCGGTCGCGATTCACGCCGAGCGTCCCGACCTATGCCGAGCTGGGCTTCCCTGATATCCGGTTCGACGAATGGCTTGGCTGCTTCATGCCCGGCACCACGTCGAACGAACGAATCGAGGCCGCGAGCGCGGTGATTCGCCAGGCGATGAACGACGCCAAGGTCCAGGGCGTGCTCGCGGCCGCCGGGATCGATCCGGTGACGTCCACGCCGGCGGAGCTGGCGCGATTGCTTCGAAGCGACCACGACCGATGGAAGGAAATCGTGCAGTCCATCGGTTTCGAGATGAAGACTTGACCGGGGTGGGCATCGGGAGAGGCCCGCGGCCCGCCTCCCTGCCCTGACCACTCTCCACCTTTCACTTCCCGGCGGGCGCCATCACCACGTCGCGCCACTTCGGTTCCAGCAGTGTCCCCTTGCGTCCGCGGGTGCCGGCATGGCCGCCCAGCTCGCGCAGGGACATCGTCCGTTCCATCGGCTTGTCGCGGTTGCCCTTGCCCCGGACGAGGATCCCCTCCTTGCCGCAGACCACGACCTGGCGCAGCTTCTCGCCGGCATCCAGCTTCATCAGGGTGACGCCGCGCCCGCCGTTCTTCAGCACCTTCACGTCGCCGATGCCGAAGGTGAGCATCCGGCCGCGATAGCCGCCGCCCGTGCCTTCGCTCAGGCACACCACCGTGCTGGCGGCGGCCTCGTCGAAGAGCGCCGGCCGCAGCGGAACGTCTCCAGGCTCCAGCGAGAGGAATCCCTTCCCGGCCTTGATGCGACCGGTCCAGTCGCCGGCGTGGCAGACGAGCCCGTTGCCGCCGGCGGTTGCGATCAGCACCGCGGTCGATGCCGGCGCCGCGAAGGCGTGGTCGATGCGCGCGCCCGCCTCTACCTCCACCAGGCTGGTGATCGGCACGCCGTCGCCGCGGGACGACGGCAGGCTTGCCACCGGAATCGCGTAGACCCGCCCGTTGGTGGCGATCGCGTAGAGCGCGTCGCTCGTCATCACCGGAAAGGCGCCGTAGAAGGCATCGCCGCTCTTGAAGGAGAACTGCGCGGGATCGTGGCCATGGCCCTGGCGCGAGCGCACCCAGCCCTTCTCCGAAACGATGACGGTGACCGGCTCCTCCACGACGCGGATCTCGACGCTCGCGCGATCGGCGGCCTCGATCAGGGTGCGGCGGTCGTCGCCGTAGAGCTTCGCGTCGGCCTCGATCTCCTTCACGATCTGGCGACGCAATGCCGCTTCGCTGTCGAGCAGCGCCTGCAGCCCGGCCTTTTCCTTGCGCAGCTCCTCGAGCTCGCGCTCGATGCGGATCGCCTCCAGCCGAGCGAGCTGGCGCAGCCGGATCTCCAAGATGTCCTCGGCCTGGCGATCGGTGAGCTCGAAGGCCGCGATCAGCGCCGGCTTCGGCTCGTCGGACTGGCGGATGATGCGGATCACCTCGTCGATGTTGAGCAGCACGAGCTGCCGGCCCTCGAGGATGTGGATCCGGTCGTTGACCTTGTCGAGCCGGAACATGGTCCGCCGCCGCACCGTCTCGACGCGGAAGGCGGCCCATTCCTGGAGGATCTCCAGGAGCGATTTCTGGCGCGGTCGCCCGTCGCGGCCGATCATCACCAGGTTGACCGGCACGCTGGATTCCAGGCTCGTCAGCGTGAGCAGCGTCGCCAAGAGCTGCTGCTGGTCGATGCGAGAGGTCTTCGGCTCGATCACCAGCCGCACCGCGGCCTCCCGCCCGGACTCGTCGCGTACGGCATCCATGACCGCGAGGACCTGCCCCTTCAGCTGGACCTGCTCGGGCGAGAGCGACTTCTTGCCGGCGCGCACCTTGGGGTTGGTGATTTCCTCGATCTCCTCCAGCACTCTCTGCGCCGAGACGCCGTGCGGCATCTCGTCGATCACCAGCTGCCATTGGCCGCGGGCGAGGTCCTCGAAGTGATGGCGGGCGCGCACCCGGATCGAACCGCGGCCGCTGCGGTAGGCCTCGGCGACGTCCTCGGGCGAGGAAATGATCTGCCCGCCGCCCGGGAAGTCGGGCCCGGGCAGCAGACCGAGCAGGTCGGCAAGGCCGATCTTCGGGTTGCGCACCACCGCTGCCGCGGCCCGCGCGACCTCGTTCAGGTTGTGCGGCGGGATCTCGGTGGCCAGCGCGACCGCGATCCCCGAAGCGCCGTTGAGCAGCACCATCGGCAGGCGCGCCGGCAGGCGGGCGGGCTCGCGCCCCGAGCCGTCGTAGTTGGGGACGAAGTCCACGGTGCCGAGGTCGATCTCGTCGAGCAGCAGGCGCGCGTGCGCGGTGAGCCGCGCCTCGGTGTATCGCATTGCAGCCGCACCGTCGCCGTCGCGCGAGCCGAAGTTGCCCTGGCCGTCGATCAGCGGATAGCGCAGCGAGAAGTCCTGCGCCATGCGGACGAGGGCATCGTAGGCTGCCGTGTCGCCATGCGGGTGGTACTTGCCCAGCACGTCGCCCACCACCCGCGCCGACTTGACCGGCTTGGCCGCGGGCCCGAGGCCCATCTCGTTCATCGCATACAGGATGCGCCGCTGGACGGGCTTCTGGCCGTCGCAGACATCGGGCAGGGCTCGGCTCTTGATGGTGGAGATGGCGTAGTCGAGGTAGGCACGCTCGGCGTAGCGGGCGAGCGTGAGCGAATCCGCCTCGTCTTCCGGGTCCTCGCCCGGGATCGGATCGATCCGGTCATCCATCAGACGTCGGCCTCCGCCTCATGGCCATGCTCCTCGAGCCAGGCCCTGCGACCGGCCGCCTCGCCCTTGCCCATCAGCATGGTGAACTGCCGCTCGGTGTCGGGCTCCGGAATGTGGCCGAAGCGGACCTGCAGCAGGCGCCGGGTGGCTGGATTCAGCGTCGTCTCCCAGAGCTGCTCGGCGGTCATCTCGCCCAGGCCCTTGAAACGGGAGATGGTCCAGCTGCCTTCACGCAGGCCATCCTTGCGCAGCTTCTCCTCCACGTGCTTGAGCTCGCCCTGGTCGAGGCAATAGAGCTTGCGCAGCGGCCGCTTGCCCTGCGCCGGCACGTCCACGCGAAAGAGCGGCGGCCTCGCGACGAAGATGTGGCCGGCCTCGATGAGCCCGGGGAAGTGACGGAAGAAGAGCGTGAGCAGCAGCACCTGGATGTGCGAGCCGTCCACGTCGGCGTCCGAGAGGATGCAGATCTTGCCGTAGCGCAGGCCGGAGAGGTCCGGCGTCTGGCCCTTGCCGTGGGGATCCACGCCGATCGCCACCGAGATGTCGTGGATCTCGTTGTTGGCGAAGAGACGGTCGCGATCGGTCTCCCAGGTGTTCAGCACCTTGCCGCGCAGCGGCAGCACCGCCTGCGTCTCCTTGTCGCGCCCCATCTTCGCCGACCCGCCGGCGGAATCGCCTTCCACCAGGAACAGCTCGTTGACCTCGATGTCGGTCGACTCGCAGTCGGTCAGCTTGCCGGGCAGGACCGCGACGCCCGAGCCCTTGCGCTTCTCGACCCGCTGCGCCGAACGCTGCCGCGCCTGCGCCTGGCGGATGACCAGGTCCGCGAGCTTGCGTCCCAGGTCCACGTGCCGGTTCAGCCAGAGCTCGAAGCTGCCGCGCACGTAGCCGGCCACCAGCCGCACCGCGTCGCGCGAATTGAGCCGCTCCTTGGTCTGGCCCTGGAACTGGGGGTCCAGCACGCGGGCGGAAAGCACGAAGCTCGCCCGCGCGAACACGTCCTCGGGCATCAGCTTCACGCCCTTGGGCTGCAGGGAATGCAGGTCGATGAAGCTCTTCACGGCGCCGAACAGCCCCTCGCGCAGGCCCGACTCGTGCGTGCCGCCGGCCGATGTCGGGATCAGGTTCACGTAGGACTCGCGCACCAGGCTGCCTTCGTCCGTGAACGCGACCACCCACTGGGCGCCCTCGCCTTCGGCGAAGGTGTCGTGACCCTCGTCGGTGTACTGCTCGCCCTCGAAGACCAGGAGCGGCTCGCCGGCGCCGTGGCCGTGCAGCACCTCGTCCAGGTAACCGCGCAGGCCCTTCTCGTACTGCCAGCTGCTGCGCTCGCCGGTCTTCTCCACCGTGAGCGTGACCTTGACGCCCGGGAGCAGCACCGCCTTGCTGCGCAGCAGCCGCACCAGGTCGGCCATCGGCACGGTGGGCGAATCGAAGTACTTCGGATTCGGGACCACGTGCACGCGGGTACCGTGCCGCGGGTCGCCGCGCGTGCCCGGGCGCGACGAGAGCTTCCTGACCAGCTCGCCGTTGGCGAAGGCGATGGTATGCACCAGGTTGCCCTGCTCGTCCGGCCGCCAGACCGTGACCTCCAGCCGCGACGAGAGCGCGTTCGTCACGGAGACGCCCACCCCGTGCAGGCCGCCCGAGAAGCTGTAGGCGCCGCCCGCGGCCTTGTCGAACTTGCCGCCCGCGTGCAGCCGGGTGTAGACGATCTCCACCACCGGCACCCGCTCCTCGGGATGCGGACCGACCGGGATGCCGCGGCCGTCGTCCTGCACGGTGAGGCTGCCGTCCTTGTGCAGCACCACGTCGATGCTGGTGGCGTGGCCGCCCAGTGCCTCGTCGGCCGAGTTGTCGATGACCTCCTGCACGATGTGCAGCGGGCTCTCGGTACGGGTGTACATGCCCGGCCGCTGCCGGACCGGCTCGAGCCCCTTGAGGACCTTGATGGATGCTTCGGAGTATCCGCCCTGCTTTCGTTGTCTTGTCGCCATCGCGCGATTATCGCTGATCGCGCGACACGACCCCGGGCCCGGACGGCGTCTAGCGCAAGCCGATCACCTGGGCGCACATGGCGAGCACGCTGCCCAGCTCCATGGCAAGCGACGGGCTGAGGTAGGCCGCGAAGGTGGCACCGAGCGCCGCGATCCCGAGGAGGGCTGCCGCGACCACGATACCGCGGGAGCGCGCCGTCCGCGGACGGGCTGACGGATCCTCGAACCCTGGGGAGTACTTCATGCCGGCCATGATCGTCAGTGTAGGCCGTTTCCGGCCCGGACGGAACCGGATGGCCGGTGGCCGGAGTGGGTACGGCCTCCTAGTACGGCAGGCCGACGTAGTTCTCGGCGAGCGACGTGGAGCCCGCCACGGAGTTGATCAGGTAGTCGAGCTCGGCTTCCTGGATCTTCTGGCCGAAAGGGCCGTCCTCCGGGAACTTGTGCATCATCGTGGTGTACCACCAGGAGAAGCGCACGGCCTTCCAGACGCGCCGCAGGCAGCGGCGGGAGTAGTCGTCGATGCCCGCGGTGCCGCCGGCGCCTGAGCCCCCGCCCTTGTAGTACTCGATCAGCGCATCGGAGAGGTAGTGGACATCGCTTGCGGCGAGGTTCAGCCCCTTGGCGCCGGTGGGCGGCACGATGTGGGCCGCATCGCCGGCCAGAAAGAGCCGTCCGTGGCGCATCGGCTCGGCGACGAAGCTGCGCAGGGGGGCGATGCTCTTCTCGATCGACGGCCCGGTGACCAGGGCATCGGCCGCGCGCCGGTCGAGGCGCCGGCGCAGTTCGTCCCAGAACCGCTCGTCCGGCCAGTCCTCCACCTTGTCGTCCAGGCTGCACTGGACGTAGTAGCGGCTGCGGGTGAGCGAGCGCATGCTGCAGAGCGCGAACCCGCGCTCGTGATTGGCATAGATCAGCTCCGGCGAGACTGGCGGCGTATCGGACAGCACGCCTAGCCAGCCGAACGGGTAGACCTTCTCGTAGACCCGGACGAGGTCGGCCGGCATGGTCTGCCGGCTCACGCCGTGCGATCCGTCGCAGCCGGCGATGAAATCGCAGCGGAGCTCCCGGGGCTGGCCTTCCTGCTCGAAGCGCACGGTTGGCGAAGGCCCTTCGATGTCATGCAGGCTGACCGACTTCGCCTCGTAGATGCTGACCGCGCCGGCGAGTTCCCGTGCCTCCATCAGGTCGCGGGTGACCTCCGTCTGCCCGTAGACCGTGACGTGCTTGCCCGGCACCAGGGTGGCGAAATCGATGCGATGCCGTTCGCCGGCGAAGGCGATCTCGATGCCATGGTGGACCAGCCCCTCGGCATGCAGCCGCTTCGCCACCCCCGCCTGCTCCAGCAGCTCGACCGTCCCCTGCTCCAGCACCCCGGCGCGGATGCGGCCGAGAACGTAGTCGCGACTGTGCTTCTCCAGCAGCACCGTGTCGATGCCGGCCCGATGCAGGAGCATCGACAGCAACTGCCCGGCGGGTCCGCCGCCGATGATCGCGACCTGAGTTCTCATCCTGCCTTCCCGGAAGTGTCGGTGGCGCGCGCGGCGGCGCCAAGCGGCGCTGCCGGCTCGGGCCCGTACAGGAAGCGGTCGCGTTCGAGCAGCATGCTGTCGACCGCGCGCTCGATGTCGGCGAGCTGGAACTCCAGCGCAAGGAAATCCCCGCCGTCGTCCTCCTCGGCACCGCTATCATCCCAGGCGACGCCGAACGAATCCATCGTGGCGGCAGCCTCCGACAGGGCATGGTCGAACTGGGCCGACATCCTCGCCGCCAATGCCAGCCGTCCGCTCGGATCGCGACGGTTTCTGCTCATTGCCCGCAAGGATAGCAAACTCGATGCCGTCGCAGCGCCCCGCCTCCTCCCGGCCCGCGGCCGCGCGCCTGCCTTTGCGGCCGATACGGGGCTGGGTCGCATCGCATCGCGGCGCGCTGGCGTGGCTCTTCGTCTGCGTGCTCGCACCCCTCTTCCTGTTCGGCGAGCTGGCCGAACGGGTGCGGGAACCGGCGACGATCCCGTTCGACGAGCCGATCCTGCGGCTCATGCAGCGCCACGCCGCGCCATGGCTCGACCAGGCGATGCTGTTCGCCTCGCGGGCCGGCTCCGGCCCGTGGGTGACGGCGTTCGACGTGCTGGTCTGCGCCTTGCTGCTCGCACGCCGCCGCTGGCTGCAGGCGCTCTACTGGACGCTCGCGACCGGAGGCGCAGCGCTTCTCAACCTGCTGGCGAAGCACTCCTATGCCAGGGAACGCCCCGATCTTTGGCCATCGCTCGCCCCGGAGTCGTCGTTCAGCTTCCCGAGCGGCCATGCGATGCAGTCGATGGCACTGGCTGCCGCCCTGGTCGTGCTGGCGTGGCATACCCGCCTGCGCTGGCCGCTCCTGGCGGGCGGCGCCGCGTTCACGCTGGCGGTGGGCGTCTCGCGCGTCTACCTGGGGGTGCACTTTCCATCCGACGTGCTGGCCGGCTGGTGCGCATCGCTCGCCTGGGCGGCAGGTCTCGCCCTGCTCTTTCGGCGCCGCGAGAACAACTGACATGAAGTATGCTCGGCTGGTCTCGTGGCGACCGCCCGGGGCCGCCGCGGCGCACCCGCCGACCGATCCTTCTCTACGGACACATGCAAAAGAAGAAGCACCAGGGAACCGTTCAGCTGAGCATCGCCTTCCTGCTCACCGGCCTCGTGTTCGTGGCCGACATCCTGACGCCGCTCGGTTATGCCGAATGGACCCTGTACGTGGTGCCGATCGCGCTCTGCCTGTCCGCCCGTCACCCGTCGACGCCGATCATCGCCGCCACGGCAGCCACCGGCCTGATCCTGATCGGCTATCTCCTCTCGCCCGTGGGCGCGCAGACCCAGATGTCCCTGGTCAACCGTCTTCTCGGGGTGGTGGCGTTCTGGGTGGTCGCGGCGGCCGGCGCCCGCTTCATCACCGCGCGCCGGGAGGTGGAGCGCCTCACCTGGCTCGAGCAGGGCAAGGCGAGCCTCACACACCAGCTGGCGGGCGTGCAGACTCCCGAGCCGCTCGCGGAAAACGTCCTCGCCGCGCTGGCGGAGTACTCCGGCTGCGTGGCCGGCGCCTTCTACCAGGTCCAGGGCGATCGTCTCGTACGCCTGGCCACCTGGGCCGCTGACGGCTCGCCCGCCACCATCGCGCTCGGCGCGGGCCTGGCCGGGCAGGCGGCCATCGACGGCCGGGCCCACTTCGTCGGACCGATCGACGACACGTACGTGACCATGTCGTCGTCGCTCGGCGGCATGAAGCCCCGCTCGATTGCCGTCGTGCCGACGCAGTCCGATGGCGTGGTCAACGGCGTGCTGGAGGTGGCCTACCTGAAGCCGCCCGAGGAGCTGCCGCTCACCGAGGCGCTGCTCCGATCCTGCGCCGAGACCATCGGGGTGGCCCTCAACGCGGCACTCAGCCGCATCCGGCTGCAGGAGCTCCTCGCCGAGACGCAGCGCCAGAGCGAAGAGCTGCAGACCCAGCAGGAGGAGCTGCGCGTCAGCAACGAGGAGCTGGAGGAACAGGGCCGGGCGCTGCGCGAATCCAAGGAGCAACTGGAAGAGCAGCAGGCGGAGCTCGAGCAGAGCAACCTGCAGCTGGAGGAGTACAGCAACCACCTCGAACGCCAGAAGCACGAGCTTCTGCTCACCCAGGGGCGGCTGGAGGAGAACGCGCGACTGCTCGAGCGCACCAACCAGTACAAGTCCGAGTTCCTCGCGAACATGTCGCACGAGCTGCGCACGCCGCTCAACAGCTCGCTGATCCTCTCGCGGCTGCTGGCCGACAACGCCGACGGATCGTTGAACGAGGTCCAGGTGCGCTACGCCCGCACCATCCATGCCTCCAACCAGGACCTGCTCGAACTGATCAACGACATCCTCGACCTCGCCAAGATCGAGGCCGGCAAGGTGGAGGTCTCGATCGAGCCGGTCCGGCTGTCGCACCTGCTGGAGCCGCTGCGCCTCACCTTCGAACCGATCGCACAGGACGCCAAGGTCGGATTCCGGCTCGAGGTGGACGAGGATCTGCCGGAGACCATCCGCACCGACATGCTGCGCGTCCAGCAGGTGCTGCGCAACCTGCTCTCCAACGCGTTCAAGTTCACCAAGGCCGGCGAGGTGGCGCTGCTGGTCTCGCGCGCCGGCGAGCGCGTCCGCTTCGCGGTGCGCGACACCGGCATCGGCATTCCCGAGGCGCAGCAGGAGGTCATCTTCGAGGCTTTCCGCCAGGCGGACGGCTCGACCAGCCGCCAATTCGGCGGCACCGGACTCGGGCTGTCGATCTCTCGCGAGCTCGCGCGCCTGCTCGGCGGAAGCATCGAGGTGCGCAGCGCCCCCGGCCACGGCAGCACTTTCACGCTGGAGTTGCCATTCGAAGCGAGCGCCGTGGCGCCAGTCGAGGACGAGGGGGTTGCAGCAGACCAGGGCTCCCCCACGGCCGAAAGATCGGCCACGGCCCGCCCGCTGCCCGGCTTCAGCCCCGAGCTCAAGGCGGCGATGGATTCGCTCGCCGATTCGGTGGCGGCGACGGAGCGCCAGGAGGACGCGGCCCGCTCGGCCGCGAACGCGGCCGGATCGGGCACTGCCGACGCGCCGGCGGGTGCGCCGGAGCGTGGCCGCAGCATTCTGGTCATCGAGGACGATGCCGCGTTCGCCGACGTCGTGAAGGATCTCGCGGCCGCGCTCGACTTCGACTGCGTCGTGACCGACAACGCCCTCGACGGCCTCGCGATCGCCCGGGAACGTCTGCCCCAGGGCATCCTGCTCGACATCGGCCTGCCGGACCAGTCCGGCCTCGCGGTGCTGGAGCAGCTCAAGCGCGACCCGAGGACCCGACCGATTCCGGTCCACGTCGTCTCGGCGTCCGATCACACCCAGGCGGCGCTGGAGCTCGGCGCGATCGGCTACATCGTGAAGCCGGCCATGCCCGAGCAGCTCACCGCCGCGCTGAAGCGCGTGGAAGACCAGTCGCGCCGGCAGGTGAAGTCGGTGCTCATCGTGGAGGACGACGCCAACCTGCGCAGCAACCTCATGCTGCTGCTCGAGGCCGAGGCGGTGGAGCTGGTCGGCGTGGGGACGGTCACCGAGGCGCTGCGCCTGCTGGACGAACGCTCCTTCGACTGCATGGTGATGGACCTGGGCCTTCCCGACGGCTCCGGCTACGAGCTGCTCGAGCGCCTCAGCAAGGGAAGCCGCTACTCGTTCCCGCCGGTGATCGTATACACCGGCCGCAGCATCAGCCGCGACGAGGAGCAGCGGCTGCGCCGCTACTCGCGCTCGATCATCATCAAGGGCGCGCGCTCGCCGGACCGGCTCGTCGACGAGGTGAGCCTCTTCCTGCACCAGGTGGAATCCAACCTGCCGGCGGACCAGCAGCGTTTGCTGCGGATGGCGCGCAGTCGCGACGCGGTGCTCGACGGCCGGCGGATCCTGCTTGCGGAGGACGACGTACGCAATGTCTTCGCCCTCATCAACGTGCTCGAGCCGCTCGGCGCCACGGTGGAGATCGCCCGCAACGGCCGGGAGGCGCTGGAGCGGCTGCGCGCGACGGACGCGGACATCGACCTCGTCCTGATGGACATCATGATGCCCGAGATGGACGGCTTCG
Organism: Pseudomonadota bacterium; assembly: GCA_023388075.1. Taxonomy (GTDB): domain Bacteria; phylum Pseudomonadota; class Gammaproteobacteria; order Burkholderiales; family Burkholderiaceae_E; genus Lautropia. Next base: position 24,353 of record JAEWGX010000010.1, read on the forward strand.
CGGCGATGAGGGAGATCCGCGGCGACCCGCGGATCGCCCGCGTGCCGATCATCGCGCTCACCGCGAACGCCATGCCGGAAGATCGCGTGCGTTGCCTGGAGGCCGGTGCGGACGACTACATCGCCAAGCCGATCGAGGTGGAGCGGCTGGTCTCGCTGTGCCGCGTCTGGATGCCGAGATGAAGGACCCGGCGGCGGCCTGCCTCGACATCGAGCTGGACCTGCTGCTCGAGGGCGTCTTTCGCCGCTACCAGCACGACTTCCGACACTATGCGCGCGCTTCCGTCAAGCGCCGCGTCCAGGCGGCAATGGAGCGGTTCGGCTGCGCGACGGTATCGCAGCTGCAGGACCGCCTGCTGCACGATCCGCAGGCCTTCACCGAGATGCTCCAGTTCTTCACGGTGCAGGTCAGCGAGATGTTCCGTGATCCGTCCTACTTCCTCAGCCTGCGCCGGCACGTCATCCCCGAGCTGCGAACCTACCCGTTCGTCAAGGTCTGGGTGGCCGGCTGCAGCACCGGGGAGGAGCTCTGGTCGCTCGCCATTCTCTTCCACGAGGAGGACCTGCTTGCCCGGACCCTCTTCTACGGCACCGACATCAACCCCACTTCACTGCGCAGCGCATCGCAGGGCGTCTATGCCCTGGACCGCATGGCGGCGTTCAGCCGGAACTACCTCGCGGCGGGTGGCACCGGATCCCTTTCCGACTACTATACGACTGCCTACGACGGCGCTATCGTGAACGCATCGCTGAAGTCGCAGGTCGTCTTCGCGGACCACAGCCTCGCGACGGACAGCGTCTTCTCCGAGGTTCACCTCGTCTCCTGCCGCAACGTGCTGATCTACTTCGACAAGACGCTGCAGAACCGTGCCGTGGGCCTTTTCCGCGAGTCGCTCGTCCATCGCGGCTTTCTAGGCATCGGCATGAAGGAAAGCCTGCTCGCCTCCGAGCATGCCGAGGCGTTCGCCGAGCACGTGCGGGCGGACCGGATCTACGTGAAGGTGCAGCCGTGAGCGGCCTCGCAACGGCCACCGAAGGCAGCGCCTCCCAACGGAAAGCGTCGCTGGTCGCGATCGGCGCGTCCGCGGGCGGCGTGGCCGCGTTGAGCGAGATCCTCCCGGCGCTGCCTGCCGACTTCCCGCTGCCGGTCGTGGTCGTGGTCCATGTGCCGCCTGCCCGGGAGAGCCTGCTCGCGGACCTCTTCGGCAAGCGCTGCAGGCTGTCCGTCGTGGAGGCCGAGGACAAGACCCGGCTCGATTCCGGTCGGATCTACTTCTCGCCGCCCGACTACCACCTGATGATCGAGGAAGACCTCACCTGCTCGCTGTCGGTGGACGAGCCGGTCAACTTCTCGCGTCCGTCCATCGACGTGCTGCTGGAGTCGGCTGCCTCCAGTCTTGGCGACGGCGTGATCGCCATCATCCTCACCGGCACCAGCGCGGATGGAGCCCGCGGGCTGCGGGCGGTGCGCGCCGCGGGCGGAATCGGCTGGGTACAGGCACCGGAAACGGCCCAGTCGGCGCTGATGCCGCAGCGCGCGATCGAGGTCGGCGGCGCCGATGCGGTGCTTTCCCTGCCGCAAATCGCTCAGCGCCTCGCGCGGTTCGCGCGGGAGATGCCGCAGTGAGCATGGCGGGCGCCACCGGAGCGCCGCCGCCCCGAATCCTGCTGGTCGATGACCTGCAGCAGAACCTCGTCGCGCTCGAAGCCATCGTCGGCCGGGGCCATCTGCAGCTGCTCACGGCAAGCTCCGGTCCGGAGGCCTTGGAGATCGTCCTGCGCGAGGACATCGCCCTGGCCCTCGTCGACGTGCAGATGCCCGGAATGGACGGCTTCGAGCTCGCCGAGCTGATGCGCGGCAACGAGCGCACGCGCAACATCCCGATCATCTTCCTCACCGCCGCCGTCGGCGACCCGTCGCGGCAGTTCCGGGGCTACGAGGCCGGCGCGGTGGATTTCCTGTCGAAGCCGTTCGATCCCTTCGTACTGCGCAGCAAGGTCGAGGTGTTCGTGCAGCTTCACCACCAGAAGCGGCGGCTCGCCGAGAAGCTGTCGGAACTGGAGGAGGCGCTGCGGCTCAACGAGCTCTTCACCGCGGTGCTGGGCCACGACCTGCGCACGCCCCTGTCCTCGGTACAGGCCAACGCCGAGATCGTGAAGCGTCTCGCGACGGACGAGCGCCTGCTCGCCGCGGCCGCCCGGATCGAGTCCAGCAGCGCCCGCATGGCCCGAATGATCTCGCAGATCCTGGAGCTCGCCCGGGTCCGGGCCAGCGGCTTTCGCCTCGCACCGGTCCGGGGCGATCTGCACGCCGCCTGCCTCGCGATCCGCGACGAGGTGGCGGCCACCGGCGCGGCAGACCGGCTGGAGGTCGCCTGCCTCGGCGACACGGTCGCGGAGTTCGATCCCGACCGCATGGCGCAGCTGCTCAGCAACCTCGTCGGGAACGCGCTCCAGCATGGCGCGGACGCGCCGGTCCGGATGACCGTCGACGGCACCGCGCCCGATCGGGTGGTGGTGTCCGTGACGAACCGGGGCCGCATCTCGCCGCAGGCCCTGCCGATGCTGCAGTCGCTGCGCGGCATGGCCGTGCCGGAGCACACCCGTGGCGCCGGCCTCGGGCTGGGCCTGCACATCGCGCGGCACATCGCCGCGCTGCACGGCGGTGACGTCGCCGCCGAGAACGCCGGAACGGAGGAGGTCGTGTTCCGGGTCACGCTGCCGCGTTGCCGATAGAATCGGCGACTGACCGCCGGGAGGCGGGCCACACCACTCACCGAGGGCAGCCATGACCATCGACACGATCGCGACCCGTTTCGGCAGCGGACAGGCTGTTCCCCGCCTGGAGGACGACACCCTGCTCTCCGGTCGCGGCCGGTTCGCCGATGACTTCCGCCCCGAGGACCAGCTGGTCGTCCAGTTCCTGCGCTCGCCCTATCCGCATGCGCGGATCCGTTCCGTCGACGTGTCCGCTGCTCGCGCCATGCCGGGCGTCGCCGCGGTCTATACCGGCCACGACCTGGCGGCGGCCGGCGTGCAGCCCGTGCCCGGCGTCGCGGGCTTCCCGCGGCCCGACGGCTCGCCCGCTGCGACGCCGCCACGACATCCGCTCGCGACCGACACGGCACGCTTCGTCGGCGAGGCCGTTGCCGCGGTGGTCGCGGGCAGCCGCGAAGCGGCACGGGACGCCCTCGAGGCGATCGCGGTGGAGTTCGAGGAGCTGCCGAGCGTCACCGACGCGGCCGCGGCGGCCGAGCCCGACGCGCCGCTGCTGCTCCCGGAGCTCGGCGACAACGTCAGTGCCGAGCTTCGTCACGGCGACGCCGCGGCAGCGGACAAGGCGTTCGGCGCCGCGGCGCACGTCGCCCGCATCGAGATCGTCAACCAGCGGGTAGCCGCGGCGCCGCTCGAGCCGCGCACGCTGCTGGCCGAGTTCGACCCTGCAAGCGGACGCTTCACCGTGCGCATCAGCACGCAGATGCCGACCGGGATCCGCGACACGCTCGCCGCCATGCTGGGCGTGCCGGTCGAGTCCATCAGGGTGGTCGTCGGCGACGTGGGCGGCGGCTTCGGGATGAAGACCGGGCTCTACCCCGAGGATGCCGTCGCCGTGTTCGCGGCGCGGGACCTGAAGCGTCCGGTCAAGTGGGCCGCCGACCGCAGCGAGGAGATGCTCTCGTCGGCCCACGGCCGGGACGTGCGCAGCCGCGCCGAGATGGCGCTCGATGCGAACGGCCGGATCCTCGCCCTGAGGGTCCGCTCGCATGCCAACGTCGGCGCGTATGCGAGCGGGGTCGGCGTGGCGATCCAGCTCCTGATCGGTCCCTGGGTCACCACCAGCGTCTACGACATCGCCACGATCGACCTGCAGCTCACCGCGGTGCTGACCAACACGGCGCCGACCGGCGCCTATCGCGGGGCGGGACGCCCCGAGGCCATCTACCTGATCGAGCGGTTGATGGACGAGGCGGCGCGCGTGACCGGCATCGCGCGCACGGAGATCCGTCGGCGCAACATGATCCGCCCGGATCAGATGCCGTACGCCAATCCGATGGCCCAGACCTACGATTCCGGCAAGTTCGAGTCCGTGATGGAGCAGGGGCTCGCGCTCGCCAACTGGAACGACTTCGAGCGCCGGCTGGCGGAATCGAAGGCCCGGGGACGGCTGCGCGGCATCGGCCTGGCCACCTTCCTCGAGTGGACCGGCGGCAACGTGTTCGAGGAGCGGGTGACGGTAAGGGTGGCCGCCGACGGCTACATCGAGATCGTCTCGGCCACGCAGGCGATGGGCCAGGGAATCGCGACCAGCTATGCCCAACTCGCGGTGGACGTGTTCGGCGTGCCGATCGAGCGCATCCGCGTCCTGCAGGGCGACACCGACCTCGCCAACGGCTTCGGCAGCGCCGGCTCGCGGTCGCTGTTCACCGGCGGCTCGTCGGTGATGATCGCCTCCCGGCGCACGATCGACGAAGCGCGCAAGCTCGCGGCGGAGGCGCTCGAGGTCGGCGAGCCGGACATCGAGTATCGCGAGGCCGCCTTCCAGGTGGTGGGAACCGACCGGTGCATCGGCCTGTTCGAGCTGGCGGCGCGCCAGCCGGACACCTCCATCTATGTCGATTCGACCAGCTCCGTCGGTGGGCCGACCTGGCCGAACGGTTGCCACATCTGCGAGGTCGAGATCGATCCGGGCACCGGCGCCGTGCAGGTGGTCGCCTACGCATCGGCCAACGATGTCGGGCGCGTGGTCAATCCGATGATCGTGACCGGCCAGCTCGAGGGCGGCGCCGTCCAAGGCATCGGCCAGGCATTGTGCGAGCAGGTGGTCTACGACCCGGAGTCCGCGCAGCTCCTCACCGGCAGCCTCATGGACTATGCCTTGCCGCGGGCGGCCGACATCGTCGGCCCGATCGCGACCGTTCTGGACCAGTCCACGCCCTGCCTGCACAACCCGCTCGGCGTCAAGGGGGTGGGCGAGCTCGGCACCATCGGGGCGACGCCGGCGGCAGTCAACGCGGTGATCGATGCGCTCGCGCGGGCCGGCCACGGCGACGCGGCGCGGCAGCTCCAGATGCCGCTCACCAGCGACAAGATCTGGGGCGTCCTCCAGGGCGCCTGAGCACGCCGGCCGTCTCGCCGGGGCGAAGGCGGGGTCGAGAAACGACGGGGCGCTAGTTGCGCACCGCCGGCTTGCCGAAGTAGTGCCGGTAGGCGATGCGATGGTCCACCGTCGTGTCGTTCTGCCAGCCGCCGCACCGCCTGGCATAGGCCTTCATCGAGTCCATCACGCGGCGAAACATCGGGTCCGCGGCGGCGGTCTCGGCGGCGAGCTTGTCCCACGCCGCCAGCTGCGCCCGCAGCACCGGATCCGGGGTGGGCAGGAACCGCACCGCCTTGCGCTCGCGCATCTCCAGGTAGTCGCGCGAGTAGCGGTCGATCGCCTTCCAGCTCATCTCCGCGGAGGCCGCCTGCACCGCGAACTCGATGATCGCCTTCAGCTCCGGCCCCAAGGCGTCGAAGCGCCGCCGGTTGAAGAGCACCTCGAACTGGGCGCTCGGCTGGTGGAAGCTGCGCAGCATGCAGGCTGCCGCCACGGCCGGCAGGCCGAGCGCGCGGTCGCTCGAGGCGTTGTTGTATTCGGCGGCATCGATGCGACCCTGCTCCAGCGCCGGGACGATCTCGCGGGTCGGCAGCGGATGAACCGACGCACCCATCGAACGGAACAGCTCCTCGGCGAGGCCGCTCGCGCGCAGCCGGACGCCGCGCAGGTCCTCCGCCCGGGTGACCGGCTGGCCGAACCAGCCAAGGGGCTGGGTGGGCATCGGTCCGTAGAGGAAGGACTGCACCGGCAGTCCGAGCTCGCTGTAGACCGCGTCGAGCAGTTGCCGGCCGCCTCCGTAGTAGTGCCAGGACAGCACCATGTTCGGGTCCATGCCGAAGGCCGGACCGGACCCCCAGAGGCCAAGCGCGGGATGGCGCCGATACCAGGCGTCGACCACGCCGTGCGCGGCGTCGACGCGCCCCTCGGCCACGGCGTCGAGCAGCTCGGAGGTGGGGACGAGGGACCCGGCCGCCTCCACCTCGAGTCGCAGGCGTCCGGCGGTCATGTCGTTGACCTTGCGCGCGAAGTCGTTGGCGTACTCGTGGAGGACGTCCTGCGCCGGCCACACGCTCTGGAAGCGCAGGCGGATCGGTGGCGTCCCCTGGGCGGACGCCGCCGTGGCGGCGCTGGCGCCCACGGTAGTGGCGCCCGCGAGCCATGCACGGCGCGCCGGCTTGCGTCTGGTCATCGGAACCGGGTCTCCTGGCATGCCCTGCCTGTCGGCACGGCGGCGTATCGGTTCATTCTCGCCGCCACGAGGATGACGGGCAAGCGACGGGGCTCAGGGCCTGCGCGGCTCCTGCCGGTCGAGCTCGCGCTCCGCCTCGAGCCAGTCGTCGAGATGACGGTCGCCCTGGAAGCCCCGCTCCCGGGCCTTGTGGTAGGCGGCCTCGGCGATGCGGCGCTGACGCTCCGCGTCGGACATCCGCTCGCCTTGCGCGGCGCTCGACTGCGGCCGGTCTGGTAGCGACTGGTCAGCTTCCGACTCACCCGAACGGGGCTGGGCTTCGTCCGGCCGGCCCGCTTCGGGCCGGCCTGCCTCCATCGTCCTGGAAGGCGACGCGGCTCCAGCGGCAGATCTCTCCCGCCGTGCCGGGGACTTGGACGCACCTGTCCTGGTCACGCCCGGCTTGGTCACGCCCGGCTTGGTCACGCCCGGCTTGGGCGCCGCCGTCTTCGAGCCGGCGAGGCTCCCTCCGGCTGCCGCTGGCTGGTTCCCCTGCTTCGCTCCGGCCGCCCCGGAGCCGGCCCGCGGGCGCGTCGCACTCGAAGGCGGGGCCGACTTCGCCGCGTCGCCCTCCGGGCCCCTCGCCGCCTGAGGCGAGCGGCCCGCGGAACCGGGCGACGAAGCGGCAGCGCCGGGATCGGCTCCGGGGACGGGGGGCTGCGACTGGCCGGTTGAGCGAGGACGGATCGGAGACGACATGGGCACCTCTGCGCGGTTGGTTGCAAAGGCAGCAATTCCCGTGCCGCCGCAGCCACTTGCTTGACCCTGGAGTTGCTACAGGGTCCACGATATCCCTGTCGTTGCCGGCCGCGATGTGCCGGCGGGAACTTCCAGGAGTCCGGATTGAGCGCACACTGCCATCACCACAATCATGACCACGGAGCGACATCGGACGGGCCGCCGCCGCCCGGCTACCGTCGGGTGCTTTGGATCGCGCTCCTGGTGAATGCCCTGATGTTCGGCGTCGAGATCGTGGTGGGCGTGGCTGCCGGCTCGATGTCGCTGCTCGCGGACTCGCTGGATTTCTTCGGCGACGCGGCCAACTACGGCATCGGCCTGGCCGTGCTCGGGAGCGCGCTCGCGGTGAGGGCCCGTGCCGCCATCCTGAAGGCCGCCACGATGGGCCTCTTCGGGGCCTGGGTCCTCGGGTCCAGCGTTTGGCTGGCATTCAATGGGGGCGTGCCGGACGCGCATGCGATGGGTGTGGTAGGTGCCCTGGCGCTGTTCGCCAACCTCGGCGTCGCGGTGCTCCTCTACCGGTTCCGCAGCGGCGACAGCAACATGCGCAGCATCTGGCTATGCACGCGCAATGACGCGCTGGGCAATCTCGCCGTGCTGGCCGCCGCGCTGGGCGTCTTCGGCACGGGCACCCGCTGGCCGGATCTGGTCGTCGCGACGATCATGGGTTCGCTCGCGCTGGTTGCAGCCGTGCAGGTGATCCGGGATGCGCGACACGAGCTCGTCCACGGCACGGTTCGCGCGCCGCACTCCGAGTCGGAGCGAACCCCTGCCCTGCCCGATCCATCGCCCTGAGCCCCGGCAAGCGGCGCGAGGCTGGGAGACCTCGCGTTGACTGGGAGAACCTCGCGTTGACAATGGATCGAGCCTTCCACTACGCTTGCCGCACCCTGCCTCGCCCCGCAGCCGGCGCATCGATCGGAGACAAGAACTGACATGAAAGCCACCCACGCCCTGATTGCCAGCGCCGCTTTCGCGCTTGCCGTACCGCTGGCCCATGCGCAGACGCGCTGGGACCTGCCCACGGCCTACCCGGCCTCCAATTTCCACACCGAGAACCTCGCCAAGTTCGTCGAGGACGTCGACAAGGCCACCGGCGGCAAGCTGAAGATCACTCTGCACCCGAATGCCTCTCTATACAAGGCGCCCGAGATCAAGCGCGCGGTGCAGGGCAACCAGGCCCAGGCGGGCGAGATCCTGATGGTGAACTACGAGAACGAGTGGCCGCTCTTCGGCATCGACGGGATTCCGTTCCTCGCCGACAGCTACGCGGCCGCCCGCAAGCTCTACGAGGCGCAGAAGCCGTCGCTGGAGAAGCGGCTCGCCCAGCAGGGCATGGTGGTCCTTTTCACGGTGCCGTGGCCGCCGCAGGGCATCTACACCAACCGCAAGCTCGAGAAGGTGGAGGACATGAAGGGCCTCAAGTGGCGCGCGTACAGCCCTGCCACGGCCCGCATCGCCGAGCTCGTCGGCGCCCAGCCGGTCACGATCCAGGCGGCGGAGCTTACGCAGGCGCTCGCCACCGGCGTGGTGGACTCCTACATGTCGTCCGGCTCCACCGGCTACGACTCCAAGACCTACGAGCACGTGAAGTACTGGTATGACACGCAGGCCTGGCTGCCGAAGAACGCCATCCTTGCCAACAAGTCCGCGCTGGACGCGCTCGACAAGCCCACCCGGGACGCATTGATGAAGGCGTCGGCGGAGGCGGAGAAGCGCGGCTGGGCGCTCTCCGAGGAGAAGAATACCTGGTATATCGACCAGCTCAAGAGCAAGGGAATGTCCATCGAGAAGCCGAGTGCCCAGCTCGCTTCGGGCCTGCAGAAGATCGGCGAGACGCTGCTCGCGGACTGGCTGAAGAAGGCCGGAGCCGAAGGCAAGGAAGTCGTGGAGGCCTACCGCAAGCAATGACGGTCAGGCCGGCAAGCCGCTGCCTTGGAGCCGGGCATGCCTGACGCCGCGGAACAAGCGGTTTGCGCGCGACGCTGAACGCCCTCTACCTGGTTGCCGCGTGGGTGGCGGCGGCCATGATGGTCGGGGTGCTGGTGATGATCACCATCGGTATCCTGGGGCGCCAGTTCGATTTCTACGTCCCGGGCACGGACGCCTACGCCGGCTACCTGATGGCCGGCGCCGGCTTCATGGCGCTTGCCCACACGTTCAAGTGCGGCGAGCACATCCGGGTCACCTTGTTCATCCAGGCGCTGGGTCGCAGCGGCAAGCGCGCGGTGGAGCTCTGGAGCCTCGCGGTCGCGGTATTCCTGGGCGCCGTCATCGCGTTCTACAGCGTGCGCCTTGCCTGGCAGTCCCATGCCTTTCACGACATCTCCACCGGCAACGACGCGACCCCGCTCTGGATTCCCCAGCTCGGGATGGCCGTGGGCACCGTGATACTGCTGATCGCGCTCATCGACGAGCTGGTGCTCGAGGTCACCGGGCGCCGGGTTGAGCCGACCCCGGCGGCCGAGCCGTCCCGCTCCGAGTAGGATCCCGCGCGAAATGAGCGACTTCGCCATCGTGGCGCTGCTGATCGCGGCGCTCTTCTTCCTGCTCGGCACCGGCGTCTGGATCGGTCTGGCGCTCACCGGCGTCGCCTGGATCGGAATGCAGCTCTTCTCGCCGCGGCCGGCCGGCGACGCGATGGCCGTGACGGTGTGGGGCGCCGCCTCGAGCTGGACGCTGACCGCGCTGCCGCTCTTCATCTGGATGGGCGAGATCCTGTTCCGCACGCGGCTGTCGCAGGACATGTTCCATGGGCTCGCGCCGTGGATGAACCGGCTGCCGGGACGACTGCTCCACACCAACATCATCGGCTGCGCGATCTTCGCCGCTGTATCGGGCTCGTCCGCCGCCACCGTCGCCACCATCGGCAAGATGACCCTACCGGAGCTTGCGCGACGCGGCTACCCGGATCGCATCACGGTCGGGACGCTCGCCGGGGCCGGCACGCTGGGCCTGCTGATCCCGCCGTCGATCATCATGATCGTCTACGGCGTGAGCGCCGACGTCTCCATCTCGCAGCTCTTCATCGCGGGCGTGCTGCCGGGTCTCCTGCTCGCCGGGCTCTTCAGCGGCTACACGATGGTCTGGTCGCTGCTGCATCCGGGTGCGATCCCACCGGCCGACTCGCACGCGAGGCTGCTCGACCGGATCCGGGCTTCCTCCAGCCTCATTCCCGTGGTGCTCCTGATCGCCGCCGTGCTCGGGTCCATCTACGTCGGAGTCGCTACCGCCACGGAGGCCGCCGCGCTCGGGGTCATCGGTTCGCTGATGCTGGCGGCGGTGCAGGGCACGCTTGACCGCAGGAGCTTCATGGCCGCGCTGATGGGCGCGACGCGGCTCTACTGCATGATCGCGCTCATCCTCGCCGGCGCGGCCTTCCTCACACTCTCGATGGGCTATCTGGGGCTGCCCCGGCAGCTCGCGGAGTGGATCGGCTCGCTCGGCCTGCCCAACTATGGCCTGATCATCGCGCTGGCCGCCTTCTTCGTCATCCTTGGCTGCTTCCTCGACGGCATCTCGATGGTGGTGCTCACCATGGGCGTGCTCCTGCCCACGGTGACGGCCGCGGGCATCGACCTCATCTGGTTCGGCGTCTTCATCGTCTTCGTGGTCGAGATGGCGCAGATCACGCCTCCGGTCGGATTCAATCTCTTCGTGCTGCAGGGGATGACCAACCGGCAGCTCACCTGGATCTCGATGGCCGCCCTCCCCATGTTCGTCATGATGGTGATCGGCGTGGCGCTCATCTATGCGTTCCCGGAGATCGTCACCTGGCTGCCCCGCCAGATGGCAGGGCCGCCACGCTGACGCGACGGCAATAGCCACAGGTACGTCCCTTGCTTCCGGCGAGGGTCCTGTCGCTCGATAACAATAACGGATGCCGAATGCCCTGCCCGGGAGGGAATGCCGTGTGCCGGATGACTTGACCAATCTCGTCGCGACCGATCCTTGCGGTGCCTTCCCGGTGGTGGGCATCGGCGGGGGCGGCGGCGGCCTGAGCGCCCTGCTCGGCGTCCTGGAGCATCTTCCCGTCGATTGCGACATGGCCATCGTCGCCGTGCTGGACATGCCGGCGCGCGACGACGACAGCGCGCTCTCCGTCATCGCGCGCAGTTCGGCGCTGCCGGTTGTGCCCGTGACCGGGGAGGCCACGATCGAGCGCGGCCGCGTCTACCTCGCGGCGCCAAGGCACGAACCGGAAATCCTCGCCGGCGTCATACGTACCGACCGGCGCGCGGCGGGCACCTACTCGATCGACCGCTTCTTCCGCGCGCTTGCCGATGCATACCAGTCCCGCGCGATCGCGGTCGTGCTCTCGGGTGCCGGGTCCGACGGCGCGTCCGGCCTCGCACGCGTGCGTGAGCAGGGCGGAGTCACCCTCGCCCAATCGCCGCTCGATGCGGACCACGGGGCCATGCCGCGAGCCGCCATCGCCGCCGGCTCGGTGGATTTCGTGCTGCCGGCAGCCGACATCGCGCGTCGCCTGCTGGCGCTGGGCGACAGTCCGGGGCGGTGGCGCAGCGACCCCGCCAATGTCGAGGCCCGCGGCCAAGCCGACGACTCGCAGGCACTCGCGGACATCATGGACGTCCTGCGGATGCGCACGCGGCACGACTTCAGCCACTACAAGCCAGCCACGCTGCTGCGCCGGATCGGCCGGCGTTTGCACCTGAACGGCCTGCCGGACCTCGCCGCGTATCGGGACCACCTGCGCGAGCACGCCGAGGAGACCGCGCCGCTGCTGCAGGACCTGCTGATCAGCGTGACCAGCTTCTTCCGCGACCGGGCGGCGATGCAATCCCTCGAGCGCAACGTGCTGCCGTCCCTGCTGAAGGGCCGGTCCGCGGACGAACCGGTGCGGGTCTGGGTCGTCGGCTGCGCCACGGGCGAGGAAGCCTGGTCGATCGCCATCATGCTGAGCGAGCAACTGGCGGCCCTGAGCGACCCGCCCGGCTGGCAGGTCTTCGCCACCGACATCGACGACCGGGCGATCGCGGTGGCGCGCAATGGTCTCTATAGCGGCGCGATCGCGCAGGATGTCGGCCCCGAGCGGTTGCAGGCGTTCTTCACCCGCGAGGATGGCAGCTTCCGGGTCAAGGAGTCGCTGCGCGACAGCGTGCTCTTCGCCTCGCACAATGTCCTCAACGACGCGCCGTTCGCGCGGCTGGATCTGATCCTCTGCAGGAACCTGCTGATCTACCTGGAACGGGACGTGCAGGCGGAGATCATCGAGCGCCTGCGGCGGTCGTTGAAGCCCGGGGGGCACTTGTTCCTGGGCCTGTCCGAGACACCCGACAGCGTGCCGGGGGCCTTCACCCCGATCGACGAGAAGCATCGGATCTACCTGGCCGATGACGAGATGCTGACCCGGCGGCCAGCGACGGGGTCAGGCAGGGCCGACCCGGCACTCGGCGCCGGCTCGCGCGCGCGGGCGAGCGTCCCGGAGGCAGCCAGCGAGGTCAGCGCCGAGCGCATGCATGCCAGCGTACTGCTCGATGCCTGCCCCGCCAGCGTGCTGGTCGATGCCAACCTGGACATCATCCACCTGGCGGCGGGCGCCGCGCGCTTCATGGTGCATCCGACGGGCACGCCCTCCGCCAACCTGATGGCGAACGTCCATCCCGATCTGCGCCTGGAGCTGCGCGGTGCATTGATGGCCGCGGCGGAGTCCGGCAGGCCGGTCAAGGTCAGTCGGGTCCCGCTCGTCTGGGAGCAGAGCGGCCTGCAGGCAAGGGGCGCCGTGGACCTGCAGGTGCTGCCGGGCCGTGATCCGGAGAGCGGCGGGCAGATCATCGTCGTCGTGTTCGAGGACGCATCGCCGCGCGACGAAGGCGACGCGGATCCCGCGCTCGCCCAGGAGAACCGCCGGCTGCGCGAGCAGCTCGGCGCCACCATCGAGCGGTTCGACGCGTCCACCGAGGAGCTGAGGGCCTCCAACGCCGAGCTCGCGCGCATCAACGACGAGCTGCGACGGGCTACCGAAGAGCTGGCAACCCGCAAGGAAGAGCTGCAGTCGGCCAATGAGGAGCTGCTGGCGGTCAACCAGGAGATGAAGGCCAAGGTCGACGAGACCGTGCGCATCCAGGATGACCTGGTCAACCTGAGCGCGGCCGGTTCGGTGATCGCCCTGTTTCTCGACCGGGCGATGAACGTGAAGCGCTTCACTCCCGCGGCGGCGGAGCGCTTCGGTCTTTCGGCGAGCGCGCCGCAGTCGCTCGCCGACATCGCCGCCGCATTCGACGAGTCGCACCTCGTGGAGGATGCGAGCGAATCGTTCCAGGCGCTCAAGCCGATCGAGCGGTTCGTCCGCGAGCCCGGTGGCCGCAGCTACCTCGCGCGCATCCAGCCCTACCGGACACTGCGCGACAACATCGAGGGCGCCGTGCTGCACTTCGCGGACGTGACGCCGCTGCGCAACCTGCAGGAACGTCTCGACGACACGCTCGAGCTGCTGGAGCTGGGGGCCCAGGCGGCGGAGCGCCACGCCGTAGTGACGCTCGACGAGCACGGCGGCATCCAATCGTGGCATGCGGACGCGGTCCGGATGTTCCGCCGCGACGGCGAACGCATGATCGGCGAGGCGTTCGAGGCGCTCTTCGCGACCGATGAGCGCCAGCGTGGACTGCCTCAGGCGACGCTGCGCGAGGCGCGCGATCGCGGCCGCGCCGAGGCCGACCTGGTCCTCCAGCGCGAGGACGGACACGCGTTCCCCGGACGCTGCATCGTCACCGCTCGGCGGCGCGACCCGCACCGCGGCTTCGTGGTGGCCATCCAGGATCGCTCCGACCAGCAGCGGATGCAGGATGCGCGCGACGAGATCGCGACCCGCGAGCAGACGCTCGCCTTCGAGCGCGACGCCTCGCGCCGCAACCAGGACGAATCGCTCGAGGCGCTCGCCTCCACGCTCAAGCGTCCCCTGAGCCTGATCCAGGTGAACGCGGAGATGCTCATGCGGTTGCCGGAGACCCGCAACATCCCGGTCGTGGGGAAGATGGCCGAGTCGATCGGCAAGGCGGTGGCGACGCAGGCGTCGGTGCTGGACGAGATGCAGGACCTGTCGCTCGCACGCACCGGTAAGCTGCCGCTGAAGATCCAGACCGTCTCGCTGCGCGAGCCGATCGAGGCGATCGTCAACGAGATGAAGGAGCGGGCGCACGCGCGATCGCTGGCGCTCGACTTCGAGGGACCCGGGGAGCCGCTGCTCGCGACCGCGGATCCGGCCCGCATCGCGCAGATGACGCGCATTCTGGTGCGCAACGCAATCCGGTTCACCGAGCAGGGTGCGATCGCGGTGCGCCTGTCGCGAGACGGCAGGCAGGCGCGGCTCACCGTGGCCGACACCGGGGCGGGCATCGCTCCGGAAAGCCTGGAGGCCGTCTTCGAGCCGTTCGACCGACCTTCCGTGCCGGGTCACCCGCGGCCTCAGCGCGGGCCGGGGATCGGGCTCGCGCTGGTGCGGGAGCTCGCGACGCTGCACGAGGGCCGGATCGTGGCGGATTCCGAGGGCCCCGGCCACGGGGCCACCTTCAACCTGTGGCTGCCGCTGGTGATGCCGGTCGAGACCGCGCCGACTCCGTCAGCCGGCGCCGACAATCCGCTCGCGGGCATGCGCATCGTTCTGGTGGACGACTCCACCGACCTGCTGAGCTCGTTCGGCGCCCTGCTTGGCCTGGAGGGGGCCATCGTGGACACCTTCGACGACGCGCGCGCGGCGCTGGGCCACCTGCTGGAGAACGAGGCCGACCTGCTGATCTCCGATCTCGGCATGCCGGGGATGGACGGCTACCAGCTCGTCGAGGAGCTCCGCCGCCATCCCGCCTTGGCGGCCCTGCCGGCGATCGCGCTGACCGGCTACGGTCGCACCCGCGATCCCGCGCATGCCGTACGCGTGGGCTTCAACGCCCACACCACCAAGCCCGCGACGGTCGAAGAGGTGAAGAACATCGTCGCGCTGCTCAAGTCGCTGTGACCCGGCTCAGATCACGACGACCCGATTGCGTCCTTCCTTCTTCGCCTCGTAGAGGGCCTTGTCGGCGCGACGCAGGAGCTCCCGCGGGGACTCGCCGCGCTCGAGCGTGGAGATGCCTACCGAGACGGTGATGGCCACCGGGTCCGAGTCGCCGGTGAAGTCGCTGATGCGGCGTCGCTCGATGATGCGCCGGATGTACTCGCCCACTGTCTCGGCGCCGTGGCTTCCGGTCTCGGGCAGGAGCACGGCGAACTCGTCGCCGCCGAACCGGGCGGCCACGTCCCTGCCCTTGATCGACGACTTGATCGCCTGGCTGACCGACTGGATCACCTGGTCGCCGAAGACGTGGCCGTGCAGATCATTGACCCCCTTGAACTCGTCGATGTCGACCAGCAGCAGGGACAACGGCTCCCCATCCGCGGTCGCCTTGGCGACCAGCGACTCCAGCGACGCGTCGAAACGCCTGCGGTTGAACAGGCCCGAGAGCGCGTCGATGTAGACCTCCGCGCGGATCTGGGCCAGGTCCTCGGAAAGCTGCTTCACCCGCGCTTCGCTTTCCTGCAGCCGGGACTGCACCCGCGCGAGCTCCTCGCCCGACTGCCGCGCCCGCTCGGCGATCTCGCGCACGCACTGGTCGAACGCCTCCGGCGTGAGCGGCCGCGCGGCCCGTTCGGTGAAGGCCTCCAGCTGCCCGGCGAATCGGCCGGTCTGGTCACTTGCGTCGTCGATCGCGTCCGACATGCTGTCGAGCGCCTGCAGGATCGCGGCCTGGGCGTTGTAGAGAATCCGCTGCCGGGGACTCATCAGGCAGTGCCGGTAGAGCTCGTCGGTCGCCGGACGGCTGAGCCGCGCCCCTTCGGCGATGACCTGCTCGACCCGATCGCAAAGGCGCTTGTCGCCGCGGGTCACGTACTCGTACCAGACGGTGTACGTGAGCGGGCGATAGTCTTCCGCATGCGCCGTCATGAGCCGAAGCACCTGGCGCAGGACGTCCACGTTGGAGAGAGTGGTAGCGTTCATGACGGTCCCGGGAGGAGCGACCCGGTCGACATGCTAGCGGTCGCCGACGCCGCGCGGAGACCGGCGTCGCCGGCTTGCCACGCGTCTATCGTCTGGTCGTCACCAAAGACACAAATTGACGCAATTTTGCTCAACAAGATCACCTGCGCCGGTGGTAGCGACGACTTGGACGCGGCTCGGACGGCGACATCGCAGCCCGCCGAGCCGCGACCCGCCGACCACCGGCATGCGGCTCGTCGCTCGTGGTCGCTGACACGTTGCGTTGCATGCCGATCCCCTGCGCGGCTATAGCCGGAAACCGGCCAAGAGAACCTGAGAAGACAGGCACGCGCCTCGCCTACAGTCGAGAGTTCTCCGAATCTCTCTTCCTATGGCGGCAATGAGACTGGCTTTTGGAATCCTCTGCGCTCCCGAAGCGCCGGACGTGGTGAGGCAATTGGTGGCATCGCTCGGAGACGAGGATCCCATTCTGGTTCATCATGATCCCTCCAAGCAGCCCGCCTTCTCGCTGGCCGGAACCCGCGCCTGGATGGTGCCGGACCCGGTGCAGACCGGCTGGGGCACGCCCGGACTGCCGCAGGCGATCTTTCACCTGATCCGTTGCGCGCTGGAGCGGGAATCGTTCGACTACTTCCAGTTGCTGAGCGGCACCTGCCTGCCCCTGCGCCCGATTCCAGAGCTCAAGCGCTACCTGGCCGCGCGGCGCGCGCCGGTGCATGCGGACCTCGTCAACCTGGACCAGGACGAGCGCGTCCTGATGAGCCACGGTCATCGTGTCTTTTGCCGAGACCAGACGCTGGCCGCCCGGATCCTGGGTCGCTCCAGGCGCTGGTACCTCGGCGAGGACCCAGTGACCGTCCAGGAAGCCAACCTGGGCATCCACGAGCGCCCCCGGGGAAGCACCCAGCTGACCGCGCTCCAGTGGCTGGGCAAGCAGGTGCACGCCGCCGCGCGGGTGGGCCTGCTCGACAGCCATCCCTTCCACGGCGACACGGCCCCCTTTGTGGGCAGCCTCTGGTTCTGCCTGCGGCGCGACGCCTGCGAGTATCTCGTCCGGCAGGAGCACGAGAATGCCTTCGTACCGTACCTTTACGACCTCAAGGTATGCGACGAGATCCTTTTTCCCACCCTGCTCGGCAATTCCGGCTTCTCGGTGGCGCCGTCAAACCACCTGGTGAACGAGTTCATCGGCGCGCATCCTCGGGTCTTCGACGAACGCGATCGTGCGCTGCTCGCGACCAGCGACCGGTTCTTTGCGCGCAAGTTCGCCGCACGGGCGGACGACCCGCTGCGCGAGGCCGTCCTGGGCCGGCTGGACCGGCGCGAGGCTGCCACATCGGCCGCCACCACCGCCTGATACCACTTGCCGCTTCAGCGGCCCCGCGACAAGCCCGGCCGGCCGCGCGGGCATCCCGGTTGCACCGCAGTAACATCCAGGACAACGACAGGAGAACGGGATGAGGGAGAGCGGCAGCGCACGCGCCGAAACCGGGCAGACCCAATGGCAGGGCAACGACACCGCCGGAGTCGATGCGCGGGAGCCGACCGAAGCGGGTATCGTGCGAACCTACGACCGGTTCGCGCCGCTCTACGACAAGATTTTCGGGCGAGTGCTCGAGCCTGGCCGCAAGCTGCTCGCCCAGGCGCTGACCGCGCTCAATCCGCCTTCGGCGCTCGAGGTCGGGGTGGGTACCGGCCTCACGCTGGCCGGCTACCCAGCTTCCACCCGTCTGGCGGGGATCGACTTCTCGCCCGACATGCTGGAGCGCGCGCAGCGCCGGTCGGCGGCCCTTGCCGGACGGGACATCAGGCTCCAGGTGATGAACGCCGAGCGGATGGACTTCCCGGACAACAGCTTCGACTGCGTAACCGTGCCGTACGTCCTCTCGGTCACGCCCAATCCGCCGCGGCTGGTGCATGAGATCCGCCGGGTCTGCAAGCCCGATGGCGTCATCATCATCCTGAATCACTTCAGCGGCAGCGGGTTCTGGTGGCTGATGGAGCGCGCGGTGCGCTCCGCGGCCGAGCACGTCGGCTTCCGCTCCGACTTCGACTACCAGAGGCACATCCTCGCCTATGACTGGGAAGTGGTCTCGGCGCAGAAGGTGAATCTCTTCGGACTGTCGCGACTGGTGGTCCTGCGCAATCGCAAGGACTGATCCGGCGCGGGCCGGGCAGCGCGGACCTACCGGCCCTTGAATATCGGCTCGGTCTTGTTGATGAAGGCTTCGGTGCCGATCCGGAAGTCCTCGGTGTTGAAGCAGTTGTAGCTTTCCTCCAGCTCGGCGTCGGAGAGCGGCTTGGAGAAGCCGAGCCGGCCCACGAACTTCTTGTGCCAGCGGGCAACGAGCGGCGCGCCTTCGGCGATCGCGGCCGACGATTCCCGGATGCCGTCGTCGAAGTCCGCCAACGGCAGGACGCGATTCACCAGGCCCATTTCCCGGGCGCGGCCGGCACCGAAGACCCGGCCCTCCAGCAGGATCTCCTTCGCGTTCGCCGGTCCGACCAGTCGCACCAGCGGTTGCAGCTCCGTGTAGCTGACGACCAACCCGAGCCGTTTCACGGGGATGCCGAAGCGCGAATCGTCCGTGCACAGACGCAGGTCACAGACCGTGGCGAGCTCGAGCCCGCCGCCCACGCAGAGGCCGCGGATCGCGGCGACGACCGGATGGCGGCAGGTCCCGACCGCGGTCAGCGCGCCGTTCACCAGCTTGGCGTAGCGGCGCGCCTGGCCGGCATCCCTGCGCACTTCGGGAAACTCCGCGATATCTGCGCCCACGCTGAAGGCCTTGCCGCCGGCACCCGAGAGCACGATGCAGCGCAGGCTCTCGTCGGCATCGAGCTCCGAGAAGAGACGGTCGATCTCCTGCCACATCCCGGTAGAGAGACAGTTGTGCTTGTCGGGGCGGTCCAGCGTCACCTGCGCGATGCTGCCTCGCCGCTCGACGCGTATCGATGGATGGCTCATGACCGCTCCGGTTGCACCGTCGACAGTGGTGACTATACTGGTTTCGGCGGGAAGGGAGGCAGGAATGCTGGTATCGCAGATGATCGGGAAGGCGCGGGAACGCCTCGCGACGATCCGGTGGGATTCGCCGGTGCGCGCCGCGGCCGCGCTGATGTCAAAGCCGCACGTGGAGCTGGTCGTCGTCTGCGACTCGCACGGCAAGATGGTCGGCGTGCTGGCCAAGACGGACATCGTTGGCCAGATCAGTTCCTGCGCCGGCAACAGCTGCATCACCGGCGTGGATGCGATCATGACGCGACAAGTCGTCGCGTGCCGTGAGCGGGATTGGGTCGAGGACGCCTGGGCCCGCATGAAGGAGCACGGCCTGCCGCGCCTGCCGGTCGTCGATGGCGAGGATCGGCCCATCGGGATACTCTACGCCCGTGATGTCCTGCAGGCGATGCTGTCGAAGGCAGAAGACCAGGAGTCCCTGTTGAGGGACTACGTGATGGGCATCGGCTACCGCTGAGCGCCCGCCAGCAACCTCACGGACGCATCACCTGCGAGAGCGATTCCGGAGGCACCTTGCCAGCGCGCAGGTGATCCGCCAGGCTGCCGCTCACCCGCAGGTACCAGTCGGCCGGGAGATCGCAACCGTCCTGGTCGAGCGCGATCATCCGGGTCCCCAGCGGAAGCTCCTGCTGGCGGGCGACGACCGGCATGATCGCGGTCGCCTCGTCGACCGGCGCTGCTCTCGGGAAGCCTTGAAAGCGCAACTGTATCGATATACAGTAACGGCCCCGGCCTGAAGCCGCGCAGGCCGATGCACCTGGAGAGTCCGATGATGAAGTTCGATGCCCTGCTGCCGTGCCCCTTCTGCGGCGGCAAGGGCGAATACGATCTTGACGACCTCGGCCACGAATGGATCGGCTGCGGGGGCTGCGGCGCGCGTGTCGTCTGCGAGATCGGCGCGGAGATCGGCCCCGAGGAGCGCTGGAACCGCCGCACGGACGATGCGGCAAGCACGCGGGGCCGCTAGGAATCAGCTAGCCCGCATTAGCGCTGCCGCCCGGTCCTGCCCCTCGACGGCGCCCGGGCCCTGGCAGTCCTCAGCTGTCGTACACGAAAGACTTCCCGATCTCTCCGACGGAGGCTACGCCCGCGATCGTCATCGCCCGGACGAGCTCCGCGCCGATCCGCTCGTAGACGCTCTTCACGCCCTCGGCCCCCCCGAGCGCGAGACCGTAGAGCACCGGACGGCCCAGTGCCACCGCGTTGGCGCCGAGGGCCAGCGCCTTGAACACGTCCGTGCCGCGCCGGATGCCGCTGTCCATGATGATCGGCACCTTCCCGCCGACCGCTTCCACGATATCGGGCAGGAGGTCGATGGCGGCGGGCACGCCGTCCAGCCCGCGGCCGCCGTGGTTGGAGACCTGGATCGCGGCCGCGCCACGTTCCACCGCCTGCCTCGCCAGCACCGGGCTCACGACGCCCTTGAGGATCAGTGGAAGGTCCGTGGTCTCCCGGATGAAGTCGACGTCGTCCCAGCCCAGGCTCCTCTTGAAATTGGCCGTACCGCTGTTGACCAGCGGCAAGCTGGGTGGAAACGAGAATCCCAGGCGCACCGTCTCGTCCGAGGCGCCAGGTGCGAACGCGTCGATGGTGAACACGATCGCGGTGTAGCCGGCCGCCTTGGCTCTTTGCAGGAGCTCCCGGGAAGGGCCGCGATCGTCGTGCAGGTAGAGCTGGAACCACTTGGGGCCGGAGGTCGCGTTGGCGATGTCCTCGATCGTCCTGTTGGCCGCGGTGCTGGTGGTGTAGAGCGTGCCGGCCTCGCCGGTTCCCTTGGCCGAGCCGAGCTCCGCGGAAGCGTGCGCAAGGCCGTGCGCGCCCATGGGCGCGGTGATGATCGGCATGCTGAGCCGGTGGCCCAGCAGCTCGGTCGAGAGATTCGGCGCGGACTTGCCCACGAGGTACTGCGGCAGCAGCCGGATGCGGTCGAAGGCTGCACGATTGTCGCGCAGCGTGATCTGGTTGTCGGCGCCGGCTGCGATGTAGGCGAAGGCACCGGCAGGGATGACCTGCGCGGCCCGGCCCTCCAGGTCCTCCAGGCTGCCGATGGTGAGCCGACCTTCGCCCGTCGGCTGGACATAACCGCCCGCGGGCGCAGCGACGGCGGCATTCTGCATGTCGGGCGCCGCCGGCTTCTCAGCCGCGCCCTGGGCGCTGGAGAGGAGCGGAGCCGCGCCGGCCGCGGCCGTGACGGCCAGGAAACTGCGTCGCGAATACTGGACACTCATTGTCTGCTCCTTCGGTGACGTCGTTGCCCGGAGATGGCTCAGGCATTCTGGCCGGGCCGGCTTGCCCGCGCCGGATAGCCCTCGCTGCCAGGAGTTTCTTGGCCGGGCGCCAGCCGCTTTCGGCGCCCATGTAGACTAGCGGGTCCCCCGTGTCGCATACCGCATGAGCGTTCCACCTCGCCTGTTCGCCCGATTCGTAGTCGCCCTGATGTGCCTGGTGCACGTCGGACTTGGCATTGCGGCGAATCCCGGAACCCACGGCAGGACGACGGCCGACGGTTACCTGTGCGGCGGTCATCTTGCTCCGGCAGCCATCGCGTCGCTCGCCGGCGTCGTTCCGGACGTGTTCTCGGAAGCGTATCGGCAACTGACCGGCTCGGGGGAGGACTGCTGCAGCGCCTGCCCTGGATGCGGCCCGGCCGCCGTGCCTTCCTCGGCGGCGCACCGCCCCGCGGAGGCACTGTCCTGCGTCGGCATCGCGGGGACCCGCTTGCCGATCGCCCATCGCGATGGCGTGCTCAAGCCGCCATCCACCGCCCCGCCTGCGTTCTCCTGACTGACCGAACGGCGCCGATTCAGGGCTTCGGACCCTTTCCGGTGCGCGTTTCCCTCCACTCGGTCCAGCCGACTACCAGGGCTCGATGTCGCTCGTCATCGCAGAGAAGATCCAGCGATCCATCCCGTGACCGATGGTCCCGCCGCTGCGCGGACGGTGACATCGGCTTTCCCCGTATTCCTTCGAGGAGCATCTCATGAAAGCTTTCGTACGAACCGCCGCCGTTGCAATGTCGCTGTTGGCATCCGCTGCCCATGGACAGATCGACGTGAAGGTGAACGACCCGTGGGTCAGGGCCACCGTTCCGCACCAGATGGGAACCGGCGCGTTCATGGAGATCACGTCGACCAGGGACGTGCGACTGGTGGCGGCAAGCTCCCCCCTTACCCCCGTCGTCGAGATCCACGAGATGTCCCTGGAAGGGAACATCATGAAGATGCGCCAGGTCGAGGCGATCGACCTACGCGCCGGTCGGACAGTCAAGCTCGAGCCCGGCGGCTATCACGTCATGCTGATGGAGCTGAAGAGCCAGGTGAAGGAGGGAAGCACGGTGCCCGTGACGCTCGTCTTCGAAGACGGGAGCGGAAAGCGCGAGTCCGTCGAGGTCCAGGCGCGGGTGCGACCGCTCAATGCCGACGCCCACTCGCATGGCCAAGGCGCTCATCATCACAAGTGACGAGCACTTTGCCGGGGGCGCGGCGGGCGGCGCGGGGACGCCGAAGTGGCGGAGGGAGCGGCTGCTCAAGGAAGTCGACCAGGCCCTGCGCCGCGCGCCCAAGGTCCACAAGGCATTGCAGCACTCCGGTCGCCTGCTCGAACCGGCAATCGTGAGCGCCCTCGTCCAGATGGTCGACGCACGGCGCCGTGGTGAGGCTTGATGGACACCAACGATGGCGAAGAGCGTTGATGCCTCGGCGTCCCCGGCCGACCCTACCCCCCGCCGCCGGCTGCGCCTGACGACCGTCGGCGGCGTCCGCCGTGAGATGGCCGCGGTCTACACCGACGCACGCACTGGTCGACTCGATCCGACGGCGGCGTCAAAGCTGACGTACATGCTGACTTCCATCGCGAAGGTCATGGAGACCTCCGACTTTGAGGCGCGCATTGCCGCCCTCGAAGCCGGCCGCGTCAAGCAGGAGAAGCCGTGACGACACCATCTCTGCGGAAGCGCCTGGAGCATCTCGAAGGCACGGCCCCTCCTCCGCAGGGCGCCCTGACGATCGAGGAAAAGGCGGCGGCCATCGTCCAGGTGCTTGACTCCAGGGGCCTCGCAAGGTTGCCCCGGCCCGATACCGCCGCCGCGCTCACCAGGGTGATCCCGCCGCCTGACGGCGTCGACTGGAACGTGTGGTGGCGAGCGCTCGCGGCAGCGCTGACAGCGGCACACGCGCAGTAGAATCAGGCTCTGAAGGCGCCGGGCTCACGGCGCGATGTCCGCACCGGCCCAGAGCTCCTTCGAGAACCGGAGGAAGCCGGATGCCTGCACTCGTACAAGCGCAAGATCTCCGGTACAACAGGTGGACCCGCCTCCGAGGAACCATCGACGGTTTCCCGGTCGAGGTCGGCGTCGGGCACTGGGTTGCAGAAGGATGGATGATCGAGGTTGAGCGGCTCGATGACCGAGTGCTGACCCCGTTCGCGAACATGGTCCTTGTCGTGCTCGCTCTCATCCAGGAAGGTCGTGAGATCCAGGACATCATTGCGGCGCTGGACTGGGCCAGGTTCGTCCCCCAGCCCGTCGATGAACTGCAAGGCTACAAGGGCTCCGCCTGATGAGCTTCCCGCGCCGACATCTAGCCGTGGGAGAATCGAGATCCCGGCTTGACTGCCGCTGAAAGGATCGAACATGGCCCGTGGCGAACTCCCCCTAAATCCACCCGGCTCGGTTCCGCTACAACCGAAGCTGCCCCACCACATCGAAGCCTACGACACCAACGAGCGCGATCTGCTGATCGCCGCGATGCGGATCGGCCTCTTGACTGCGAAGGTGGCCATCGAGGACCAGGGCCGCATATCGATTCTCGGAGTTGGTGTTTCGAGGGAGGAGCCCCGTGAGTGCAAGGGCTTCCGAACCATCACGATCCCCCTCAGCGAAATCATGGGTCTGTACGAACTCGCCCTGGGGGATGAAGCACCAAGGGCGCCCGATGAGGACGATGAGGATGAGCAGGACGAGTAGCTCGGAAAGTGTCACCGGAGAGATCGAACGCGAGATGGCCTGATCCGGCAGGGGCTGATCGGCGCGGGGTTGTAGCAGCCGACGAGCGCCTCTCCCAGGGAGATCCGCTACAACCCGCCTGGAGCGTCCGCTACAACCTTTGACGCCGCCGGCAACAGCCGCCACGATGGCCGCTCCTCAACCTTCATGGAGCACGCCATGACCCTCGACATGCACCCCACCGTCACCATCCTCCAGGACGCCGCCGTGGCCGCGTGGGACGACAAGCTCGGAACCCCTGCCTGGTTCAAGCGCCAGATGACCTTCTTCGACCGAGCCGCTGCCGCACTGGCCGCCGCCGGTGCTGACCCGGCGCTCGTAGCCTACGTCCGGGAGCAGGGGACCGTCGGCGGCTGACCCGAGGGCCGTCAAGCGCTCCAGGGATGTTGGCTGTGATGTGGGGCAGATTCCAGAACTGGCTGGAGAAGCGCAGAAAACCTAGCGATCTGGCGGAGGGAGCGGGATTCGAACCCGCGAAGGGCTATTAACCCTTACACGCTTTCCAGGCGTGCGACTTAAACCGCTCATCCATCCCTCCGGGCCCGCGATTCTACCAGCGCGCCGACCGGTGCCAAACCGGGCCAACCGCCAGACCGGACCCACCGCGCGCGCTATCCCGCCTTCGGCAGCCAGTGGTGCCGCGCTGCGAGCCGGCTGAAGGCGACGATGTCGGTGCGGTCGCCCATCTCCGCGCGCGCCCGGTCCCAGACGCGCAGAAGCACCTCCGCGGTGGCCAGTGCGTCGGCGGCGGCCTGGTGCCGGCGCAGGCAGTGGATGCCCAGGCGTTCCATCGCGGCATCGAGCGAATGCGACGGCAGGCCGGGTACGACGAGGCGAACGACGTGCTCCAGGTCGATCCAGCGATTCTTCGCGTGGTGACCGAGGTAGGCAGCGCTGTAGCGCTGGATCAGCGTTCGATCGAAGGCGGCGTGGTAACCGATGATCGGATCGTTGCCTACCCAGCGCCAGAAGCCCGCCAGCGCCTCGCGCGGCGCCACGCCGGCCTGCTGCGCCGCCACCCCGATCCCGTGCAGCAGGATGTTCTCGCGGTCCACCTCCGTGCCGGCCTCCGGCGTCTCCTGCCGCAGCACCACCTCGAAGCTGTCGCCGATGGCAAGGCGCGGCACGCCGCGCTCGATCAGCACGGCGACGCCCGCCACGGCCAGCAGGCGATCCTTTTCGGCAACCAGACCGCTCGCCTCCACGTCCACCACCAGCCAGCGGCGAACCGCATCGTCGCCCCGGCGCCGCCGTCGCCACCAGCCGCGGATCATCGCGTCACCGCAGGAAGTCCATCTCCACGCGCTGCTGCAGGCGGCGCGCGATGCGCAGGGACTCTTTCAACACGCGACGGTCGATGTCGTTGAGGGAGTCGACGTCGATCAGGTTGGGGGCGGATCGCTCCTGGATCTGTCCGCGCAGCCGCAGCATCTGCAGATACTCGAAGCCGCCCACCCAGCCCTCGGCCTCGCGCGCCGGCACGCCCATGCGGTGGGCCGCTCCTTCGAGCCGCGCCCGGGTCCCGACGGCATCGACCTCGTGGGCCAGCGCGTAGAGGCGAGCCGCATCGACGTAGATCATCGTGCCGTTCAGCTTGATGTCGAGCATGCTCCGCCCATCCCGGTCGGTCGTGCCGATGCCGCCGAGCCAGTCGAGCGGTGCGCGTCGCTCGAGCATGCTCTCGGCCAGCAGCCGCAGGAAGCGCGGATGGCGGGCGATCGCCTGCCTGATGAGCGGCCGGAAGGAGGCCGTGAGCTCGGCGTTGCCGGCCAGTGGCCGGAAATCCAGCCAGGCCGACGCCTCCAGCAGGTCCTGCGGCTCGCCGCGGCCGATCCACGTCTCGAACTGCTCGCGCCACTCCCGCGCCGTGAGGCACCAGCGCGGATTGGAGGCCATGATGTTGCCCCGGCACAGGGGAAAGCCGCAGGCGTCGAGCGCCCGGTTGACCTCGCGCGCGAAGTCGAGCCACGCGGATCGATCTTCCGCCGGCGCATCCGCCTGGAGCACGAGGCCGTTGTCCTGGTCGGTGGCGATGGTCTGCTCCTCGCGTCCTTCCGAGCCGGCTGCGAGCCAGCACGCACGACCGAGGTCGATCGGATGGCGGGCCGCCACCAGGTCCAGCAGCCGGACCGTCAGCGCATCGTTCAACCGGCTGATGATGCGGGTGAGCTGCCGGGCCTGCACCCCCTGCCCGAGCAGCGCGCCGGCGAAGCGGCGCAGGTCCGCCGCCGCAGCCTTCAAGGTCTCGAGGTCGCGGGCCGCCTGGATGGCGGTGCCGAACTGCTTCAGGGACAGCCGCTGGATCGCGAAGAGATCCCGCTCGGACACGATGCCCACGAGGCGCCCGTTCTCGGTCACTGGCACGTGCCGCACGCCGTGCTGCGACATCAGGAGCGCCGCATCCACCGCCGCGTCGTCGGTGGTCAGCGTGCGGACCGGGCGCGTCATCACCGCCTCGATCGGCGTGCTAAGCGGCAACTGCGGCAGGGTGATGCGGCCGAGCACGTCGTAGCGGGTCAGGATGCCGAGTACCTCGCCGCCCTTCCCCACCACCGGTACCGAGCCGAGCCGCCGGTCGTGCATCAGCCGCAGCGCCCGCTCCACCGGCTCGGCCGGTGTCACGCTGACGACGCCGCCACGCACCAGGTCGCCCAGCGGCGATTCCAGGGACTGCCCTGACAACGCCTCGGAGGCCTGGCTTTCGCGCAGCATCCGCTGCGATGCCTCGAGCAGCGTGAGGATGCTGCGGTTCAGGAAGTCCGCGAGCGGCGGGCTGCGCTGCGCGACCGCGCGGACCAGGTCGGCGCCGATGCGCAGGCAGAAGGTGTCGGCGTTCGCGATATGCGTGCCGGTGACGGCTCGCTGCGCCATCATCGCGCCGAGCGGAAAGACGTCGCCCGCCTCGAACTGGAAATCCGCGGCCTGCTCGCCGGTGGGCCGATGCAGGACCGAGCCGGACCGGACGTAGAAAAGGCAATCCACCACGCCGGAAGCCGGGCCGACGATCAGCTCGCCCGGCGCGTGGTATGTCTGCGAGGCGCCGGCGACCAGCGCCTCGACGTCCTCCGGACGCATCCGCGAGAACGGCGGCCTGCGCATCAGCTCCGCGCGAAGGCTGCCAAGCAGGCTGGGCGATGGGGTCATGAGCCCTCCAGCAAGACAACGGCCCCGCTCCGTCGCCGGAGCAGGGCCGCCCGGACCGCCGGCAACCGCGCCGGCAGGCCAGCCGGATCCGCCGTCATCCGGCGGACCGGCCGTCATCACATGGCCGCGGCGCCGGGCTTCAAGCTCGGGTACCTGACGTACTCGACCAGCTCCTGCGTCTCCTTCTTCGGCTCGCCGGTGAGCAGGCTCACGATGATGATCAGCGCGAATCCGAGCGGCACGCCGAAGAGGCCTGCCGAGATCGGCGCGATGCCCCACCAGGTGTTTTCCGCGATCGGGCTGGTCACGCCGAAGATGCTGCGCATCCACGGATGCGTCGTGGCCATGTAGTAGAACGTGATGCCCAGGCCACCGGCCATTCCGACCACCGCGCCCCACCGGTTCGCCCGCTTCCAGAAGATCCCGAGCGTGAGCGCCGGGAAGAACGCGGCGGCAGCGAACGAGAACGCGGCGGACACCAGGAACAGGATGTCGGCAGGCTTCAGCGACGCCACGTAGGCCGCGGCCAGGGCCACGACCAGCAGCAGCGCCTTGGAGACGCCCACCCGGCGCGCCGTGGTCGCGTTGGGATCGATCATCTTGTAGTAGAGATCGTGGCTCAGCGCGTTGGCGATGGTGAGCAGCAGGCCGTCGGCGGTGGAGAGCGCCGCCGCCAGGCCGCCGGCCGCGACAAGGCCGGAGATCACGTAAGGCAGCCCGCCGATCTCCGGCGTGGCCAGCACGATGATGTCGCCGCCGATCTTGATCTCCCCGAGCTGCAGGATGCCATCCTTGTTGACATCCGCCACGGACATCAGTGTCGGATCGACCGCCGCCCAGTTGGCGATCCAGGCCGGCAGATCGGCGAATGGCGTCCCCACCACCATGTTGAACATCTCGTACTTGACCAGCACCGCCAGGGCCGGTGCGGTGAAGTAGAGCAGGAAGATGAAGAACAGCGACCAGGCGACGGACGTCCGCGCCTCCTTTACCGACGGCGTGGTGTAGTAGCGCATCAGGATGTGCGGCAACGCTGCCGTGCCGACCATCAGGCAGAAGACGAGCGCGAGAAAGTTCCGCCGCGAGGTGTTGAAGGCGTCCTGGGCGGCCTGGTCACCGTCGGGATTGCCGGCGAACTGCTGCGCGTGGCGCGGCATGCCGGCGAGCGGCCTCGCGCGTGCGGCGTCCGCCGTCCGGGCCGCCGTCCACGCGCGGGTCGCGTCCTCCGGCGTCGCCGGAATGGCCGCGAGCGCGGCCTCGGCGGCCTTCAGGTCGGCCGCCGGCGCATTGGACGCCTTCAGGTCCGCCACCCGCTTCTCGGCCGCGGCCTTGTCCGCGGCGAGCGCGGCCGGCACGTCCTTCAGCTTGGCGGAGTAGCTGTCCGCGCGCTGCTGGAAGAACGCCTGGACTTCCTTCTCCTTGGGATCGTTGATCAGCTTTTCCTCGACCTGCGTGATCGTCTGCAGCTTCTTGCCGTACGTCAGCTGCGGAATCGGCGAGCCGGTCTGCTGGATGCCGAGCCAGACCACCGGGATCATGTAGGCGATGATCAGGATGATGTACTGCGCCACCTGCGTCCAGGTCACCGCGCGCATGCCGCCGAGGAAGGAGCACACCAGGATGCCGGCGAGGCCGAGAAAGACCCCGATCTCGAACGGCAGGCCGGTGAGGCGTGCCGTGATGATGCCGACACCGCCGATCTGCGCCACCACGTAGGTGAACGAGCAGAGGATGGCGGCCAGGATGCCGATCAGGCGAGGCAGGTTGCCCTCGTAGCGGGCGCCCAGGAAGTCCGGGATGGTGAACTGGCCGAACTTGCGCAGGTAAGGCGCGAGGAAGAAGGCCACCAGGCAGTAGCCGCCGGTCCAGCCCATGATGAAGGCGAGGCCGCCGTAGCCGGTCAGGTACAGCGTGCCGGCCATGCCGATGAAGGACGCGGCGCTCATCCAGTCCGCGCCGGTCGCCATGCCGTTGTAGATCGCCGGCACCCGCCGGCCGGCCACGTAGTACTCCGCCGCCTCCGTGGTGCGGCTCATGATGCCGATGCCGGCATACAGGCCGATGGTGGCGATCAGGAAGATGATCCCGATCCAGCTCTTCGGCAGCCCGAACTGCTCCAGGACTGCAAGCACGACGACGAAGAGGATGAAGCCACCGACGTACCAGGTGTAGACCTTGTTCAGCTGCTTCTTGAAGGCGGCCTGGTCGCCGGCAGCGGATCCGGTGTTCTGTTCAGCGAATACGCTTGCCATGTCATTCCCCCTCGGCCACGCCGAACTCTTCGTCCATGCGGTTCATCGTCCGGGCATAGAACCAGATCATCACCACGTACACGATCAGCGCGCCCTGGGCGGCGACCCAGAAGCTGAACGGCCAGCCGAAGAAGCTGAAGCTGAGGTCGCGCGCGAAGTACGCGACGACGTAGGTGACCACGAACCAGATCACCATCAGCACCGCCGTGATGCGCAGGTTCCTGCGCCAGTATTCCCGATGTCGTTCGGTCAGTTCCATGCTTGGTCTCCCCAATGAGCCATCAGTTGTCGTGACAGGTCTTCTGCTTGGACGGTCATCCCGCGCCGATCTCCCGTTCGAGCTGCGCGGCGACCTTCGGTTCGAAGTTCTTCAGGTGGCGGACGATCCGGCGCGCTTCCTCGGGACGATGCCGGTCCATGTGGACGCGGGCAAGCTGGTACCAGCCGTACGGGCTCATCGGCTGCAGCTTGGTGTTCTTCTCGAGCGCCAGCGCCGCCTCGTCGAAGCGGCGCTGTCGGATGAGCACGAGGCCGAGTCCATACCAGGCGCGGTCGAGCCTCGGATCCATTTCGATCGACTTGCGGAAAGCGGCTTCGGCGCCGTCCAGTTGGCCCTGCTCCTCCAGGAGGAAGGCGAGGTTGAACCAGTGTGCGGCGGAGAGGTGCGGATGCAGGTCCAGCAGGCCGCGCAGGTCCTCGATGGCCGCCGCCTTGCGGCCGAGCTGCGCGTGGACGTGGGCCCGGATGGCAAGCGCCTCCGCGTCACCGGGCTGGTGCTCCAGCATCCGATCCACCAGCGCCAGGGCCGCCTGGCGACGGTTGATGGCGAGAGCCGCCATCACGCGAAGCTTGAGGACCAGTCTCCTGCCATCCATCTTCCAGGGCATCGGGCACCACGCAGCCGATGTAAGTGGTGCCGATGTTCCTGCCGGCTACTGACTGAATGCTTACTCTTGGGGCATGGTGATGCTTCTGGCAAACATTCCTGCCCGATCGGGTAAGGCGAACGTCAGCTTTCGGCTCAACGGCACAGATGGACCCCGACTTCCACGCAGAGACGGATCTTCGTCAGCGTGGCGAACAGCCAGACCATCGCGAGGATGAGGAAAGCGGCCAGGGGAATGTGGCGGTCGATCACCACCCGCGGAGTCACCAGCCGGGTGAACCGCTCGAACGGCCGCGTGAGGATCTCCAGGATGCCGTAGAAGAGGTTGCCCTCGCGCTTCGAGCCGGCGAGGAGCCCCAGCACGAACCGCCCGGCGAAGGCCATCAGGCCGATCTCCGCCACCAGCTTGACCGCGGACACGAAGAAGAGCATCACACCTCCGGAGCACGAATGAAGTCCACCAGGTCCTGGGTCTTGCGCGAGGGACGCGGCGTCACCAGGCTCACCAACACGATCACGGCGAATCCGAGCGGCACCCCGAAGACCCCGGCGGCATTCGCCTTGATCCCCCACCACTGGGCTTCGGACAGCGGACCGTCCACGTCGAAGACGGTGCGCAGCCACGGCTGCGTGGTGCACAGGTAGTAGAGCGTGATGCCGAAGCCGCTCGCCATGCCGGCGACGGCCCCGAGCCCGGTGGCACGCTTCCAGAATACGCCGAGCACCAGTGCCGGGAAAAAGCCCGCTGCCGCAAGCGAGAACGCGGCCGAGACCATGTCGAGCACGCCGCCGGGCTTGCTCGCCGCGACCATGGCGGCGAGCGCGGCCACCAGAAGCAGCAGCACCTTGGTCATCAGGACGCGCCGCGCATTGGGCGCATGCGGGTTGACGACGCGGAAGTAGAGGTCGTGCGACAGCGCATTCGCGATGGTGAGTAGCAGGCCGTCGGCCGTCGACAAGGCCGCCGCCAGCCCGCCCGCCGCCACGAGGCCGGAGACGACATAGGGCAGCCCCGCGATCTCCGGCGTCGCCAGCGTGACGATGTCCTGGTTGATGCGGATCTCGGCCAGTTGCACCCTGCCGTCCTGGTTGACGTCGCTGATGGCGAGCAGGTCCTGGTCCACTGCGGTCCAGGCATGCACCCAGGACGGCAGGTCCCCGAAGCTGGTGCCGACCAGGCTGTCGTAGACGATGAACTTGGCCAGCACGGCCAGCGCCGGCGCCGACAGGTAGAGGACGACGATGAAGCCGAGCGCCCAGGCCACCGACAGCCGCGCGGCCCGCACCGTCGGCGTCGTGTAGAAGCGCATCAGCAGGTGGGGCAACGCCGCCGTGCCGAGCATCAGGCAGAAGACCAGCGCGAGGAAGTTGCGGCGCGCGAGGTCGCGGGCCTCCGGCGTCGCCCCGGGAAACGGCTCGGCCTGGCGCACCGGCGGCGGCGCGCGGGCGCTGTCGGCGGCGGCTCGCAACCAGCTCTCGCGCGCCTGCGCCTCGGTGCGCGGAAAGGCCGCCATCACCCGCTCCACCTGCTGGATCACGGTCGGGTCGTTGGAAGCCGCCGCGAGCGCCATGCGCTCATGCAGCGCCTCCCGCGCCGACTCGAACGCGGCCTGGCTGTTGGCGAGGTTCTCCTGCGCCTCGGCCGCTCGCGCGGCGAACCTTTTCCGCACCGCCTGCTCCGCCGGATCCGCGAGCAGGACCTCCTCGATGCGAGCCACCCGGTCGAGCTCGTCGGCGTAGTAGAGCTGCGGGAGCGGATTGCCGGCGACCTGGATCCCGATCCAGGCGACCGGCACCAGGTAGGCGAAGATGAGCACGATGTACTGCGCCACCTGGGTCCAGGTCACCGCCTTCATGCCGCCGAGGAAGGAGCAGACCAGCACGCCGGTGAGGCCCAGGAAGACCCCCACGGTGAACTCCACGCCGGTCAGCCAACTGGTGATCAGGCCCACGCCGTAGATCTGCGCCACCACGTAGGTGAACGAGCACAGCACCGTGATGAAGACGGCGATCAGCCGCGGTATGTGGCCGCCGTAGCGCGCGCCGAGAAAGTCCGGCACCGTCCACTGGCCGAACTTGCGCAGGTAGGGCGCGAGGAAGAGCGCGATCAGCACGTACCCGCCCGTCCATCCCATGACGAAGGCGAGGCCCGCATAGCCCTGCAGGTAGACGCCGCCGGCGATGCCGATGAAGGAGGCGGCGCTCATCCAGTCGGCGGCGGTGGCCATGCCGTTGTACATCGCCGGCACTCGCCTGCCGGCCACGTAGTACTCGGCGGGGTCGTTGGTGCGGTTGATCACGCCGACATAGGCGTAGAGCAGCAGAGTGCTGCCCAGGAACAGGTAGCCGATCGCCTGCCGCGTGATCCCGTGCCCCTCGAGCACGCCGAGCAGCAGGACGAAGAAGGCGAAACCGATGGCGTAGGAAGCGTAGATGCGACCGAGCCGCGCGGGAGAGACCGCAGGCTCGGTGAAGGCTGAACTCAACCAGGCACCCCGGGGGCGGGGTGCCTGCATCGCATGCGCCCGGGCGTCACAGCGCCTTCTTGAGCTGCTCCAGGATCTGCGGATTCTCCAGCGTGGACACGTCCTGGGTGATCTCCTCGCCCTTGGCGATGGAGCGCAGGAGTCGCCGCATGATCTTGCCGGAGCGCGTCTTGGGCAGGTTGTCGCCGAAGTGGATGTCCTTCGGCTTGGCGATCGGGCCGATTTCCTTGCTCACCCAGTTGCGCAGCTCCGCAGCCACCGCCTTGGCCGCCTCGCCCTCCGGGCGCGTGCCCTTCAGCACCACGAACGCGCTGATGGCCTCGCCGGTGGTGTCGTCCGGCCTGCCCACCACCGCGGCTTCCGCCACCTTTTCGTGCGCGACCAGCGCCGACTCGACCTCCATCGTGCCCAGGCGGTGGCCCGAGACGTTCAGGACGTCGTCGATGCGGCCCATGATCCAGAAATAGCCGTCGTCATCGATGGTGGCTCCGTCGCCCGCGAGGTAGGGGCGCCCTTTCAGCTCCTCGGGAAAGTAGGTCTTGCGGAAGCGGTCGGGATCGTTCCAGATGGTCCGTACCATCGACGGCCAGGGTTGCCGGATGATCAGGAACCCGCCCTTGCCGCGGCTCACCTCGGCGCCGGTCTCGTCCACCACCGCCGCCTCGATTCCCGGCAACGGCATGGTGCAGGAACCCGGCTTCAGGCCATGGACGCCGGGCAGCGGCGAGATCATGTGACCGCCGGTCTCGGTCTGCCACCAGGTATCCACGACCGGGCACTTCTCGTTGCCGACATTGCGGTAGTACCACATCCAGGCCTCGGGATTGATCGGTTCCCCGACCGACCCGATGATCCGCAAGGATGAAAGATCGTAGCGCTGCGGATGGTGGTCCGGCGACACCTCGCCCGCCTTGATCAGCGATCGGATCGCGGTGGGCGCGGTATAGAAGACGGTGCACTTGTGGCGCTGGATCATCTCCCAGAAACGGCCGGGATTCGGGTACGTGGGAACGCCCTCGAAGACGATCTGGGTCGCCCCGACCGCGAGGGGGCCGTAGGCGACATAGGTGTGCCCGGTGACCCAGCCGACATCCGCGGTGCACCAGAAGACGTCGTCCGGCTTGATGTCGAAGACCCACTTCATGGAGAGGGCCGCCACCAGGAGGAAGCCCCCGGTCGAATGCTGGATGCCCTTGGGCTTGCCGGTGGAACCGGAGGTGTAGAGGACGAAGAGCGGATGCTCCGCGCTCACGAAGACCGGATCGCTGGTGGTCGGCTGACCTTCGGTGACCTCGTGCAGCCAGGTGTCGCGCTCGGCGTTCCAGGCGATCTTCTCGCCGGTGCGGCGATACACCACCACCTTGCGCACGTCGTCGCAGCCGCCCATGGCGAGGGCCTCGTCCACCGCCGGCTTGAGCGGCAGGACCCGGCCGCCGCGGTACTGCCCGTCGGCACAGATGATCAGCGTCGCACCGGTGTCGACGATCCGCTCGTGCAGGGACTTGGACGAGAAGCCGCCGAAGACCACCGAGTGGACCACGCCGAGACGGGCGCAGGCCTGCATCGCCACCACCGCCTCGATCGACATCGGCATGTAGAGAATGGCGCGATCGCCTTTCTTGTAGCCCAGCGCGGCGATGCCGTTGGCCAGCTGGCAGACGCGCGCGTGGAGATCCTTGTAGGTGACCTTGGTCACCTTGCCGTCGTCCGCCTCGAAGATGATGGCGACCTTGTTTTCCGTCGGCGTGCCGAGGTGGCGGTCCAGGCAGTTGTAGGACGCGTTCAGCGTTCCGTCCTCGAACCACTTGTAGAAAGGCGCGTTGGAATCGTCCAGCGATTTCGTGAACGGGGTCTTCCACAGCAGGTGCTCGCGGGCGAGGCGGGCCCAGAAGGCGGAATTGTCCTTGGCAGCCTCCGCGCACAGCGCGCGGTATTGCTCCATGCCGGCGACGGCCGCC
>JAEWGX010000067.1 GCA_023388075.1 Pseudomonadota bacterium
TGGTGCCGCGGGGTCGTCCGGGGTATTGTCGGGGCGGCCCCGCGGCTGGGTGCCCGCCTTGGGCGGGGGGCACGCCGCAGTCCCGTCCGACAGCCTCCTAGATCGCATCGATGAAGCCTTCCATCCGCTTGCGGATGGCGGCGTCGGGAATGCGTCCGAAGGCGGCCCCCATGTTGTCGACGACATACTCGGGGCGCGCCATCCCGGGAATGACGCAGGTGACCGCCTCGTGGCCGATGAGGTACTTGAGGAAGAACTGCGCCCAACTGCCGCAGTCGAACTCGCTTGCCCAGGCCGGGAGCGGTTTGTCGCGGGTCGCCTGGAAGAGGCGGCCGCGGCCGAAAGGCAGGTTGACCATGACCGCCATGCGCCGCTCCCGCGCGAGCGGCAGCAGCCGCTCGGCCGCCCCGCGATTGTCCAGCGCATAGTCGACCTGGATGAAATCGAGCGTCTCGCGCGCCATCATCGCCTCGAAATCCGCGTACTGCCGATCGTTGGAGGTGGTGGCCCCGACATAGCGGATCCGTCCCGCGTGCTTCAGCTCGCGCAGCAGCTCGAGCTGCGTGGCCGTGTCCTGCAGGTTGTGCACGGCGACCAGGTCGAGGCGGTCGCGTCCGAGTCGCCGGAAGGATGCCTGCACTTGTGCCTCCCCGGCAGCGCGTCCGGTCGCGCCCACCTTGGTGGCCAGGAAGAGAGGGCGGTCCGGCGGGAGGTCGGGCAGGAGCGAACCCACGACGGCCTCGGCATTGCCGTATGAAGGCGCGGTATCGATGACCGTGCCGCCCAGCTCGGTGAACCTGCGCAGCGTCGCGCGCAGCGTGCCAAGCGTCGCGGCGTCATGGCTGCCCTGATAGCGCCGGGCGGTCCCTACGCCAATCGCCGGGAGCTCCTCGCCGCTCGAAGGAATGGTCTTGCGGACCGGGGTTGCGGCGTGGGCCGGCGGCGGCAGCGCGGCGGCCATCGCGAGCGCGAGGGGACTCGTGATCAGGGTGCGACGCGGCTGGTTCATCGCGAGACTCCAATGAAGCATGCTGCCGAATGGCAGCGCCGATTCTTCCAGCTTTCCGGGGGTATGCGGAAGAACCGGCCGCGTCGTTCGAGGGCATTGCAGCGCCAGGTCCGCGTTGTCGGCGGGGATGATCCCCGGCGGCGCGCCGCCCGGCTACCATTGGGCGATGGAAACCAGCGATTCCTTCCAGTCGAGGCGGGCCGGCGCCGCCGAGCCAAACACCCCCTCGCAGCTGCTGCTCGCCACCGATCTCGGCTCGCGCTCGGACCGGGCGCTGGACCGCGCCGGCCAGCTCGCCACCGCCTGGCGGGCCCAGTTGACGGTGGTGCATGCGCTCGAGCAGACGTCGGAGTTTCTCCAGTCGCCAGGGCGCAAGGGCCGCTTCTGGCGGGTACGCGAGGACCGCGTGGCGGCCGTCGCGCGCCAGCTTCGCGCCGACATGCTGGACGAAGGCGTCAGGGCGTCGGTGGTGGTGGAGGAGGGCGACCCCGCCGACCTGGTGTTGGAAACCGCGCGCCGCACCGGCACCGAGTTGATCGTGACCGGCCTCGCCAGGGCCGAGCCCTTCGGCCGGCTGCTTCCGGGGACCACGGTCGAGCGATTGGTCCGGCGCGCCGATGCGCCGGTGCTGATGGTGCGCAAGCGCGTGCGCGGAGCCTATCGCCGGATCTTCGTCGGGACCGACTTCTCCGCGGCGTCCGCCGGCGCGTTGATGGTCGCCGCCTGCTGGTTTCCCGATGCGCAGCTCACGCTCTTTCACGCGGCGGAGCCCCCGTTCGGCGGGATCGTCTCCCGCGACGAACCGGCGGTCGAGTGGGCGCGAACGGCGCGCGGCGAGGCCGAACGCTTCCTCGCGTCCGCCGCCATCCCGATGGATCGGCGTGCCTCGGTCGCCATCATGGTGGACCAGGGGCGACCCGAGGCCGTGTTGCGGGACTACGCCGAGCAGGATGCATTCGACCTGGTGGTGGTGGGCCGCCGGGGGCGCAACCCGGTGGCGGACCTGCTGCTGGGCAGCACCGCCGATGCGATCATGCACCAGGTCCCGAGCGACGTGATGGTGGTGCGCGACTAGGCGCCGACGCGGCGGCCGATACGCCGGTCAGTACGCCGCGGCGAGCCCGTCGCGTCGCGGATCGCTCGCGACCACGTAGCCGTCCTCGGCCGAGTCGGGCCCGAGCCGGAGGATGTACTGGCCGGCGCCGAAGTCCTGGTAGCTGTCCCGCAGCACGACGGTGCGATGGCCCAGCGCCTCGAGGCCGGCGACGGTCCGCGGGTCCATCCGTGCCTCGACGTTGATCTCCACGCCGGCGTTGTAGCGCCAGCGGGGCGCGTCGCAGGCGGCCTGCGGCTGCTGCCGGTATTCCACCATGCGCACGATCGTCTGCAGGTGTCCCTGGGGCTGCATGTTCGCTCCCATCACGCCGAAGCTCATCACCGGCGCGCCGTCGCGAGTGAGGAATCCCGGGATGATGGTATGGAAGGGGCGCTTCCCCGGCGCGACGACGTTGGGACTGTGCGGGTGCAGGGAGAAGCCGTGGCCGCGATTCTGCAGCGAGATGCCGTACCCCGGCACGACGACGCCCGAGCCGAAGCCCTGGTAGTTGCTCTGGATGAAGCTCACCATCATGCCCTGCTCGTCGGCGGCGGTGAGATAGATCGTGCCTCCGCTCACCGGATTGCCGGCGCCGAAGTCCTGGGCCTTGCGGCGATCGATCAGCCTTGCCCGCCCGGCGAGATAGGCCGGATCGAGCAGCTGCGCCGGGGTGACCTTCATCGCGGCGAGCTCCGCCACGTGGTGGTACACGTCGGCGAAGGCAAGCTTCATCGCCTCGATCTGCAGGTGCTGCGATTCGACGCCGTCGACGGGCAGGGCGGCCAGCTCGAAGTTGTCCAGGATGCCGAGCGCCATCAGGGCGGCGATGCCCTGGCCGTTCGGCGGAATCTGGTGCAGCTCGTGGCCGCCGTAGGCCATGTCGATCGGCGTCACCCATTCAGGCGCGAACCCGGCAAGATCCTCGGCCGTCATGGCGCCGCCACTCTCGCGCGCATGGCGGGCGATCGCCTCGGCGATCTCGCCGCGATAGAACGCCTCGCCGCCGGTTGCCGCGATCAGCGCAAGGCTGCGGGCGGCGTCGGGGAAGGCGAAGCGCTCGCCGATCCGGGGCGCGCGGCCGCGCGGCAGGAATGCCTCGCGAAAGCCCGGCTGCGAGACCAGGTCGGCGACACCGGCGGCCGCCTCCCATTTCTGCTGGACGACCACGGGCACCGCATAGCCGCGCTCCGCGATGGCGATGGCCGGCGCGAGCAGGTCGGCGAAGGGCAGGCGCCCGAACCTTTCGCTCATGACCTTCCAGCCGGCGACCGCGCCGGGCACCGTGACCGAATCCCAGCCGCGCGCCGGCGGGCGGTCGTGGCCTTCGCCGTGACGACCGCGGAACCAGTCGGGCGTCCAGGCGGCAGGCGCCTGGCCGGAGGCATTGAGGCCGTGGAGCTGCTTGCCGTCCCACAGGATGCAGAACGCATCCGACCCGAGCCCGTTGCTGACCGGCTCGACGATCGTCATCACCGCCGCGGTGGCGATGGCCGCGTCCGCCGCGTTGCCGCCGGCGAGCAGCATCTGCAGGCCGGCCTGCGCGGCGAGCGGATGCGAGGTGGCGACCGCATTGCGCCCGAATACCGGCAGGCGGGTCGACAGATACGGATTGTCCCAGTTGAGTTTCACGTGTGTGTTTCCGGGTTTGTACGGGTGGCCG
This sequence comes from Pseudomonadota bacterium, assembly GCA_023388075.1. Taxonomy (GTDB): domain Bacteria; phylum Pseudomonadota; class Gammaproteobacteria; order Burkholderiales; family Burkholderiaceae_E; genus Lautropia. The sequence continues at coordinate 3,766 of JAEWGX010000067.1, forward strand.
CGGCCGCCTTCTCGGCCGGGCCGCGCATGCCGTCCCAGCGCGCGAGCCGCGCGGAACGGATGCCGAAGAGGTCCAGCACCCTGCCGACCGTATCGTTGACCAGGTCGTCGATGGAGGAAGCGCCGGTGTAGAAGGCGGGCACCGGCGGGAAGACGACGCCACCCATCTCCGTGACCGCCACCATGTTGCGCAGGTGGGCCAGGTTCAGCGGTGCCTCCCGGGTGAGGAGGACCAGCCGCCGTCGCTCCTTGAGCACCACGTCGGCCGCCCGGCTCACCAGGTTCTCCGAGTAGCCGTTGGCCACCGCCGATAGTGTCTTCATGGAGCAGGGCGCGATCACCATGCCCTCGCTCGTGAACGAACCGCTCGCGATCGGGGCGCCGACCTCGCGCGGGCCGTACACGACGTCCGCGAGCTTCTCGATGTCCTTGCGTGAGAGCGAGAGCTCCTGCCAGGCGCTCAGCACGCCCGCCTCGGAGACGACGAGATGGCTCTCCCATTCCGGCTGGGCGGCGATCTCCTCCAGCAGCCGCACCGCGTAGATCGCTCCCGTGGCCCCGGTCACCCCGATCACGAGCCGCTTCACAGGGGTGGCCTCCCGGCCGGCACGGGTGCGTCGAAGTCCAGCAACGGGCCGAGCGGCACGATCCCGGTCGGGTTGATGTTGCGGTGGCTGCCGTAGTAGTGGTTCTTCACGTGCCGCAGGTTGACGGTAGGCGCGATGCCGGGCCACTGGTAGAGCGAGCGGGTGTACGCCCAGAGCGCGGGATAGTCCACCAGGCGCCGCAGGTTGCACTTGAAGTGCCCATGGTAGACGCTGTCGAATCGCGCCAGCGTCGTGAAGAGCCGCCAGTCCGCTTCGGTGAGCTCGTCGCCGCAGAGCCAGCGGCGGCGCGAGAGCCGCGCCTCGAGCCAGTCCAGCGTCTCGAAGAGCGGACCGACCGCGGCCTCGTAGGCCGACTGCGTGGTGGCGAAGCCCGCCTTGTAGACACCGTTGTTGAGGGTGTCGTAGATGCGGTCGTTGAGCGCGTCGATCTCGTCTCGCAGGTGCGCCGGATAGTAGTCTCCCGGAGTCGCGCCGATGCCGTCGAACGCGGAGTTGAACATGCGAATGATCTCGGCGGACTCGTTGTTGACGATGGTGTCGCGCTCCGTGTCCCACAGGAAAGGCACGGTGGCGCGGCCGCTGTAGTCCGGACGGGCGCGGGTGTAGAGCCGGTGCAGCTCGGTCGCGCCCATGACCGGGTCCGGCACGACGCCGTCGGCGGCATCGAAGGTCCAGCCGCGCTCGGCCATCAGCCAGTGGGTGACCGAGACGGGGATCATCTCCTGCAGGCCCTTGATCACCCGGAACACGAGCGTGCGATGCGCCCATGGACAGGCGAGGCTCACGTAGAGTCGATAGCGCCCCGCCTGTGCCGGGAAGCCGCCCGAGCCGCTCGGCCCGGCACTGCCGTCCGGCGTGATCCAGTTGCGAAAGGACGATGCCTTGCGCACGAAGCGGCCGTCCCGCTCGTTGATATTCGGCGGGGCGTCGTGCCACTGGCCGTCGATCAGGATGCCCATCGCAGCATGTCCTCGTTTCACGGCGGCCCGCCGGCGCTCGGCAGGACCGTCTCGCTATCATAGGGCATGAAGATCCAGGTTCTCTCCGACCTCCATGTGGGCCGCGGTACCTTCGAGCCACCGCGCACGGATGCCGACCTGCTCGTCGTCGCGGGCGACGTGTCGCGCCCCGCGAGGGCGGTGGAGTGGGCGTCCTCGCTCGGCAAGCCGGTGCTCTACGTGCTCGGCAACCACGAGTTCTACGGCGGCAGCCTCGACGGGACCGTGCGCGAGTTCCGGCGGCTTGCGGCCGGCACGCCGGTGCGCCTGCTGGATTGCGACCAGGCGGTGGTGGGCGGCGTGCGCTTTCTCGGCTGCACCTTGTGGAGCGACTTCCGCCTGCTCGGCGAGGGCCCGGCGCGCGACGTCGCGATCGCGATGGCGATGGCACAGGTCTATGACTTCAGCCGCATCCGCCTCGAGGAAGCGGGCGAGGCGCTGTTCACCCCGGGCCACTCCGAGACCCTCTTCGACCGCCACGCCGACTGGCTGGCGTCGCGGCTGGCCATCCCGTACCCGGGACCGACCGTGGTGATCACGCATCACGGCCCCACGCCCCTCAGCATCTCCCCGCGATTCGCGGACTCTCCGCTCAATCCCTGCTTCGTCTCCGATGCCTCCCGCCTGTTGGACGGCGACCGTGTCGGCCTGTGGATCCACGGGCACCTGCACGACAGCTTCGACTACGAGCTCAACGGCACCCGGGTGCTCTGCAATCCACGCGGCTACGTGGTCGACGGTGTCGTCGAGAATCCGGCATTCGATCCCGGTCTGGTCGTGGAGGTCTGAGCGATGACGACACGCGATGGCCGCGGTCAGGCCGTGACCAGCCTGCCGGATCTCGGCGAGGCCCCGGCCTGGCATTCGAGCCGCTGGTTCAACACGAGCACGCCGCTCGATCTCGCCGGGTTGCGGGGGCAGGTGGTGCTGATGCACGCCTTCCAGATGCTTTGCCCCGGATGCGTGAGTCATGGCGTTCCGCAGGCCGAGCGCGTGCACCGCCGCTTCGCGGCGCTCGGCGTCGCCGTCGTCGGCTTTCACACGGTCTTCGAGCACCACGAGGCGATGACACCGGTGGCGCTGTCCGCATTCCTGCACGAGTACCGCGTGACCCATCCAGTCGCCGTGGATCTGCCGGTGGCCGGGCAACCGCTGCCGGCGACCATGGCCGCCTACGACATGCAGGGCACGCCCACCACCATCCTGCTCGATCGCGACGGCCGGATCCGGCTGCAGTCGCTTGGCGGCGTGGACGACCTGGAGCTGGGGACGCTCATCGGGCGGCTGCTGGGCGGGTAGGCGCCGGCACCGCCTCGACGCCCGCCGCGGCGGGCGTCGGTGGTCGTCGTGCGGCTACGCGGCCTCGAACGCGGCGGCCCTGGCCACCGGGGCGAGCAGCGGCCGGTCTCCCTCCTCGTCGCGGATCCGCGTCGGCAGGCCCATGCGGTCGAGCAGGGCGAGCAGCGGCCGCGGATCGAGCTCCTCGACGTTGACCATGCCCTTGACGTCCCAGGTGCCCTTGGCGATCAGCATCGCCGCGGCGGCCACCGGCACGCCGGCCGTGTACGAGATCGCCTGGCTGCCCACTTCGTCGAAGCTCGACTCGTGGTCGCAGACGTTGTAGATGAAGACTTCACGGCGACGGCCATCCTTCTCGCCCCGGACCAGGTCGCCGATGCAGGTCTTGCCGGTGTAGTCCGGCGCCAGCGACGCGGGATCCGGCAGCACCGCCTTGACCACCTTCAGCGGGACGATCTCCACCCCTTCGGCCGTGCGCACCGGCTTCTCGGAGAGGAGGCCCAGGTTTTTCAGCACGGTGAACACGTTGATGTAGTGGTCCCCGAAGCCCATCCAGAACCGGATGTCCGGAACGTCGAGATGACGCGACAGCGAATGCAGCTCGTCGTGCCCCGTGAGATAGGTGGTCGCGTTGCCCACCACCGGGAGCTGCCACTCCTTGCGCCGCTCGAACATGCGGTTGGCCGTCCAGCGGCCACCCTGCCAGGACCACACCGTGGCGGTGAACTCCCGGAAGTTGGTCTCGGGGTCGAAGTTGGTCGCGAAGTAGCGGCCATGGCTGCCGGCATTGACGTCGATGATGTCGATGGAGTCGACGCGGTCGAAGCAATGATCGACGGCATAGCGCGCGTAGGCGTTCACGACGCCGGGATCGAATCCGATGCCGAGCACGGCGGTGACGCCGGCGGCCTTGCAGTCGTCGCGCCGCTTCCATTCGTGGTTGGCGTACCAGGGGGGCGCTTCGCACACCTTGTCCGGGTCCTCGTGAATGGCGGTGTCGAGATAGGCGGCGCCGGTGTCGATGCACGCCTGCAGCACCGTCATGTTCACGAACGGCGATCCGACGTTGATCACGATCTGGCTTCGGGTCTCGCGGATGAGCGCCTTGGTGGCTTCGAGGTCGAGCGCATCCAGCGCGTGCGCCTCGAGCCGGCCGGGCCCCTGCATGCTTCCCTTCTCGCGCACCGACCGGATGATGTCGTGGCACTTGGAAACGGTCCGCGAGGCGATATGGATGTCACCCAGCAGGAGGTTGTTCTGGGCACACTTGTGCGCCACCACGTGGCCGACGCCACCGGCACCGATGACGAGAACGTTCCTCTTCATTTGAAATGACCTCCAATCATGTGATGCTGTGGATCATGTGATGCTGTGGATTCAGGAAAGGCTTTCGACATAGTCGCGGTAGCCGAACCGGCGGGCGACCCGGATCGTGCCATCCGCCTCCCGGATGGCGATCGACGGCATGTTCACGCCGTTGAACCAGTTCTTCTTCACCATGGTGTAGCCGCCGGCATCGCGCAACGAGATGCGATCACCCACCGAGAGCGGCTGCGGGAAGCTTGATTCGCCGAATACGTCGCCGGCAAGGCAGGACTTTCCGCAGATCATGTAGTCGTGCGGCCCTTCGTCGGGGTCTGCCCGGGTGCCGTAGCGATAGACCAGCAGGTCCGGCATGTGCGCCTCCACCGAGCTGTCGACGACGACCATGTCCCGTCCGTTGCGCAGCACGTCGAGCACCGTGACTTCCAGGGTGGTGCTGTCACCCACCACCGCCTCCCCTGGCTCGAGATAGACCTGCACGTCATGGCGCTGCGCGAAGGCGCGCAGGCGGGCACAGAAGGCCTCCAGCGGGTAGCCTTCCGCGGTGAAGTGGATGCCGCCACCCAGGCTGACCCACTTGACCTTGCGCAGTACCCCGCCGAAGAGCGATTCCGCCTTGCCGAGCAGCTCGTCGAAGCGCTCGAAGTCGCGGTTCTCGCAGTTGTTGTGGATCATGACGCCGTCGAGTCGATCGGCCACGGCCTCGACACGGGCGACGTCCCACTCGCCCAGCCGACTGAACGGCCGCGCCGGATCGGCCAGGTCGTAGCTGGACGAGCTCACGCCCGGATTGAGTCGAAGCCCGCGGGCCTTGCCCTCCGCTCGCGCCTCGAACCGGGTCAGCTGGCCGATCGAGTTGAAGATGATCTTGTCGCAGTTGGCGATCACCTCGTCGATCTCGTCGGCGGAGAACGCCACGCTGTAGGCCTGCGTCTCGCCGCCGAACTTCTCGCGCCCGAGCTTGACCTCGTAGAGGGAGGACGAAGTCGTCCCGTCCATGTGCGCGCGCATGAGGTCGAACACCGACCAGGTGGCGAAGCACTTGAGGGCGAGCAGCACCTTCGCGCCGGCGTGGCGACGCACGTAATCGACCTTCAGCAGGTTCTGCTGCAGCCGCTCCTTGTCGATCAGGTAGTAGGGCGTCGGGATCATCTCGGTCGGTTGTCAATGCGGCGCACGATGGCCCGCCGGCAGCCAGCCGGCATGGAAGTTCGATGAGTCGGAAGCTGGCGCCTGGAGCGCTCGGCGAGGGACCGGCAGTGTCCGCGATCAGGCGGCGCTAGGGGGTCGGGCCGGTGCCCGGGTGCGGGCGAGCGCGCTTGCGGGCGCGTGGGACGGCGATGCTAGCCAGGCCGAAGGCCGTGGCATTGCGCCAGGACCTTCGAGAGCCGACTCAGGTTGGCCGACCATTGCGGCGCGTGACAGGCCGCGGCAGCAGGCAGCGCAAGACTCGCAGCGAGGCGCCTGAGCGCCTTCGGCGAGCGGAAGTCTTCCTTTTGGGCGGCGTTCCGAGAACCCGAGACGATCCCCAATTGGAAGAGGGCGTCTGTAGACATGGCGTCCCCCCCAACCAGCAGATGAACAAGACCCCGCGCGGGCGGGACCGGTAATCCTACCCGTTTATATGGGGTCGATCAAGAAGGAACAAGTGCTTCGGGGTCATGAATCCTGGTCCGCCGCGTCATGCCGATGTCACAGTGCTGTCATCGCCGTGTTGCAGACTCGGGAGGGGCATCCTGAGCAGGTCTGTATTGCCTGCCATTCGCCCTCATGCGGGAGCTTTTCCCGCGCAGATTCATGGAGAATGAAATGACAGCCTCGATCTCCCGCCGTATGTTGGCGGGCCTGGCCTCGTTGACCTTCTTGCTTGCCGCCTGCGGCGGCGGCAGCGACAGCAGTGCCGTCAGTGCCACCCCAGGTGCCGGCAATCCCGGCAATGGGAATCCCGTCGGCGGCGGGCCAGTCAGCGGGGGCTCGGACGGCAGCGTGCCGCCGGCAACCGGTGGCAGCACCACGCCGCTCTCCTTCGCCCACGCGCCGGCGCTTCCCGCCGCGCCCTCGGCGCTGCCTGTGGTGGCAGCACGCAACATCTGTGAGAACGTTGCCATCGGCAATCGGCGGATCGAGAATCTCCGCGTGCCGGACGGCGCAACCTGCGTGCTGGACGCGGGCACCGTCATCGACGGCAACATCGAGCTGGGGACCGGCTCGTCGCTCTTCGCGCGCAGCCTGCGCTTGGACGGCAACATCCAGGGGCAACGCGCCCGGGACGTGCTGGTGGAGCGGTCGATCATCGGCGGGTCCGTGCAGCTCGACATCGGCGGCGCCGTCGGCGTCTACGAATCCACCATCGACGGCAACATCCAGCTGGACGGCAACGCGGGCGGCCTCTACGTGCTCGGCAACCAGCTCGACGGTGACGTGCAGCTCTTCGGCAACCGCGCCGGCGCGACGGTGAACGAGAACCGCCTCGATGGCAATATACAGGTCGAGGACAACCGCGGCGCGTTGGAGATCAGCCGCAACCGCGCGAACGGAAACCTGCAATGCAAGCAGAACGATCCCGCGCCAACCGGTTTCGGGAACATCGCGGATTCTCTTGAAGACCAGTGCCGGTCACTGGGCTGACCGTCACGCCGACCCCCACGGAGATCGCAACCATGACACACGCCACGCCGGTCGAGGAGTACACGACCATCAGTCCGGTCACCGCGACCGAGGACCAGTCCATCGACGAGCTGCGGCAGCTCATGCAGTCCCACGGCGTGCGCCACCTGCCGGTCGCGCGTGACGGCACGATCGTCGGCGTGGTCAGCGACAGGGACCTGCGTGTCGCGGAGGGCCTGAGCTCGGAGCATCGGATCCAGGTGCGGGCCGCGGACATCATGGCGGCCGATCTCGCCGAAGTTTCCGCGGCAATGCCGCTCGACGAAGTGGCGCTCATCATGTCGGATCGCAAGATCGGCAGCGTGATCGTCAACGAGCAGGACGGCAACGTCCTCGGCATCTTCACCGTGACGGATGCGTTGAACGCGCTGGTGGAAGTCAGCCGTTCGCTGCGGCGAGGCTGACGACGGCGTCTTCGCCGCTGCCCCTGGTGGTGCGGCGGACCGTTCCAGTCCGTCGTTGACGAGGCGCGGGAAGGGCGCGGAGAATCGCCGGCGGGGCGCGCTCCCGGCGCGCTTCGACCAACCACCCAAGGCCTACCGACGCGAGGAGACGGCGATGCGAACAACCCCATTGAAGGCGGCGTTCACCCTGGGCAGCGTGCTTGTGCTCGCCGGCTGCGCCGGGATGGGCGGCCAACAGGCGCGCGACGAAGGCATGACGTTCTTCGTGACCAGCGTCGGGCCGGGCAAGGGGGCGGACCTGGGCGGGCTCGAAGGGGCTGACCGTCATTGCCAGTCGCTCGCGGCCGCGGCCGGCGCCGGCGCCCGGACGTGGCGCGCCTACCTGAGCACACAGGCGCCGGGCCTGTCCGATTCCGGCTTCGTCAACGCGCGGGACCGGATCGGAAAGGGGCCGTGGCGCAACGCGAAGGGCGTCGTCGTCGCCCGCAACGTCGCCGAGCTGCATTCGGAGCGCAACAACGTCGCGAAGGAAACGGCGCTGGACGAGCAGGGCCGGATGGTGAACGGGCGCACGGAGAAGCCGAACAACCACGACATCCTCACCGGGTCCCGTCCCGACGGCACCGCGTTTGCCGGCGCGCCGTTCGCCGACATGACCTGTGGCAACTGGACCAAGGGCGGGACCGACGGCTCCGCCATGACGGGCCACCACGACCGGGTCGGACCGGTCGACAACGCCTGGGCGAAGTCGTGGAACTCCGCGCATCCCACCCGCGGCTGCCATCCGGAGGGATTGCGCAGCACCGGCGGCGCGGGATTGTTCTACTGCTTCGCGGCGCAGTGAGTATGCGGTGGCAGGCCACGTCTGCCGCCGCATGACGGAGGTCCGGTTGCAAGTGGCAGGAAGTGTTCGGCGCATGGCGCGTAGCTCCTGACGTGCGTCGCGTCGTCATCGTCGGCGGCGGCTTCAGCGGCGCGGCGGCGGCAATCCACCTGAGCCGCAGCGCCGAAGCTCCGCTGGAGATCCTCGTCGTCGAGCCTCGCGATGCGCTCGGCGCCGGCATCGCCCACTCGAGTACCGAGCCGGATCATCGCCTGAACGCGCCGGACAACTTCCACTCGCCCTATCCCGAGGACGAAGCGCACTTCGCGCGGTGGCTGCGTGAGAGCGGCGCGCTCGCCGCCGATCCGGAAGCCATGGCGGCGAGCGGGCTGGTGTTCGCGCGCCGGCGTGCCTTCGGCCGGTACATGGACGGCGAAGCGGACCGTCATGCGCGAGGCAATGCCAGTGCTTCCCGCATCGAGCATGTCCGCAAGGCTGCGCTCCGAATGGGATACGGCCAGTCCGCCATCGAGGTGGAGCTCGACGATGGCTCGCGGCTCGGCGCCGACGCCTGCATCCTGGCGCTCGGCTGGAATCCGGTCGGGACGCCGCGGGAGCTGCTTCCGATCGGCGGCCACCCCGGTTGGGTCGGGGATCCCTGGGCGACACGACGGCTCGACGCGATCGGCAGCGAGGCGCCGGTCCTCTTGGTCGGCTCGGGGCTTACGGCATCGGATGCGTTTGCCGCGCTCACCGCGCGCGGGCATCGCGGGCCGGTCCTGTCCCTGTCGCGCCATGGGCTTCGGCCGGGATCGCAGAATCCGCACCGATCGTCCCGCCCGATCTTCGATCGCATCACGGAGCGCGACCCCGAGATCCTGCGCCGGGCCGGGACGCCGACGAACGTTCGCGCGGCGGTCCGGCTCCTGCGGGGCGAGATCGCCGCCGTCGATCCGGCGGCGTCGAGCTGGCACACGCCCTTCGACGCGCTGCGCGATGCCTCCTGGCTCTTCTGGGGCCGTTGGCCCGAGGCCGAGCGGCGCCGATTCGCCCGGCACGTCAAGGCCTGGTACGACGCCTTCCGCTTCCGCAATCCGCCCCAGGTCGAGAAGATCGTGGACGAGGGATTGCGTTCCGGGCGACTTTCCTTCGCGCAGGGTCGCCTGCGCGATGCCCGGGTGGATGGCGAGCTCGCCGTGGTCGAGTACGACTCGCGCTGGCATGGCGCGCGCCGCGTCGTCCGGACGGGTGCGGTGATCAACTGCACCGGTCCCCGCCTGCGGCCCAGCCACTCCGGCAATCCCTGCTGGCAGGCGCTCGTTGGCGATGGCGTGGCCCGCGACGATCCCTGCGGGCTCGGGGTCGACGTGGACCCGCGCGGCCGCGTGGTGGCCGCCAATGGGCGCCCGCACGAGGCGATCTTCGCCATCGGCCCGCCGACCATGGGACGGTTCGGCGAGGCGGCGGCGGTGCCCTACGTCGTGCGCGGAATCCTGGAGGTCACCAGGCAGATCGTCGGCCAAAGCCGCGAGCGCGGGGGCTGCGGCGTCGCGCAAGAAAAAGCCCCGACCGTGCACGGTCGGGGCTTCCAGTGAGTGGTGGAGCCGGCGGGAATCGAACCCGCGTCCGGAAGTCTTCTGCGATCAGTTCTACGTGTGTAGTGACGTCTTTGAGTTCTCGTTGCCGTTACGCCGACGCACAGGCTCAACCAGCAACCAGCCACCTATTTTTTAGCTCCTCGCCAAGTAGCCCGACGAGGCACGATTCGGTATGAATGACGCTGCTGTCCCTTGCGGGACCCGGGCTACCGACAACCCGGTGCAGCGGCTTGCTAGCCTTAAGCGGCTAGAGCGAAACGCTCGTCGTTGGCGTTTGTTGGTTTCCCGATGGATTTACGAGGATACGGGTCCTCGACACGCCCTGAGCCGCTTCATTACCCCCGTCGAAACCAGGTCGGCCCCAGAGATGCAAGTATAGGTGCTGGCCGGCATTTCAAGGGCATCACCGGACCGACGGTGACGGCGATTGCCGAAAAAAGGCGGCAAGCCCGTCCGGGCCGGCCCCGGCGGCTGTGCCCCAGGACGGGCAGCGAAGGCTCCGTGATCGCCGGGATCGTCGGCTCAGAGCCCCAGCAGGCCCGCCAGCTCCCGGGGATCCCGGATCAGCGCGTCCGCGCCCCAGTTCTCCGGCTTGTCGGCGTCGCCGCAGTAGCCGTAGGCGGCCGCCACCGTCCTCATGCCGGCCGCGCGACCGGCGACCACGTCGCGCAGGTCGTCGCCGACGTAGACGCATTCCGGGCCGGTGAGGCCTGTGGTCCGCAAGGCCAGCAGCATCAGGTCGGGATGCGGCTTGGGCCGCGCGGCGCTGTCCCCGCCGAACGCCAGCACGCTGCGGGGCGCGAGGCCGAGCTCCTGGACGATGATGCGCACGTAGCGCTCGATCTTGTTGGAGATCACGCCCCAGCGCACGCCGGCCGCGTCGAGCCGGTCGAGGAGCTCCGGCATTCCGTCGAAGAGCCGGGTGTGCACGACGATGTCGCGCTCGTAGCGCGCGAGAAACTCCAGCCGCAGCTCCTCGTAGCCGGGATCGTCCTTGCCGACGTCGAGCCCCTTGCCGATCAGCCCGCGCGCGCCGGTGGAAGCGAAGGGGCGCAGGTCGGCGACCGGCATCGGCTCGAGGCCGCGGGCCACCCGCATGGCGTTGATCGGCGCGGCCAGGTCGTCGGCGGTGTCGGCGAGGGTGCCGTCGAGATCGAAGAAGACGGCACGCGGATTCTGCGGTAGCGGCATCAGGCGGGTATCAGGTCGTGTCGCCCGTCGGACCGGGGCTCGCGGGGTCGCATGGCAGGATCACGCGGGCTTGCGCAGCGCGATCATGTAGTTCACGTCGACGTCGCCGTCCTGCAAGCGGTAGGTCCGGGTCAGCGGGTTGTATTGGATGCCCGTCATGTCGACCACTTCCAGCCCCGCGCGGCGCGAGGCCGCGATGAGCTCCGACGGACGGATCAGCTTGTCGTAGTCATGGGTGCCGCGAGGCAGCAGGCGCAGCACGTACTCCGCGCCGAGGATGGCGAGGACGAACGACTTGAGGTTGCGGTTGATGGTGGAGAAGAAGAGGCGTCCTCCCGGCTTGGCAAGCTGAGCGCAGGCGGCGACCACCGCCGACGGATCCGGCACGTGCTCGAGCATCTCCATGCAGGTCACCAGGTCGCGCGAGGCCGGTTCGCGAGCCGCCATCGCCTCCACCGCGATTCTCTCGTAGCGCACGGTCGTGCCGGTGTCCAGCGCGTGCAGCTCCGCGACCGTGAGCGGCTTGTCCGCCAGGTCGATACCGGTCACGTTCGCGCCGTTGAGCGCAAGCGCCTCGGCGAGAATGCCGCCGCCGCAACCGACATCGATCGCCTCCAGGCCGCGCACCGAACCGCCGCAATGCCGCTCGATCCAGCCGAGGCGCAGCGGATTGATCTGGTGCAGGGGCTTGAACTCGCCGGTAGGATCCCACCAGCGTGAAGCCAGCGCCTGGAACTTGGCAAGCTCCTGCGGATCCACGTTGGCCGCGGGGGGCGGGCTGCCCGCTTGCGCGCGAGCGTCGGGCTTGCCGGAAATCGCGGACGTGCTGCCGTTCTGCATCGTGGCAGTTTAACCGCTCTCGCGCGGACCCTGCCGCAGCGGTCCCTCTCACTGGCGGGAAGTCCGCAGTCGAAGGGCATTGCCGATCACGCTGACCGAGGAAAGGGCCATGGCGAGCGCTGCCACCTGGGGAGAGAGAAGGAGGCCGAAAGCGGGGTAGAGGACGCCGGCCGCCACGGGGATGCCGGCCACGTTGTAGGCGAACGAAAGGAACAGGTTCTGCCGGATGTTGCGCATCGTGGCGCGCGAGAGGGTGCGGGCGCGGGCGATGCCGGTCAGGTCGCCCTTCAGGAGGGTGATCCCGGCGCTTTCCATCGCGACGTCGGTGCCGCCGCCCATGGCGATGCCGACGTCCGCCGCGGCAAGCGCGGGCGCGTCGTTGACGCCGTCTCCGGCCATCGCCACGACGCGGCCCTTGCGCTGCAGGCGCTGCACCACGTCGGCCTTGTCCTGGGGATAGACCTCCGCCACCACCTCGTCGATGCCGAGCTCGCGCGCCACCGCCTCGGCGGTGGTCCGGCCGTCGCCGGTCAGCATGACTATGCGCACGCCGGCGTCGCGCAGGCTTTCGAGCGCCGCCGGCGTCGTGCCCTTCACCGGGTCGGCGATGGCGACCCAGCCGGCCAGCCGGTCGTCGATCGCGACGAAGATCACGGTGGCCGCCTGGGCGCGCCGCGCTTCGGCGGCCGCCTGGGCCGGCGAGGCGTCGATGCCGCGGTCGGCCAGGAAGCGCGCGCTGCCGGCGAGCAGAACCCGGCCGTCGACGGTACCGACGACGCCCTTGCCGACCGGCGAATCGAAATCGCTCACCGGCGCAAGCGACAGCTGCCGTTCCTGCGCGGCCTCGACGATCGCGGCGGCCAGCGGATGCTCGCTGGCCCGTTCGACGCTCGCGAGCAGGGCGAGAAGCTCCTGCGCCTCGAACCCCGGCTGCGTCACCAGGTCCACCATCCGCGGCCGACCCTCGGTGAGCGTCCCGGTCTTGTCCACGACCAGCGTGTCGACCTTCTCCATGCGTTCCAGCGACGCGGCGTCGCGGATGAGGACGCCCTCGCGCGCCCCGCGCCCCACGCCGACCATGATGGACATCGGCGTGGCGAGCCCGAGAGCGCAGGGACAGGCGATGATCAGCACGGCCACCGCCGCGACCAGCGCATGCGCGACCACCGGCTCCGGCCCCCACGCGTACCAGGCGACGAAAGTGAGCAACGCCACGACGATCACCACGGGAACGAACCACCCGGCGACCTGGTCGGCGAGCCGCTGTATCGGCGCACGGCTGCGCTGCGCGGCCGCGACCATGTGCACGATCTGCGAAAGCAGCGTATCGGCGCCTACTTTCTCTGCCCGCATCACGAACCCGCCCGACTGGTTCATCGTCCCGGCCGTCACGACCGACCCGGGCGACTTGGCGACCGGCATCGCCTCGCCGGTCACCATCGATTCGTCGACGGTCGCCTTGCCTTCGGTCACCGTGCCGTCCACCGGCACCTTCTCGCCGGGACGCACCCGCAGCAGGTCGCCGACGACGATCTCGTCGATCGCCACTTCCTGGTCCGCGCCCGCGGCGGTCACCCGGATGGCGTTCCTGGGCGCGAGATCGAGCAGGGCGCGGATCGCGCCGGAGGTCTTCTCGCGCGCCCGCAGCTCCAGCACCTGGCCGAGGAGCACCAGCACGGTGATGACGGCGGCGGCCTCGAAGTAGATCGGCACGGCCCCGTCCGGGCCGCGCGCGGTGTCGGGGAAGATCCCTGGCGCGATCGTGCCGGCGGTGCTGTAGAGCCACGCCGCGCCGGCGCCTAGCGCCACCAGGCTGAACATGTTGAGGCTGCGGTTCCTGACCGAGGCCCACGCGCGCACGAAGAACGGCCAGCCGGCCCACAGCACCACGGGCGTCGCGAAGACGAGCTGTATCCAGTTGGAGGTCTGGGGCGCCACCAGGTGCCCCAGGTCGACGAGATGTCCGCCCATCTCCAGAATGAACACGGGCAGCGTGAGCACCAGGCCGATCCAGAACCGACGCGTCATGTCGCGCAGCTCCGGGCTGTCGCCTGCCTCGCCGGTGGCGATGACCGGCTCGAGCGCCATGCCGCAGATGGGACAGTCGCCCGGCCCCATCTGCCGGATCTCCGGATGCATCGGGCAGGTGAACTCGACCGCCGCCGAGGCGTCGCGCCCGGCCACGTTCAGTCGCTCGGACCGGCCGTGGTCGTGGACGTGGTCGTGATGGTGATGAACGGCCATGGATTCTCAGGCCGGCAACGTCACCGGCGTATAGCCGGCTTCCTCGATGGCGGCGGCGAGCGTCGTGGCGTCGGCGTGGGTCGAAACGATGCGGACCCGATGCTCCGGCAGGTCCACCTCTACCCGGGCCTGCGCATCGACGGCCGCGATGGCCTTGGTGATGGCGCCCACGCAATGGCCGCAACTCATGTCCTGTACTTCGAAGGCGATCATGTCCATGCTCCCTGTGTCGATGCCGGCAGTATCCGCCTTCCCATCGTGGCAAGGTCAAGGGGTGCAGGCGGGTCCGCGGGGCCGGTTGACCTTCCCATTGTGTCAAGCTTTATCGTCCGCATATGCACGATATACCGTCGACTTCCAACCCGTCCGAAGCCATGGATCCCGCATCGTCAGAGGCCCTGCGAGCGTCACCGCCGATGCCGGCGCCGCAACCGTCCGCGGCCGCCGCCGGCGTGGCGAACGGGCGCGACCTCGCCCTGCAGGTCGACGGCATGACGTGCGCGGCCTGCGTGTCTCGCGTCGAGAAGGCCCTGCGCAAGATTCCCGGTGTGGAGGAGGCCGCCGTCAACCTCGCCACCGGCAAGGCGACGGTGCGCGTCGAGGCCGCGGTGCCGGCCGCCGCGTTGCTGCAGGCGATCGACAAGGCGGGCTACCAGGCCGTCGAGATCGCCGCGGACGCGCCGGTCGCGCAGCCCGCCGCCGGCTCGCGCGCCGAATGGTGGCCGGTGGCGATCGCGGCGGCGCTCACGCTGCCACTCGTCGCGCCGATGCTCCTGCAGCCTTTCGGTATCGACTGGGCGCTGGGAGGATGGTGGCAACTCGCGCTCGCCACGCCGGTCCAGTTCTGGCTCGGCGCGCGGTTCTATCGCGCCGGCTGGAAGGCGCTGCGCGCCGGGACCGGCAACATGGACCTGCTGGTCGCGCTCGGCACGTCGGCTGCCTACGGGCTCTCCCTCTACCTGCTGCTGCGCGCCCCGGCGCACGGCGAGCCGCATCTCTACTTCGAGGCGTCGGCCGCCATCGTCACCCTGGTGCTGCTCGGCAAGTGGCTGGAGGGGCGGGCGCGCCGCCAGACCGCGGATGCGATCCGTGCGCTGCAGGCGCTGCGCCCGGGCGTCGCGCGCGTGCGGCGCGCGGGCGCGGAGGTGGAGGTGCCGGTCGAACAACTGGTCGTCGGCGACCTCGTCGTGGTTCGCCCGGGCGACGTGGTGCCGGTCGACGGCCGGATCGTCGAAGGCCGCAGCCACGTGGACGAATCGCTGGTCACCGGCGAGAGCCTGCCGACGATGCGCGAGACGGGCGATCGGGTCATCGGCGGCTCGGTGAACGCCGAGGGGCTGCTGGTAGTGGACGCAAGCGCGGTCGGCGCCGAGACGACGCTCGCGCGCATCATCCGGCTGGTCGACTCGGCGCAGGCCGCGAAGCCGCCCATCCAGCGCCTGGTCGACCAGGTCAGCGCGGTGTTCGTCCCGGTCGTGCTCGCCATCGCCCTGGTCACGTTCCTCGGCTGGATGCTGGCGAATGGCGACTGGGAAGGCGCGCTCGTCAACGCGGTCACGGTGATGGTCATCGCCTGCCCGTGCGCGCTCGGGCTCGCGACCCCCACCGCCATCATGGTGGGCACGGGGGTGGCGGCCCGCCACGGCATCCTGGTGAAGGACGCCCGAACGCTCGAGGTGGCGCACGGAGTCACCACCATCGCGTTCGACAAGACCGGCACGTTGACCGAAGGCAAGCCGGCGGTGGTCGCCGTGCTGCCGGCCGCGGGGAAAGGGGATGGCCGCGAGGACGAGCTGCTTCGGCTTGCGGCTTCGCTGCAGGCCACCAGCAGCCATCCGCTCGCGCTCGCGGTGCTCGCGAAGGCGCGGGAGCGGGGCCTCGTGGCGACGACGGCCCGCGAGGCGGTCACGCTGCCCGGACGCGGCCTGCAGGGCACCGTGGATGGCCGCGTGCTGGCGCTGGGCAGCGCTCGCCTGCTGCAGGAGTTGGGCGCCCCCTCGGGCGGGCTCGCGGATGAAGCCGCGCGGCTGCAGGCCGCCGGACGCACGGTCTCCTGGCTGCTGGCGCGGGAGGAGGGCGGATGGCACGCGCTCGGTCTGCTCGCCTGGGGTGACACGTTGAAGCCCACCGCGCGGGACGGCATCGCGCGCCTGCACGCGCTCGGGATCCGGACGGTGATGCTGACGGGCGACAACCGCGGCAGCGCGACCGCCGTGGCGCGCGAGCTCGGGATCGACGAAGCGATGGCGGAGGTGCTGCCGGAGGACAAGGCGCGCGCCATCGAGTCGCTGCGAGCGCAGGGGCAGGTGGTCGCCATGGTGGGTGACGGCATCAACGATGCCCCCGCGCTCGCCGCCGCCGACGTCGGCATCGCGATGGCAACCGGCACCGACGTGGCCATGGAGACGGCCGGTATCACCCTCATGCGCGGCGACGTGCGCCTGGTCGCGGACGCGCTCGATGCGGCCCGCCGCACGCGTGCCAAGATCGCCCAGGGGCTGTTCTGGGCGTTCGGCTACAACGTCCTCGGCATTCCGCTCGCGGCAGCGGGCGTGCTGAGCCCGATGGTGGCCGGCGCCGCGATGGCGCTGAGCAGCGTGAGCGTGGTGACCAACGCGCTCACGCTGAGGCGGTGGCGCGGCGCGGCCGCGCGATCCCCGCAATCGAGGGCGCAGGCAGCGGACGGCTTGCGCGCGGGTCCGGCGGATTCGGCGAGTGCCGCGCTGCCCGCCGGACGAGGCGTCGCACCGGGAGGCTAGAAGGATGAGCGAGCTCATGAACATCGGCGAAGCGGCCAAGGCTTCGGGGGTTTCGGCGAAGATGATCCGCCACTACGAGAGCGTGGGCCTTGTGCCGAACGCGTCCCGCACGGACGCGGGCTATCGCCAGTACGGCGACAAGGACCTCGCCACGCTGCGCTTCATCCGGCGCGCACGCGATCTCGGCTTCTCGATCGAGCAGATCCGTGCGCTGCTTGCACTGTGGCAGGACCGGCAGCGACCCAGCCGGGAAGTGAAGGCCTTCGCCGAGGCGCACATCCGGGAGCTCGACGAGAAGCTGCGGGAGTTGCAGGCGATGAAGGCGACGCTGGCGCACCTGGTGCATTGCTGTCGCGGCGACGACCGGCCGGACTGCCCGATCATCGAGACGCTGGCGGACGACAACGCCGGGGCGATGCCCGCCGTCGCCGCGGCCGCGTCGGCGGCCCGCCCACGACGAACAGCCCGCGTGTCCTGAACCCGCAATGAAAAAGCCCCGCCGAAGCGGGGCTTGCGTCACCGGAAGGTAAAAAGCCCCGCCGAAGCGGGGCTTTGCGTCACCGGAAGGTACGTTCGATCAACGGACGGTACGGGTACCGACGACTTCGATCTCCACGCGGCGGTTCTTCGCGCGGCCATCACGGGTCCGGTTGTCGGCCACCGGCTGCTTCTCACCCTTGCCTTCCGTGTAGACACGGTTGGCTTCGATGCCCTTGCTGACCAGGTAGGCCTTGACCGCTTCGGCACGACGCACCGACAAGCCCTGGTTGTAGGCCTCGGGGCCGGTCGAGTCCGTGTGACCCACGGCGATGACCACCTCGAGGTTGATGCCGGACATCTTGCTCACCACGTCGTCCAGCTTGGCGCGGCCATCGGGCTTGAGGACCGCCTTGTCGAAGTCGAAGAAGGTGTCCGCAGCGAACGTCACCTTCTCGCTCCGCGGAGCAGGCGGCGGCGGGGGCGGCGGCGGCGGGGGCGGCGGGGCACGACCGCAGGCGGTGCCGGCGGGGGCGGAGGCGGCGCCTTGGGCAGCAGGTCGTCGTCGCAACCCTTCATTGCCTGGGCCGGCGTGAAGAAACCGTAGCGGACGCAGTTGCCGAATCCGCTGGTGACGACGCCAGTATCGTTGCTCAGGACGTATCCGCTGTTCTTCGGATCGCCCTTCAATGCGGGACCCTGGCCACCGCCAGTGGATGCGCAGGCGGCAAGCAGCGTAGCTGTCGCGGCCAGTGCACCAAGTTTGACCGATTTCTTCATATTTCTCCTCTCGGTGAGACGACTCTCAGCTGAAAATTCAACACCCTGACAGGATTCTTTCGAACTGAAGAAGACCTGGACAAAG
>JAEWGX010000069.1 GCA_023388075.1 Pseudomonadota bacterium
GTCCTGGCCCCGGCGACGGGAGCCGGCCGGCGGGTCGGCCCGCATGCCTTCGGTGGCGGCGGTGCGCGCCGGCGTCGCATCGTCTTCGTCGACGGTGAAGGTCGGCTCCCGGCGCTCCCGGGTCCAGTCGTTGAAGTCCTCGCCCGCCGCGGGCCGCCGGCGGCCGTGCGCGCCGCGTGGTGCCCGGCCGACCGCGTCGTCGTCCTGCTCGGGCTCGGTGAGGTAGTCGTCGCGGCCACGCCGTCCGCCGCCACTGCGCCCGCCTGCGCCGAACAGGGCACGTTCGCGCCCGCTGCTGCCGCGGGATTGCCAGAAGTTGAAGAGCGCGACCCCGACGATCACGAGGACGACCAGCGCAACCAGGCTGACGGAGAGCGTGCTCATCGCCGCGCCACGCCTTGGGCGGCCGGGCCCTTCAAGCCGCCTCCGCCATCTTCGCGGCCGACAGCAGGTCCACCGCGACCAGCCGCGACACGCCACGCTCCTGCATGGTGACGCCGATCAGTTGCTCCGCCATCTCCATCGCGATCTTGTTGTGGGTGATGAACAGGAACTGGGTCTCGCCGGCCATGGACTGCACCATGCGGCAGTAGCGCTCGGTGTTCGCGTCGTCCAGCGGCGCGTCCACCTCGTCCAGGAGGCAGAACGGCGCCGGGTTGAGCTTGAAGATCGCGAACACCAGCGCGATCGCGGTGAGTGCCTTCTCGCCGCCTGAAAGCAGGTGGATCGAGGCGTTCTTCTTGCCCGGCGGCTGGGCGATCACCTGGACCCCGGCGTCCAGAATCTCCCCGCCGGTGAGCACGAGCCGCGCCTCGCCCCCGCCGAAGAGCGCCGGGAAGAGCCGGCCGAACTCGGCGTTGACGGTGTCGTAGGTCTGCTGCAGGAGAGCCCGCGATTCCTGGTCGATGGTGCGGATGGCGTTCTCGAGCGTGGTCATCGCCTCGAACAGGTCCGCGGACTGGCTTGCCAGGAACGCCTGCCGCTCCCTCGCGGCAGCGACCTCGTCGAGCGCGGCGAGGTTGACCGGGCCGAGCCGCGCGATGGCCTGGTTGAGGCGTCCTATCTCGGATTGGAGCCAACCCGGCTTGGGCCGCTGCTCGAGCGACGCGAGGCTCTGCGCGAGGGCGGCCTCGTCGGCCTCGGCCTCCACGAGCGCCTGCGATGCCTGCTCGGCCGCCAGACGCGCGGCCTGCTCCTTGAGCTTGAGCTCCGTGAGCTTCTGCCGGAGCGGGTCCTGGTTGCGCTCGAGCGTGAGCCGCTTCTCGTCGATCCGGCGCAGCTCGCCGGCGAGCTCGTCGGCCCGGTTGCGCGCGGCCGCGAGCGCCTCTTCCGCGGCCACCCGCTCCTGCAGCAGCAGCTCGCGCGCCTGCAGCGCTTCCTCGTCCGAAAGCGCCGCGCGCTCGGCCGAAAGACGCTCCTGCTCCGCCACCGCGCGCGCGAGGTTCTCGTCGGCCATCGCGATCTGCTGGTGCAGGTTCTCCGCCTGCTGCTGGGCCGATCTCACCGCGAAGCTGCATTCCTGCAGGGCGAGCTCGGCTTCGCGCGATTCTTCGCTCGCCGCCGCGAGGGCCTGCGCGGTCTCTTCGGCTGCCGAGCGCGACGCCTCGGCCGCGGCCGAGCGCTCGGCAAGCTCCGCATCCAGCTGCTCGAGGCTCGCGGCCGCCTCGCTCACGGCTTCCTCCCGCGCCGCGAGCTGCGCAGCCAGCTCCTCGAGCTCCGAAGTGAGGCGATCGTGCGCGGCGTCGCGCCGGCTCACCGCCTGCGCGAGGCGCTCGTGCTCGAGCGCCGCGGCGGAGGCCTGGCGCAGCGCCCGCGCGTGAGCCTCGCGGGCCTGGGTGAGGCGACCGGCAAGCGCGGTGGCGGTGGCCTCCACCTGCTCCGCGTGCTGGCGCGCCTCTTCGGTCAGGAACTGCTGGGCGCGCAGCTCGCGCCCGAGATTCTGCAGCTCCTGCTGGCGCGCCAGCACGCCGTCCTCGTCCGAATCCAGGGCGAAGAGGGAGACGTCGTAGCGGCCGATGGCATGGCCGCCCTTCACCACGAAGCGTGCGCCGGCCGGCAGGTCGCCACGGGCGGCGAACGCCGCCTCGGCCGTCTCCGCCGCGTAGAAGCTGCCCAACCACTCGGCGAGCAGGCCGGACAGATGGGCATCGCCGCAGCGGACCATGCTGGCGAGTGGCGTGAGCCGGGCTCCGGCGCCGCCGCCGGGGACGGCGGGCGCCCCGGCCGTGGCCGGCACGTCGTCGCGCAGGTAGAGGCCGAGCTTGCCGGGAGGGCTGTCGTCCAGCATCCGCGCGATCCGCCCGGCGTCCTGGATCTCCAGGCTGTGGACCCGCTCCCGCAGGGCGGCCTCCACCGCGAGCTCCCAGCCGGGCTCGATGGTGATGCGCTGCCAGAGCCGCTCGACGTCCTGCGCGATACCGTGGCGCGCCAGCCAGGGCTTCACCTTCTGCTCGCTGTGCATCCGCGACTGGAGCTGCGAGAGCACCCCGATCCGCGCCTCGATGGTCGAGCGCTTGCCCTCGGCGGCGCGAAGCTGCTGCTGCGCCGGTTCGCGCTGGACCTGGATCTCGCGCTGCTGGGTCTCGAGCAGCTCCTGCTCGCGCGCGGTCGCAGCCTCCTGCTCACGAGCGGCCTCGAGCTCGCGTGCCCGCTGCTCGAGCGCCTCCATGGGGGCCGCATCGAGCTGCTCCAGCTCGGACGCGAGGCGGCCCCGGCGATCGCGCAGCGACCCGATCGCCTCTTCGACCGACAGGCGCCGCACCTCGATCGCCTGGCGCGCCTGCCGGGTCTGGCCAAGCGCATGGCGCGCCTGCTCCACCGCTTCGCGGGACTGCTCGTCGCGCTCGCGGGCCTGGGCCAGCGTCTCTTCCGCCCGCGAAGCGCGCTCCTCGGCCTCGAGTCGCCGCGACTCGGCCACCTCGATCTCGGCGTCGACCTCGGAAAGGCGCTCCGCGCCACTGCCGGCAAGCGCCTGCGCGCTTTCGATCTGGGCCGCGAGGCCGGCGAGGCGTTCGTCGAGCTGGCCGCGATTCTGGGCCACCAAGCGGATCTGGTTCTCGACGGCCGAGATCCGGCTGTTGACCTCGTAGAACGCGGCCTGGCGGCGGCTGACCTCGTCGGTCGACTGGTGCGTCTGCTCGCGGAACTCGACCAACCGTGCCTCGCACGAGCGCAACCGCGTCGTGAGCGACTCGATCTCGACCTCGATGTCCGCGGTCGTGCGCTCCAACCGCTCCTGCTCGGCGTGCGCGTCGTCACGCCGGATCAGCCACAGCCAGCCCTGCTTGTCGGCGCGCTCGGCCTCGAACGCGCGGAACTGGGTTGCCACCTCGGCCTGCTGCTCCAGCTTCTCGATCTGCCCGTTCAGCTCGCGCAGGATGTCCTCCACCCGCGTGAGGTTCTCCCGCGTGGTGGCGAGGCGGTTCTCCGTCTCGCGGCGCCGTTCCTTGTACTTGGAGACGCCGGCGGCCTCCTCGAAGAACACCCGCAGCTCGTCGGGCTTGGCCTCGATGATGCGCGAGATGGTGCCCTGCCCGATGATCGCGTAGGCGCGCGGTCCGAGCCCGGTGCCGAGGAAGATGTCGTGCACGTCCTTGCGCCGCACGACCTGCTGGTTGATGTAGTAGGTGGACTGCCCGTCGCGGGTCAGCACCCGCTTCACCGAGATCTCCGCGAAACCGCTCCACGCACCGCCCACGCGGCCGAGGGTGTTGTCGAACACCATCTCCACGCTGGCTCGCGAGGCGGGCTTGCGCTCGCTCGATCCGTTGAAGATCACGTCCTGCATCGACTCCCCGCGCAGCTCCGCGGCGCGCGATTCGCCAAGCACCCAGCGGGCGGCGTCGATGATGTTGGACTTGCCGCAGCCGTTCGGGCCCACCACGCCGACAAGCTGGCCGGGCAGTTCGAAGGTGGTGGGATCGCAGAAGGACTTGAAGCCGGAGAGTTTGACCTGCTTAAGGCGCACTGAAAGCCTCTGGAGGATGCTGCGTTGTTAGGCTCCGAAGGCGCCACGCCGCCGGAGCTTGGACACACCCACCTGGGCCCGGCGCAGGCTGGGTCGTCAAGCCGCCTCGTATAATACCAACTACATCATGCCAAGCACTCCCTCCACCGACCTTCCCGTCTTCGACAACCCGTCGCCGGACCGCGACTACCTCGTTCACATCGAGTGTCCCGAGTTCACCTGCCTGTGCCCGCTGACCGGGCAGCCGGATTTCGCGACGATGGTGCTGGACTACATTCCCGATCGCCTGAACCTGGAGCTGAAGGGGCTGAAGCTCTACTTCTGGTCCTTCCGCGACCGCGGCGTGTTCCACGAGGCGGTCACGAACCAGATCGTGGACGAGATGGTCGCGCGCATCGCGCCTCGCTACCTGCGACTCACCGCGCGCTGGTTCGTGCGCGGTGGTCTCTATACCACCGTGGTTGCCGAGCACCGCAAGCCCGGCTGGACCCCTGCGCCCGGCTCGCCTCTCGAGGTCGCCGCGCCGGCGATCGGATCCGGCCGCACGGGCGCATGAACCCGCGGCTGTCGCTGCTGCAGCCCTATCCGTTCGAGCGGCTGCGCGCGCTGCTCGCGCAGCCGCCGCAAGCCTTCGGACTCAGCCGGTCGCCTGCGGCGTCGCGGCCGGAGCCGTTCGTCAATCTTTCCATCGGCGAACCGCGCCACGCGACGCCTGCGCTGGTCACCCGCGCGCTGACCGACGCGCTCGCGGGGCTCGCTTCGTACCCGGCCACCGCCGGCTCGCCCGCGCTGCGCGAGGCGATCGCGGCCTGGATCGAGCGGCGTCACGGCGTCCGGCTCGATGCGGACACGCAGGTGCTGCCGGTCAACGGCTCGCGCGAGGCGCTCTTCGCCTTCGCCCAGACGGTGATCGATCCGGTCGCCGGCGCGCTGGTCGTGTCGCCCAACCCCTTCTACCAGATCTACGAAGGGGCCGCGCTGCTTGCCGGCGCCCAGGTCCACCTGGTCGACCAGTCGCCTGCCAACGACCTGCGCTGCGACTGGGCCGCGGTGCCCGAGGCGATCTGGGCGCGCACCCAGCTCGTCTTCGTCTGTTCCCCGGGCAATCCCACCGGGGCAGTCATGCCGCTGGAGGAATGGCGCCTGCTGTTCGAGCTGTCGGACCGTCACGGCTTCGTGATCGCCTCGGACGAGTGCTACTCGGAGATCTACCAGGACGAATCCAGGCCGCCGCTCGGCGGCCTCGCCGCGAGCGTGCAGCTCGGCCGCGAGGCTGCCCGCCGGCTGGTGGTCTTCTCGAGCCTGTCCAAGCGATCGAACGTGCCCGGCATGCGTTCCGGCTTCGTCGCCGGCGACGCGGCGCTGATCCGCGAGTTCCTGCGCTATCGCACCTACCACGGCAGCGCCATGAATCCCGCGGTGCAGGTGGCGTCGGTGGCCGCCTGGCAGGACGAGGAGCATGTCGCGCAGAACCGCCGCCTCTACCGCGAGAAGTTCGATGCGGTGGTGCCGATCATCGCGCAGGCCCTCGAGGTGCGGCGTCCCGAGGCGAGCTTCTATCTGTGGCTCGCGGTGCCCGACGGCGACGACGCCCGCTTCGCCTGGCGACTGAACCACGAGATGGCCACGCTGGTCCTGCCGGGGAGCTTCCTTGGCCGAGCCGCCGCGCAGGGAGGCGCCAACCCCGGTGCGGGATTCGTGCGGGTGGCGCTGGTGGAGGACCTTGCCGCCTGCGTGGCCGGCGCGCGCCGCATCGGCGAGCTGGCCCGCGCCGGCTGATCCGGCCGGCCACTCCGGCCACGCCGCGGCGGATCCGAACCGCCTGTCCCGGTCCGAGCCCGCCTATGGCGAGAGGGCGCTGCCGTGCTCCTCCTGACATAGAATGCCCGGGCCGACGCGATTCGGCCGGCCCTGGCTCGCTTTTCTGGCAGGCCAAACCAGTTGTCGGCTTTTCGGCCCCTTTTGGGCGAAATACCAGGAAGATGAGCGATGAATGACGCACGTGAAGCAGTAATCGAGACCGCCTGGGAGTCGCGGGCCGACCTCAGCCCCCGCAACGCCGTGACGGAGGTGCGCCAGGCCGTCGAATCGGTGATCGACGATCTCGATGCCGGCCGGCTGCGCGTGGCCAGCCGCGGCGCCGGCTCCGACGGCGGCTGGGTAGTCCACCAGTGGGTCAAGAAGGCGGTGCTGCTCTCGTTCCGTCTTGCCGACAACCAGCCGGTGTCCGGCGGCGACCTGCAGTACTACGACAAGGTCCCCACCAAGTTCGCGGGCATGGCACCGGATGCGCTGGCCGCCGCCGGCTACCGGATCGTCCCGCCTGCGGTCGCTCGCCGTGGGTCGTTCATCGGCCGCAACGTCGTCCTGATGCCCTCGTACGTCAATATCGGGGCGTACGTCGATGAAGGAACGATGGTCGACACCTGGGCCACGGTGGGTTCGTGCGCGCAGATCGGCAAGAACGTCCACCTCTCGGGCGGCGTCGGCATCGGCGGCGTGCTCGAGCCGCTGCAGGCCAATCCGACCATCATCGAGGACAACTGCTTCATCGGCGCGCGCTCGGAAGTGGTCGAAGGCGTGATCGTCGAGGAGAACTCGGTTTTGGCCATGGGCGTCTTCCTCAGTCAATCGACCCGCATCTACGAACGCGAGACCGGCCGGATCCACTACGGCCGGGTGCCGTCGGGTTCGGTCGTCGTGCCGGGCAGCCTGCCATCCGCGGACGGCAAGTACAGCCTCGCCTGCGCGGTGATCGTCAAGCGGGTGGACGCCCAGACGCGGTCCAAGACCTCGATCAACGACCTGCTGCGAGGCGACTGAGCCGGCGAGCAGGCGAGGCCCGCGGGAGCGACACGGAGGATCCGACGATGGCGATGGACAAGCTGCTGGAACTCATGGCGGAGAAGCGCGCCTCGGACCTGTTCATCACGGTCGGCTCGCCCATCCAGCTCAAGCTGAACGGCGTCACCGTCCCGGTCAACCAGACCCGGCTCGAGCAGCCGCAGGTCGAGGCCCTCCTGCGCGAGGTGGTCTCCGAGCGGCAGTGGGCGCAGTTCGGCGAGTCCCAGGAGCTGAACCTGGGCTACGGCATCAAGGGGGTGGGCAGCTTCCGCTTCTCGATCTTTCGCCAGCGCGGCAGCACCGCGGCGGTGGTCCGCTACATCCCCGGGGACATTCCGGCGTTCCACACGCTCGGGCTCCCGCCGGTGCTGACCGAGCTGATCCTGCAGAAGCGCGGCCTGCTGCTGGTGGTCGGCGCGACCGGCTCCGGCAAGACCACCACGCTCGCCTCGCTGATCGACTATCGCAACGAGCAGCGCACCGGACACATCCTCACGCTGGAGGATCCGATCGAGTTCGTCTTCCGGAACAAGCGCTCCATCGTCAACCAGCGCCAGATCGGCACGGACACCGCGAGCCTGCAGACGGCGCTGCGCAATGCGCTGCGCCAGGCGCCCGACTGCATCCTGATCGGCGAGATCCGAGACGTCGATACGATGGGCGCGGCCATCGCCTATGCCCAGTCCGGCCACCTGGTGCTGGCCACCATGCACGCCAACAGCGCGAGCCATGCCCTCAACCGGATCGTGAGCTTCTACTCCCCGGAGAACCGGCGGGTGCTCCTCTCGGACCTTTCCACCACGCTGCGCGCGGTGGTCTCCCAGCGGCTGCTCAAGTCGGTGGACGGCGGGCGGGTGCCGGCGGTCGAGGTGCTGCTCAACAACAACCACATGGCCGAGCTGATCGAGCAGGGTCGCATCTCGGAGATCAAGGAAGCGATGGCCAACAGCATGGCGGCCGGCTCGCAGACCTTCGAGGAAGCGCTGATCCAGCTGATCCAGAGCGGCAAGGTGACCCGAGAGGACGCCCTGGCCAACAGCGATTCGCCGACCAACCTGCTCTGGCTGCTGGAGAATCGCACCGAGCAGCCTGCGGCGGCGGCGCAGCCGGTCGGGATGCCGGGCATCGAGCTGCCGGCGGGGCTCGAGCCGGCCCAGGGTTCGGACCCGCACCGGCCACGGCCCGCGAACGACCCCAACGCGAAGGTGCCCGCGACTGCCGAAGGGGCGTCCTTCTCCGAGTTCCTGCTCAACATCTGATGGCTGTCACCGTCTACGGAATCGCCAACTGCGACCAGTGCCGCAAGGCGCTGGCCTGGCTGCGCGAGCACGGCATCGAGCATCGCTTCCACGATTTCCGGGTGGACGGGCTGGACCGCCGGATGCTGGAGCGCTGGTGCAGCCACCTGCCCTGGAATTCGCTGCTGAACCGGCGCGGGCTGACCTGGCGCGGGCTGGACGACGCGGCGCGCACCCAGGTCGTGGACCAGGCGAGCGCGGTCGAGCTCATGCTGGCCCACCCCACCCTGGTCAAGCGACCGGTCATCGTCCTCGACGACGGCCTGCAGCTCGGCTTCTCGGCGCAGCGCCTCGCCGCGGCCCTCCTGCCGGCCGAGGCAAGGTAGTGCCAACCCCACCGGGCATGGCCCGTGGTTGATCGGCCGGCCGGCGGTGCGTCGTCGCCGCGGCGGGTAGTCGCCTCGAGCGAGGACGCGGCGAGCAGCCTGCGCACCGTGAGGGACCTGGTAAGGCACTCCGTGAGCCGTCTCTGCCAGGCCCGGGTCCGCTTCGGACACGGCACCGACGACGTCCACGACGAGGCGATCTGGCTGGTCTGCTGGGTGCTGCACCTGCCGGTTGCCCATTACGACGCGCTTGCCGATGCCACCGTCGCCTGGCCCGAGATCCGCGCGGTGCTCGACCTGGTCGAGCGGCGCTGCAGCGAGCGCAGGCCGCTTGCCTACCTCGTCGGCGAAGCCTGGCTGATGGGCTACCGGTTCCGTTGCGACGCCCGAGCGCTGGTGCCGCGCTCGCTGATCGCCGAGGCGCTGCTCCAGGGCGCCCTGGAGCCGCACCTGCCGCCGCGCCTGCGCGTCGACGAGGGCGCGGGCGCTCGCATACTCGATCTCTGCACCGGCGGCGGCAGCCTCGCCATCATCGCCGCGTCCGCGTGGCCTGCGGCAGAAGTGACCGGGAGCGATCTGAGCGCCGAGGCACTCGCGCTTGCCGCCGAGAATGTCGACGACTACGAGCTGGGCGCGCGGGTACACCTGGTTCAGGGCGACCTCTTCGCCGGGCTGGGTCGCCAGCGCTTCGACCTGATCCTCTGCAATCCGCCCTATGTGAACGCGCGGTCGATGGCCGCCCTGCCCGCCGAATTCCGCGCCGAGCCGCAGGCCGCGCTCGCCGGTGGCGAGGACGGCATGGACCTGGTCGTCCGCATCCTGGCCACGGCCCACGCGCACCTGCAGCCCGAGGGACTCCTGGTGCTCGAGATCGGCCATGAGGCTCGCCACTTCGAGCGACGCTTCCCGCGACTCGAATGGGCCTGGGTCGGTGTTGCCCAAGGCGAGAACCGCATCGTCGCCGTCGACGCGGGCGCGTTGCGCGAGGCAGCCGGGGCGCAGGACGGCCCCCGGCGGCGGCGGTGATCCGCCTCGCGGACCTGACGGTCGCGCGCGCCGGCAAGCCCCTCTTCACTGGCGCCTCGCTCGTCATCAATCCCCAGGAACGCCTGGCACTGATCGGCGCGAACGGCAGCGGCAAGAGCTCGCTGATCGAGGTGCTCCGCGGCGAGCTGTCGCCCGAAGCGGGCGATATCCAGATGCCGGCGCTGCGAATCGGCTGGCTCGCGCAGCAGCCGCCCCGCTCGCGACTCAGCGCCTTGCGGCACGTGATGGCTGCGGACCGGGAGCTGGCGGCGGCCGAGCAGGCAGTGACGCAGGCACAGGCCGGGGGCGACGGCACCGCGATCGCGCTCGCCTACGACCGCTGGGTCGAGGTCGGCGGACCATCGGCCCAGGCACGCGCGGCGGAGCTGCTGTCCGGCCTCGGCTTCGACGAGGCGCTGCAGCAGCGCACGGTGGACGAGCTCTCCGGCGGCTGGAAGATGCGGCTCAACCTCGCCTGCGTGCTGATGGTCCCGGCCGACCTGCTCCTTCTCGACGAGCCGACCAACCACCTCGACCTCGACGCGGTGCTGTGGCTCGAGCGGCAGCTCCTGCGCCACCAGGCGATCCAACTGATCGTCTCGCACGATCGCGATTTTCTGGACCGCGTGGCGACCGCCTGCCTCGTGATCGAGCACGGACGGCTCGAGCGGTATCCCGGCGGCTACACGGCGAGCGAGGCGATCCGCGCCGAGCACGCGGCGCAGCGCGAGCGCGATCGCCGGGCCCAGCAGCAGCGCATCGAGCACCTGAACGCATACATCAGCCGGTTCCGTGCCAAGGCGACCAAGGCACGCCAGGCGCAGAGCCGGCTCAGGCAGCTCGAGCGCATCCAGGTGCTCGCGCCGCTGCGCGCCGCGAGCGGCATCGACTTCGAGTTCCCGGTTCCGCCCCGCGGCCCCGATCCGCTGATCCGAGTCGCGGACCTCGCCTGCGGCTACGCGCCGGGGCAACCGGTCATTCGCGTCCCGGAGCTCGTGATCCGTCGCGGCGCGCGCATCGGCATCCTGGGGCGCAACGGCAGCGGCAAGACCACCTTGATCCGCACCCTGCTCGGCGAGTTGGATCCGCTCGGCGGCGAGTTGGTGCGCGCCCCCACGTTGGCCGTCGGCTATCTCGCGCAGCAGAGCGTCGAGCAGCTTCGGGAGGACGAGTCCGCCCTTCAGCAATTCGCGCGCATCGCGCCGGACGAGCGGGAGCAGGCGCTGCGGGCATGGCTGGGTCGCTTCGGCTTCGGCGGCGAGGATGCCACCCGTCTGGTCGGTCCGATGTCGGGCGGCGAAAAGGCTCGCCTCGGCCTTGCGATGATGGTGTGGCGCCGGCCGGGTTTCCTCGTGCTGGACGAGCCGACCAACCACCTGGACGCGCTTACCCGCGACGCGCTCGCCGACGCGCTTGCCGACTTCGAGGGGCCGCTGCTGCTGGTTTCGCACGACCGCTATCTGCTGCGCGCCACCGTGGACGAGTTCCTCCTGGTCGACCAGGGCGTGCTGCGTCCCTTCGATGGCGATCTCGACGACTACGCCCGCTGGCTGCAGCAGGATCGCAGCGCTACACGGCCAGCGGCCGCCTTCGCCCCGGGCGGATCGGACCCGGAATCCGCCGCCCGCGCCGACTCCGCGCGCGCGGCGGCCCCGGAGGCGCCCGCCCGCGCCGAGGATCGTCGCGAGGACCGGCGCGAGCGCGCCCGCGCCCGGGCCGCGGCGAGCGCCCTTCGCCAGCCGATCGAGCGCCGGATCCGGCGCGTGGAGGATCTTCTCGCGCGTCACCAGGCGCGCGCCGCGGAGATCGACACGGCGCTCGCGCAGCCGGATGCATTCTCGGATGCGGACGCGGCTGGCGACCTTGGCCGCGAGCGAGCCCATCTCGCGCGCGAGATCGAGACGCTGGAGGAGGAATGGCTCCAGCTGCACGCGGAGATCGAGGCGCTCGAGCAAAATCGCGGATAATCCGCGAATGAACACGAACACCAGACCCTTTCGGGTCGGCGTCGTCGGCGCCGGCGTGATGGGCCGCGGTATCGCCCAGGTGATGGCGCAGTCCGGGGCCGACGTGCTGCTCCACGACGCGGCCGAGAATGCCGCCGGCCAGGCGGTCGAGGCCGTCGAGCAGGCCTGGCAGAAGCTTGCGGAGAAGGGACGCATCAGCGATGCCGACGCGGTGGCGAACCGCTCGCGCATGCGGGTGGCCGGTTCGCTCGAGGCGCTCTCCGGCTGCAATGTCGTGATCGAGGCAATCGTGGAGCGGTTGGACGCGAAGCGATCGCTCTTCGCCGCGCTGGAGGACATCGTTGCCGCCGACGCGGTGCTCGCCACCAACACCTCGTCGCTGTCGGTCACGGCCATCGCCGCGGCCTGCCGGCACCCGGCGCGCGTGGCGGGCCTGCACTTCTTCAATCCGGTGCCGCTCATGCGCATCGTCGAGATCATCGGCGGGGTGCGAACGTCGCCGGAGACGCTCGCGACGCTGGACGCGCTGGTGGCGGCCACCGGCCACGCCGGCGTGCGGGTGCAGGACACCCCCGGCTTTCTCATCAATCATGCCGGCCGCGGCTACGGCACCGAAGCGCTGCGCGTCGTCCAGGAAGGCGTCGCCTCCTTTGCGGAGGTGGACGCGATCATGCGCGAGCAGGTTCGCTTCCAGGGTGGTGGCTTCCGGCTCGGACCGTTCGAGCTGTTGGACCTGACCGGGCTCGACGTGTCGCAGCCGGTCATGGAATCGATCTACCGCCAGTTCTACGACGAGCCGCGCTTCCGTCCGTCGATCATCGGCGCGCAGCGCGCGGCCGGTGGCCTTCTCGGCCGCAAGACGGGCGAGGGGTTCTACCCGTATCCGCAAGCCGCCGCGACGCGCCGCCCCGCGGCGACACCAGCCGTCAGCGCTGGCGAGTCGGCGACCGTTGCCACGGGTGCGGAGGCAAGCGAGGGCGGCGGCGTGGCGGTACCGGTGCACGTCGTCGTCGAGCCGTACGCGGAGAGCCTGGCCCCGCTGGTGGAGCGGCTGGGAGCACGGCGGGTGGAAGACCCGTCCGACTGCTCGGAAGGGTTCGTCCTCATTGCGCCGCTTGGCGAGGATGCGAGCCGCTATGCCGCGCGCCGTGGGCTACCGGCCGCCCGCGTCGTCGCGATCGACACGCTGTTCGATCCGGCTGCCCCCGGTTGCGCGCGACGCAGCCTGATGCCGACTGTCGCCACCGACCCGCAGGCGTTGCGCACGGCCGCGGCGCTCTTCGGCGCGGACGGCGCCGCGGTCAGCGTGCTGCGCGACAGCTGCGGCTTCGTTACCCAGCGCATCGTCGCGATGATCGTCGCGATCGGCTGCGAGATCGCGCAGCAGCGTATCGCCGCACCCGGCGACATCGACCGGGCCGTGCGCGCCGGGCTCGGCTATCCCGCCGGCCCGCTGGCCATGGGCGACGAGCTCGGGCCGGCGCGCGTGCTCCAGGTGCTGGAGGGCATGTGGGCCGGTACCGGTGACCCGCGCTATCGGCCGAGCCTCTGGCTGCGTCGTCGCGCAGAGCTCGGCCTTTCGCTGCAGGTGCAGGACTGAGATGGCCGACCCGAACGCGGCGGACACGGGCCGGCTGGTTGCGACGCGGCGCGACGCCGTGCTCGAGCTCGCGATCACCAATCCGGCCGCGCGAAACGCCTTGTCCCCGGCAATCTACGCGGACGGCCTGCGCGCCCTCGCCGAAGCATCGGCGGATCCCGCAGTGCGCGTCGTCATGCTCCACGGGGCCGACAACTTCTTCTGCGCGGGCGGCAATCTCAATCGCCTGCTGGCCAACCGCGCGCAGCCGCCGGAGCATCAGCGCGCTTCGGTCGATCAGCTCAATCGCTGGGCGCTCGCGATCCGCGCCTGTCCGAAGCCCGTCATCGCGCTGGTGCAGGGCGCCGCGGCCGGCGCCGGCTTCTCCATCGCGCTTGCCTGCGACCTCATCGTTGCGGAGAAGGACGCAAGGTTCGTGATGGCTTACGCGCGCGTGGGCCTGAGTCCGGACGGCGGTGCGATCGCGGCGCTTGCCGCCGCCCTGCCGCCGCAGCAGGTCTTCGCGCTGTGCGCGCTGGCCGAACCGGTGTCGGGCACGGACCTGCACGCGGCAGGGATCGTCCATCTCGTGAGCGAACCGGCCGCCGCGCTCGCCGACGCGCGAGCCCTGTGCGATCGGCTCGCGCAGGGCCCTACCGCCGTCTACGGCAGGATCAAGAGGTTGCTCCAGGAGGCGCCGCGCCGTGCTCTTGCGGAGCACCTGGACGCCGAGCGCGACGCCTTCGTGACGTCGCTCCATGAAGAGGATGCCGGCGAAGGCATCGACGCCTTCCTCGCCAAGCGACCGGCGCAGTTCAGGGGTGCGTGATGGCGGAAGGCACCGGTAACCGCGGTGGCGGCGGGACGATGACCGGAAGCGGACCGGTAGGCGAGCGGCACCGCTTCGACGAGGCTGCGCTCGCAGCCTGGCTGGCCCGCGAGCTGCCGGACTTTCGCGGCCCGCTTGCCGTGACGCAGTTTCGCGGCGGCCAATCCAACCCGACCTTCAAGCTGGACACGCCCGGCCGCAGCTACGTGATGCGCGCGAAGCCCGGACCGGCCGCGAAGCTGCTGCCGTCGGCCCATGCGATCGAGCGCGAGTATCGGGTGCTGAAGGCCCTTGCCGGCACCGACGTTCCGGTGGCCCGGGTGCTTTGCCTGTGCGAGGACGAAACGGTGATCGGCCGCGCGTTCTACCTCATGGAATTCATGGACGGGCGCGTGCTGTGGGAGCAGTCGCTGCCGGGCATCGAGCCGAGCGAGCGCGGCCGCATCTATGACGAGATGAACCGCGTCATCAGCGCGCTGCACCGGATCGATCCCGCCGCTGTCGGCCTTGCCGACTATGGTCGGGCCGGCAACTACTTCGCGCGCCAGATCGGCCGCTGGAGCAAGCAGTACCTTGCCTCCGAGACCGAGCCGATTCCGGAGATGAATCGGCTGATCGACTGGCTGCCGGCGAACATTCCGCCCGGAGAAGAGACCACCATCGTCCATGGCGACTACCGCCTGGACAACCTCGTCTTCGCGCGCGACGAGCCTCGCGTGATCGCGGTGCTCGACTGGGAGCTCTCCACTCTCGGGCATCCGCTCGCCGACTTCTCCTATCACTGCATGGGATATCACATTCCGCCGGACCAGTTCCGCGGCATCGGGGGCCTTGACCTGAAGGCGCTCGGCATTCCGGAGGAGGACGAGTACAAGGCGCTCTACTGCCGCCGCACCGGCCGCGACCGGATCGAGCATTGGGACTTCTACCTCGCCTACAACTGCTTCCGGTTGGCGGCCATCCTGCAGGGCATCATGAAGCGGGCGGTCGAGGGCACGGCGGCAAGCGCGGAGGCGCTGGAGGCGGGGCGCCGTGCCCGGCCGCTCGCGCAGCTGGCCTGGCGCTTCGCCGAGCGCCTCGGCGCGGGCCGCTGAAATCCGGGCCGGCGCGATCCATCAAACGTTCCGGCGCCGATGGCGCGAACCAACCTCTGGAGGAACCCATCACCGTGATCGAAGTTCACACATGGCCCACGCCCAACGGCCACAAGGTTCACATCATGCTGGAGGAGTGCGGCCTGCCCTATGCGGTCCACGCCGTCGACATCGGGGCAGGGGACCAGTTCGATCCCGGCTTCCTCGCGATCAGCCCGAACAATCGCATTCCCGCGATCGTCGATCCGGATGGACCGGACGGCAAGCCGATCTCGCTCTTCGAAAGCGGCGCGATCCTGCTCTATCTCGCCGGCAAGACCGGCAAGCTGCTGCCGCGGAGCACCCGCGGCAAGTACGAGGTCATGGAATGGCTGATGTGGCAGATGGCAGGCATCGGACCGATGCTCGGCCAGGCCCACCACTTCCGGATGTACGCGCCCGAGAAGATCGACTATGCGATCGACCGCTATACCAAGGAGGCGGGCCGCCTCTACGGGGTGCTCGATACGCGCCTGCAGGACAACGAGTACGTGGCGGGCGGCGAGTACAGCATTGCCGACATCGCGATCTTTCCCTGGACGCGCTCCTGGCGCAACCAGGGGATCGACCTGGCGGCGTTCCCCAACGTGGCGCGCTGGAAGGAGGCGATCAAGGCCCGGCCGGCGGTACGCCGCGGCCTGGAAGTGCTTGCCGATCGCCGGCGGCCGCTCCTGAGCGAGCAGGCGCGCTCCAACCTGTTCGGGGACAACCAGTTCCGGCGCAAGACGGCGACATAGGAAGCAGCGGGTAGGCGGGCTGCGCCGGAACGGATGCGGGCCGCCGGCCCGGCGGCCCGGGTTCGCGCTACTGGAGCGGCTCCTTCAGCGCCCGAGGTAGCGGCAAGGCAAAGACATCAATGCCTTCCTCGCGCAGCGCGGCGGCTTCCTCGTGGCTCGCGGCGCCGCGGATCGCGCGCTCCGGTGCCTCCCGATAGTGGATGCGCCGCGCTTCCTCGGCGAAACGGTCGCCGACGTCCTCGGTGGTCTCGATGATCCGGCGGGCCATCTTCAGGAAGACCGCCTGGACCTGGGCCGGCGTCATGGCGACGTGCTGGCGACCCGCACCGCTGCCTTCGGCCGGCGGAGCCGGCCGCTCGGCCGCCTGCGACAGGTTCAGCCGCGGCGACGTCGGCATCTTGCGCACGACATGGCTGGCGCAGACAGGGCATTCGATCAGCCCCCTCGCCTGCTGATCCTCGAAGGCCTGGCCGGACGCGAACCAGCCCTCGAAGCGGTGGTCGTGCTCGCAGGCCAGGTCAAAGACTTTCATGCTCATGATGTCGTCGGATAACAGCCGGGTCTGGAAGCGCCCGGACCTGCCCTTCACGTTGGGGACGAAAGCCCGAACCACAAGTCTAGTGCATGGGCGCGCCGGGGCATGTCCGGGCGTCCGACAGGCGTGCTGCGGGCGCTGCCCGGCTACTGCAGCCGCCGCTCAATGTCGGTGCGCGCCTTGACTTCCTCGATGTAGGCGGAGAGCGCCGCCTGAGCCATCACCTGGTTCGCCTGGGCCGCGTATTCCTCGCGCCGGGCCTCGTTGGCCGGGTCCGGACCCTCCGCCTTCTCCAGGCGCACCAGCTGGTAGCCGCGGCTTCCCAGGTCCACGCCGACGTAGGCGGGTACCTTTCCGGCCGGCAATCGGAACGCCTCCGACACGGCCGGTGGCGGCAGACTGCCCGGATCCGCGCGGCTCACCGTCAGCGGCTCGCCGAAGCCTTCCGGCACTGCCTCGGGCGGGGCTTCCTTCAGCTTGGCGAGGAGCTCCTTGCCCTGTTCGCGCGCCTTGGCCGCCGCCTGCTCCGCGACCAGGCGGGCCTTCACCTCCTCCCGGACCGCCTCGAGCGGCTGGCGCGAGGACGGGTGGTGCGACGTGACCCGGGCGGAGATCATGACGCCGGGCGCCGCCTCGAGCGCCTCGGTGTTGCGCTTGTTCTGGAGCGCTTCCTCCCCGTAGACGAGCTCGATGAAGCGCGGATTGCGCAGCGGCGAATCGGCGGGCAGGTCCGCGCCGGGCTCGCGGGGAAGCTTCTCCTGCGTACGCAGCTCCAGGGAATACTTCTCCGCGGCGGGCTTGAGCGAGTCGGACTGCTCGTACACCGTATTGCTGAAGGACTCGGCGAGCTCGCTGTAGCGACGTGCCGCCGCCTGCTCACGGTACTGCGCCTCGATCTCGCCGCGGACTTCCTCGAATGGGCGCACGCCGCTGCCCTTCGCGCCGGTTACCTGGATGACGTGGAAGCCGAAGTCGCTCTTGACCAGGTCGCTGATCTCGCCTTCCTTCATCGCGAAGGCCGCGTCCGAGAACGGCTCCACCATCATGTCGCGCGAGAAGAACCCCAGATCTCCACCCTGGTCCTTCGAGCCGGGATCGTCCGAATGCTCGCGCGCGAGCTCGGCGAACTTCGCGGGCTCGGCCTTGGCCTCGGCCAGCAGCTTCTCCGCGCGCGCCTTGGCGGCCGCGCGGGCGGACTCATCCGCGCTAGCGGGCACCTCCACCAGGATGTGGCTGGCCCGGCGCTGCTCGGGGTCGGCGTAGCGATCCTTGTTCTGCTCGTAGTAGGCCCGCAAGTCCTGCTCCGAGGGCGTGAGGCCGGCCGCGAGCGCGGAGCGCTCCAGCATCACGTACTCGATGTCGACCGACTCCGGTACCTGGAAGGTGGCGGGATTCTCGTCGTAGAAGCGCTTGATGTCGTCCTCGCTCGGCTCGATGCCGGCCTCGAACGACTTGGGATCGATGAGGCGGGTGCGCACCGTGCGGCGCGATTCCTGCAGCTCGAACAGCCGGTCCACCACCGCACGCGGGACGATCGCGGTCGACTGCACCGCGCCGGCGAGCTGGCTGAGCGCAAGGTCCTGGGCCATCTGGGCTTCGAACATGGCGGGCGACATGTTCTGCTGGGCAAGGAGCGTGCGATAGCGCTCGAAGTCGAACTTGCCATCCGCTCCCGTGAGCCCTTCGATCGCGAGGATGTTCTTCTGCACCTCGGAAGGCGGCACCGAGAGGTACTTGCGCCGGGCCTCGGCCAGCATGGCCTCCTGGGTGATGAGTTGCTCCAGCGTCTGGCGCCGGGCGGCCGGCGTGTCGAACAGCCGGGTGTCGACCTGGCCGCCCAGCATCTGCTGCAGCCGCTCGATCTGCTGGCGATGGGCCTGGTCGAATGCCTGCTGGGAGATTCTGCGGCCAGCCACCACCGCTACCTCGTCGCTGCCGCCCATCCGCCCGTAACCCTCCAGGCCGAAGAAGACGAACGCCGGGAAGATTCCGAGCAGGATGATGCCGAGCATCACCTTCTGGTACTTGCGAACCGCGTCGAACATGTGAGCAAGGCCCTCCGGGGCCGCCTGCACTGCAAACCGCTAGTTTAGTTGAGCGCGGACCCGGGGCGGAAATCCGCTATGCTTTCGTCGCACCAGAATCCACGGAGACTCCCATGCACAGCGCCCGATACGTGCTCGCCTCGCTCCTGACCGGCCTTGCCCTGGTCTTCGGCCTCTCCGCGGCGCCGGCCGCTGCCGCGGACTGCCCGGGCCGCGGCGACCTCGACCCGCGCTACTGCGATTCCGACGGCGATCTCGTTGCCGACCCGCCCGCCGACGCCGCCCGGCAGAAGGACCCGTCCACGCTCGTCTTCTCCTACACGCCGGTCGAGGATCCCGCCGTCTACGAGAACGTGTTCAGCGAGTTCATCGAGCACCTCGCCAAGGTGACAGGCAAGCGGGTGCGCTGGTACTCGGCCGAGTCCTATGCGGCCCAGGTGGAGGCGATCCGCTCCGGCCGGCTGCACATCGCCGGTGTCGCCAGCGGGCCGACGCCCTATGCGGTCAATCTCGCCGGGTTCGTGCCGCTGGTGGCGATGGAGAAGTTCGACGGCACCACCGGCTACACGCTGCAGCTCATCACCCACAAGGACAGCAGCATCCGCGGCGTCGCGGACCTGAAGGGCAAGCGGGTCGCCCATGTCTCGCCCTCCTCCAACTCCGGCGACACGGCGCCGCGGGTGCTGTTCAGCGCCATGGGCGTGGTCCCGGGCAAGGACTACGAGGTTCTCTTCTCGGGCAAGCACGACAACTCGATCATGGGCGTGGTGAACAAGGACTACGACGCCGCGCCGGTCGCGAACAACGTAGTGACCCGAATGGCCGGCCGCAACATGTTCAAGCCGGACGACATCCGGGTCGTCTACGAATCCCGTCCCTTCCCGCGCACCGCGTTTGGCGTCGCCCATGACCTGAAGCCCGAGCTGCGGGCGAAGATCAAGGAGGCCTTCATCACGTTCGATTTCCAGAACTCCAAGCTCGGCAAGGACTTCAAGGATTCGAAGGGCTTCACCGGAATCGACTACAAGACGGACTGGAAGGACATCCGCGACATCCAGAAGGCGACTGGCGCCACCTACACCAGCGAAGGCCTGGCCAAGCTGAAGAAGGACTGACCGGCGTGAGCTCGAGCGTCCCGCCCGCGCCCGCCCTGCTCTCGGTCGAGGGGCTCGAGAAGGTCTATTCGACCGGCCAGCGGGCCCTCGCGGGGGTGGACGTCGTCATCGACCGGCCCCAGGTGGTGGCGGTGATCGGCTCGTCGGGAGCGGGCAAGAGCACCTTCATCCGCTGCATCAACCGGCTGGTCGAGCCGACTCGAGGGCGGATCCTGCTGGGCGGCGTGGACATGGTGCGCCTGGATCGTCGCGGCCTGCGCCAGGCCCGGCGGCGCATCGGCATGATCTTCCAGGAGTACAACCTGGTCGAGCGCTTGTCGGTGATGCAGAACGTGCTGTCGGGACGGCTCGGCTATGTCGGGTTGCTGGACTCGCTGCGCTACCGGTTCCCGCCCGAGGACGTCCGCGCCGCTTTCGAGCTGCTCGATCGCGTCGGCCTCGACGGCTACCACGACCGGCGCGCCGACGCGCTCTCCGGCGGGCAGCGCCAGCGGGTCGGCATCGCCCGCGCGCTGATGCAGCGTCCGGACCTGCTACTGGTGGACGAGCCCACCGCGAGCCTCGATCCGAAAACCTCGCGCCAGATCATGCGCCTGATCGGCGAGCTGGCGAGCGAGCGCGCGACGCCGGCCCTGGTGAACATCCACGACGTCGCGCTCGCCCGCGCCTTCTCGGACCGGGTGATCGGCTTCAAGGCGGGCGTGGTCGTGTTCGACGGCAGTCCCGCCGAGCTGACCGACGAGGTGCTCACGCTCATCTACGGCGCGGAGGACTGGTCCGCCGCCGGGGCGGACGGTGACGAGGGAGAGGGTGCCGAGGAGCGTGGCGCCCGTGGGCCGCGCGAAGCCGGCCGCCTCCGCCGCGACTCCCTGCGCGATCCGATGCCGGACGGCGCGGCGTGACGGTGGGTCCGGCCGCAGCGGGCCCGGGGGGCGCCGGGGCAGCGGAAAGCCGCCATCCGGCGCGCTGGCGGCCCGCCGGCATGTTCGGCGGCCCCGGCCGGCGCCTCGCCTTCTGGTTCCTGGTGCTCGCCTACGTCGCCTGGGCGGTGAGCGATCTCGAGGTGGACTGGGGGCGGGTCTGGCGGGGATTCCCGCGGGCGCTCGACATGCTCGCGCGCATGGTGCCGCCGGCGGTCGGCGATCGCTGGACGCTGCTCGCCGACGGCATGCTGGAGAGCATACAGATGGCGATCGCCTCGAGCATCGTCGGCATGGTGCTCGCGATTCCGCTTGGCATCGCCGCAGCGTCCAACCTGTCGCCGCGGCCGCTCTACCTCGCCGCGCGAGGCCTGATCGTCGTCGGCCGCACCTTCCACGAGATCCTGATCGCGATCTTCTTCGTGAAGCTGTTCGGCTTCGGTGCCGTCGCCGGGCTGCTGACGCTCGCGTTCTCGTCGGCCATCTTCCTGGGAAAGATGCTGGCGGAGGACATCGAGAACATGAGGCCGGGACCGGTGGAGGCGATCCGCGCCACCGGCGCCACCTTCGGCCAGGTGGTGGCCTACGCGGTCGCGCCGCAGGTGCTCGTCAAGACGCTTGGCGTCTTCATCTACCGGCTCGACGCCAACCTTCGCCACTCCACCGTCATCGGCATCGTCGGCGCCGGCGGCATCGGCGGCTCGCTTTCGGCGGCGTTCTCACGCTACGACTACGACTTCGCCAGCGCCATCCTGCTCGCCATCGCCGCGATCGTCGCGTGCGGCGAATGGTTCAGCGACTGGTCGCGGCGCAGGCTGAGATGACCGGGCCGGGCGACATCGCCGCGCCGGCCGCGGCCGCGCGCTATCCGGACCGTTGGCGGCGACGCACGCCGCGGCAGGCACTCGTCCAGTGGCTGTGGCTCGCCGGCTGCGCGCTCGCGGCCGCGTGGTCGGTGTCGTCCCTCGACATCGAGTGGGCCTTCTTCCAGGACGCGCACGTGCAGGCGGTCGACCTGCTCTCGCGCATGTGGCCGCCGCGCTGGTCCTACCTTCCGGAGATCCTGCAGCCGATGCTGGATACCATCCACATCGCCACGCTCGGCACGCTGATTGCCGTCGCGCTGTCCCTGCCGGTCGCCTTCCTGGCGGCGCGCAACACCACGGCGAACGGCTTCACCTGGTCGATCGGACGCGCCATCCTGGTGGGGTCTCGCTCCGTCAACACGGTGATCTGGGGGCTGGTGTTCGTCGCGATCTTCGGCCCTGGCGCGGTGGCGGGCGTGTTCGCGGTGGCTGCCCGCTCGGTGGGCTTCGTTGCCAAGCTGCTGGCGGAAGCGATCGAGGAAGTCGATCCCGGCCAGATCGAGGCGGTTCGCGCCACCGGCGCCGGCACGGTCCAGACCTGGTGGGTGGCGATCATCCCCCAGGTGATGCCGGTGCTGATCGGCACGGCGGTCTATCGCTGGGACATCAACGTGCGCGAATCGAGCGTGCTCGGCTTTGTCGGCGCCGGTGGCATCGGGCTGTTGCTCTATGCCTCGATCAACTCGTTCGCCTGGGCGCAGGTGGTGGTGGTGCTGTTCGCCATCCTGGTCGTGGTGCTCGCGAGCGAAGCGCTGTCGGCCTGGGTGCGCGGCCGCATCAGCTGAGGACCGGACCGTGGCAACCCGCTACCTGCAAGGCCTGCGCGAGCTGGCATCCGAATGCGACGCGCTGCTGCTGGACCAGTGGGGCGTGCTGCACGACGGCCGGCGCGCGTATCCGGGGGCGGTGGAGTGCCTGCGGCGACTGCGCGACGCGGGCAAGGGCGTGGTGATCCTTTCGAACTCGGGCAAGAGCGGCGCCGAGAACGCCCGGCTGATCGAGGCGATGGGGTTCGAGCGGGCGCTCTTCGACGTGGTCGTGTCCGCGGGGGACGACGCCCGCGATGCCATCCGTGCCGCGGAGGACGACTTCTACGCCGGGCTGGGCCGGCGTTGCCTGCTCCTTGCGCGCGACGCCGACAGCCATGTCGCCGACGGTCTCGGGCTCGAGGTGATCACGGACCTGGACGACGGGCCCGAGCGCGCGGACTTCGTCCTGGTGATGAGCCTTGATTCGCCGGCACAGTCGGTGCGCGGGTGGGAGCCCGTGCTTCGCCGGGCGGTCGCGCGAGGCTTGCCCATGGTCTGCGGCAATCCCGATCTCGCGCGGGTCACGCCGGACGGCGGGCTCTTCGAGGCGCCCGGGCTGGTGGCACGCCGCTACCAGGAGCTGGGTGGCGTCGCGCGCCTGCACGGCAAGCCGGACTCCCGGATCTACCGCACCTGCCTGCGCCACATCCAGGCACCGGCCGATCGCATCGTGGCGGTCGGAGATTCGCTGCATCACGATATCCTCGGCGGCAACCGCGCCGGTCTTCCCAGCCTTCTCATCGTGGCGGGGGTCCATCGCGAGGAGCTCGGCTGTCGTTTCGGGGAATTGCCGGAACCGACGCGTGCGCAGGCGCTGTTCCAGCAGGCAGGCGCAGTGCCGGACCTCGTCGCGGCGAGCTTCACCTGGTAGCGGCCTGTCCTTGGCCGTAGCCGGCTCGGACGGCCCGGGGCCGCCCCGGCCTGCCCTCCACGAGCCGCGTCAGGCCGATACCAACCGCCGCATCCAGTCGAGCAGGAGGGTCGGCAGCCGTTCGGGCTGCGCGAGCAGACCGTACTGGCCCGCGCCGAAGATCGTCGGCAGGTAGTCGGCGGCCTGTCGGTCCACCGTCAGGCAGAACGGGAAGATCCCCTGCGCGCGGGCCTCGTTCACGGCCTGGCGGGTGTCCTCGACGCCGTAGCGGCCGTCGTATCCGTCCGCGTCGTTGGGCTTGCCATCGGAGAGCAGGAGCAGCAACCGATGCGAGGCGCGCGCCCTCATGAGTTGCGCGGTGGCATGCCGGATGGCGGCGCCCGCGCGCGTGTAGCGCTCCGGTTCGAGGGCGGCGATGCGCCGAGCGACCGTCTCGCCATGCGGCTCGTCGAAGGCCTTGAGCGACCGCACGCCGACCGCGCGAGGCCCTTCGCCGGAGAAGGAAAGCACCGCCCAGGCTTCGCCCATCGATTCCAGTGCCGCGCTGACCAGCAGCAGCGCCTCGCGCTCGACGTCGATGATCCGCCGCTCCGCTGCGATCCAGGCGTCCGTGGAGCCGCTTGCATCGACCACCAGCATGATCGCCATGTCGCGTC
The DNA here is from genome assembly GCA_023388075.1 of Pseudomonadota bacterium. Taxonomy (GTDB): domain Bacteria; phylum Pseudomonadota; class Gammaproteobacteria; order Burkholderiales; family Burkholderiaceae_E; genus Lautropia. The sequence continues at coordinate 23,524 of JAEWGX010000069.1, forward strand.
GCGCGCGGCGTCGGCTCTGGTAGATCGCCTGCTCGCGCGGCAGCCCGGCGCGGAAGTCGGCATGTCCGGCGACGAGCGCCTCGAGGTCGATGTCGTCGCCTTCGAGCTGGCGGCGCCGACGCTCCGGCTCGGCCCGGAGCATCTCGAAGCGACGGCGGATCGCATCGAGCAACGCGCCGTGCCGGGCGAGCGTGCGATCGACCCAGGCTTGCGGGCCCTCCGGCGCCTCGAGCAGCCATACCCGTGCACCCGGCTCGACGTAGCTCCCCTTCTGCCAGTCCCACTCCGGATAGTCCCATGCGCCCAGGGCGGTGCTGCCACCGCATTCGGTTGGCGCCCGCAGCCGCTCGCGCGCCTCCGGCGGATCGTCCGAGAGCAGGAACTCACGCGGCGTGCCCGGCGTGGAGACCAGCCGTGCCTGCGGCAGGTCCGAGACGTCCTCCGCGAAGTCTTCCGCCGGCAGCTCGCTGTCGCGATCCACCGGCCGCTGCATCCCGGCCGGGTCCTCGGCGTGCTCGTGCGGCGGGGCCGTCTGGACCATGAACGCGCCCTGGCGCTCGTCATCCTCGTCAGGCGCCGCCTCCCGCACGGTCGGTCGGCGCGACAGGCGCGCGGTCCTGGACGCGTCCGCGGCGAGGTCGGCTTCCGCGGCGTCCGTCGCGGCCGACGGAGCGCCACTTGCCGAGCCAGCGGCCGGCGCGCGCAGCTCGCCGGTCCACCAGTCAGGCAGCAACCAGGGCGCACCCGGGCGGGGCGGCGGATCGAACGCGGCCACCAGCTCGCCGGCGCGCGCAAGCGACTCGGCCGGTGTCCGCGCAGCCGAGGTGCCGTGCCGGCGGCCTTCGAGCAGCGTGCGCAGCCATCGTTCGAGCGGCTGCCGGTAGGGGGCGAACGCGGCGAGCGGCGGGCGACCGTCCAGCGCGGCGCGGCGAAGCGCGTCGAGATCCCCCACCGTGCCCGGCAGCAGGCGCTGCAGCTCTTCATCCGCGGCCTGCGCCTCCATGAGCAGATAGGCGTCGCGCAGGGCCGGCCGGTCGCGGGCCGCGGCCTGCACGGCGGGCAGGAGCCCCGCGCTGCCGCGGCGCGCCTGTGCCGCGAGGCGCAACGCGACGGCGCGATAGCCGGACACCGCGGCGGCGGCATCCGCCCGCGGCCATCGCGCCGGAAGCCAGATGCTCTCGCCGTCGGTCGCCGGCACCGCTTCACGCGGCCACGGCGCCTCGCGGCGGCGAAAGAGCCGCACCAGCAGCGTCGTGGGCGCCGGCGATTGTGCGACACGGATCGGAAAGCTGCGGCCGAACACGGCGGTGAGCAGCAGGTCCAGCCGGCGCGCGACATCGCGCAGCTCGGGCACCTGCGGTTGCGCCGGGTCCCGGCCGGCACGATGACGACGCCAGGCGTCGCGCGCGTAGATCGTCGCATGGCGCGCGACGTCGGTGATGACGTCCTCGGCCTCGGCCATCGGCGTGGCTCCGACGGTTTCCTAGACCAGCGAAGCCGCGACCAGGTCGCGCATCGCCTCGCGAAGGGCGGCGTCATCCGACAGCGGCGAGATGATCGCCGCCTCGCAGGCCTGCCGGGCCTCGATGCCGCCGGCGATCAGGCGCGCCGCGGAAACCAGCAGGCGAGTGCTCGGCACCTCCGCGAGCCCGCGATCGTGCAGCGCGCGCAGTCGCTGGCCGAGCCGCACCAGCGCGTGCGCGGTGGCCGGGTCGGCGCCGCCCTCGCGCGCGACGATGGCGGCTTCGCGCTCGGCCGGCGGGAAGTCGAAGTCGAGCGCGACGAACCGCTGCCGCGTGCTCGGCTTGAGGTCCTTGAGCATGCGCTGGTACCCCGGGTTGTAGGAGGCGACGAGCTGGAAGTCGGGCGACGCTTCGATGCGTTCGCCGGTCTTGTCGATGGGCAGCAGCCGGCGGTGATCGGTCAGCGGATGCAGCACGACCACCGTGTCCTGGCGCGCTTCGACGATCTCGTCGAGGTAGCAGATCGCCCCCTCGCGTACCGCTCGCGTGAGCGGTCCGTCTTGCCATTCGGTGCCGTCGTGCCTCACCAGGAAGCGCCCGACCAGGTCGCTTGCGGAGAGATCGTCGTGGCAGGAGATGGTGACCAGCGGCCGTTGCAGGCGCCAGGCCATGTGTTCGACGAAGCGCGTCTTCCCGCAGCCCGTCGGCCCCTTGAGCATCACGGCGAGCCCGCGCGCGTGGCACTGCTCGAAGACGGCGATCTCGTCTCCGGATGACAGGTAGAACGGCTCGCTCGCGGCGCCCTCGATGCCGGGAGTCGCGGCGATGGCGCGGGCGAGGTCCCGGTTCATCGCCCCAGGGCCGGCACGGCGGTCACGCCCGCGATGCCGCTTCGCCGCGGTAGCCGGATGCGAACGGCGCGTCCGCCGTGGTGTCGGGAGCGTCGAGCACCTCGAAGCGCGGCGCCCGGCGGAAGAAGTCGTAGATGAAGAGCGCGACGCCCGTCGCGAAGAGCGAGGCGGTGGCGATCAGCATCAGGAAGTGCACCTGGATCTTCAGTTGCGTGTCCAGGTAGCCGAGCCCGAGGACGCGCTCCAGGTAGACCTGGCCGATGCCGGCGGTCGCGAAGGACAGTGTCATGCCGAACATGCCGGAGATCTGCAGCCAGAACGCCCAGTATCCGACGCTCGAGCCCCTTTCCTGTCGCCCCTGCGTCATGGCCGGCAGCGCGAAGGAGATCATCGCGAGAATGATCATGGCATAGGCGCCGTAGAAGGCGGCGTGGCCGTGCATCGCGGTGATCAGCGTGCCGTGGGTCCACTTGTTGATCGCCGGGAAAGTGTGCGCCAGGCCCAGCAGGCCGGCTCCGAACAGAGTGAAGACGGCGCTTCCCATCGTCCAGTGCAGCGCGAGCGTGTTGGGGTGGTTCAGCCCCGAGCGGCGCATCGCGGAATAGGCGTAGATCGCCATCCCGACCAGCGCGACGGGCTCGAGCGCGCTGAAGAAGCCGCCGATGGGAAGCCAGTAGGCCGGCACGCCGACCCAGTAGTAGTGGTGGGCCGTGCCCAGGATGCCGGCGATGAAGACGAGGCCGACGATCACGTACAGCCACTTCTCCATCACCTCCCGGTCCGCGCCGGAGAGCCGGATCAGCAGGTAGGCAAGGAACGAAGCCTGGATCATCTCCCACACGCCTTCCACCCAGAGGTGGATGGTCCACCACCGGTAATAGATGGAGACGGTGTAGTTCTCGTAGTGGAAAAGCGCCGGCAGGTACAGCACGGCGGAGCTGCCGAGCCCCAGGAGAAGCACGCCCTCGGTCGTGGTGAAACGGCCGGACTTCCTGATGGTCATGCCGATGTTGTAGAGGAAGATCAGCATCACCACCACGATCACCAGCTTGTGCGGCAGCGGCTGCTCCAGCATCTTGTTGCCGGTCCCGTAGCGGAACAGGTAGCCGATGATCGCGGTCACGCCCATGATGCTGAAGAGAACGAGCTGGACATAGGCGAGCTTCACGCTGTGGAGCTCCGTGCGCGACTCCTCCGGCACCAGCCAGTAGGTGGCGCCCATGAAGCCCGTCAGCACCCACACGATCAGGAGGTTGGTGTGGATCACCTTGGTGACGTCGAAGGGCAGGATGTAGAGCAGCGGGTCCGGCCCCAGGTACTTGGCCGCGGAGAGCAGGCCGAATACCAGTTGCAGTCCGAAGAGGATCATCGCGACGGCAAAGTACCAGTAGGCGACCGATTGGGATCTGTAGCGCATGACGGGTTCCTGTCGGGTGCGGAGGACCGCTTACCTGAGGGTCTCGAGATAGGCGACGAGGTGATCGATCTCCTCGGGCTTCATCGTGCCGTAGGTGTTCGGCATGAAGGAGGTGCCTTCGGCCGAGTACATCTCGCCCGGCACCAGGTGGGCGCTCGGCTCGAGGATGGACTCCCGGATGTAGCCGGCCACGTCCGTTGCCTTGCCCTTGTAGTCGCCGGAGCCGATCCACCGCTCCGCCCGGCTCGCGAGACCGGCCAGCGTCGGGCCCGCCAGGTTCACGCCCGGGGCGGTCGAATGGCAGGCGTTGCAGGCCGGCGTCGCGGTCCGGAAGAGCGCCTGTCCCAGCGCGATCGGATCGGAGTCGCTGGTAACCGGCCGGGTGCCGGGCGGCAACTGGTCCTCCGGTCCGCCTCTCCCGGTCATGGCCTGCTGGGCGGTCGAGAGATCCATGCCCGGGATGGAAGAGCCGGTCACCAGGATCGGGCGCGGCGGCCAGCCCTGGTTGTCGACCTTGCTCACCCAGTCGAGGAAGGTGATGAGGTCCGTGATCTCCTCGTCGGACAGGTCCTGCTTCGGCATCAGGCGACGGTGGCGCTGCTCGTCGTAGAACTTCGCCGGATCACGCATGTACGCCTTGAGGTACTGCTCGCCACGGTGTTGCGTGATCTTGGTGAGATCCGGCGCGTAGTACGCGCCTTCGCCGAACAGCGTGTGACAGTTGATGCAGTTGTACTTGTGCCAGACATCCATGCCGTGCACGACCTGCGGCGTGATGTTCTCCGCGTTGGTCAGCTTGGGAAACTGCCGATGGCTATCGACGGTGAGGACCAGGAACACCAGCGTCGCGATCGCGGTCGAGGCGATGGCGAAGAGGCGCGTCTGCTTCTTGTTCATTGTCTGCGCCCCGTGCGGTCAGACACCGATCCCGGACCAGTAGCGGATCGCCGTGGAATTGCCGTAGATGATGCCGATCGCCATCAGCGCGATGACGACATAGCCGATGACCTGCAGGATCCTGTGCACTGCCCCCTCCTCGCGACATCGCGCCTTCGCGGCGCTGTTGTCGCAAGGATCGGCGGTGGCACCCGGCCGTGTCAACCGGTATGTGGTTTCAGCCCGGACGCCCGTCCGCCCGCGGTCGCCACAGGATCGGCAGGTAGCGCACGAAATAGACCGTGAAGGCCGCGGCCCAGAGCAAACCGGATGCCTGGAGGCTCACCAGGTAGAGGCTCTCCACGAAGCCGCCTCCGACGCGGGCGATCGCGGCCAACTGCACCAGCAGGTACATCGCGAGCTCCGCTCTTCCGGCCCGCAGCGGCAACCCGGTGTGGCCCCTGGCCGTGCGCGTCATCATGCCGAGCGTGAGCCCGCCGATCGCACCCACGGTCAACGCATGCGTGGCGACGCTCGAGCCGAGCCAGCCGAGGGCCGCGAAGCCGCGCAGCGCGAGGTGAACCGCGATCCAGGCGTACGAGGCGTGCAGGATCCACACGAGCGGCGTGCGCAGCGTCCTCCACGGACGCCAGAGGAGGAGCCGTCCCGCGTGCGCGGCGGCCGCGAGCAGCGCGAGCGTCGCGATGAGCCAGCCGTCGGACTGCAGCACATCGGCCGCGAGCAGCGCGAGCAGCGAGCCGAGCGCGAGGCGCTCGAGCAGCGGATGACGGCTCGCGCGGGTACCGGGCACGCCGTTGTTGGTGAACATCGGCACCACCCGGCCGGCGATGATCGCCATCACGATCAGCACCACGTCCAGACCTGCTTGCAGCCCCAGCGTGGCGGGCAGCGCGACCGTGCCGCCGGCAGCCAGGTGCACCAGCAGCGCGAACGCCCCGAGCAGGAGCATCAACGCGATGAAGCCGAAGTTGCGACGGTTTCCGGTACGCACCAGCGGCACCGCCACGGCGACCGCGACGGCAGCCGGAAACAGGGCGTTGGCCGCCGCGGCCGCGGAACCGAACGGCGTGAAGAGGAGGATTCGACCGGCAAGCCACAGGAGCGCAAGCCCGGCCAGCACCGCCCCGCGCGTGGGTGGCTGCTGGGTCCAGGTGGCCACCGCCGTCAGCAGGAACCCGGCCATCACCGCCACGGTGAAGCCGAAGAGCATCTCGTGGGCATGCCAGACCGGTCCCGCGAGCCACGGCTGCGAGACGAGGCCCGAATACTGCGCGATCCAGACCAGGATCCCGGCCGCGGCATGGAGGCTGGCGAGCAGGTAGAAGGGACGAAAGCCGTAGTTCCAGAGCGCGAAGCCGCCGCCCACGGGCGCGGCGCGCGCTGCGCGGGTGAGCGGAACATGGCCCGGCGTGGCGGATCTGGACGGAGTTGTCACTGCAGGCTCTTGAACATGGATAGAATATGCATGTTATCGGATCCGGCTTCCGCTTGAAAGGATTCACGTGCGCCTCACCGTCTACACCGACTACGCCCTGCGCCTGCTCACCTACGCCGCGCTGTCGCCCGATGCGTTGATCACCATCGGCGAGGTGGCCGCGGCCTACGGGATCTCGCGCAATCACCTGACGAAGGTCGCCCACCAGCTCGGCGTCGCCGGTTTTCTCACGACCGTGCGCGGCAAGGGGGGCGGCTTGCGGCTCGCCTGCAAGCCGGAGGCGATTCGCCTGGGCGACGTGGTGCGCCAGACCGAGCCCGACATGGCGCTGGTGCCCTGCTTCGAGCCCATCGACACCCACTGCCGGATCCTGCCGGCGTGCGTCCTGGAGGGCGTGCTGCGCGAGGCGCGTGACGCATTCCTCCGGGTGCTGGATCGCCACACCCTGGCGGACCTCGTCGGGCCGCGCGACAAGCTCCGCGACCTGCTCGGCTTGCCGCCAGGCATCGCCCCACGCACGCGGCGCCCGGCCAGGATTCCGATCCGGACCGGCTGAAGGCGGCCGGGCAGGCGCACCGGGCTCGCCTGCGAATCCCTCGCTCGGCGCAGGCCCGGATGGCAAGGCCATGGCGGCCGGCGCGGTATAGTCGCCGCATCCAACGGGAGATCACCATGAGCCCATCCCTTCCTGCGGCCACGCTGCTGGCCCTGGCCTTCGCGGCCTTCAGCCTGGCGGGCTGCGAGGCATTGAAGCCGTCGAGCACCATCACCACCCGCGACGGCCGACAGATCGAGAACACCGAGATCGATCGGGGCTCGCAGAACCTGTACAAGTCCTCGCCCGACTCGGGCCAGTCGCCGGGCGGAGACGGCCTCGGCGGCGGCCGCGGCGGCGTTCGATAGCTCCGGGACCAGGCGATGGCAAGGCCGGCCAGCGATGACGGCACCGCCCGAGTAGCGATCGTGACCGCGGGCGGCAGCGGCATGGGTGCCGCCGCCGCGCGCAGGCTGGCGGAGGACGGCTTCAACGTCGGCATCCTCTCCTCTTCCGGCAAGGGCGAGGCGCTCGCCCGCGAGCTCGGTGGTGTCGGAGTGACCGGCTCGAACCAGTCGATCGACGACCTGCAGCGCCTGGTGGACCAGGTGATGGCCCGCTGGGGGCGCGTCGACGCGCTGGTCAACAGCGCCGGCCATGGCCCGCGCGCCCCGATCCTGGAGCTGTCCGACGACGACTGGCATCGCGGACTGGATGTCTACCTGCTCGGGGCGGTACGGGCGGTGCGGCTCGTAGTGCCGATCATGCAGAGACAGAAGTCGGGCGCGATCGTCAACATCTCCACCTTCGCCGCCGCCTTCGAGCCCGATCCCGTCTTCCCCACCTCCGGTGTGTTCCGGTCCGGGCTCGCCGCGTTCGTCAAGCTCGTCGCCGACGCCTACGCGGCCGACAACATCCGCATCAACAACGTGCTGCCGGGGTTCATCGACAGCCTTCCGGAGAAAGAGCAGTTTCGCAGTCGCATCCCCATGCAACGCTACGGACGCGTCGGTGAAGTGGCGGAGCTCATCGCCTTGCTCGCGTCGGACCGCGCCGGCTACATCACCGGCCAGAACATCCGGATCGATGGCGGCATCACGCGGTCCGTTTAGGAGGCTGTCGGACAGCCTCCTGGCCTCGCCCAATCAACAACGACAGACGGACACACGATGATCACGGCACTCGAGGCGCTGGATCGGCTCACCGAAGGCAACCGGCGCTTCGTCGCCGAGCGCAGCCAGCGTGGCAACGGCGCGGGCAACGATCGACGCCGCGAGGTCGCCGTCAGCCAGAACCCCTTCGCCATCATCCTTGGATGCTCCGACTCGCGGGTGCCGGCCGAGATCATCTTCGACCAGGGGCTCGGCGATCTCTTCGTCATACGCGTGGCCGGCAACATCGTCGCGCCTTCCCAGGTCGACAGCGTCGAGTTCGCGGTGGCGCGCTATGGCACGCGGCTCGTGGTGGTACTGGGCCATTCGTCCTGCGGCGCCATCCTCGCCACCCTGGAGGAGCTGGTCCGGCCGGCCGGCCAGCAGTCGCGTACCCTGCGCTCCATCGTCGACCGGGTCCGCCCGTCGGTCGCGCCGCTCCTTGCGACCGAGCTTCGCCACGATCACACGTCCCTGGTCCGGCACGCCGTACGCGCCAACATCATGGTCTCGGCGAGCAACGTCCGCTACGGCTCCGAGCTGCTCGAGCAACTCGTGGAAAAGGACGAGTTGCTGGTCGTGGGCGCGGAGTATTCCCTCGAGACCGGGGTCGTTGATTTCTTCGACGGCATGCCGATCTCGAGCTGAACCCTCCGGCGAGGGACGGCGTCGCCCCTAGGCACAGCCGACCGGCTGCGGGCCATCGCCCTGCCGGGCCGACGCGCGCCGCGGTAGCCATCCCGTCGCATAGAGCGCCCAGAGGATGAATACCGGCTGCAGGAACGGCCGCACCAGGTAGTAGGTGCGTCCGAACTCGAGACCGTCCACGTGGGTGCCCTGCATCGCGACGTTGACGTTGGCGATCACCAGCAGCGCGAACATGACCGCGAGGCCGACGCCTGCTGCCGGGCGCAGGTCCGGCAGGCGCATCCGCCGGTAGAGCGCGGCCGGTGCCAGCAGGGCCACGGCGCCCAGCAGCTCCGCGACACCGCTCGCCTGCACCAGGAGCAGCGCATGCGACTCCAGGAACGGCGGGATCATCGGCACGTAGCGGGTCTGGGCGCTGACGAAGTGGTCGATGCCCGTGAAAACGAGGCCGAGCGCGAGCCCGTGGCGCATGGCCATCCGCAGGTCCCGCCGGTCGCCGAGCAGGGCTTGCGGTATCCAGGCGAGCAGGCTCGCCACGATGATGAGAGACAGAAAGCTCATGACACCTCCATGCAGTTAGGGCGCGGATCGTTCCCTCCGCGAGATATCCATGGGTGCGGCGTATGGTTGCGGCGTTTATGTTACCGATGGACACATGGAAGATGCTGCGCTATCATGTATCCACTGTCAACATGCGTCGATGAAAGAGACTGTTTCAGGTATCCGGCCCTATCACCACGGTGACCTGCGCCGCGCGCTGCGGGAGGCCGCGGCCGGGCTCCTCGAGAGCACGGGACCGGCAGCCCTCAGCCTGCGCGAGATCGCGCGTGAGGCCGGGGTGAGCCATGCCGCCGCCTACCGGCACTTCGCGGACAAGGAGTCGCTGCTGGCGGAGCTCGCCGAAGATGGCTTCCGGCTGCTGCTGGAGGAGACCCGGGCCGCGATGGCGGCCAGGAGGCGCGGCGGACCGCTCGGGCAGCTCCAGGCCTGCGGCCGGGCCTACGTCGCCTTCGGTGTCGGGCGCCCGCACCTTCTGCAGCTCATGTTCGGTGCGGCCATCCCGGAATGGTCCGTGCATCCGGGGCTGGTGAAGGCCTCCGGTGATCTTGCCGCACAGCTCGCCGGGGTCGTCGCCGATGGCCAGGCGCACGGCGTGATCCGCTCCGGCCCCGTCGGCGATCTCGCGCTCACGGCCTGGTCGCTGGTGCACGGCCTGGCCTTGCTCGCTGCCGGGCGGCGCATCCCCGGCGCATCGGTGGACGATGCGTTCGTCCAGCGCGCCGCTCGCAGGGCAACCCGCCTGCTGCTCGACGGACTCAGGCGCCGCTGAATCCGCCGCTTGCGGTCGCGCCTCGCCCCCGGGCACGCCCCTGCCACGTCGTGCGCCTGGACGCGCCATACTTCGGAGGCGGCTCCGGTCGGGGCCCACTCCCGTGACGAGGATCCGATGTACCTGCCGAGCCATTTCACCGAGACGAGGCCTGACGAACTGCGGCGCCTCATGCGCGAGCATCCGCTCGGAGCCCTGGTCGTGCACGGCAAGCATGGCCTGGACGCCGACCACCTGCCCTTCGAGTACGAGGCCCACGACGACGGGCCGGGACGGCTCATCGCCCACGTCGCCCGGAGCAACCCGCTCTGGCGGGAGGTGCCTTCCGGTTCCGACGTCCTGGTGATCTTCCGGGGAGTGGAAGGCTATATCTCGCCCAACTGGTACCCCGGCAAGGCGCAAACGCATCGCCACGTGCCTACCTGGAACTACGAGGTCGTCCATGTCCACGGGCGGCTGGCCATCCGCGACGACGAGAAGTTCGTGCGCGGCGTCGTGGCTCGCCTGACCCGCTCCCACGAGGCCGCCGAGCCGCAGCCGTGGCGGATGGGCGATGCGCCGAAGGACTATCTGGCTGAGATGGTCGCCGCCATTGTCGGGATCGAGATCCAGGTCACCCGGATGGTCGGCAAGTCGAAGCTGGGGCAGAACCGGGATCCGCGCGACGTCGATGGTGCCATCGCCGCGCTCCAGGCGCGTGGGCGCGAGCCGCTCGCCGCAGCCATGGCGCGGGCGAAAGGTGGTGCGCCTGCGGGGCCGTCGGCTGGCGGTCCCGTTCCCCCCTCGGATGCCACGTCGGCGGCCGACGGTCGCTGAGCCCGAAGCGGCGCAGGACGGCCGTCGCGTCGCGCTGGCTACGCTGAGAGCAGGGTGCTACTGACGACGGTGGAGTATCGGAACGCCGACGGAATGTGCCGCTGCCAGCTTCGGTTCCTAATAAAACACTTCAATAAATCCCAATAAGTCTAAGTAACGACGTGACTTATCATTGAGCTATCTAAGGAATTGATATAGGAGCAACCTAATCCAGAGAATGAGATTTGGATTCTAACCACTTGACTGAACAGCAACTTATTCGCGATCGGGCCGGCAAAGTGTCATACCGCTCCCTTCCGTTACGCCTGGCCTAACTCAAGGAGCGAAGCTGCCGCCACGCGAATGCTCCGACGCAGGCGAGGAAGCGGCAACCACGGTCAACACGCTTGGTTCGCGCGCACGTGCAGCCTTCGTGGAGAGGACGTCTGTACCGTATCGTTCAGCGCACGACCGGTCGCATCAGCAAGCACGCGAGCGGAGCCAGAGCTGCTGGTAAGCGCCTGCGCGATGTGAGAAGGGGATGTGATACAGAGGTGAACTGGCGGAGCGGACGGGACTCGAACCCGCGACCCCCGGCGTGACAGGCTCTAAAGCGCCAAACTAAGGCGGATGGCCGCGAACCGTGGCGACACGATAAATGACGACGTATCAGTCACTTAACCAAGGCTGATTGTTCTCGGTCATTCGCCGTTGTACACTGATAGCCGGTTCGCGGTATACCCCACGGTTTACCCTGAGAGGCTTGTCGATGACGCACTACCCCCAGGGCGGCAAGGGAAAGAAGTGGACGACGGTTGAGTTGAAGGCGGTCCCGGCCGCGTGGAAAGCGGACACATTGAGCGACAGCGAGGGGCTGTCGGGCGAAGTTCGAGTCGCAACGGACGGAGCCGTGTCGATCCGCTGGCGATACGGGTTCAAGTGGAATGGCAAGGTCCAGTGGCATCACTGTGGCACCTGGCCGAACCTCACCATGGCCAAGATCAGGCAGGAGCGCGACGACGCCCGCCAGCTGGTCCGGTCCGGAGTCAATCCGCGCGACCATAAGAAAGCCGAGCGCATCGAAGCACAGGCCAAGATCGAGGCAACCATAGCCGAGGCTGAACGCCGGGACGCCGAGCGTTTGCCATTCGGCAGCATGTTCGAGGCGTGGCTTAGCAACGGCGTGTCACGAGCCGATGGGAATGCTGAGCTTCGCAGGACCTTCGGCAAGGACGTCCTGCCTGCGATTGGCGCTCTTCCCGTCCGCGAGTTGACCGACGACCACCTTAGAGAGGTGCTGCGAACCGTCGGCCAGGCGCGAGGCCGGGGACGCACAGCTGAGCGGATGCTGTCCGAGTTGCGCCAGATGTTCCGTTGGGCAGAGAAACGTAAGCCGTGGCGCGCCCTGCTGATAGACGACAACCCAGCCGAACTTGTCGATCTCAAGATGGTGGTGCCGCAGGGGTACGAAAGCGGCATCCGGGAGCGAACGCTCTCCCCCGCCGAGATCAGGGAGTTGCGCGACACGTTCGAGCGACTGGAAGAGAACTACCGGAAGGCTCCGGATCGGCGGGCGGCGACGCGCCCGGTACAGCGGGAAACGCAACTGGCGATGTGGATCTGCCTGTCCGTCGGTTGTCGGATTGGGGAACTGCTACAGGCCCGTTGGGAGCATGTCGATCTGGATGCCGGCGAGTGGTTCGTCCCCAAGGAGAACACCAAGACAAAGGTGGAGTGGCGCGTGTACCTGAGCGACTTTTCGCATCGCCAGTTCACGGCACTCAAGGAGTTGACCGGCGGGTCAGAATGGTGCTTCCCGGCTCGGCATCACGACGAGGGCCACGTCAACATCAAGTCCATGAGCAAGCAGATCGGTGACCGCCAGATCCGGTTCAAGGAACGCAGGCCGCTGAAGCACCGCCGGAACGATGACACGCTGGTGTTGGCGGGCGGGGAGAACGGGGAATGGACGCCGCACGATCTTCGGCGGACGGCTAGCACCATGATGCAACAGCTCGGCGTCCTGCCTGACGTAATCGACCGCTGCCAAAACCATGTACTCCCGGGTAGCAAGGTCCGACGGCACTACCTCCACCATGACTTTGCCGACGAGAAGCGGACGGCGTGGCAGCTGCTCGGAAAGCGGTTGGAGGCCATCCTGGCTGCCGACAACGTCGTGCCGATCGCAAGGAGCATCACCGCCGCCTGACGGGTCTCAGGCAAGCGGCCGAGCCAAGCGACTGAAACTCGCCGGCCCGGCCTGACCACCCCCGATCTATGGAGGATCGAAGATGGCTAAGAAGCATGGTAATGCCAAGCCCTCAGAACTGACTGACGAGCAAGCCCGCAGAATCTATGAGAACGCCAGGAAGGAGCGGGCTGCGATCACCGAACTTGAGGTAGACCGGATTGAGGAAGCCCACGCCCATGACGAGTTCGGAGTCGTCCGTCGCGTGTCCCTGATGGCACTGACCAGGCCCTGCGACGAGTTGTTCAAGGCCATCGATGACGACCGCGATGTTGCCGTTGGCTTCGCGGCAGTGCTGGACGGGCTCAACAGCTACGTAGATTGGCTAACCGCCGTTAAGGCCACGATGGAGACCGCGCGGGCTCGGCTGGTGGTGGGCTTGTGCGCCAGGGACGACGTCGAGCAGGTTATGGCTGAGGCGAAGCACGACAACGAGGCGACCGCTCATGGACAACATTGAGTCCTTCCCCAGTCAAGCCGGGAATCAGTCGCGGTGGCACAGGATCGTCTCGGAGGGCGTCTATCAGCTTGACGCGCTGCTGGAGTTGATGATCGAGCAGAAGGACCATGACGGGTATGACTTGAAGATGCGGTCGCTCACCATCAGGGCGCGCCAGCTCAACGGCGCAGTCATGTCGTTGGTTGTCGACGGGGAGACGAACATCGAGGAGTGCGAGAACATCGTCTATGGGTTGACAGAGACGCAGGACGACTAGGGCAGCCGCCGCGCCGCTTGTACGGGGCGCGGCCTCCGCACATGACCACTAAGAAGCCGAAGTACAAGCGAGACAGACACGGCCGCATCTCTGGCGGGACGGTTGTTGTCGACACCCTAGAAATGTTCAGAGAGGTCCACAGGGACGAGAAGATCGAGCGGGAGCTTGGTTCCATCGCAAGGATGGTTTTCATCGACCGCAATGCCCAAGGCTATCCGGCTGAAGTACGGTTCGATGTCAAGGCGAAGGCCAGGCAGAACCTACGGGCGGCGCTCCGACATGCCGCCAAAGCCCGTACGGCGTTGATGACGGGTCAATCTGACCTTCTCTACGAGCTGGAGAAGACGCGTGCCCATCTTGAGCTTCAGACGGCTGCGGTCAAGTTCCGCCAGGCGTACATAAACGCTTTTCGAGTCAACCAGTCCAACCGTCGCCGAGGGCACGTTCAGACGAAGCTCGGTTCGCCCAAAGCAGGGACAAAGTCCGGCACGGATCATCTGGACCAGTACGCGAACGTTAGTCAGATCGTGGCGAATCTGGCCCGTCGGCGTGACGCCCTGGGTGACTGGACCCCTGCGCGGGAACTTTGGCCGGACGTCTACTCTACGCTCGATCTTATGCGACTGGAGCCTGAGGAAACGGCCGACGCGATCACCTACGATGCCGTTGGCGGCCGTACCGAGATCAAGTTCACGTCGTTCAAGGTCATGGTGTCCAGGTACCGCAAGTCCAAGAGTTAACTAATCCCGGTTCCTGCGGCGACCCTTAATTCCGTTCGGACAATTCCGTCTATTCGCTGGATTCCCCGGCGGACTTTAACGGAGCTGATGGAATGGGAACGAGGTTGGTCTACACGATCCCCCAGGTGCGCGATGAGATGCAACTGGGAAACACCAAGGTCTATGAAGAGATCAAAGATGGCCGTCTCAAGGCCTTCAAGGTCGGACGTCGCACGCTTGTAACGCACGATGCCTTGATGGCGTATCTGAAGCTCTGCGAGCAGGAAAGCAATCCGCCGAGCTATCAGTGCCTCACGCTGGGAGCGTAGCCGACGATGGAACAGCTCACTCTCAAAGAAAACGCCGGGGTGTTGGAAGCACCGCCGGCGGCTAAGGAAAACGCACTAGTCAGCCCCAATCTTAGCACCACCTTGCGTGCCGGAACCAAGCGCTGGAACGTCCTCCGGACTCTCTTGGAGAGACAGTCTCTAGACTGCTTTGAGGCCGTCCGCCACTGTCACGACTACGTGTTGCGCAGCACAGTCAGCGATCTTCAATCGCAGTTCGGAATCCGCATCGACCGAGAACTAGTCCAGGTGCCCAACTGCTTTGGCGGTGAAACGACCTGCGCCCGGTACTGGATCAGCGACGACCAGCGGGCACGAGCGATGGCACTGCTAGGGGAAGCGTCGCAATGAAGCTTGCGCGCACAGAAGCCTCCTTTGCTGGCGATGGGGATTGGACGGTGAGCCAGAACGTCGTCTCGCTCAAGTCTGCTGAGCAGTGGGATATCAAGGTCGCCCCGGACAGTCTGCTTCGCGTTCCGAATGGGGACTATTCCTGCAAGTACCTTGGCCACGAAACCGCCCTCCTGTTCAACTCCGGCAAGATCATCTTGAAGTTCGAGGTCATGGACGGCCCGCATACCGGCCTGCGCCTCATCAAGCCTTACCGGGCAAAGAAGTTGATAGGGCGACCCGCCAAGGGAGGCCGCTTCGAGTTGGGCCGTTCGTCGGAACTGCTTCGGGATGTCGTCCGGCTAAACGACCTGAAGGTGCGACCCGATCGGCTTTCCCTACACTTCCTAACCCGCCGCCTATGGACTGTCAGGACGCGCACGGTCGAGAAGGACTACAAGCAGCGCCCGATTCCAGAACCGCTTATGTATTCGGTCATCGACCTGATCGTAGAGGCGGAGACAGGCTGAAATGATCGTGGGCACCTCTAAGCAGTAGCAATACCAATACCTTCACCAATACCAGTACCCGCTTCAAATGCCCAGGAACCGCATGGACTGGACGATTGCAGGCAGGTGCGTGGCAACGAGTTGGCCAGAACTTAAAGCGAGCGGCCGACATTCAAACTTGCAATCAGCCCGCACCCCGAGGTTCAGCGATGGATCTCGGGGGTTCAAATGCCCGCATTAAAGGATCAACAGATGAACGACCACGACCGAATGAATCGCACGTACCAAGCGCTCGCAATCGCAGCCACGGAAATGTTCGGCGCCTGGCTTGACTCGCTCCCTGACGACGAACGCGAAGACCTTGTGGCCGAGTTCCACAACGGCGCGGGTGCGGGAATCCGACTGCTGTTCGCCGACGACAAGCGCATGGCGCAGCTGACGTTCCTACGTTTGGCCCGCAGCGGCGACGTCGACACCATCGGCGAAGTAGTGCTGGCGAGAGCGAAGTAAGGACGACTCCTGTCCGCTGATATTCGCGCATGACTTTTCGATAAGCGGGTGCGGCAGATCGCGTGAATACGGCATTCCTCCGTGGTATACACGCGGGAGAACTTAACTAGGATTCGAACTTGAACATCGCCAGTATCCGTGAACAGCGCGCCGGCAAAGTCGCCGAGATGCGCGCCCTTGTCGCCAAAGCCGAAACCGAGAAGCGCCAACTGAATTTAGCCGAGCAGAAGCAGTTCGACTCGATGAAGGCGGAGGTGACTGACCTGGAAGGCCAAGAGGCCCGCGCGCAGTTCCTGGCGGATGCCGAACGCCGCATGACTGGCGAGCCGGTGGGCGACAAGTCGTTCGCGACGCTCCAGTCGCAGGTCTCTGTGGTCGAGGTGATTCGCGCCCAGATGGAAGGCCGGGCCCTGGCCGGCGCAGCGGCAGAGTACGCCATCGAAACTGAGCGGCGTACCGGTAGGAAGGCGCAGGGCGCGTACGTTCCGATGTCGGCGCTGGAGAAGCGGGTGAGTACCACATCCTCCGCGGCGGAAGTCGTTGGAACGAACCACAGGCCGGACTTGTACATCGATCCGCTGCGCAACGCGCTCCTTGCCCGCCGGCTTGGTGTTCGCGTCCTGTCTGGTTTGACGGGCAACGTGTCGATCCCGAAGCACCAGACGTCGATGACGACCGGCTGGGTCGCCCAGGATGCGGCGCTGGCCCCGTCGGATATGGCGTTCGATCCGGTTACGCTCTCGCCGAAGCATGCCGGCGGCATGACGGAACTGTCGCGGCAGTTGATTCAGCAGTCCAGCCCCGACATCGAGGATCTCGTCCGATCCGACCTGGCGGCCATGCTGGCGCAGGCGATCGACTCCGCGATCATCCAAGGCGGCGGATCCAACGAGCCGGACGGAATCCTGGAGATCGCCGGCAGTCAGCCGGGAACCTTGGCAACGCCGACGTGGGCGCAGGTCCAGGGGATGATCGAGCTGCTCGAGTTGGCGAACGTATCGAGCGCAGTCTGGCTTACTGAGCCGAGTTCCGCTCGGGTGCTGCGCACGAAGCTGAAGGACAGCGTTGCCGGCGCGGGTTACCTGCTTGAAGGTGGGCGCATGGCTGACCTGCCGGCCTATGTCACAAATCAGGTACCGGTCTTCAACGAGAGCCCCGGCGCTGGCACGGTCATCCTCGGCGATTTCTCGCAGGCGCTGCTGGGCATCTGGAGCGAGATCGACATCCTGGTCAACCCGTACGCCGAAACCGCGTACACCAAGGGCAACGTCCTGGTGCGCGCGATGAGCACGGTTGACATCGCGTTCCGGCATCCTCAGGCATTCGTCATCGCCCAAGACTTGCCGTTCTGATGGAAGTCCGCACCGGCACCCTGAAGGCCGCATCTCCCGGGCAACTAACCGGATACGCGGCGGTCTTCAACTCCGAAGCACGGTTGGGCGACTTCGCCGAGATCGTGCGCCGGGGTGCCTTCGCGGACTTGAGCCGGAACATCAAGGCGCTGTACCACCACGATTCCCGTGCCTTGCTTGGGAGTACGGCGGCGGGCACCTTGAAGGTACAAGAGGATGATCATGGACTCCGGTTCGATCTTCGCCTTCCTGATACTTCACATGGTCGCGACCTGGCCGTCCTGGTCGAGCGTGGCGATGTCGCCGGCTGCTCTTTCGGCTTTGTTGTCCCGGAAGGTGGCGACCGATGGGAAGAACGAAACGGCGGGGAGTGGCTGAGAGAGTTGCTGAAGGTCGACCTTCACGAGATCACGCTGACCGCTGATCCGGCTTACCCGGACACGACGGTGGCCAAGCGCAGCCGTCCGCAGATCATCACCCTTAGCACGCACGCGCTCTGGTTGCAGACATGCGCCTAGTCGAGCGGATCGCGTCCCGATTCGGATTCGAGAAGCGCAGCATCCCGAGCGACCCCTACTGGTCCAACTTCGCCGCGCTACGAACAGGCGCGGTGACGCCGCAGCGTGCCGAATCCGTCTCTGCCGTATACGCCTGCGTGTCGGCAGTCTCCGAGACCATCGCCAGCCTGCCGCTGATCCTGTATCGAAGGACCGACGAGGAAGGCCGTGAACGCGCGAGCGGGCATCCGCTGTACCGTGTCCTTCACGAACAGCCCAACGATCGGCAGACGGCGCTAGAGTTTCGTGAGCAACTACAAGCCGCTGTGCTCCTGCGTGGCAACGCCTATGCCGAGATCCTGCGCGGAACCGATGGCCAGGTCCGCAGCCTGATCCCCATCCATCCCGAGCGCATGACGGTGGTCGAGTTGGATACCGGGCGCCTGGCATTCGACGTCGCCGACGGCAAGGGCCGGATGCGCCGGCTGCTCCAAGAGGAAGTATTCCACCTGCGCCATCGCAGCGATAACGGCATCATCGGCGTGTCGCCGATCCAGGCGGCACGGGAGGTGCTTGAACTGGCTATTGCCGAGCGCGACCACGGCAACGCCACTTTCATCAACGGCACCCGGTTGACCGGCATCCTTCAGGCGTCGGGGCACCTGACCGACGAGCAAATGGCTCGGCTCCGCAGTGCTTGGGATTCTCGGTACGCCGGTACTGCAAACCACGGTCAAACCGCCGTACTCGCTACCGGGCTTGAGTTCAAGCCGATCTCGATGACTTTGGAGGATGCCGAGTGGATCGCCGCACGGCAGTTCTCCGTCGAGGAAGTTGCCCGGCTGTTCCGCGTGCCGCCCACCGTCATCGGTGACCTGCGCCACGGCAACTATTCGAACAGCGTGGAGATGGCGCGCCAGTTCGTGACCCTGACCCTGCGCCGGCACTTGGCTGCTTGGGAACAGGCCATCGCACGCCAACTGCTGACCGAGGCCGGGCGCCGCACATACTTCGCCGAGCATTCGGTCGAGGGCCTGCTGCGCGGGGATAGCATCACGCGCGCCCAGTTCTACTCCAAGGCAATTGCCGACGGTTGGATGTCCACTGACGAGGTGCGCCGTCTGGAGAACCTGCCGAGGCGCGCGTGAGCAAACGCACCGGGCGCGACGCCGACCCCAGGCGCACCATCCCGTTAAACACTGCCCGATGGCAGCGGCTGCGGCGACTGGTACTGGCCGATTCCCCGTTGTGCGCCCACTGCTATCAGAGAGGGCTGATCGTCCCGGCCACGGACGTGGACCACGTTTCCGGCGATCCCAGCGACAACAGCCAGTCCGCGTTGCAAAGCCTCTGCCACACCTGTCATAGCCGCAAGACGGCTGCCGACCACGGCAAGCGCGTGGCTCAAGGCTGCGACATCGACGGCATCCCGCTGGACCCGGCGCACCCGTGGCGGATCGCGAAAAATCGCCAGCAACCGAGCGCGCTAGACCGCCCGCGCCGTCTTCCTTTACCGCTAAGTCCAGAGCAGGATCATGATGCGACCCCGTTCCCCCCGCAGTGACAGCGCGGCAGCGGCCGTGAGAGCCGCTCAGAGCGCCGCTCTGAGTCCGCCGAACCCTCCTGCCCATGTGACCCTTCCGGACGCCTGTAGGCCCTTCTGGACGGCTCTAATGCGCAACCGGCCGCGCGACCGGTGGAACGACGCCGACCTGGCCATCGCTGCCCAGCTGGCGCGGGCACAGTACGCCATCGAAAGACTCTTGGGCGAGATCGACGTCGAGGGCGACATGATCGCGGGCAAGGTGAACCCCAAGCACCGCCTAGTCGAGACTCTGAGCCGGCGGGTGATGGCTCAGGCAACCCTCCTTCACGTCCACCCGGAAGCGACCCAGGGCCGCGCCCGCGACGCCGGCAAGAAGTTGGCCGCCGAGGTGGACGCTCGCAATGCCGAGCCCGACGATCTCATCCCGGTGCTGCGGGCGGTGTGAGAGCCGCCCGGGTCATCGAGTTTATCGAGCGGTACTGCCTGACGCCGGACGGCGCCCAGGCGGGTCAGCCGATGGTCCTGGCCGAGTTTCAAAAGCGGTTCATCCGCGATGTGTATGACAACCCGGCCGGCACCTGCCGCGCCTACCTGTCGACCGCGAGGAAGAACGGCAAGAGCGGCACGATTGCCGGGCTGCTGCTGGCGCACCTGGTCGGACCCGAAGCGAGGCTGAACGCGCAGATCGTGAGCGGCGCCATGAGCCGGGACCAGGCCGCCCTGGTCTTCAACTTGGCGGCCAAGATGGTTCAGCTTTCGCCGAGGCTCCAGAAGATCGTCCGGATCGTGCCGAGCGGGAAGCGCCTGATCGGCCTGCCGATGAATACCGAGTACCGCGCGCTCGCGGCCGAGGGCAAGACGGCGCATGGCCTATCCCCGGTCCTGGCGATTCTGGACGAGGTAGGTCAGGTGCGCGGGCCGCAGTCCAACTTCATCGACGCCATCACGACAAGCCAGGGCGCCCATGAAGCGCCGCTGCTGATCGCGATCTCGACGCAGGCCGCATCCGACGCCGACCTCCTCTCGATCTGGCTGGATGACGCCGAGGTCGCCAAGGACCCGCGCATCGTGAGCCACGTCCACACGGCGCCGGCCGAGTGCGATCTGCTAGACCCTGCCGCCTGGCAGGCTGCGAATCCGGCGCTTGGGCTGTTCCGTTCGGAAGATGACCTCCGTGAGCAGATGACCCAGGCGAGCAGGATGCCGAGCATGGAGAACGCCGCCCGCAACTTGCTGCTGAACCAGCGTGTCTCGACAGAGTCTCCGCTGATCTCGCCTGCCGTATGGGCGAGCTGCGGCGGCCAAGTGCTGCCCTTCGGCGATACCCAGGTCTACGCCGGCCTTGACCTAAGTGCCCGGACCGACCTGACTGCCCTGGTGCTGATCGGGAAGATCGCCGGCACCTGGCACGTGGTCCCGCATTTCTGGACACCCGAGGCCGGACTGCTAGAGCGGGAGAAGCGTGACCGTGCCCCGTACACGATGTGGAGCCGGCAGGGTTGGCTTCACACGACACCTGGCCGGACGGTGGACTATGAATTCGTCGCCCAGGACATCGCCGCCATCGTGGCCGACTTGAACTTGCAAGCAGTGGCTTACGACCGCTGGCGGATCGACGTGCTGAGGAAGGAGTTCGAGCAGCTGGGCGTCACGCTGCCGTTGGTCGAGTGGGGCCAGGGATACAAGGACATGGCCCCGGCGATCGACGTCCTAGAAGCCGAGTTACTGAATGCGCGTGTAGCCCACGGCGACCATCCAGTACTGCGTATGTGCGCCGCCAACGCGATCGTGACCAAGGACCCTACCGGTGCCCGGAAGCTGGACAAAAGCCGCACCACGGGCCGCATAGACGGTCTACAGGCGATGGCCCAGGCCTTCGGCATCGCCGCGCGTACCGAACCGGAGTTTGTCATCACCGACATCGCCCAAATTCTGCAGTTCGTCTAGTTCTTTCCCTTGCCGGCGGGGCTCGCGCAAGCGGGGTGGCCGGACGCGGATCAGTCGGACAGTGCCGCGTTTCAGGAAAACCCCGACAGCCGGCAGCGTGGTGCCTGTGCGTGGGCTTGCCTACGCCGACCTTTGCTGCGCGTGGCCGGCCCCTTCGCCCGAGTGCGGTTCCGCAGGAGAACAGCTCACTTACTTCGCTCACCCCGATCCATCGTCCAAAACCAGGACTCCCGGCCCTCGTTCAGTCGCTTCTTGGCGACGAACGTTGCCCTGTAGGGGCCCCAGTCTCCTCCATCGATCTCGATCACCACAGGTGCGCTTGTCGCCACCGGAGGCGGTAGGTCGTACATGACTCTCGCTAGATCGTCTCCCAGGGGGACGGGACGTACTCCCTGCTCGCACTCAGGCAGGGATCGTGGAACTGTCCCCGGATCTCCGCTCACATGGCAGGAAAGCGGCTCTCGTATTGAACGAAAGACGTCATGCGAGTGCGGGTCAGTTATGACCTCGACATAGATGTCTTTCGAGCGGTCGATTATCTGAGCGCGATGCCTTGGCTTGGACGTGTCGCGATTAAAGTCAAGCCACGACGTCAACTCGTACAGCGGCCTCCTTAATCCGGGCTGGACATGCTTCATGCGGTGGCCAGCGTGGACGTCGCACGTTGCGGTCAAAGCCTCGCCGAACCGTCGGCTAGTACTACCGCAAGCCGTACAAGGGAGGCGCTGCCTTGGCTCGACTCCACTGTCGGACGTTGGTATCTCCGCCCCACAATTAGCACAGAAGGCAGTGAGCAAGCGGTTTACTCCAGCGTATACCCCCCAAAGCAGACAGGAGGTTCTATCTGAGCAAGCGTCTCTGGGTATCTGATTGATTTTGTTGGCGGAGCGGACGGGACTCGAACCCGCGACCCCCGGCGTGACAGGCCGGTATTCTAACCAACTGAACTACCGCTCCAGTTCCTGAGCGAATCTGCGATGCCGGGAGGCGACGCGAACCTTGGTGGGTGCTGAGAGGGTCGAACTCCCGACCTACGCCTTGTAAGGGCGCCGCTCTACCAGCTGAGCTAAGCACCCGTCGGTCCGTTTCGCTTCGTCACCGAAGCTTGCTACAGCCCGCTAGTATAGCAGAGGAGTGGGCGTACCCTGCAAGGCTTCGTGCCCTCGTCCGGCGCGGAAGGGAGACGCTGCTACGCGACGCGTCGACGCCTGAGCGACGACGCGAACGCGAAGCTCAATGTGCCACCACCTCGCCGGACTTGCCGCCCTTGGACGGGACCGGCTTGGCGGTGCCGTCGGCAACTTCCTCGTCGGGCAGCGGCTCCGGCAGGCGCTCCATGGCGACCTCGAGCACGCGGTCGATCCACTTGACCGGGATGATCTCGAGCTTGTTCTTGACCATGTCCGGGATCTCGGCCAGGTCCTTCACGTTCTCCTCGGGGATCAGCACGGTCTTGATGCCCCCGCGATGCGCCGCGAGCAGCTTCTCCTTGAGGCCGCCGATGGGCAGCACCTCTCCGCGAAGCGTGATCTCGCCGGTCATCGCCACGTCCGCGCGTACGGGGATGTTGGTCAGCACCGAGACCAGCGCCGTGGTCATGGCGATGCCCGCGCTGGGGCCGTCCTTGGGCGTACCACCCTCGGGCACGTGGATGTGCAGGTCCTTCTTCTCGTGGAAGTCCGCGGCGATGCCGAGCCGCTGCGCGCGGCGGCGCACCACCGTGATGGCCGCCTTGATCGACTCCTGCATCACGTCGCCGAGCTTGCCGGTGAAGGTGGTCTTGCCCTTGCCGGGCACTGCCACCGCCTCGATGGTGAGGAGCTCGCCGCCCACCTCCGTCCAGGCAAGGCCGGTGACCTGGCCGATCTGGTTTTCCTTCTCCGCGATGCCGAAGCTGAAGCGGCGCACACCCAGGTACTTGTCCAGGTTCTTGGGCGTGACCAGGACCTTGCGCTCCGACTTCTTCAGCAGCAGCGTCTTCACGACCTTGCGGCAGATCTTGGAGAGCTCGCGCTCGAGCGAGCGCACGCCCGCCTCGCGCGTGTAGTAGCGCACGATGTCCCGAACGGCCGCTTCGTTGACGCTGATCTCCGTCGCCTTCAGCCCGTTCGCCTTCATCTGCTTGGGCAGCAGGTAGCGCAGCGCGATCGAGACTTTCTCGTCCTCGGTGTAGCCCGCCAGGCGGATCACTTCCATCCGGTCCAGCAGCGCCGGCGGGATGTTGAGCGAGTTGGCCGTGGCGACGAACATCACGTCGGAGAGGTCGTAGTCCACCTCGACGTAGTGGTCCACGAAGGTGTGGTTCTGCTCGGGATCCAGCACCTCCAGCAGTGCGCTGGACGGGTCGCCGCGGAAGTCCATGCCCATCTTGTCGACCTCGTCGAGCAGGAAGAGCGGATTGCGCACGCCGACCTTGGTCAGGTTCTGCAGCACCTTGCCCGGCATCGAGCCGATGTAGGTGCGACGGTGGCCGCGGATCTCGGCCTCGTCACGCACGCCACCAAGCGCCATCCGGATGAACTTGCGGTTGGTGGCGCGGGCGATCGACTGGCCGAGCGAGGTCTTGCCGACCCCCGGGGGCCCGACGAGGCAGAGGATCGGCGCCTTCACCTTGTCCACCCGCTGCTGGACCGCGAGGTACTCCAGGATCCGTTCCTTGACCTTCTCGAGCCCGTAGTGGTCCTCGTTCAGGACCTTCTCGGCGTTGCGCAGGTCGTTGTTGATCTTGCTCTTCTTCTTCCAGGGCAGGTTGACCAGCACGTCGATGTAGTTGCGCACGACGGTGGCCTCGGCCGACATCGGCGACATCAGCCGCAGCTTGCGGAACTCGGCCTCGGCCTTCTTGCGGGCCTCCGCGGGCATGCGGGCGGCCTTGATGCGCTTTTCGAGCTCCTCGAAGTCCGCACCCTCCTCGCCTTCGCCAAGCTCCTTCTGGATGGCCTTGACCTGCTCGTTGAGGTAGTACTCGCGCTGGCTCTTCTCCATCTGGCGCTTCACGCGACCGCGGATGCGCTTCTCCACCTGGAGGATGTCCAGCTCGTTCTCGATCTGGGCGAGCAGCTTCTCCAGCCGCTCCGAGACCGGCAGCGTCTCGAGGATGCCCTGCTTCTGCTCGATCTTGATCGGCAGGTGGGCGGCGATGGTGTCCGCGAGGCGGCCCGCGTCGTCGATGCCGTTGAGCGAGGTGAGGATCTCCGGCGGCACCTTCTTGTTGAGCTTCACGTACTGGTCGAACTGCGCGAGGATGGCGCGGCGCAGGGCCTCGGCCTCGGGCGTCTCGGTCGGGTCGCTCTCGATCG
>JAEWGX010000083.1 GCA_023388075.1 Pseudomonadota bacterium
GCGACCGGCACTTCGCGCGCCTTGCCGTAGCCGAAGCCGACCTTGCCGTTGCCGTCGCCCACCACCGTCAGCGCGGTGAAGGTGAACTGGCGACCGCCCTTGACGGTCTTGCTGACGCGGTTGACCGCGATCAGCTTCTCGATCATGCCGTCATCGACTTCTTCCCGGTCGCGATTGCGGTCGCGCCCGCGGGATTCACGTTGTTCTGCCATTGCCGTGTCTCGTATTGAAAGGGAATTTGCGGCTTGGCCGCTTATGGTTGTGGTCTGGAGCGTTGGATCGCATCCGGCGGACAGAAGCCGCGGAGCGCCCGGTGCAGTCCGCACCGGCGGGGATGCCCGAGAGGCGACATGGCGACAGCCACGCCGCTTTCAAGCGGTCAGAACTGCAGCCCGCCCTCGCGGGCGGCGTCGGCCAGCGCCTTGATGCGGCCGTGGTAGCGGTAGCCCGAGCGGTCGAACGCAACCCGCTCCACGCCCGCGGCGCGCGCCTTCTCGGCGATCGCGCGGCCCACCTTGGCGGCGGCCTCGGCGTTCTTGGCGCTCTTGAGTCCTTCGCGCAGCTCCGCCTGGGTGGTGCTGGCCGCTGCCAGCACCTTCGAGCCGTCGGCGCTGAACACCTGGGCGTAGACATGCTGGCCGGTGCGCAGCACCGACAGGCGCGGCACGCCGAGTTCGCGGATGTGCGCGCGGGTCGACTTGGCGCGACGCAGGCGGGCGATTTTCTTGTCCATGGTCTGTTCTCTACTGGAAGCGGATCGGCGCGTATCCGGGAATGGAGGCTGGAATCCGGGGAAGACTCGAACGCTCTTGCTGTTGCGATTCGCGAGTCCCGCACTCCGATTCCCGGCCGTCAGGCCTTCTTGGCTTCCTTGCGGATGATGGTTTCGTCGGAGTACTTCACGCCCTTGCCCTTGTACGGCTCGGGCGGACGGAAGCCGCGAATCTTGGCGGCGACTTCGCCCACCAGCTGCTTGTCGGCGCCGGCGACAACGATCTCGGTCTGGGTCGGCGTGCTCAGGGTGATGCCCTCGGGCGCCGTGAACACGACCGGGTGCGAGAAGCCCAGCGAGAGGTTGAGGTCCTTGCCCTGGGCAGCAGCGCGATAGCCCACGCCAACCAGCTCGAGCTTGCGCTCGAAGCCCTGGGAGACACCGTGGACCATGTTGGCGACGATCGAGCGCAGGGTGCCGGTCAGGGCGATGCGCGACGGATCGTTGGCCGAGAACAGCGCGTTGCCGTCCTCGATGTTGACCTGGATATCGGCCGGCTTGGCGATCGACAGGGTGCCCTTCGGCCCCTTGACGCTGATCGATTCGGCCTGGGCATTGAGTTCCACGCCCTTGGGCAGGGCGATGGGCTTCTTGGCGATGCGGGACATGCGGGTTACTCCCTTAGGCCACGAAGCACAGGACTTCGCCGCCGACGCCCTGCTGGCGCGCCTGCGCATCGGTCATGATGCCCCTGGAGGTGGAGATGATCGCCACGCCGAGGCCGTTGAGGACCTTGGGCAGCGCGTCCTTGCCCCGATACTGGCGCAGACCCGAGCGCGACACGCGCTTGAGCTGCTCGATCACCGGGCGGCCTTCGTAATACTTGAGTTCGATCTCGAGCTCGGCCTTGGCGCCGTTCTCGGTGACGCGCAGCTCGCCGATGTAGCCCTCGTCCTTGAGGACGTTGGCGATCGCGACCTTGGTCCTGGAGGACGGCATCTTCACCGTCGGCTTGCCAACCGCGGCCGCATTCCTGATGCGGACCAGCATGTCGGCGATGGGATCAGTCATGCTCATGGACGTTCCTTATGAGTGCACCGATATCCGCTTTCGCGAAAATCTGTTCTGGTTGTCACCCGCCGCGCAGGGGCGGCGGGAGGCCGTCGGGCCGACCCGCGGAAGCGGGCAAGCCGGCGATTATATACGAGCTGGCCCCGCGCTGGCGATGGCCCGCCCTGTCCCCGGCCGTGGCCGGACTCCGCCCGCGTCGCCGCGGCCGGAGGCGGTTCCTGTTACCAGCTGGCCTTGCGCAGGCCCGGCACATCGCCGCGCATGGTCGCCTGGCGCAGCATGTTGCGGCCGAGGCCGAACTTCGCGTACACCGCGCGCGGACGCCCGGTCAGGGCGCAGCGGGTGGTCTGCCTGGCCGGCGACGAGTCGCGCGGCAGCTTCTGCAGCCTGGTCGCGGCCTCGATCTTCTCCTCGTAGCTCGCCGTCTGGCTGGAGATGATCTTCTTGAGCTCGGCGCGCTTGCCGGCGTGCTTCTTCACCAGCTTGGCGCGCTTGGCCTCGCGGTTGACCATGGAGGTCTTCGCCATGTGTGTTTCCTCAGTTGCGGAACGGGAAGCGGAAGGCTTCGAGCAGCGCCTTGGCTTCCGCGTTCGTCTTGGCGGTGGTGGTGATGGCGATGTCCATGCCGCGCACGGCGTCGACCTGGTCGAAATCGATCTCCGGGAAGATGATCTGTTCCTTGACGCCCATGTTGAAATTGCCGCGGCCGTCGAACGAACGCCCCGACACGCCGCGGAAGTCGCGCACGCGCGGCAGCGACACGTTCACCAGGCGGTCCAGGAACTCGTACATCTTCGCGCGGCGCAGGGTGACCTTGCAGCCGATCGGCCAGCCGTCGCGGATCTTAAACGAGGCCACCGAGACACGGGACTTGGTGGTCACCGGCTTCTGACCGGTGATCTTGCCAAGGTCGGCAACCGCGTTTTCCAGCACCTTCTTGTTGGTCGCCGCCTCGCCCACACCCATGTTCACGGTGATCTTGACGAGCTTGGGCACTTCCATCGGATTGCTGTAGCCGAACTTCTCCATGAGAGCCGGCACAACCTGTTCCTTGTAGATCTTTTCGAGCCGCGTGGTCATTGCTTCATTCCTCAGGCGTCGAGCGCCTCACCACTGGAGCGGAACACACGCAGTTTGCGTCCATCCTCCAGGACCTTGTAGCCAATG
>JAEWGX010000084.1 GCA_023388075.1 Pseudomonadota bacterium
TGGATGGCGTCGCATCCGTGCAGCCACTGGGAGCGGTCGGTGATCGACTTCGCTACCGCGTCTCGGCCGCGCCCGAGGCGGCGCCGCGAGTCGCGGCCGCGCTGGCCGCCGCCGGCCTGCCAATCCATCGGCTCGAGCCGGAGCGCCAGGACCTGGAGGCGCTTTTCGCCAAGGTGAACGAAGCTTCGGCATTGGAGGTGGCCCATGCCTAGGATGATTCTCACCGTCGCGCGCAAGGAGTTCCGCGGCTTCTTCTCCACGCCGGCCGCCTACCTCTTCCTGGGCGCATTCCTCGCGGCGACGCTCTTCGCCTTCTTCTGGGTGGAGACGTTCTTCGCGCGCAATATCGCCGACGTGCGCCCCCTCTTCCAATGGCTGCCGCTGCTGCTCATCTTCCTGGTGGCAGCGCTCACCATGCGGGCCTGGTCGGAGGAGCGACGCGCGGGCACGCTGGAGAGCCTGCTGACCGCCCCGGTGTCGCCGCTCACGCTGGTGCTGGGGAAATTCCTGGCCGCGCTCGGCCTGGTGGCACTCGCGCTGCTGCTCACGCTGCCGTTGCCGATCACGGTATCGCTCCTCGGCCCGCTCGACTGGGGGCCGGTGGTCGGCGGTTACCTGGCCACGCTCTTCCTCGCCGCCGCCTACGTGGCGATCGGCCTCTACATGAGCAGCCGGACCGACAACCCGGTGGTCGCGCTCATCCTGACCGCGGTGGTCTGCGGCGTGTTCTACCTGATCGGCTCGGACACCCTGGTCGCCCTGTTCGGCCACCAGGTGGGCGGCGTCCTCGCGCTGCTCGGCACCGGCACCCGCTTCGAGTCCATCACCCGGGGCGTGATCGACCTGCGCGACCTGTACTACTACGTTTCGCTGGTTGGCGTGTTCCTGGCGCTGAACCTTTTCTCGCTGGAGCGCTTCCGCTGGGCCGGCAATCCTGCAAGCCGCGGTCATCGGCAGTGGGGCTGGATCGCGGGGCTTGCCACGGCCAACTTCCTCGCCGCGAACCTCTGGCTCGCGCCGGTCAACTGGGCGCGGGCCGACATCACCGCGGGCGCGCAGTATTCGCTTTCGGAGGCGACCGGGCAGCAACTGCGCCGGCTGCAGGAGCCGCTGCTGATCCGCGGCTACTTCTCGGCCAAGACTCACCCGCTGCTGGCGCCGCTGGTGCCCAGGATCAAGGACCTGCTCGAGGAGTACGCCGTGCTCGCCGAAGGGCGCGCCCGGGTGGAGTTCGTCGATCCGACCCGCGACCGCGCGGCCGAGGAGGAAGCCGCCTCGCGCTACGGCATCCGGCCGGTGCCGTTCCAGACCGCGGACCGATACCAGGCCGCGGTGGTGAGCTCGTACTTCGACCTGGTGATCGCCTATGGCGACCAGTTCGAGACGCTCGGCTTCCAGGACCTGATCGAAGTGAAGGCACGGGGCGAAGGCGATCTGGATGTCGCGCTGAAGAATCCGGAGTACGCCATCACCCGCGCGATCCGCAAGGTGGCTTCCGCCTACGACGCCGGCGGCAACCCCTTCGAGCGGATGACGCGACCGGTGACCTTCAAGGCCTACGTCTCGCCGGACGGCAAGCTGCCGCAGTCGCTGCGTGAGCTCCGGGCCGACCTCGCGGCGCTGCTGGAGGATCTGAAGGCGCGCGCCGGCGACAAGCTGACGGTGAGCTTCCAGGACCCGGAGGCAGACGGCGGCCAGCTCGCCGCACGGCTGCGGCAGGACTACGGCTTCGGGCCGCAGGTGGCGAGCCTGGTCGACCCGACGCCGTTCTGGTTCTACATGGTGCTCGAGGGCGACGACCAGGCGCTGCAGGTGCCGATGCCCGAGACGCTCGACAAGGCTGCGCTGGAGCGCAGCGTCAACGCAGCGCTGCAGCGGTTCACGCCGGGAGCGCTCGCCACCGTCGCCGTCGTGAAGCCCGACGGTGGCCTTGCGCCTCGCGATCCGCGCTTCGGCCCCGGCGGTCAACGCTTCAACCGACTCGAGCAGGTGCTTGGCGAGAACCTCCGCCTGCAGGACACCGACCTGAAGAGCGGGCAGGTCCCGGCCGAGGCCGACCTGCTGCTGGTCCTCGCACCAAGCCAGCTCGACGACAAGCAGCGCTTCGCCATCGACCAGTTCCTGATGCAGGGCGGCAGCGTGGTGATGACCACCTCGCCCTTCGACGCCCAGCTCACCGGCACCATCCACGCGAGCAAGCACGAATCGGGGCTCGAGGAGTGGCTCGCGCATCATGGCATCGAGATCGGCGAAACCATGGTGCTCGATCCGCAGAACGCTGCGCTTCCGATTCCGGTGGAGCGCCAGGTGGGCGGACTGACCCTCCGCGAGTACCGGATGCTGCCCTATCCGCACTTCCCCGACCTGCGCGGGGCCGGCCTGGATCCCCGCAATCCGGTCACCGCGTCGCTCGGACAGTTGACGCTCAACTGGGTCTCGCCGATAACGCTCGATGCCGGCAGGAATGGTGACCGGAACGTCACCGAGCTGCTGAAGAGCTCTTCCGGAAGCTGGCTTTCGGACAGCCTCGAGATGGTCCCGGACTATCGCACCCACCCGGAGACCGGCTTCGCTTCGAACGGCGATACCGGTCCGCGGTTGCTCGCGGTCGCGGTGGAGGGACGCTTCGACTCGTTCTACAAGGGCGAGGAATCGCCGCTTGCGACGCACCCCGCGCACGAGCAGGACCCGGCCGCGAAACAGGATGGCGACAAGGCGGACGATCCCGCGCCCCGCGTCACCGGCGTGATCGAGCGCTCCCCCGAATCGGCCCGGCTCGTCGTGGTGGCGAGCAACAGCTTCGGCGCCGACACCGCGCTGGAGCTCGCCTCGCAGGGCATCAATACCCTCTACACCAAGCCGCTCGCCTTCCTGCAGAACGCGATCGACTGGTCGCTCGAGGAGCCCGCCCTGCTGGCGCTGCGTGGGCGCACCCAGCTCGCCAGCACGCTCGTGCCGCTGCGCGAGGGCGACCAGCGGCTGTGGGAGGCGGTCAACTACGGGCTGGCGCTCACGGGCCTGGTCGCTGTCTGGGCGTGGCGCCGACGGGTGGCGACGGTGGACCGCAAGCGCTACGACCAGGTTCTCGCGGAGGTGTAATCCATGCAGAAGACGATCAGGCTGCTGGCCCTGCTGCTTGCCGCCCAACTGGTGATGGCGGTGGCCGTCGGTTGGTCCGACCGGGGCCTGTCCTCACCCGCCGACACCGCCCCGCTGATCGCGGGGGACGGCGACCGGATCGATCGCATCACCATCGAAGGCCCGGACGACGCGAAGGTGGTGCTCGCGAAGGCCGAGGGGCGATGGCGGATCGCCGATGCCGGCGACTTCCCGGCCGATGGCAAGCGGGTCGAACAGCTGCTGGAGAGGCTGGAAGGCCTGCGCGGCGCAACGCCCGTTGCCACCAGCGCGAGTGCCCGCGTGCGGTTCAAGGTGGACGAGCGCGAGTTCGAGCGCCGCATCCACCTCGCCGCCGCAGACGAGACCATCGCGACGCTCTATCTCGGCACTTCGCCCGGCCTGCGGCGCATCCACGCCCGCGCGGACGGCAAGGAGGCGATCCACAGCGTCGAGCTGGCTGCCTACGACGTGCCGGCCAACGCATCCGACTGGGAGGACAAGGCGCTACTCGCCTTCGCGCCATCGGAGCTCCGTTCGCTCGAGATCGCGGGGCTGCGGATCTCGAAGCCGGATGCAGTCGCCGGGGCGGACGGCAGCGGGTCCGGCGAGTCGAACGAAGGCGTCGCGAAGCAGGCGAAAGCCTCCGAGGCCGGCTGGGTCGCGACGGGCCTGGATGCCGGCGAGCGCCTCGCGGCGGAAGCGGTCGACAAGCTGGTGCAGCGGGTGGCCGACCTGCGCTTCGTCTCGGTGCGCGGGCGCGAGGCCAAGCCGGAATACGGCATGGAGAATCCGGTGCTGACGATGACGCTGGCACGCGCGGGCGGCGAGCCGTTGACCTACCGCCTGGGCAAGGCGCCGGACGCGGACGACTACACCCTGCACGTGTCGAACCGCGCCGAGTACTTCAATCTCGGCAGCGGGACGGCCAAGTCGCTGGTGGACGCGGCCGCCCGCGACGCGCTGGTGGAGAAGCCGGACGAGGGGGCAAAGGACGGCTGATCCGGGGAAGGGCCGCGCTACCATTGACGGTAGGCTTGGAATCCAGAGATCGCCCTCATGACCGAACCCGTCCGCCTCACCCAGTACAGCCACGGCGCCGGCTGCGGCTGCAAGATCTCGCCGAAGGTCCTGGAGGTCATCCTCTCCGGCAGCGGCGCGCAGAACGTCGATCCGGCGCTCTGGGTAGGCAATGCCTCGCGCGATGACGCGGCGGTCTACGCGGTGGATGAAGAGCGCGGCGTGGTGTCGACCACCGATTTCTTCATGCCGATCGTGGACGATCCGTACGACTTCGGGCGCATCGCGGCCACCAACTCGATCAGCGACATCTACGCGATGGGCGCCGATCCGCTGATGGCCATCGCGATCCTCGGCTGGCCGGTGAACGTGCTCCCCCCCGAAGTCGCCCGCGACGTCATCCGCGGCGGACGCGCCGCCTGCGACGAGGCCGGTATCCCTCTGGCCGGCGGCCACTCCATCGACGCGCCCGAGCCGATCTTCGGGCTGGCGGTGACGGGTCTGGTGGCGAAGGGCCACCTCAAGCGCAACGACACCGCGACGGCCGGGTCCCGCCTCTTCCTGACAAAGCCGCTCGGCGTGGGCATCCTCACCACGGCCGAGAAGCAGTCGCGCCTGCGCGAACACGACCGCGGCGTCGCACGGGACTGGATGTGCCGGCTCAACCGCGCCGGCAGCCGATTCGGCAAGCTGCCCGCCGTGACCGCGATGACCGACGTGACCGGCTTCGGCCTGCTCGGGCACCTGGTGGAGATGGCCGACGGCAGCGGGCTCACCGCCCGCCTGCAGGCCGACGCCGTTCCTCGCCTGGCGGGGATCGAGCACTACCTCGAACTTGGCTGCGTGCCGGGGGGCACGCAACGCAACTTCGACAGCTACGGGCACCGGATCGGCGAGCTCACCGCCGTGCAGAGAAACCTCTTCTGCGATCCCCAGACCAGTGGCGGCCTGCTGGTGGCGGTCGAGCCGGATGGCGAGGCCTCGTTCCTGGCCGCGGCCGAATCGGAAGGACTCGAACTGCGCCCGATTGGTGAGCTGGTCGCCAAGGAGGGCCATGCGGTCCGCATCGTCTGAGGCAACCCTGGAGCCGCCGGGCGTCGCTGCTGATCTGGTCGACGACTTCCGGTCCATCTTTCTGGCCGGCGTTCCGCTGCTCGATGTGCGCGCGCCGATCGAATTCGGCCGCGGCGCCTTCCCGGGCGCGGTGAACCTGCCGCTCCTCACGGACATCGAACGGCAGAAGGTCGGCACCGCCTACAAGCAGCAAGGGCAGGCGGCGGCGATCGAACTGGGGCACCGGCTGGTGGGCGGCGCCATCCGCGAGGCGCGGCTGCGCGATTGGGCGACCTTCGTCCGCGCGCATCCTGGCGGCGTGCTGTACTGCTTCCGTGGCGGCCTGCGCTCCGCCCTGGTCGCGCAGTGGCTGCGTGAAGACGCCGGCCTGCGCTACCCGCGGATTCGCGGCGGCTACAAGGCGATGCGCCAGTTCCTTGCGGCGGAGATCGAAGGCGCCGTCCGGGACTGCCGGCTGGTGCTGCTGAGCGGCTTGACCGGGACCGGCAAGACCGAGGTGATCGAAGCCCGGCCGGACGCCATCGACCTGGAGGGACATGCCAACCACCGTGGCTCGGCCTTCGGCAAGCGCGCGACGCCGCAACCGAGCCCGATCGACTTCGAACACCGGATCGCGATCGACCTGCTTCGCAAGCGGACGGCCGGCATGGTCCGCTTCCTCCTGGAGGACGAGGGCCGCAGCGTCGGCAGCTGCGGGCTGCCGCTGGTGCTGCGCGAGGCGATGCAACGGTCGCCGGTGATCTGGCTGGAAGACCGCTTCGAATCCCGGGTGAGCCGCATCCTGCGCGACTACGTGACCCGGCTCTGCGCCGAGTTCATCGCGACGAAAGGCGAGGAAGCCGGGTTCGAAGCCTTCGGCGCACGCCTGCGTTCGAGCCTCGAGGCGATGACCAAGCGGCTCGGGCTGGAGCGCTTGCGCCGCGTCGATGCGCTGATCTCGGAGGCGCTCGCCCTGCAACGACGTACCGGGGAGGTGGACCGGCATCGCGACTGGATCCGTATCCTGCTGGCCGAGTACTACGATCCGATGTACCAGTATCAGCGCGACCGCAAGGCGGACCGGATCGTCTTCACTGGAAACCGCGACGCCGTGCTGGAGTGGCTGGAGGCCTCGGGTTAGCGACTCGGGCCGCGTCACGCGGCCGAGCCGGGGGCGCGCAACGCTAGCGTGTGGCGGGCGAGCGCCAGTAGAGGCGCGGATACTGCCGGGCCGCCGCGCGTGACAGCCTCGTCCGCACCTTCTGCGTCGCCCAGCGAAGCCCCCTCAGCCGTCGCAGCGCGGCGCCTGCACTGCGCCTGAGCTTCGCGTCGGCTTCGATGACGGCGATCAGGGCGTCGATTCGCGCCTCGGTTGCATGCAGTTGCTCAAGTTGCATGATGGTGCCTCCTTGGTTGTCCGGCGCGCCCGTTGCAATCGCCATGCCCAGCCAGCGGTCGGAGCCACCTGCGCCATCTCCGCCTTCGCCCTCACGGGCGCGCCCAACGCGGCGAGCGGTTACGCGACGGCCTCCCGTGGGAGCCGCACGGTGAACGTGCTGCCCCTGCCGATGCCGTCGCTGGTGGCCTGGACGGTGCCCCCGTGCAGCATCACCAGCTCCTTGACGACGGCGAGGCCGATGCCCACCCCGCCTTCGCCGGTGTCCGCCACGTGCACTTGCGCGAAGAGATCGAAAATGTGCGCAAGGGTCTCCGGCTCGATACCGATGCCGTTGTCCTCCACACGGACGACCGCCTCCTCCCCCTCGGCGGTGACCTGCAGCCAGATGCGGCCACCCGGGGGGGTGTAGCGGGCGGCGTTGTGGAGCAGGTTCCCGAAGACCTGCTGCAGCCGGACGCAGTCGCCCACCAGCTCGATGGGCCCCGGCGGCATCAGGATGTCGAACTGCTGCCCGCGTTGATCGATGAGCGTGTGCACCGACTCGGTGGCATGCCTGATCACCTCTTGGAGCACCAGCCGCTCGCGCTCCAACCGGACCTTGCCGGCGCTTGCCCTCGTCGCCTCGAGCAGGCCATCCACCAGCCGACGGAGCATCCCCACCTGTCGCTCGATGAGCTGGATGGGATAGTCCACCGCCGCTCCGCCGCGCAGGAGGTGCGTGGCATTTGTCAACGGTGCCAGGGGATTGCGCAGCTCGTGCGCAAGCGTCGAGATCACGTGGTTCTTGCGCGTGTCACGCGCCTCCAGGTCGGCGAGCTGGTTGCGCAGCGTCTCCTGTTGCTCTTTCCAGTCGGTCCGGTTGCGAAAGAGCTTGCCGTAGCCGATCAGCTCGCCCTCCTCGTCCGTCAGCGCATAGGTGAGGCCCGTCGCCCAGAAGGTCGAGCCGTCCGGGCGCTGGGTCCAGCGCTCGTCCTCCGCGCTTCCCTGGCTCCGCGCGACGGCGAGCTCGTGATCCGGAATGCCCAGCGCAACGTCGTCCGGCACGAAAAGCGCGCTGCTTGGCCTGCCGATGAGGCTGCCTTTGTCACATCCGAGGATCCGCTCTGCGCCCCGGTTGGCCCACACGATGGTTCCGTGTGGATCGATCAGGAGAAGCGTGTGGCCGCTCGCCTGGTCGTCGAGCGCCTCGAGCAGCCGCCTCACCTCTGGGCTGCGGTCCTGAGGCATTGGTTCTCCCGGTACGCGGCGACGCCGCGGGCCGCACGATGCGCAATCTGCGTTCCCGGGTTACACTTCGCGCAGCCAAGCTGGTGGAGGCCAGCGAGGTCAGGGGCGGACTGTGGTGAACCGCAGCCGCCCCCACACTGCTCTGCACCACGCGGTCCTCAGGTCGGGTTGACCCTGATCATCAAAGCCTCCGAAGGCGTTCCGGCCGCATCGATCACGAACACCATGTAGAAGCCCGGCGGCGTGGCATGCTGCGCGGCGGGCGGCAACTGAACGTTCAACGTGTTGCCGCTGCGGCTGAAGGTCGCCTCCACGAAGCGCTGCTCCATGTCGAACGAGTGCGTGACCGAGCCGGTCTTGACCAGCGTGACGCGTCGGATCGCGGCGGCGTCGGGGGACACGACCTGCAGCACTCCGCCAGGATTGACCACGCGCGGCACGGCGCCCGGCGTCTTCTCTATGACCGGACGCGCAGCACGCGTGCCGTCGCTCGCGAAGAGGTAGCCGGGGTAGTAGACCTGGGCATCCAGGTTGTCGACCGGACCGGGCGATCCGCCACCGCTGGAAAGCACCGAGCCATCGGGCAATAGCAGCGTCACGCTGTGATAGAGGCGCTTCGACGTCATCGAGGCACCGATGGACCAGGTTTCCGTCACCGGATCGAAGATCTCCGTGTGGTAACCGATCTGGCCGGCGTCCAGTCCCGCCGGGTCGTCAAGCAGGTTCTTCGTCGATCCGCCCGACACCAGCACGCGCCCGTCGGCAAGGACGGTGGCATTGGCCCACTGACGCACCTGGCTGAGCCGCGGCAGGTCCTTCAGGCGCGGAGTCGGGCCGGTGATGTCGATCAGCGTCGCGTTGTTGCTCGTTCCTCCAACCTGGAGGATCTTCCCGGGCCGGTACATCACCGCCGTCGACGAAGCCACCCAGCCGCGGCCGTAGGGAACGTCCCAATGCGTCCCGAGTATCGTCAGTCGTCCGGGCAGTCCGCCTTCACCGGTCTGGTAAGGCTCCACCCGATACATCCAGTGGTGATCGAAGCCGAAGATCGTGCCGTCGGGCGCGACGAAGTTGCGGGGGTAGTTGTTGTCGAAATAGGGGTGGCCGTTGCCGGGCTGCGTCTTGAGCGTATCGATCCCTTCGAGCAGGATCGATTGTCCGTTGAGGTCGCGAAGCTCCGGATGGTCCTCTCCGTCCGTTCCCCCCTGGATGTAGAGCTCGCCGTTGGGCAGCACCGTGGTCGTGCTGTACCAACGCGGACGCTTCATCGGGGTGGAGGACCGAAGCTGGTTGTTCGACGGATTGAAGATGTTGGTGTCATCGTTGCCTCGGCTCAGGGGCCGACCGCCCTGCACGATGTCTCCGCCGTTCAGCAGCAACTCCCCGGACAGAGGCAGGACGACCTGCGAGCTGCAGAAGAGATAGGTACCCGTCCGGTTCTCGAGCGTGAGATGGGAATCGGGAGAATGGATGTCGCCGGCGGGATCGAACACGTCGTACATGAACGCCCCCGTGCCCGTGCGGCTGAGGTCGGTTCCATAAGTCATCACCCGACCGTCGGGAAGCAATGCGGCGTGTATCGACAGGAGCGGCCATTCCACCACGGGCGACCAGGCCCCGGTCTGTCGCTTCGACGACGGGCTGGGGCTCGGCGGGGGCGTCGGCGTCGGCGCGGGTCCTGGCGCTGGTTTCGGTCCGGGCGACGGTGCCGGCCCCGGGACCTCGGCCGCCGGCACCGATGGCTGCTGCGCGCCTGGGTCGACAGGAGCGGGCGTTGGCACGGTGCCGGACGGCGGCGGACTTCCGGACGACTGCTCCCCTCCTCCACCACATGCGGCGAGCGCGGCAAGGATCGCGGCTTGACCGACAGCGAGAGAGATACCGTGTTTCATGGCGTCCCGAAACCGTGAGTACGATGGATTGCGACTCGCGTCTGAGCCGCTGACATACTCTAGGCGGCCGCCTGAACGGGCTCCGTGAAGCAGTTAACGCCGGTCCTTTCGCCGAGTGCATCGTTGACAGTTGTCCGCGGCATTCGCCATCGCTTTCCCGGGAGGCGGCGACCAGCGCCCGGCCGGAACGTGACGGAAGTCGCGGCAGGCGGTACTTGCGACAGCAGCGGGAAGCCTCGGTCGCGGAGCCGGCTGCGGGGGACCGACCTCGCGATCCTCCCCGGCATCAAGGCATAATTCTCTGAAGGCGGCGCAGGCCGAGTTCCGGCGCAACGGCG
The DNA here is from genome assembly GCA_023388075.1 of Pseudomonadota bacterium. Lineage (GTDB taxonomy): Bacteria > Pseudomonadota > Gammaproteobacteria > Burkholderiales > Burkholderiaceae_E > Lautropia. The sequence goes on from JAEWGX010000084.1 coordinate 10,047, forward strand.
CGCGGGTACGGCCTTCCGGTCCAAAGCGTGTACAGTTGCGCAATCGGCCGACGCTTCGGCCGCAGGCCTTCAACGATCGCGAGAAGCCTTCATCAGGAGACATTCCATGCAGCAGACCGTCAAGCTGACAGTGAACGGCAAGCCGGTTTCCGTCACCGTCGATTCCCGCACCTTGCTGGTGCAGCTCATCCGGGAGAACCTGG
>JAEWGX010000096.1 GCA_023388075.1 Pseudomonadota bacterium
CGCGGCCAGCCATTCGCTGTAGCCGCCCACCAGCTCGAGCCAGCGCCCGCCGCCTTGCGCCACCAGCACGGAGGTCACGACGTTGTCGAGGAAGGTGCGGTCGTGGCTCACCAGCAGAAGGGTGCCCGGATAGGACTGCAGCGTCGCCTCCAGCAGCTCGATCGATTCCAGGTCGAGGTCGTTGGTGGGCTCGTCCAGCACCAGCAGGTTGGCCGGACGCGCGAAGAGCCGCGCGAGCAGCAGGCGGTTGCGTTCCCCGCCCGAGAGCGTGCGGACCGGCGAAGAGGCGCGGTTGGGGGGAAAGAGGAAGTCGCCGAGGTAGCTCATCACGTGGCGGCGCTCGCCGTTGATCTCGACGTGGTCCGAGCCGGGGCTGACGGTCTCCGCGACCGTGGCCTCGCCGTCGAGCTGCTCGCGCAGCTGGTCGAAGTACGCCACCGCCAGGTTGGTGCCGAGCCGGATGGTGCCGCCGTCTGGCTCGAGCTCGCCCAGGATCAGCCGCAGCAGCGTCGACTTGCCCGAGCCGTTGGGCCCGATCAGGCCGAGCCTGTCGCCCCGCTGGATCGTGAGGTCGAGGTCGCGCACCAGCAGTTGCCCGCCGAGTGACTTGGACACCCCTTCCAGCTCGCACACCAGCCGACCGGATCGAGCGCCCGCGTCGATCTCGAGCCGGACACGCCCGGCGCGCTCGCGACGCTGCTCGCGCGCGGCGCGCAGCGCCTCGAGGCGCCGCACCCGGCCTTCGTTGCGCGTGCGACGCGCTTCGATGCCCTTGCGGATCCAGACCTCCTCCTGCGCCCAGAACTTGTCGAACCGGCGCTGGGCCACGGCCTCGGCGGCGAGCTGCTCGCCGCGGGATCGCTCGTAGGCGGCGAAGCTGCCGGGAAAGCTGCGCAGCAGGCCCCGGTCCAGCTCGACGATGCGCGTCACCACGTTGTCGAGGAAGCGCCGGTCGTGCGTGACCACGATCAGGGCCGGGCCGGCGAGGATCAGGCCCTCGAGCTGCTCGATCGCATCGATGTCGAGATGGTTGGTCGGCTCGTCCAGCAGCAGCAGGTCCGGCTCCTCGGCGAAGGCGAGCGCGAGCGCCGCCCGCTTGGTCTGCCCGCCGGAGAGCCGGCCCGGATCGGCGCCCGGATCCAGCCCGAGCCGCTCCAGGTACTGGACGATGCGCGCCTGCAGGCTCCAGTAGCGGCGCTCGTCGATCCGCGCGAGCTCCTCGCCGCCCGCGCGCTGCATGAGCGCATCGAGCAGCGTCTCGGCATCGGGGAACGCCGGCTCCTGCTCCACGGCCGCCACGACCAGTCCGTCGCGACGGACCAGCCGCCCGTCGTCGAGCGCGATGCGTCCGGCGATCACGCCGAGCAGGCTCGACTTGCCGGTGCCATTGCGACCGATCAGCCCGACGCGCTCGCCGGCCACGAGGGTGAAATTGGCGCCGTCGAGCAGCGGATGCGCGCCGAAGGCGAGCGTCGCGTCGATCAGGCTGACCACCACGCTCATGGACGATTCCGCACCGGTTCCGCGCTGCGACCCCGGCGCCTGTCTAGGCCGCGACCGGGACCGTGGCGCCGAACAGCCTGGAATGGCGCGGCACGCCCGCCATCAGGAAGGTCATCTGGTCCGAGAGGATGCGCCGGTTGGCAAGGATGAATGCCTCGTGGCGATTGGGCACGTAGGGAACGTAGAGCAGCGGCATGCGCGCCGCTTCCGGGGTACGGTTGCCCTTGCGCTGGTTGCACTGCCGGCAGGCCGACACCAGGTTCTGCCAGACGGAGCGGCCGCCGTGCGAGCGCGGGATCACATGCTCCATCTCCAGCTGCGACGCCGGATAGCTGCCGCCGCAGTAGGCGCACACCAGGCGGTCCCGCGCGAACAGCATCGCGCGCGAAAGCGGCACGCGGTCCTCCTCGTGCCGGTACTTGTGCCGCGGGCCCTCGATCGCGATGATGGTGGCGAGCTCGAGCGTGGAGCGGCGACCGGAGCCGCGGTTCATGCCGCCGTGCAGGACCGTGCGGCTTTCCCCGAGCTCCCAGCGGACCTTCTGCGTGGCGTAGTAGCCGGCGGCCGTCTCCAGATCGATCCAGCGTACCGGCATTCCCGCGATATCCAGTGCGAGGATCTCATGAGTCGCCATTGAAATATCATAACAGTGACGCGGGTACCCATAGGAGTTGATGCCCGACGCGGCTTTCTCGGGTAACCTGCGCCGGTGAGCGTCAATCCCGCCCTCTCCGCCGCCGCGAGCCCCATCGCGGCCGGCGATGCTCCACCCCATCGTCTCGAGCGGATGTTCTCCCCGCGGTCCGTCGCGGTGGTAGGCGACTGCGGCGAGCCCGGCTCGGCGCTCCAGGTGATCCTGCGCAAGCTGCTGGAGGGCCGCTATCCGGGCCGCGTCGACATCGTGGATCCGGCCGGCAACGAAGTGCTCGGCCGCCCTGCCGTCGCGGCGATCGAGACGATCGACGCCGCGCCGGACCTGGCAGTGCTCGACGGCGGCGAGGCGCTGGTGGAGGAGCGCGTGCGCGCGCTGGGCCGGCTCGGCACCCGCCACGTGCTGGTCGTCGGGGCGCCAGTGCCGCCCGAACGCTCCGCCCGGATCGGCGAGGCGGCCTGCTCGGCCGGCATGCGCCTGCTCGGCCCGGGCTCCTTGGGCCTTGCGCGCCCGCGCGAAGGGCTCGACCTTACCGCGGCCATCGCCCGGCTGTCACCGGGGCCGCTCGCGATCGTCTCGCAATCGTCGGCGGTGTGCGCGGCGCTGCTCGATTTCGCCGAGGGCTCGGGCGTGGGGCTCTCGACCGTCGCGTCGACCGGCATCGACGTGAGCGTGCACGCGGTGCTCGACTACCTGGCGTTCGACTCGGCCACGCGCAGCGTCGTGGTCTACATGGAAGGCGTGCGCGATGCGCGGCGCGTGCTGACCAGCCTGCGCGCGCTGGCGCGAACCAAGCCGGTGGTGGTGCTCAAGGCCGGCGGCAACGACGTCGGTGCGCGCGCGCGGCTCACCCATTCGGACGTGGTCGCGAGCGACCGCAGCACCTTCGAGGACGCGATGCGCCGTTGCGGCGCGGTCCCGGTGGACAGCTTCGGTGAGCTCTTCAGCGCGGTGGAGTGGCTCGCCAACGGACGGCGGGTGCGCGGCGAGCGCCTCGCCATCGTGACCAACGGCGGCGGGCTCGCCACCCTCGCGGCCGATGCCTGCCGGAACTACGGCGTGGACCTGGCCACGCTGACGGACGGCACCGTAGACAGGCTCGGGGCCCTGCTCGCCCCCGGCTGGTCCGGCGGCAACCCGGTGAACGCGACCGCCGCGGCCTCGCCCGACGTGCTCGCGCAGGCCGCGGCGCGGGTGGCCGAGGACGCCGGCGCCGACGCGCTGCTGGGCGTCTTCTGCGGCACCCCGATCGCGTCGTCCGCGGCGATCGCGGACGCCCTTCTGGCGCAGCCGCCCGCGCTGCCCGCGATGTATGCCTTCGTCGGCGCGACGGACGCCCAGCGCGGTTGCGACGTTCTCAATCGCGAAGGCCACAGCGTGTTCAACACGCCGGATGCCGCGGTCCGCGCCTTCTCCATCCTCGTGGAGTACCAGCGCAGCCAGCGCAACCTGCTGGAGGCGCCGCCGCCGCTTCGGGCCGTGCGCACGTTCGACGAGGCCGCCATCCGCGACATCGTCGACAGCGCGCTCGCCGCCGGCCACGAGAGCCTGGACGAGGTCCGCAGCAAGCACCTGCTCGCGGCCTGCGGCATTCCCGTGCCCCGCACGGAGGTAGCGCGCACCGTGGAGGAAGCGGCGAAGCTAGCCGACCGCATCGGCTATCCGGTGGCGCTCAAGGTGGTCTCGCGCGACATCGTGCACAAGAGCGACGTCTCCGGCGTGCGGCTCGACATCCGCGACCGGCACGAGCTGCGCGGGGCCGCGAGCGCCATGCAGCAGCGCCTGCGGGCCGCCGCCCCGCAGGTCCGGCTCGAGGGTTTCGCCGTGCAGCCGATGATCCGCCGCGGCCACGCGCTGGAGCTGCTGGTCGGGGTGAGCCGGGACCCGGCATTCGGACCGGTGATCACCTTCGGCGCCGGCGGCGTCGCGGTGGAGGCCACCGCGGACGCCGCTACCGCCTTGCCGCCGCTCAACCCGCTGCTCGCGCGCGACCTCATCGCCCGCACGCGCATCGCCCGTCTCGCCGCCGGCTACCGCCACGTACCCGCGGTGGCGGTCGCCGCCATCGAGGACGTCCTCGTCGCGGTCTCGTCGCTGGTCTGCCGCTTTCCCGAGATCGCCGGCATGGACGTCAATCCGCTGCTGGCCGATCCCGAGGGCGTGATCGCGCTCGACGCCCGCATCGTCCTCGACCGCGACTCGCCGCCGCTCGATGCGCGCTACTCCCATCTCGCGATCCACCCGTATCCGGCGGAGCTGGAGCGCACACTCACGCTGCGCAAGTCGCGCGATCGCGTTCTGGTGCGGCCGATCCGCCCGGACGACGCGGCCATGGAGCTCGCGTTCTTCGAGGGACTGTCGCAGAGCGCCCGCCGCTGGCGCTTCCTGCATCCGATCAAGACCCTGAGCGCGGAGATGGTGGCACGCTTCACGCAGGTCGACTACGACCGGGACATGGCGCTGGTGGCGATACCGCTCGCGCGGGACGGCGCGCAGGAGGAGCGCATCGTCGGGGTGGCGCGCTACGTGCGCGAGATGAACGAGTCGCGCTGCGAGTTCGCCCTGGTGGTGAGCGACGACTGGCAGGGGCGGGGCCTGGCCGGCGCGCTGCTCGGACAGCTGGTGGAGCACGCCCGCGCGGTCGGCCTCGCGGTGATGGCCGGCTATGTCGACGCGCAGAACCTGCGGATGCTCAACTTCGTGCGCCGCATGGGCTTCGAGATCTCGGACTCGCGGGAGGATCCCTCGATGAAGGTCGCCACCATGGCGCTGCAGCCACGCGGAAAGCCGGCATGAAGACGCTCGTCGTCATAGGCACGGGCGGCACGATCGCCGGCGCCGCCGAGGACCCGATGCAGACGCTCGGCTATCGCGCGGGCGCGGTGCCGGTTGCCCGGCTGCTGGAGGGTATTCCTGGCCTCGAGCGCGTCGCCGCGCTGCGCACGCGCCAGCCGCTGTCGATCGGCAGCGAGCACATGCGCGCGAGCCACTGGCACGCCATCTGGCGCGAGGTGCGCGACGCGGTGGCGGACCCCGCGATCGACGGCGTGGTCGTTGCCCATGGCACCGACACGCTGGAGGAGACCGCCTTCTTCCTGGACCTGGTCACCCCACGCGGCAAGCCGGTGGTGCTGACCGGCGCCATGCGGCCGGCCACCGCCGCGGGCGCCGACGGCCCGGCCAATCTGCTTGCCGCCTGCGCGTTCGCGGCGGACGACGCCGCCTACGGTCGTGGCGTGCTGGTCGCGCTCAACGACGTCGCGCTGGCCGCCGCGCATGCGGCCAAGACGCACACCTTGCGCACCGACGCATTCGTCGCGCGCGACGCCGCACCGCTTGGCGACTTCATCTCCGGCGCGGTGCGGTGGCGCGCGGCCGCAACCCGCGCCGGGGAGGTCGCAAGTCCTCGGCGCAACCGCTTCACCGCGCTCGAGCCGACCGGCGCGCTGCCGCGGGTGGCGCTCGTCTGGCAGCACGTCGACTGCGACGAGGCGGTGGTGGCCTGGCACCTGTCGCGCGGCGCCCGCGGGATCGTGATCGCGGGCACCGGCAACGGCACGATGCCCGACGCCATGCGCGCGGCGCTTGCCGCGGCGAGTCGCGGCGGCTGCCTGGTCGTGCGCGCGAGCCGCGTCCCGCGGGGCCCGGTGATCCGCAACGCGCAGGCCGAACCTGCCGACCGCGACGACGCCCTCGGCTTCATCGCCGCGGGTGGCGTCGCGCCGCTCAAGGCCCGCCTGCTGCTGCAGTGCTGCCTGCTGGCCGGGATGGATGTCGCCGCGGCACAGGCCGAGTTCGACGCGATCGGCTGAGAGGGCTCAGCGACCGGCAGACCGCGCGCGGGTCTCCAGGCTCGCCACGCGCTCCGCGAGACGACCCAGCTCCGCGGCAAGGCCGGCGAGTTCCGCGCCGGACACCAACGGCCCGCCGCGGGTGGCGGCGGCACGATGCACCGCCTCCTGCGACCGCTCGCGCAGGCCGCCGAAGCGCTCGCGCAGCCCGCGCACGGCGAGGCCGACCCGGTGGGCGACCGGATCGCCGACCACGCGGCTGAGGTCTTCCTCGAAGTCCCATTCCAGCGAATCCGCCACCTCGCCGACGGTGGCGGCAAGCGCGGCATCGCCCTCGATCGAGAGATTCGAACGCAGACCCGACGGCCCCGCTTCCAGCACCCGGAGCATCGTATCCAGCCGCGGGGCGATGCGAAGGACGACATCCGGCGTCCCTCGCGACATGGCGACCAGCAGTCCGTCCACGCCGATGAGCGCGTCCGCTTCCAGGCTGCCGAGCGGGTGGCTCGCGATGATGCGGATGCAGCGGCCGGCGTGCCCACGCATGCGTTCGCGCGAAGCCGGCTGCTGCTGCAGCACGTGATTCATCGCCGACAGCGCGACCTGCGCCATCGGCAGCGGCACCCGGGTCATCGGACCATTGCCGCGTCGGCTGCCGCGTCCGTCAGGCCGCGATGCCGGCCGTCACTCGACCTGCTGGATGCCCGCGAGCACCCAGCCGCTGCTGCGGTCGGTCGGGCGGGTGAAGTTCCAGACCTCGGTGAACGGCTGGGCCGCCTCCTCGGACGATTCCCGCAGCATGCCCTCGAAACGCACGCTCGCCAGCTCCGTGGCGCCGCCTTCGCCGATGTGCTCGACGCCCAGCAGCCGCCCTTCCAGCGTAACCACGTCGGTCGATTGCTCGACCGCGCCGCGCTCCCTCATCTCCAAACTCAGCTCCGCGAACATCTCGGGTGAGGTGAACTCGCGCAGGTCGTCGACGCGGTTCTGGTCATTGGCCGCCTGCAGCCGGACGAAGCACACCTTGGCGGCGTGCATGAAGCGGTCGACGTCGAAATCGCCCGGGATCGGATCCGTCGCCACCTGGCCCTGCGCAGGGGCGGCCAGCGCGGCGGACGATCCACCCATCGCCCCGGCGCCTGTCCTGCGCGCCCACGGATCACCGGCCGCGGCTTGCCGGGCCGCGTGCGGCCCGGCGCCCGCTCCGGCAAAGGACGGGCGTGGCCCCGCTCCCCCGGCCTCCTGGCCACGCCGCGCCGCCGCGAAGCGACGCACCAGCAGCAGGACCACCATGGCGACCAGCGCCATCAGGAGGATCGTGCCGAACTCTTCGCCGAGCCCCATCCAGGACGCGAGCGCCGCGAGCCCGAGTCCGGCCGCGATGCCGGCAATCGGGCCCATCCAGCTGCGTCCGGGCGTGGCGCCGCCGGCCGGCGGACGCGCCGCCTGCTGGCTTGCCTGGGAAGGCGGTCGGGTGGCATCGCGCTTCATGAAATCGCTCTGCTTGCCCAGGCTGCGTCCGCCGCCGAGACGACGCGCGTCGGCGTCTTCCGGGGCGAGCAGCACGGCGCTGAACAGCGCGACGAGCAGCACGGTGAGGAATCGTTTCATCGGAGGTCTCCAGGAAAGGACCGTCGGACGGTCCGGAAAATCTTTCAGGTGCGCCAGTATCGGGTGAGGCGCCATCGCCATCCCGAGCAACCGCACGCGGCGTCGGATATTTCGGTGCGTATTGTGGCGTATCGGGTGACCGAACGAGGCGCCGCCGCCCTGCGGCGCATCCCGTCCGGCTACAGCCTGGTCCCCTGATGCAGCGCCACCACGCCCGCGGCGAGGTTGAAGTAGGTCACCCGGGCGAAACCGGCGTCTTCCATCATCCGCTCGAGCGCCCGCTGGTCCGGATGCATGCGGATCGACTCGGCAAGGTAGCGATAGCTCTGCGCGTCGTTCGCGACCAGCTTCCCGAGCACCGGCAGGACGCCGAACGAGAAGGCGTCGTAGGGCACCGACAGCGGCTTCCACACGCGGGAGAACTCCAGCACCAGCGCAAGGCCCCCCGGTCGCAGCACCCGTCGCATCTCCGCCAGCGCGAGATCCTTGTGCGTCATGTTGCGCAGGCCGAAGGCGACCGTGACCCGGTCGAAGCTCTCGTCGCGAAACGGCAGCCGCTCCGCGTCGCACTGCACCGCCGGCAGCACCAGGCCTTCGTCGAGCGCGCGATCGCGGCCAATGGCGAGCATCGACGCATTGATGTCCGTCATCCAGACCTCCACGCCGCGGCGACGCGCCATCGCACGGGCGAGGTCACCGCTGCCGGTGGCCAGGTCCAGCACCCGCATTCCCGGCCGCAGCGCGGCCTGGCCGACGGTGAACCGCTTCCAGAGACGGTGCAATCCGCCCGACATCAGGTCGTTCATCAGGTCGTACCGCGAGGCCACCGAATCGAAGACGCCGCGCACCTTGCGGGCCTTCTCGCGCTCGTCCACCGTCTGGTAGCCGAAGTGGGTGGGGCCCATATGCTCAGCCCCCGGGCTTGCCCTTGCGCGACAGCGACACCGCGCTGATACCACCCGACGCCGCGATGACCTCGCCCGGTCCCGCGCCGCTCCCGCCGGCGCCGGATGGTCCGGACGACCCGGCCTGTGCCGGATCGCGGCTCTTGCCGGCCTCCTCGAGCCGCCGCAGGTATTCCTCCCACATCCGGTCGTGATCCCGGACGAGCCGCTGCAGGTAGTCCCAGGAGTAGATGCCCGTGGCATGGCCATCGGTGAAGCGCGGCTGGATGGCGTAGTTGCCGACCGGCTCGATTCGCTCGATGCCGACGTCGCGCTTGCCGACCTGCAGCACCTCCTGCCCCGGGCCGTGGCCGCGCACCTCCGCGGAAGGGGAATGCACGCGCAGGAACTCGAAGCTCAGCCGATGCGACCGGCCTCCCTCGAACTCCAGCTCCAGCACGCGTGATTTCTGGTGAACGACGATCCGCGTGGGTATCGGCGACTTGCTCTCCGTTGCTGCCATCGTCCTTCTTCAGATGCTGTGAGGTCTGGGCTGCGCCCTTGGCCGGCTCCTCCTCCCATGTTAGCTCAGTCACCCAGATCGACGATCAGGCCAGGCCGGAAGCCGGGATTCTCGAAGCCACCATCCTCCATGGGATAGCCGCGTGGATTGGCGACGATCCGGGTACGCCCGGCCCGGTAGTCGAAGGAGTGGTGGGTGTGGCCGTGGATCCAGAGCGTGACCGGATCGAAGAGCGCATCGAGGTCGCTCGCGAAGGCGGCATTCGACGGCGCGCGCAGGAACCGGGGCGCCACCGATCGCCAACTCGGCAGGTGATGCGTCACCACGACCCGCGGGCCGGGGAACGGCCGGGCAAGCTCGCCGGCCAGCCATGCCCGGCTGGCCTGGTGGATCGCCACCGTGTCCGACGGCACGAGCAGCCGCTCGCCGACGCCCTCGCTCTCGACCTCGTCCGCGCCGGCCGGCCAGCGGATCCGCGCGTAGTCGAGCAGGCGCCGCTGCATCATCGCCATGGCCGCGTCGGGATGCATCCGTACCGGCCGCGACGGGACGGTGAAGAGGGCGTAGTCGGTCCACAGCGTGGCGCCGAGGAACTGCACGCCGTCGCACACCGCCGTTTCGTTCTCCAGCAAACGGATGCCCAGTCGACGCGCCTCCCGGCGCAGCTCCTCCACCAGGGTCGGCCAGGAGGCGCCGAAGAACTCGTGGTTGCCCGCGACCTGCACGATCGTCTGGTCCGGGAAGCGCTCGCGCGCCCAGTGGAGCGCCGCCACGCCGTTGTGGATGTCGCCCGCGAGCACGACCACGTCTGCCTCGTGGAGCTCGGCGGGCGGATCGAAGTCGACGAACTCGAGGTGAAGATCCGACAGCACGGCAATCCGCATGGCGGCATTCTGTCATACGGCCCGCCCTGCCCTTTGGCGCCGATGTGCGACGATAGGCCAGGGGAAGGAGCAACCGGGCGCACCGCGCCCGAAAGGGATCACTTAAAGGATGGACGACGCGATCGGTGACCGGAGGTGCGACGACGGGATCGGTGGCGCCGGGCCCGAGCCCGCCGGCGGCGACAACGCCGGTAGCCACGTCGTCTCGCCGGGCCCGGACTTGCGGCGGCGACGCCTGCTCGCTGCAGCCGCCGGCGCCGGCGGGCTGCTTGGCGGCTGCAGCGTCGCCGGCCCGCCCGGGCCGGGCCGGACTGCCGCGTCGCGCCCGCAGGGTCCCTGGCCCTTCTCGCTGGGCGTCGCGTCGGGATACCCGAGCCCGGACGGCGTGGTGATCTGGACGCGGCTGCTGGCGGACGCGCCGCAGACGCTGCCGCGGGCGCCGATCCCCGTTCGCTGGGAGCTTGCGCTGGACGAGCCGATGCGCTCGGTGGTGGCCCGCGGCGAGGTGACCGCGAGCCCGTCCGAGGGGCACGCGGTGCGGGTCGAGCTGGACGGGCTGGAGCCGGCGCGCCACTACTGGTACCGCTTCACGTCGCTGGGGCACCGCAGCCGAACCGGCCGCACCCGGACCCTGCCCCGACCCGGCGATCCGACGGGACGGCTGCGCATCGCCGTTGCCTCCTGCCAGAACCGGGAGCATGGATCGTTCGCCGCCTATCGCCATATCGTCGCGGCGGACCCTGACCTGGTGGTGCACCTGGGCGACTACATCTACGAGGCGAGCTGGGGCACCCTGGTGCGTCCGCTGGGGCTGCCCGAGGCGCGCACCCTGGCGGACTATCGCGAGCGGCACGCCGTCTGGAAGCGTGATCCGCTGCTGCAGGAAGCCCACGCCCGCCATCCGTGGGTGATGGTCTGGGACGACCACGAGGTATCCAACGACTACGCCGGCGCGAGCCCGGAACGGATCACGCCGCCCGAGGAGTTCCTCCCCCGCCGCGCGGCCGCCTACCAGGCCTACTACGAGCACATGCCCATGCCGCGCCGCATGGCGCCGCGGGGTCCCGACATGCGGATCTTCGATACCGCGCAGGTCGGGACGCTCGCGACACTGCATCTGCTCGATTGGCGCCAGTACCGGACGCCCCAGGCGTGTCCGCTGCCCGGGCGGGCCGGTGCGACCGCGGTGATGCCGGGTCGCTGCCCCGATCTCCTGGACCCCGGCCGGACCCTGCTCGGCGCGGCACAGGAACGCTGGCTCGACCGGCGGTTCGCCGAGTCGGGCACGTCGTGGAACCTGGTGGCGCAGCAGTCGCTGATGGCGCCGCTATGGCTGCCCGGCCGCGAGGACGCGCCGGCGCGGGTGCGCACGGACGGCTGGGACGGCTACCCCGGCGCCCGGCGGCGCCTGCTCGAGTCGCTCACCGCGCACCGGGTAAGCAATCCGGTGATCCTCGGCGGTGACCTGCATGCCTTCTTCGTCGCGGACGTCCGAGCGGACGTCGGGGAAGGGTCACCCGTGGCAGCCACCGAGTTCGTGACCACCTCGATCTCTTCGCAGGCGAGCGATGCGGCCCACTATGCCGCGCTGCGCGCGGCCAACCCGCACCTTCGGCATGCCGACGGCAGCCGTCGGGGCTACCTGCTTCTCACGCTGCACCCGGATCGCCTCGAGGCCGATCTGATGGGCCTCGACGACGTCACGCGGGACGACTCGGGCATCGGCCGGCAGGCCCGCTTCGTGGTGGAAGCCGGCCGGCCGGGTGCCAGCAGGATCGGCTGAGCGACCCGGCGCGTCGCGCCGGTCAGTCCTGACGGGCCAGCCGCTTGATCAGGTCGACCCAGAGGAAAAGAAACCCGAGCCCGAGCACGACCAGGCCCGCTCCGCCGGTGACGACGACCATCCAAAACGCTCCCCATGCGGGCGGGTCGGCGTTGACGAGCACGCCCATCGCCTCCACCCAGGCGGGCGAAAGGGCCAGAAGCGCGATGAAAAGGAAGGCAAGGCGGACGAGATCGGCGAATACGACCGGCCGATCCGCTCGCGCGGCGCTTCCGCGTGCGAGGAGGAAACCCGGGACACCCGGGAGGCGGGTCGCTAGCTGCGAGAACATTCAAGGCTCCATTGAGTTCGCACACCCCGGATCGGGATGCATGAGCTAATGATGGTGCATGGCACCATATAATTCAATAGCGTGCTAGTTATGCTCGTAATACGATCTATTGATATCGATCTTCGCCTCCCTCTGGGTAACCCCTGATATCCGAATTCGGCCCCGCTCGTCGGCCCGACCGCCGTTGCCGCGATGCAACAGCACCATCCCCGTCGGGACGAGGCAGGGCGGGACTATAGAATCGCCCGACCGAGGCGACCGAACACGATGCCGATCGACTATCTCCGCCGGATCCTGAACGCGCGGGTCTACGAGGTGGCGCAGGAATCGCCCCTCGAGCCGGCGCGCAACCTGTCGGCGCGCCTGGGGAACAACGTGCTGGTGAAGCGCGAGGACGTGCAGGCGGTGTTCTCGTTCAAGCTGCGCGGCGCGTACAACAAGATGGTCAACCTGAGCCCCGCGGAGCTGGAACGCGGCGTCATCGCGGCGTCGGCTGGCAATCATGCGCAGGGAGTCGCGCTCGCCGCGCAGCGCCTGGGCTGCCGTGCCGTGATCGTCATGCCGGTCACCACGCCGCAGCTGAAGATCGACGCGGTGGCCGGACGCGGCGCGGTCGTCGTCCTGCATGGCGACTCCTACAGCGACGCCTACCGCCATGCCCTCTCGCTGCAGGCGGCCGAGGGCCTCGCCTTCGTCCATCCGTTCGACGATCCGGACGTGATCGCCGGCCAGGGAACCATCGGCATGGAGATCCTGCGCCAGCACCAGGGACCGATCGAAGCGATCTTCGTCGCGATCGGGGGCGGCGGCCTGATCTCCGGCGTGGCGGCCTACGTGAAGCAGGTACGGCCGGAGGTGCGCATCATCGGGGTGCAGACCCACGATTCGAACGCGATGGCGCTCTCGCTTGCGGCCGGCCGGCCCATCGAGCTCGACGAGGTGGGCCTGTTTTCGGACGGAACGGCGGTCAAGCGGGTCGGGGACGAGACTTTCCGCCTGTGCCGGCAACTGGTGGACGACATCGTCCTGGTCGACACCGACCAGATCTGCGCCGCCATCAAGGACATCTTCGAGGACCATCGCGCGGTGCTGGAACCGGCGGGCGCCATGGCGGTCGCCGGCCTGAAGGCGTGGGTCGCACGCACCGGCGCGCGGGATCGCTCGCTGGTGGCGATCGCGTGCGGCGCCAACATGAACTTCGATCGGCTGCGTTTCGTCTCCGAGCGCGCCGAGGTCGGCGAGCAGCGCGAGGCCGTGTTCGCGGTCACCATTCCCGAGGAGCGCGGCAGCTTTCGCCGGTTCTGCGAGATCGTCGGGCCGCGCAACGTCACGGAATTCAACTATCGGATCGCGGACAGCGCCGAAGCGCACGTGTTCGTGGGGATGCAGATCCGCAGCCGTGACGAGGCCGGCGACATGGCGCGCGCCTTCCAGGCCGCCGGCTTCCCGGTGCTCGACCTCACCGACGACGAGCTCGCCAAGCTGCACGTTCGCCACCTGGTGGGCGGCCGCTCCGAGCTCGCGCGGGACGAGACGATCTTTCGCTTCGAGTTCCCCGAGCGACCGGGCGCCCTGATGAAGTTCCTGGCGAGCATGAGCCCGAACTGGAACATCTCGCTGTTTCATTACCGCAACCACGGGGACGACCACGGTCGCATCCTCGTCGGGATCCAGGTGCCACCGTCGGAACGCGCCGACTTCGACCGCTTCCTCGCGACTCTCGGCTACCGCTACTGGAACGAGACCGAAAATCCCGCGTATCGCCTGTTCCTGAAGAATCTGTGAGCTCCGCGGGCACCGGGCCGGCTGCAGAACCTCGGGAATTCGTCAGTCCCAAGTAAGACTTCCGTCGAAACGCCGTCCAGCAGCGTCGTTGGGACTTGGCGTTTACCCTTGTTATTGCTCCAAGCTTGGTCAGGGTCCTTGTCGACCCCTGTAACCGGATGTTAAATGGACTTCAGGGCCACCGGAGTACAAGCAAGGATGCGAGTCGCGATCATCGGAGAGGACGAGGCCGCCTGTGCCCGTATGGCGGATGTCCTCCTGGAAGGCGGCGCAAGCTGCCATCTCTTCACTGGCACACGGCCCTTCCTGAACAACCTGCCGCGGGACAGCTACGACGCGTGCATCCTGGATTCCCACCCGCCGGGACGCGATTCCCGCGCCCTGCTCCAGGCCCTGGAGGAACGGCGCCAGCTCCTGCCGGTGCTGGTCCTGGCCGACGAGGACACGGCGCTCGACCTGGTCGGCGAGCTCGACGGCCGGCACGACTTCCTCGTGAGGCCGGTCCGGCCGGCGGAGCTGCGGGCGCGTCTTGCCGCCCTCATCCGACGGACGACCCCGGGATCCACCCGCGACGACGTCTTCGAGTACGACCGCTTCAGCTTCGACTTGAAGACGCTCGACGTGCGGGACAACGGCGCGGCCGTGGAGCTGACCCAGAAGGAGTTCCAGCTCGCGATGCTGCTGCTCTCCAACATCGGCAAGCCGCTCTCCCGGGCCCACATCCGGGAGTCGGTCTGGGGCCGCAACTCCGAAGTGCCCTCGCGCACCCTCGATACGCACGTCTCGCGCGTGCGGACCAAGCTCAACCTGCGCCCGGAGTACGGCTACCTGCTCGCGCCGGTCTACAGCTACGGCTACCGGCTGGAGAACCTGCGAGCCGCCCGCCGGGAGCCAGCCGCGGGCGCCGGTGACGCCGCCGGCGCGGCCGGCCCGCAACCGGCACGGCCTGAGAAGCCGCAAGCAGCGGGCGGGTGAGCCGCCCTCGCCCGGCCGGGCAGTACAATACCCGTGATATCAAGCGCTTGCATGCCGCTTTCCGGCCTGGGGCCGATGTCCTCCTGATGGCACTGCTCACTTTCGGACTCAATCACGCCACCGCGCCGCTGTCCCTTCGCGAACAGGTGGCCTATCCCACCATGGACGCGGTCGGCGCGGCCCTGGCGGACCTGCGGCTGCGCATGAAGGGGCTCGCGCCGGAAGCCGCGATCCTGTCCACGTGCAACCGCACCGAGATCTACTGCACCACCGACGCGCCTGACGAAGCCGGCGAGGCGCTCGCGCACTGGTTGGGAGACCAGCACGGCGTGGGCAGGAAGAGCCTGGACGATCACCTCTATGCGCTGCCGGACCGGCAGGCGGTCCGCCACGCGTTCCGCGTCGCGAGCGGATTGGATTCCATGGTGCTCGGCGAGCCGCAGATCCTCGGCCAGATGAAGCAGGCGGCCCGGATCGCGCAGGGTCACCAGGCGCTCGGCAGCCACCTGCACCAGTTGTTCCAGCGCTCCTTCGCCGTCGCCAAGGAGGTCCGCACCCATACCGCCATCGGCGCGCAATCGGTGTCGATGGCGGCCGCCTCGGTCAAGCTCGCGCAGGGCATCTTCGAGTACCTCGGCGAGCTGTCGGTCCTGCTGGTGGGTGCCGGCGAGATGATCGAGCTCTGCGCCACGCACTGGGCGCCGCATCCGGCCCGGATGGTGGTTGCCAACCGCACGCTCGAGCGCGCCCGCGGGCTTGCCAGGCGGTTCTCCGCGCAGGCGACCACGCTCGCGGAGCTGCCGGGCTCGCTCGCCGACTTCGACGTGGTGCTGTCCTGCACCGCGAGCTCGCTGCCGCTGATCGGGCTGGGCATGGTGGAGCGTGCCGTTCGCCAGCGCCGCCACCGGCCGATGCTGATGATCGACCTCGCCGTCCCGCGGGACATCGAGGCCGAGGTCGCACGGCTCGACGACGTGTTCCTCTACACGGTGGACGACCTGCGTTCGCTGGTGGAATCCGGGATGGAAGGCCGCCGCGCGGCGGTCGCCCAGGCCGAGGCGATCATCGACACCCGCGTGCACTCGTTCATGCAGTGGATGGAGCAACGCAAGGTGGTGCCGCTCATCCGGGAGCTGCACGCGCGCGGCGACTCGCTGCGGGCGGCGGAAGTGGAGAAGGCGCGGCGCATGCTCGCCCGCGGCGACGATCCCAACCTGGTGATCGAGGCCCTCTCCGTCGCGCTGACCAACAAGTTCCTGCACGGGTCCACCACGCTGCTCCATCGCGGCGGGCTGCAGGATCCGAAGCTCGCCGGCATCCTCGCCGAGCTCCTCCCGGCGCCACGCAAGTGAAGGCGTCGCTGCAGGTCCGCCTCTCCCGCATGGAGACGCGGCTGGACGAGATCACGGCCGCCCTCTCCAGCGAGGAGGTCGCGCGCGACCTGAAGCTGCTGCGCCAGCTCAACCAGGAGCACACGGAGGTGAGCGAGGTGCTCGGCCACTATGCCGCCTGGCGCCAGGCCGGAGAGGACCTGGAGGCTGCCCGGCAGATGGCTTCGGATCCCCAGATGCGGGAGTACGCGGAAGAAGAGATCTCGGCAGCCGAGGAGCGGCGCGATGCCGAGCTCGCGGCAATCGAGCAGCTGCTCCTGCCTCGCGACCCCGACGACCGCCGCAACGCGATCGTCGAGATCCGAGCCGGCACCGGCGGCGACGAGAGCGCCCTCTTCGCCGGTGACCTGCTGCGCATGTACCTGCGCTACGCCGAGCTGCGCGGCTGGAGGACGGAGATCCTCTCGGCGAGCGAGTCGGAGCTCGGCGGCTACCGCGAGGTCATCTTCCAGGTGACGGGGGATTCGGTCTACGGCCGGCTCAAGTTCGAGTCCGGCGTGCATCGCGTGCAGCGCGTGCCGGCCACGGAGGCGCAGGGCCGCATCCACACGTCGGCCTGCACGGTGGCGGTGATGGCCGAGGCGGACGACGTGGGCGATGTCCATGTCAACGCGGACGACCTGCGCATCGACGTCTACCGCGCATCGGGCGCGGGCGGCCAGCACGTCAACAAGACGGAGTCCGCGGTGCGCATCACCCACCTGCCGAGCGGCATCGTCGCGGAATGCCAGGACGAGCGTTCGCAGCACCGCAACCGCGAGAAGGCGATGAAGGTGCTGCTCACCCGCCTTCGCGACATGCAGGAGCGCGCAGCCCACGAGCGCGAGGCGGCGCACCGGAAGTCCCTCGTCGGCTCCGGCGACCGTTCCGAGCGGATCCGCACGTACAACTTCCCGCAGGGACGGGTGACGGACCACCGCATCAACCTCACCCTGTACAAGCTCCAGTCGGTGATGGACGGCGACCTCGACGAGCTCACGGACGCGCTGGTCCAGGCCCAGATCGCGGAGCAGGTCGCGGCACTCGAAGAAGCGGCATGAGCGCGGTGCAGGTCGGCAGCCGGCCGAACGATGCGCAGGCCATGACGTACGACCGCCTGCTCGCGCAGGCCATGCGCGATCACGCGCTGCCGCGCGCCGAGGCCCGTATCCTGCTCGCGGCCGCGAGCCGGCGCACCGGTGAATGGCTGATCGCCCACGGCGACGAGGTACCGTCCGGCGACGCGGCGGGGCGCTTCGCCGCGCTCGCCGCGCGGCGCGGCAACGGCGAGCCGGTCGCCTACCTCACCGGCCTGCGCGAGTTCCACGGCCGGCCGTTCCGTGTCGGACCGGCGGTGCTGATCCCGCGCCCCGAGACCGAATGCCTGGTGACGACGGCGCTCGCCGCGCTGGCGGGCATCGAGGCACCGCGGGTGCTCGATCTCGGCACCGGCAGCGGAGCGATCGCCGTGACGCTCGCGCTGGAGCGTCCGGATGCCACGATGATCGCCACGGACTGCAGCGAGGACGCCCTGGCGCTTGCCCGGGCCAATGCGGCCGCCCTCGGCGCGGGGGGCATCGCGTTCCGGGCCGGGGATTGGTGGCAGGCCCTGCCGGCCGACGAGCCGCCCTTCCACCTGGTCGTCTCCAACCCGCCCTATGTGGCCGATGCCGATCCGCATCTGGCGCAAGGAGATCTGCGGTTCGAGCCGCGCGGGGCGCTTGCCGCCGGCCCGGACGGCGGCGACGCCCTCCGCCGCATCGTGGCCGGCGCCGCGCCGCGCCTGGCGCACGGCGGCCGCCTCCTGCTGGAGCACGGCTTCGAGCAGGGACCGCTCTGCCGGGCCCTGCTCCTCGCTCACGGATTCGACGAGGTCCGCACCTTGCCCGACCTCGCCGGGCTGCCGCGGGTGACCGTTGGCCGGCGAGCTCTCCTCGGGCACGATGATGGCTCGGCTCAAAGCCCCGGGATTTGCCTTCACCGCCCCGTTTCAGTATCTTGAGTATCAACCACGAACACGCAGCGAGAACGTCATGGACGCCAAGGACTTCATCCAGAAAACCGTCTCCGAGCACCCGGTGGTGCTCTTCATGAAAGGCACCGCGCAGTTTCCCCAGTGCGGCTTTTCCGGACGCGCCATCCAGGTTCTCAAGGGAAGCGGAGTCAAGCACATGGTCACCGTCAACGTCCTGGAGGACGATGAGGTGCGCCAGGGCGTGAAGGACTTCTCCAACTGGCCGACGGTGCCGCAGCTCTACATCAACGGGGAATTCGTCGGCGGCTCGGACATCATGTCCGAGATGTTCGAATCCGGAGAGCTCCAGTCGCTCATCCCCGAGTCGGCCAAGGGCTGACCCGCCTGCTCAGGCCTCCAGGCCGAGCCCCTCGTCCAGGCCGAGGTGCACGTTCATCGACTGCACCGCGGCGCCGCTCGCCCCCTTGCCCAGGTTGTCCAGCCGCGAGATCAGCATGAAGCGGTCTTCGCGGCCGAAGACGAAGAGGTCGACGCGGTTGGTGTCGTTGCATCCCTGCACGTCGAAGTAGGCATCGGCCAGCGTCTGCGGGTCGTTGAGCGGCATGACCCGCACGAAGCGCTCCCCCGCATACCAGTCCGCCAGCGCCTGGTGCACGCTCGCGAGCGTCGCCCCCGGCGCGAGCCCCTCGGGGTGCAGGCCGATCGTGACCGCGAGCCCCTTGTAGAAGTTGGCCACCACGGGCGCGAAGAGCGGCGGCGCCGTCAGCCCGGTGTGGGACTGCATCTCGGGCAGATGCTTGTGCGCGAGGCCGAGCCCGTATTGCCTGGGCGCTTCCAGCCGGGGATCGCCGCCGGCCTGGTACTGCTCGATCATCTTGCGGCCGCCGCCGGAGTAGCCCGTGATGGAGAAGCAGCTCACCGGATAGCCGTGCGGCATCAGCCCGGACGCGACCAGGGGCCGCGCCAGCAGGATGAACGAAGTGGCATGGCAGCCCGGGTTGGCGATCCGCTTGCTTTCGCGGATACGGTCGCGTTGCCCGGGGGCGAGCTCGGGCAGGCCGAACGCCCAGCCCGATTCCGTGCGGTGGGCGGTGCTTGCGTCGATGATGCAGGTCCGCGGGTTGCTGACCAGCGAAACCGCTTCCCGTGCCGCCGCATCCGGCAGGCAGAGGAAGGCGACGTCGGCGGCGTTCAGCAGCCGCGCCCGCTCCTGCGGGTCCTTGCGCAGCGCCGGATCGATCCTGAGCAGCTCGACATCGGGCCGCCGGCTCAGGTACTCGTTGATCTGCAGCCCGGTCGTGCCTTCCTGGCCGTCCACGTAAACCTTGTATGCCATCTGGGACTCACTGGTGCCTGCCGCCGCCCACGCGCCGGCGTAACGCCCCAAGTATCGCACCCTGCCACCCGTGCCAGGCTGACCGCCATGCCGGCGACTGGCTGAACCGCCGACGCGCCGGCGGGTCGGCCGACGTGTCGACGGCGACTTGCCGAAGTTCATAGGCACGGTGGCGGGATTTGGCTAAGGTCCGGATCCATGACGGGACCTTGGTGCCAATGACAGCGCACGAGCTCAGGTTCGCGCTGACCGCGAGCATGACAGCGGAGTTCGAGCAGCGTGCGGCGATCGGTCTCGCCCAGGCGGCCGGGCGCCTGCGCACGCTCTGGTTCGACACCCCGGCCGGCGACCTGATGAACGCCGCTACCAGTCTCGAGGTGCGGCAGACCGCCGACGGCTGGATGCAGGCGGTCGCGCACGACGGCGACGGCCGCTTCGAGCGACGCTCGCTGGAGCAGCCGGTCGCCGGGCCGAGGCCGGAGCGCGACGCCCTGCCGCCGCGAGACGATCCACTCGGCCGGGTGCCTCATGCCTTCTTCGGGCTGCTCGTCCCGGTCTTCGAGGCCGAGCTCGAGCGCCAGGTCCGCCTGGTCGGACCCCAGCCCGACCTGCGCGTGGAGGTCGCCTGCGAGCGCGGCGAGCTTCGCGCCGGCCACCGCAGCGAGCGGATCGCGGAGGTCGCCCTCCGGCGCCGGGAGGGTCCGGCAGCGGCTTTCTTCCACTACGCCGCCCAGTGGGCGGCGATGCACGGCGCGCAGTTGCTGCTGGAGCCGATGCACCTGCGCGGCCTCGAGCTTGCCGGCTGGCGTCCCCGGGCGCCGCGGCCGGTGCGGATCCCGCCGGCCGCGCCGAACGCGGGGCTGACGGTCGCCCAGGCGGCCTGCCAGGCAATCGCGGGACACCTGGACCATGTCGTCGCCAACCTCCTGCCGGTGCGCGCCGGGACGCAGCCGCAGGCAATCCACCAGCTTCGCGTGGCCCTGCGTCGGCTGCGGGCGGCCATCCGCTTCTTCGACCTGGACCGCCAGGAAGTCGAACCCGGCGCCGACGGCGCACCAGCCGCGGGCTCCGGTTGGCGCGACTTGGCCCGTTCGGCTCGGGACCTCTCGGCCGCCGCGGCCCCGGTACGGGATGCCGACGTCCTGGAGTCCGGCGTGCTCCGGGACCTCGGCGGTTCGCTCCCGGAAGACGCGTCGCTGCATGTGCTCCGGCAGGCGATCACGACCGCTCGCGAGCACGACCGGGCGCGCCTGCGCGCGGTGCTCTCGAGCCCCGAGACGACGGCGTTCATCCTTCGGGGGCATGCGGCGCTCGGCACGCTCGCGACCGGCCGGTGGGCGGAAGCCGACTTCGCCAGCTTCGCCGCCGGGCGGCTCGCGCGACTCGCCGCCCGGGCGCAGCGCCGCACGCGGCGCGCCGGCTCCGAAGGCGACTGGCATCGCGCGCGCGTCGCGCTCAAGGAGCTGCGCTACGCGCTGGAGTGCTGCCGAGCGCTGCCCGCGACCCGCGGGCCTGCCGACGACGCGATCGCGATGCTGTCGCGATGGCAACGCTCGCTGGGCCGGGCGCAGGATCTCGCCACCGCGCGGGCATCGGTGGCGCGGGCGCTGGCGTACGCGGACGCGCCGGTGGAGATCGCGGTTCGTGCCGCCGCGCTGGTCGACGGCTACCGGGCTTCGGCGGCCGCCCTCAACCGGCCGGGCCGGCTGCGCAAGCCGATCCTCGGGGGGCTCGAGCGCCTGCTCGCGCCAGCGCCGCCATCGCCGGCGGCGGGCTATCATCGCGTCGACCGCTCCCGCAAGGAAGATATCGAATGAGACTGCTGCTCGGATGGGGCATCAACGCCGCCGCGCTTTTCCTGCTGCCGTACATCGTGCCGGCGGTGCAGGTGAAGAGCTTCGTGACCGCGCTCGTGGTGGCCTTGATCATCGCCCTGCTCAACACGTTCATCCGGCCCGTGCTCTTCCTGCTCACGCTGCCGATCACCATCCTGACCCTGGGTCTGTTCACGCTTGTGTTGAACGGCTTGATGTTCTGGCTCGCCGCGCAGTTCATCCAGGGCTTCGAGGTTCGCGGCTTCTGGTGGGCGGTGCTTGCCGCGCTGGTCTACAGCATCATCAGCTGGGCCATCAGCTCGTTGCTGCTCAATAGCGGCGACAAGCGCTGAGCACCGCCGTTGCCGGATGTCCGCTGAAGTGAAGCCGGCCGAAGCCGGCGCGCGGCCAGGCCTTTCGTCGGCGCGGATCGCCGCCGTCGACCTGCCCATCATCCCGACCATTGCCGCGCTGGTCCGCGACAATCCCGGCACCATCTCGCTCGGCCAGGGCGTGGTGGATTTCGGCCCCCCGGTGGACCTGGCCTCCGCCCTGCAGCCGCTCGCCGACCAGCCGGGCCTGCTCAAGTACCAGGCGGTCTCCGGTCTGCCGCAGCTCCAGGAAGCGCTGCGCGCCAAGCTGCGCGACGAGAACGGCATCGTGGACCAGTCGGGGACCGCGCTCATGGTGAGCGCCGGCAGCAACATGGCATTCCTGCAGGCGGTGCTGGCGGTCTCGGATCCGGGAGACGAGTTCATCCTGCCGTCGCCGTACTACTTCAACCAGGAGATGGCGCTGCGCATGTGCGGCTGCGAGCCGGTGCTGGTGGCCACCGATGCGAACCACCAGCTCGACGTCGACTCGATCGAGCGGGCGATCACCGACCGGACGCGGGCGATCGTCACCGTCTCGCCCAACAATCCGACCGGCGCGGTCTACGACGAGGATTCGCTCGCGGCGGTCAACCGGCTGTGCCGGGAGCGCGGCCTGTACCACTTCAGCGACGAGGCCTACGAATACTTCTGCCACGACGGCGCGCGCCACTTCTCCCCCGCGTCGCTGCCGGGCGCCGCCGGGCACACCTTGTCCTTCTGGTCCTTCTCCAAGGGCTTCGGCATGGCGAGCTGGCGCGTCGGCTACCTGCTCTACCCGGAGGCGCTGGCCGAGGCGCTCAACAAGGTGCAGGACACCAATCTGATCTGCGCACCGGTCGCCTCGCAGCTGGTGGCGCTTGCCGCGACGCGCGCCGGTCGCGGCGCGGTGCAGGCCCGGCTCGATGGGCTCGGCGCGGTGCGCCGGGCAGTGCATGATCGCCTGCGCTCGCTGGGCTCGCGCATCGAGTTCGTGCCCACCCGTGGCGCCTTCTACGTGCTCGTGCGCCTGCCGCCGGTGGACGAGCCCCTCGCCTTCAGCCGGGCGATGGTCGAGCGGTTCCGGGTGGCAACCATCCCCGGGTTCGCCTTCGGGCTCGATCCGGCGCTTGGCAACTACCAGCGGGTGTCCTTCGGCGCGCTGGAGCCGTCGGCGGTGAGCGAAGGCCTGGACCGGTTCGTCGCCGCGGTCAGGGCGCTCTGCTGAAGCGGGACGTCGCCGCGCACCGTTGCGCCCCGGCCCGAGCAGCCTGGGGCGCCGCACTTACCGGGGTGTCGCGAGCGCCATCGTCCAATAGGAGAGGTAGGCGCTGTCGCCGTGCCCCGGAAGCACCGCCACGCCGACATGCGCGATGTCGGCGCGCATCAGGGCGACACAGTGCGGCGGGCTGTCGATCCAGGCCTGCATCGCGGCCTCGATGGTGCGAAAGCCGGCCGCGATGTTCTCGTCGGCCTTGCTCCAGGAGTAGCCGGACAGCTCGAGGCGGTCCCACACCAGCTCGCCGGTGTCCCATTGGTGGCCGAAGCGGTTGTACTGCAGCATCCATTCGGACTCGAGCAACGCCGCATTGGCGACCCGCGCGTCCCAGGCGAGCGGCCCGGCCGCGGGGAAATGCTGGTCGCCGCACTTGCGCTCCACGGATCGCGCCGCGTTGACCGCGGCCAGGAGGCGCTCGTTGAGCGGGTCCGGCGCCGGCGCCTCGGCTTGCACCGTCGCGACGCCCACGCTCTTGTTGGCCACCGCGGCGTAGGCCTTGCGGATGGCCTCGCCGTTGCCTTCGCCGAGCGACGCGTCGAGGCCGTCCCTTTCGTCCGAGCCGGCGCCGCAGCCGGCCACGAGCAAGGCAAGCGCGAGCACGACGGTGGACCATCGCCGCAGCGGCCCTGAACGGGGAAATGGCACGCGCTTCTCCTGGCAACGAAATGTTGGCCAGATTGTTGGGCGCGCTCTCGCGCCCGGTCAGGGGCATGCGGACAGGCGGCAGTCCGCATCGCCCGGATGGCGTGCGCGCGTGGCTAGGAAAACGATGGACCGGGCGTGTCCGGGTGATGCCCCGGGTGATGCCCCGGGCGATGCGCCCGGGCCGTGGCGGGCTCCCGCCTCAGGCGTTCTCGTCCGGCGGCACCGGCAACGTCGGGCGGCGATCGAACCAGCTCGACGCCTCCTCCAGCCGCGCGGCCAGGTGCAGCAGCATCGCGTCGTGTCCGAGACGGCCGACGAACTGCACCCCCACCGGAAGGTTTACCGGTGACCAGTGCAACGGCAGGCTGACCGCCGGCTGGCCGGTGGCGTTGAACGGCACCGGGAACGGGGCGATCTCGAGGATGCGGGCGATATGCGCATCGACATCGGTTGCGTCCGTCGGCAGGCAGCCCAGCGGCGGCAGCTCGGCGGCGAGCACGGGGGTCACGAGCACGTCGTGCGATTCGAAGAAGGCGCCGATGCGGCGCACCTCGCGGTTCATCCTGGCGATCGCCCCGAGGTAGTCGGCAAGAGACATCGCGCGGCCGCGCTCCACCACGGCGCGCGTGAGCGGCTCGAGCTCGTCGTCGTCAGCGGGCCTGCCGCGCTGCTGGACGAAGTCGTCGATGGTCACGGCGAGGTTGCCGATCAGGATGTCGAACACCGCCTTCTGCAAGGCCTCGAAATCGAACTGCGGCCCGGTTTCCTCGATTTGATGACCCATGCCCGTCAGTAACGCCGTGGCGTTGGTGACGGCCTCGCGCGCATCCGCGCAAACGGGCTCGCCGGCGAAGGTCTTGGCAAGCACCGCGATGCGCAGCGGCCTGCCCCGCTGCTGGAGCGCCTTGAGGAAACCGACCGGCGGCTTGCGGAAGTAGTACGGCGCGCCGGCATCGGGCCCGGAGGTCACGTCCAGGATCGCGGCGGTGTCCCGCACGCTGCGGCTCACCAGGTTCTCGTGACTGATGCCTTCGTTCACCTGCCCGCGATTGGGCCCGGCCGGATTCAGTCCGCGACTGGGCTTGAAGCCGACCAGGCCGTTGCACGCCGCTGGAATGCGGATGGACCCGGCGCTGTCCGTCGCATGCGCCGCGGGCACCATGCCGCTTGCGACGGCCGCGGCCGCGCCGCCGCTCGAGCCGCCGGCGATCCGTCCCAGATCCCAGGGATTGCGCGTCGCGCCGTAGGCGCGCGGCTCCGTGCTGACGCTGAGACCGAACTCCGCGGAGTTGGTGCGACCCAACAGGAGAAACCCCGCGGAGCGCAGCCGCGCGACCAGCGAGGAATCGATGCTGGAAGTGCTGCCGGCGAAGAGCTTGCTGCCGTTGGTGAGCGGCAGGCCCTGCGCGACCGCGCTGAGATCCTTCAGCAGGTACGGCACGCCGGCGAACGGGGCGTTGCCCTTCTGCCGGCCGGCGAGCTCCATGGCATCGTCGAAGGCGCGGTACACGACCGCGTTGACGATCGGATTCAGTTGCTCGATGCGCGCGATGGCGGTTTCCACCATCTCGCGACCGGTGACCTCGCCCGACCTCACCAGCGAGGCGATGCCGGTGGCATCGAGCGCTTCCCATTCCTGCGGCGTCAGCATCCAGTATCCTTCGGTTCGATCGGACGATGCCTGCCGTCCGAGCGGGCTCGAACGCGAGAGGCGGTAGGTCCGGTATGGCGGATTATGGTTGGCCCTTCGGGGGATGACAACGCGGCCAACGGTACAATGCGCGATCGCGAATGGTATCGAGGCACATGCAGCTATCCGGCAGGGGGATCTCGCCCGACGAGCTCCTTGCCGACTCGGATGTCATCGCGCGACGCCTGATCGGCGCGGTGCTGCTCGTCGATGGCGTGGGTGGCCGGATCGTCGAGACCGAGGCCTACGATCGCGAGGATCCCGCCTCGCACAGCTTCGCCGGGCCGACCGCGCGCAACGCGACGATGTTCGGCCCTCCGGGCCGCGTCTACGTCTACCGGTCCTACGGCATCCACTGGTGCCTGAACATCGTCTGTCGCGAGGCCGGGCATGGCGCCGGAGTGCTCATCCGCGCGATCGAGCCGCTCGAGGGGATCGAAGCCATGACGCGCCGTCGCGGACTCGCGACGGATGCGCCCGCGAGCCTGCGCCTTCTCTGCTCGGGACCGGGGCGCGTCGGCCAGGCGCTCGGGATCGGCCGCGCGCACGACGGCATGCGCGTCGACCGGCCGCCGTTCCGGCTGCTCGCGCCCCGTGGCGACGAGGACGTCGTATGCGGCCCGCGGATCGGCATCACTCGAGCGGTCGACCGTCCGTGGCGCTTCGGCCTGGCCGGTTCGCGCTTCGTGAGTCGGCCTTTCCGCCCAGCGCCTGGGCAAGCAGCGTCTCCAGCAGATTGAAGTCGACGGGCTTCACCAGATGCGCGTCGAAGCCGGACTCGCGGCTTCGCTCGCGGTCGCTCGCCTGACCATAGCCGGTCAACGCGATGATCCACAGCGAGTGCCAGCGCGGATCGCCGCGGATCGCCCGCGCGACCTCGTAGCCATCCATTCCGGGCAAGCCGATGTCGAGCAGCACCACGTCGGGCGCGCAAGCCTCGAGCGCCGCGATCACCTCGCGGCCGTCGTGCACCATGCGGGTACGCAATCCCCAGAGACCGAGCAGCTCGGCGAGGCTGACGGCGGCATCGACATTGTCGTCGACGATCAGGACGAGCCCTTCGCTGCCAAACACGGGCGTTCGACGCGCCGGCTCCATCTCCCCGGCGACCGGGTCGCTCACCCTCGGCAAGGTGAGCGTGAAGGTGGCGCCAAGGCCGGGCCCGTCGCTCGTCGCCGTCAGGTCGCCGCCATGCAACCGCGCGAGCGACCGCGCGATCGGCAACCCCAGGCCCAATCCGCCGCGCGGGCGATCCACGCTCTGCTGGCCCTGGATGAAGAGCTCGAACACCCGCGCGATGTCCCAGCTCGCCATGCCGACGCCGTCGTCGGCGACGGTAAGGATGACCTGCCGGTCGCTCGCGCTCGCGGCGACCGCGACGCAGCCGTTGTCGCGAGTGAACTTGGCGGCGTTCGTGAGCAGGTTGGAGAGGATCTGCATGAGGCGGACCGGATCGCCGTTCACCTCCAACCCGCACTCCGGTACCGATACCGTCAGCTTCACGCCCTTGCGGGCGAAGAGCGGGCGGGTCGACTCCACCGCCTCCGCCACGATGGTGGAAAGCTCGAGCGGCTTGCGAGCGAGCTCCACGCCGCCCCGCATGATCCGGGCGACGTCCAGCAGGTCGTCCACCAGCCGCACCATGTGGTTGACCTGGCGCTCGATGACTTCGCGCTCCCGCGAGAACTCGCCGCTGCCGTGGGTCTGCATCACGCGCAGCGCGGTCGCTATCGGCGCGAGCGGATTGCGCAGCTCGTGGCCGAGTATGGCGAGGAATTCGTCCTTCGCGTGGTTGGCGTGCTCCGCCTGGGCGCGCGCCCGGCGCTCGCTCACGAAGAGGCTGCGCACGGCCTCGGAGATGGAGGCGAGCTCCGTCACCGTCGGTGCCGGAAACTCCGCGGGCTCGCCGGCGGCGAGCTGGGTGGCGGTGGAAACGGTGGCCGCCACGTTGCGGTTGATCCGGTCGGTGAGGAAGCGCGTGAGGGCGAGCCCGAGCAGCAGGATGCCGAGCCAGGCCCCGCCGAAGAGGACGAGGGAACGCACGAACGCCTTGTCGCTCGGCGCCGAAGGCGACGCGACGCCGATGTACCAGCCGTTGGACAGCCGCCTGAAACCGGTGAAGGTTCGCTCGCCTTCGCGGGTGATGCTGCGGATCACGCCCTCCGGCTCCTTGCTCATCGCGTCCAGCAGCAGCTCGCCCGGCGGCTTGCCGAGGTAGGGCGCCGCATCCCGCGTGCGGGCGATGAAGCGCAGCTGCCGGTCGAACACGCCGGCCACGCCGGTTGGCGGCAGAATGGAGGCGAGGCGCTCGCCCAGGTAGTCCAGCCGCAGGCCGACCACCAGCGCCTGTTCCGCCGGGCCATCTTCCCGCAGCACCGGCACACCGACGGCCACCGTGGGCTTGCCACGCAGTCGCGCGGTGAAGGTGTCCGAGGTGACCGGCTTTCCGGCACCGATCCAGCCCGGACCGAAGCGGTCGATCACGACCTCGGGGAGCTCGGTGTTGAAGGCGACGGCCGCATTGATGATCTGCCGCTCCTGCGTCAGCAGGATGATGTTGTCCCAATCGTCGTTCAACGCGAGCAACTGCTGCAGCCGCGCATGGAACGCGTCGAGGGCACCGGCGGAGAGATGCGGATCCTTCGCCAGCACGCGCAGACGCTCCACCGTGCTTTCGAGCTCGCCTTCGACGACGAGCGCCATCGCGCGGACCCGGTGCACCAGCTCCTGGTTGCGCTGGTCCTGCTGGTAGCTCCAGAGGAAATACATGAGCCCGGCGGCGAGCAATCCCATCGGAAGCAGGGCCGACAAGACGATCAGCGTGAGATAGCGTCGAATGGATACCGGCCCGGACCCCATCGGGATGTGCCTTATTGGCGCCTTGCTCATCAGGACCGGGCATTATTGATGGGCCGATATGGCTGGTCAAACGAACGGGTAAGCGTTGTCGTGCTGTCCGCCAACGACGCTTCCGAGGAGAGGCAACCGATGCAAGCCGCGCCAACGCTCGGCAACGTCCTGGAGACGGGACTCTACGTGGCCGACCTGGATCGGGCACGGACGTTCTACCAGACGGTCATGGGGCTGCGGCCCATGATGCAGGACGAGCGCCTCGTCGCCTTCCCGGTGACCGCCGGCAGCGTGCTGCTGCTGTTTCGCAAGGGCACTACCGAACGCCCGGCCCGCACGCCTGGCGGCACCATTCCGGCGCACGACGGCAGCGGGCGCCTGCACTATGCCTTCGCGATCGCCGCCCCAGACCTGGCCAGGTGGCGCGACTGGCTGGACCGCCAGCAGGTGACGATCGAATCCGAGGTATCGTGGCCACGCGGCGGCCACAGCATCTACTTCCGCGATCCGGACGACAATCTCGTCGAGCTCGCGACGCCGGGACTGTGGGACAACTACTGAAGCCGCGCTGCTAGCGGACCGCCGGGCGGGCCGATGAAGTGAACGGCCGCGGGCGCGAGCCGCCGCGAAGCCAACCGACCATCGAGACGACGTCGTAGACCGGCATCCCCGTGGCCACGCTCAGCGCGCGGGCATAGGGCGGCAGGTTGGTGCATTCGAGCACGATCGCCGATACCTCCGGATGCGCCGCCACCAGGCGGCGGCCGGCATCGACGACGTCCAGGCACGCGCGCCGGGCATCGAAGGTGTCGGCCTCGCCGCTCACGACCACCCGGAACAGCTCCGTGCCCTCCAGCCCGATCGTCGGCGTGTCCGGCGCCGCGCCGACCGCCTCGAAGTGAGCCGCCGTCAGCGAGTCCGCCGCGGCGGTCACCACCCCCACCCGCCTTCCGCGCGGCAGCGTGGCCTGCAGCCAGGGGATCTGCAGCAGGGCCGACGTGGCCACCGGCACGTCGACCGCCGCGGCAAGCTCGGCCTGGAAGAGCGCGAGGAAGCCGCAGCTCGTCGTGACGAGGCAGGCACCGCGCGCGGCGAGCTGGCGCGCGCCGTCGAGGAACGCGGGAAGCAGCCCGCGCGCGCCGTCCAGCACCACCCGTCGAGGGTCCGCGCGCGGCACGACATGCCACAGCACCGGGAACGGCCACGTCGCCGCATTGCCGGCGTCGCCGGGGATGCGCGCGAACCGCGTCGCCAGCATCAGGATGCCGACGGGCGCCTCGGGGCCGGCGGCGACGGACGGCTGCATCATGGCTGCATCACGATCCATCGCGGCGACGGCTCAGCCCGGACGCCGCGGCGCACGATAGCGCACCCGCCGGTCGATCTGCTGACGGGTGATGACACCGTGGAGCTGGCGACGCCGCGGCGCCGACGCCGCGCAGACGACCGCCGCATCGGCGCCGGCGGCATCGAGCAGCCCGAGCGCCTCGCCGAGCGTCGCGTGCAGCGGCACGGTGGCGAACGCGTGCGACGCGTCGTCCAGCGCGCCCGATACCTGCGCATCGGCCGGCGCCGCCATCATCGCCTGCGCGAAGCGCTCGCCATCCCGCAGGCCGACGATCTCGTCTCCATCCACCAGGACGGCCGCGGCCTTCCTGCCGGCAAGTTCCCTGGCGGCGGCAGGCGCGCCAGCCTTCACGTCGACGACCACGAAGTCGCGGCTCATGGCCGCCGCCACGCCGGTGCGCTCGAGCGCGAGCGCGACGGGGTCGAAGCGGAACTCGATCCCGCGCGCCTGCAGGATCGAGACGAAGAGCGGCTCCTGCCGGAAAACCACCCGCGACATCAGGAAGGCACCGATCACCGCCGCCATGCCGGGCAGCAGCGTATTGGGATTGGCCGTCAGCTCCAGGATCGCGGTCAGCGCGGCCAGCGGCGCATGCAGGCTCGCGCCCATCATCGCGGCGACGCCCAGCATCGCGTAGAACGCCGGTGCGGCGCCGGTAGCGGGGACCAGCGCATCGCCCACGATGCCGAGCGCCCCGCCCGCGGTGGCGCCGATGACCACCATCGGACCGATCATCCCGCCCGGCACGCCGAGCCCGCCGCAGGCAACGGTGGCGAGCAGCTTCAGGAGCGCGATCAGCACCAGCGACAGCAGCCCTATCCCGCCCACCATGGCGAGCTGCACGGTGTCGTATCCGAGCCCCATGACCTCGGGCGCGGCAAGCGCGCAGACGCCGGTGAACGCGCCGGCAAGCGTCATGCGCAGCCACGGCGGCGCCCTGCGGGACAGGCGCTCCACTCGCACGATCCCCGCGATGTAGGCGGCCGCCAGGCACCCGACGGCCAGGCCGAGCATCAGCACCCAGGGCAGCTCCAGCAGCGAGACCAGCTGCAGGTGCGGGACAGCGAAGGCCGGATCCGGGCCGAAAGCGAGCCGGCTCACGGACGTCGCGCAGACCGCGGCGAGGATCACCGGCGCGAAGCCCGCGAGCGTGTACTCGAACATGACCACCTCCATCGCGAAGACGACACCGGCAAGCGGTGTGTTGAAGGAGGCGGCGATCGACGCCGCGACGCCACAGGCCACGAGCGTGCGGATGCTGTTGTTGGGCAGGCGCATCCATTGACCGAGAAGGCTCGCGCTTGCCGCGCCGACATGGATCACGGGCCCTTCCCTGCCGACCGAATGACCGGAGATGATCGAGACTGCGCCGCCGGCGAACTGCAGCACCGCGTTGGACCATGGCAACCGACCCCCGTTGTTGGCCAGTTGCGCCATCACGTGGGCGGGGCCCACGGAGCGGGCAGCGACCGGCACCACCTGGAACAGCACCCCGATCACCAGTCCGCCAGCCGTGGGCAGGGCCAGGCGCCAGGCCGGCGAGAGGGCCTCGTAGGCCTCGATCTCCGGAATGACGCCGGCCCAGACGAGGCCACTCTCGGTGAGCATCCGGAACGCGACGATCACCACGCCGGTCAGCAATCCGGCCAGCGCGGCGATCAGGCAGAGCCCGACCAGCGCGTCGGCATGCGCGAGATAGAGGCGGAAGTCGGCGACGGCGCGGGAGATCCGCCGGCCGGATTGTTCGCGTCGGTCGCCCGCCGGCATCGGTTCCGTGTCGCAGTGTCGTGGCTGGGTGGGCCATGGTATCGTGAACACGTGTGCAGGGCAGGAGACCGAAATGCCGCTACTGTTCGAACCTGTCTACACCGCGGGCCTGGCGCAGATCTCGTACGTGATCGGGGACACGGCGGCCGGCGTCGCAGCCGTGGTGGATCCGCGGCGGGACGTGCAGGTCTACCTCGACATCGCCCGACATGCAGGCGTGCGCATCACCCACGCCATCGAGTCGCATATCCATGCCGACTTCGCCTCGGGCGTGCACGAGCTGGCCGCGCGTCTGCCGCTGCGCATCGCGGGGGGCGCCGAGGGAGACTACAAGTTCGATCTGCTCCGGCTCGCGCACGGCGAATCGATCCCGCTCGGTGGCGTCAGGCTGCAGGTCATGCACACGCCCGGACACACGCCGGAGCACGTCTGCCTGGTGCTGCAGGACGAGCAGCAGGGCGATGCGCCCTTCGCCATCCTCACCGGGGACACGCTGTTCAACCTCGACGTCGGGCGCCCCGACCTGCTCGGCGCGGAGCAGGCGCGCCGCCTCGCAGCGGCGCTTCATCGCTCGCTCTGGCAGCGCATCCTGCCGCTTGGCGACCGCATCGAGGTCTATCCCTGCCACGGCGCGGGGTCGGCGTGCGGCAAGTCGATCGGCGACCGCCGCCAGAGCACGCTCGGCAACGAGCGCCGGTTCAATCCCGCGCTCGCGGATCGCAGCGAGGACGACTTCGTCGACTGGCTCCTGGAGGGCATGCCCGAGCCCCCGCGTCACTATGCGCGGCTCAAGAAGCTGAATGCGGCCGGCGCACCGGTGCGCGGGACGCCGCCGCAGCCGGTGCCGCTCCAGCCCGGCGAGTTCGCCAAGGCGGCACCGCATGCGATGGTGGTCGATATCCGCTCGATGCTGGCGTTCGGGGGCGGCCACGTCCCCGGGTCCATCAGCATCGGGTTGCGCGAGGAGTTTCCGAACTGGGCGGGCTGGATGCTGCCGGACGACAGGCCCCTCCTCCTCGTCGGCGAGGACGTGGACGACGTCACCGAGGCGGCTCTGCAACTCTTCAGGATCGGGCTCGATCGGGTCCAGGGGTATCTGCGGGGCGGCGTGGGCGCCTGGCAGAACGCCGCGCTGCCTCTCTCGCACATCGCGCAATGGTCGGTACGGGAGCTCGACGAGCGTCGCCGAGACCCCGACGTGTCGGTGCTGGACGTGCGCAGCGACGAGGAGGTCGCGAAGGGGCGCGTGCCCGGCGCGAAGCACGTCTTCCTGCCGCACCTGGAATCGAGGCTGGACGAGCTCGACCCGACCCGCACGGTGGCGGTCTACTGCGGGTCGGGATACCGCTCCTCCATCGCGGCCTCGCTCCTGCAGCGCCGCGGTTTCCGGTCGGTGGCGAACGTCCCCGGCGCGTGGAACGCATGGACCGCAGCGCGCAAGGCGGTGACGCAGGAGCAGGTGCCGCCTCGCGCGCGGGGCTGATCGCTCAGAGCCACCAGCCGCGGCGCCGGTTCGAGCGCCACCAATCGAACGAGCCCGGTCCCCTGCCGCCCCAGCCGCGGCTCGCGCTGTAGCCGACGACGCCGATCACGCCGGCGACGATGACGAGGGTCCAGACGATGAAGCCCATGGACCTATTGTGCCCCCTCGCGGCGGGTGGTGCCCGTTTCGGTTAGCCTGCCGGTCTCGGCCGCCCGGGGCGGCATCACCCAGGAGCGTGACATGGGCTGGTTCTCCCGCAGGAACGACGCGGACTTCTTCCTGGCCACCATCGTGCCGAACGGCGACGGCGCGCGGGTGCAGAAGTACCTCGGCCTCGTGAACGGCGAGGCGATCATCGGCGCCAACATCTTCCGCGACATGTTCTCCTCGATCCGCGACGTGGTGGGAGGTCGCGCCGGCGGCTATGAACGCGCCCTCACGGGGGCCCGCGACGCGGCGGTGGAGGACATGGTTGCCGCGGCCCGCGAGCTCGGCGCGGACGGCATCGTCGGCATCGACTTCGACTACGAAGTGCTGGGAGAGAAGAACGGCATGATGATGGTGACGGTGAGCGGCACGGCGGTGAAGATGGCCTGACCTCGGGTGCGAGCCGCCGCGCAGGGGTTCCCGGGTCATTGGCTGGGCTGCGCATCGGTCGGCGGATCGGACGTGGTAAGGTGCCACGATCCGTCAACAGCCGATGTTCGCGAGGAGGCACCATGAAGACGACCAAGGGCGGCGGCCAGCCGGGCGGCTCCACCACCGGCGCGGGTGCGCCGGCGCCGAGCGATCGCAATTCGCTGACCATCGGACCCAACGGGCCGATCCTGCTCCACGACGTTCACTTCCTCGAGCAGATGGCCCACTTCAACCGCGAGAAGGTGCCGGAACGCCAGCCCCACGCGAAGGGCGCCGGCGCGTTCGGCGTGTTCGAGACCACCCGGGACGTGTCCGGGTACACCCGGGCCGCGCTGTTCCAGAAGGGCGCGCGCACGGAGATGCTGGCGCGCTTCTCCACCGTCGCCGGTGAGATGGGAAGCCCGGACACCTGGCGCGACGTGCGCGGTTTCTCGCTCAAGTTCTACACCACCGAGGGCAACTACGACCTGGTGGGCAACAACACGCCGATCTTCTTCGTGCGCGACCCGATGAAGTTCCCTCACTTCATCCGCAGCCAGAAGCGCCTGCCGGATTCCGGGCTGCGCGACAACCACATGCAGTGGGACTTCTGGACCGCGAACCCGGAATCCGCCCACCAGGTGACCTACCTGATGGGTGATCGCGGACTGCCCCGGACCTGGCGCCACATGAACGGCTACGGCTCGCACACCTTCATGTGGGTCAACGCGAAAGGCGAGCGGTTCTGGGTCAAGTATCACTTCCACACCAACCAGGGCATGGCGTTCTTCAGCAACGCCGAAGCCGCCGCGATGGCGGGCAGCGATGCCGACTACCATCGGCGCGACCTCTTCGAGGCCATCGCACGGCGAGATTTCCCGAGCTGGACGCTGTCGGTGCAGGTGATGCCGTTCGCCGAAGCCAAGGACTACCGCTTCAATCCGTTCGACCTCACCAAGACCTGGTCGCACAAAGACTATCCGCTGATCGAAGTGGGCCGGATGACGCTGAACCGCAACCCGGACAACTTCTTCGCGCAGATCGAGCAGGCGGCCTTCTCGCCGGGCAACGTCGTGCCGGGCATCGGCCTCTCGCCGGACAAGATGCTGCTCGGCCGCGCGTTCGCCTACAACGATGCGCAACGCAATCGCATCGGCACCAACTTCCATCAGCTGCCCGTGAACAAGCCGAAGGTCGCGGTGCAGACGTACATGTTCGACGGCCAGATGGCCTATGACCACAGCAGCAACGCGCCGGTGTATGCGCCGAACAGCGGCGGCCGCGCCTGGGCCGACGGCACCGGCGCCGTCGACGACGGCTGGCCCGCGGACGGGGAGATGGTGCGCAACGCCTACACGCTGCACGCCGAGGACGACGACTTCGGCCAGCCGGGCACGCTGGTGCGCGAGGTCTTCGACGACGCCCAGCGCTCACGGCTCGTCGACCAGGTATCGGGAAGCCTGCTGGGCGGCGTGCGCGCGCCGGTGCTGGGCCGTGCCTTCGAGTACTGGCGCAACATCGATCCCGAGGTCGGACGGCGGATCGAGGAGAAGGTCAAGGCCGGCGCCGGTGGCAAGCCCGCCGAGGGCATGGGCGAAGGCTAGCCCGCAGGCCGCTGCGGCCGTCTCAGAACCGGCTGAAGTACTCGCGCCGCTGGAAGTCCACCTTGTCCTCGGCCATCTCGTGGCGCGCGAGCTCCGAGCGCTTGAGTCGGGTGTAGTAGTCGACGAACGTGCGGCCGAAGGCCTCGCAGAGCACCGCATCCGTCTCCAGCGCCTCCAGCGCCTCACCCAGGCTGGTTGGCAGGCGCAGGGCGGGGTCGCTGCCGGCATACGGCGCGTTCGTCGCGGGCGGCGCCCGCAGGCCGCGGGCGATGCCGTCGAGGCCCGCATGGACCTGGGAAGCCAGGTAGAGATACGGATTGGCGGAGGGCTCGCCGATCCGGTTCTCGATGCGGGTGGCCTCGTCGCTGCACGGGCCGATCACCCGCAGCGCCGCGCCGCGGTTGTCCCGCCCCCAGAGGGCTGATTGCGGCGCAAGCGCGTTCGGCTGGAAGCGGGCAAAGCCGTTCACCGTGGGGGTGCAGAAGACGGCCATGCCGCGCGCATGGGCGAGCAGCCCGCCGAGGTAATGCTCCCCGGTGTCCGAAAGACTGTAGGCGGCGTCGGCCGGCGTCGCGCCGGCCGCGGGCGCCGGCCGACGGAACGCGTTGCTGCCGTCGGCAAGCCGCACCAGCGACTGGTGCAGGTGCCAGCCGCTCGACATGATGTTGGGAAAAGGCGGGCGGCATACGAAGCTCGCCCAGTAGCCGGCCTTGTGGAGCGCCTGCCTGACCGCATTGCGAAAGAGGACCATGTTGTCCGCCGCGGTCAGCGCGTCGGTCGCGTCGAACACCGCTTCCACCTGGCTCGGCCCCAGCTCGATCTCGAGCGACGATAGCGGCAGGTCCAGTCCCTCGGCCGTATGCTGCACGATGCGCAGCGGCTCCTCGGCGAGGTTCCACCATGCTTCCGTGAGAAGGTTGTAGCCGGGGTGGACCAGCCGCAGCCGCGGCGGCAGGCCGGGCCAGGCGGCCCGCTCGGGATCGAGCTGCGGCCCGCTGTCCTCGATGCGATAGACGTGGAACTCCACCTCCAGCCCGCAGCGCATGCCGAAGCCGGCGTCGGCCAGCCTTGCCAGCGCCTGCTGCAGGATCCGCCGGGCATCCAGCTCCACCGGCCTGCCGTCCTGGAAGTAGAGCTGACCCGCCACCCAGCCCGTGGCGCTGGTCCAGGGAAGCTGCCGAAAGCGCGCCGGATCGGCCATGAGCATCAGGTTGTTCGCGCCCTCGAAGCCCGGCAGGCCCGCCGTGCCTCCCGGCTCGAACACCTTGAAGGCGGTGCGATCCGAGGTGTCCTTGAGCATCAGTGTGCTGACGATACCCACGCCCTCCTGGAAGGCACGGGTCACCGCGCGGGCGGTGACCGCCTTGCCGCGGGTGACGCCATGCACGTCGCACCAGACGAACCGCACCAGCTCGATGCCGGCGCTCTCGATGAGGCGCGTGACCTGGGCGACGCCGTGGCGACGCCTTTCGTCGTCGAGGCCGCAGCGCCCGGCAAAGCCGGTCACGGGGCGCCCGTTGCGTGCCGGCCGGCGGCTGCGGTCATGGGCGCATCCTCGTCGCTCGCGCCCGTCATGTCCGCACCCGCTCGGATTCCCTGGCGAGCCACGGCGTGCGCTCGCGCTTTCCTCGCGTCTGCGCCAGCCACCAGGTAGGCCATTGGCCGGCGGGGGCGATGCCGTCGACAGTGTCCGGTCCCTGCATTGCCGCGTGCTGCGCGGGATCGGCCACGCCGGGAGGCACGCCGCCCGCCTGCACCGTCTCGATCGCCTTGAGCAGCATCCGCCGGTTGGCCATGATCACCTTGTCGCTCGTGCCCAGGTGCTCGCGGGTGCGATCCTGGATCGCGCCCATGCTCTCCACCGCCCACTGGTCGTGAAGGTTGATGTCCTCCTGCCCCATGCCGAGGTAGGTCTGGGACTGCTGCTCGCCCGGGTTGAAGTTCCAGTTGGTGTGGCGGCCGGCCTTGGGGATGTAGTCCGGCAGGTCGATGAACTGCAGCCGCTGCGCGCGCATCGCCTCCTTGTCCAGGGGACCGGCGAAGCTGGTGAAGAACGCGTACCAGTACGTGCGCGTGTCGTCCACCGGCACGTGCATCTGCGTGATGGTGAGGGTCTCGGAGAGCGGGATGACGAAGGTCGCGGGGAAGATGGCGTTGGTGATGCGCACGTGGGTGAGCTCGTCGGTCATCGGGCGGATGGCCGTGAGCTGCATGCCCCAGGGCTTCGGCTCGAAGCTGATCTCGGGACGGAAGAACTCGCGCATGATGCGCGTCATCGGCCACTGCTCGCCGTTCACCGCGCCGGCGCTCGCGCTGCGGAACTGCTTGCCGGCCGGGTTCTCGCCGATCGCCTCGAGCGGCTCGTCCTGCAGGTAGCGGTGCAGGAAGGACGGATGGGCCGGATCGATGCCGACCTCGAAGGCCTGCAGCCAGTTGGCCTGCCAGAGCCCCTTGAAGGCGAAGCTGTGCGTCGCGGGAGCGGCGAAGCAGTCGAAGGCGGGGAATGGCGGCGGCGCCACGTCCCGGCCGGCGGCATCGATCTCGTCCGCGAGCCAGGCGAAGACCACGCCGCTTCGCTCGATCACCGGGTAGCTGCGCTGGCGGATGCGCTCGCACAGCTTGCTGCCCACCGGCTCGGCCGGGGTCTCCAGGCAGGTGCCGTCCGCCGCGAACTTCCAGCCGTGGAACGGGCAACGCAGGCCGTCGCCTTCGTGGCGTCCGAAGGACAGGTCCGCACCGCGGTGCGGGCAGTCCCGGTCCAGCAGGCCCCAGCGTCCCGTCGCATCCTTGAAGAGCACCAGGTCCTGCCCCATGATCCGCACCGCCTTGACCGGCCGGTTGCGCATGCGCGGATCGAGCCGCGCATCGAACTCGTCCACCAGCGCGACCGGCTGCCAGTAGCGCCGCAGCAGCGCGCCGCACGGCGTGCCCGGTCCGGTGCGCGTGACCAGGATGTTCTGCTCTTCCCTCATGGCGACTCCAGGAGCGGCGTCTTCGAACGCCGACGTTCGATGGCCGATGGCGGCCACGTCAGGCAAGGCGCGCGTGCCCGTTCGCGACCCGCGACGCTGTATACCGAAACTCGTTTGCAGTGTACAGTGCCGCGATGAACTTGCAAGAGACCGTGTTGATGCAGTTGCGGGATCTGGTGCTGCGCGGAGAGTTTCCGCCCGGCGGCCGGCTCGCCGAGCAGCAGCTGGCGGAGCGTCTCGGGGCCTCGCGCACGCCGGTCCGCGCCGCGCTGGTGACGCTCGAGCAGGAAGGGCTGGTCGAGGCCAACGGCACCGGCGGGTACCTGGTGCGCCGCTTCACCATGCAGGAGGTGATCGACGCGATCGCGGTGCGTGGGCACCTGGAAGGCATGGCGGCGCGGCTGGTGGCCGAGCATGGCGTGTCCCGGCAACTGCGCCTGGGCCTGCAGGAGTGCCTGGCCGAAGGCGACCGCCTGCTTCAGGCGGACACGCTGGGCTACGAAAGCTATGCGGCCTATGCCGCGATGAACGACCGGTTCCACGGCCTCGTGGTCGCGGCGAGCGGCAACCGTGCATTGCAGCGCGCGCTCGCGCTCAACGACAAGCTGCCCTTCGCAAGCCCCTCCGCGATGCTGCCAATGCAGTCGAGGCTGCAGGAGGACCGCGACTGGATGAAGTATGCCCACCGCCAGCATCACATGCTGTTCCAGGCGCTCGAAGCCGGCGCCGGCGCGCGCGCGCAGGCGCTCGCGGAGGAGCACACCGAGGTGGCGCAGATGAACATGCGCATGGCGGTGGAACGGCGCAGCGACACGGAGAAGCTGCTGCCGGGCATGCGACTGGTGGTGGGCGGCTGAAGCGCCGTGGCCTCTCGCCGTGGCCTCTGGAACCGAGGTGGCCGTCCGAATGCGCCTTAGCGCGCCCCTGCCTTCTCCAGCATCGTGACCATCTCGCCGTAGCCGCGTTCGCGCGCGAGCGCGAGCGGTGTCCGGCCGCTGCGGTCGGCAAGCTGCAGGTCGGCACCGGCCTCGATCAGCGCCGCGAGCGTCGCCTGGTGGCGCGGCCCGCCGTCGCCCAGCACGATGCTCTCGATCACCGCGGTCCAGTGCAGGTTGTTGACGTGATCCAGCGGCGCGCCCGCCTCGATGAGCTGCCGTACCACGCCGTCGTGACCGAGATGCGCCGCGGCGATCAGCGCGGTGCCGTCGTAGCGGCTCGTCACCAGCCGCGCGCTTGCGCCCAGCGAGAGCAGCAGCCGCAGCGTCGGCTCGTCGTCCGCCACCGCCGCGATCGTGACCGCGTCGTAGCGGTCGTTCTCCAGGGCGCCCAGGTCGGCGCCGGCCTGCGCCAGCGCCCGCACCACGGCATGGTGGCCGCCGAAGGCCGCCACATGCAGCGGCGTGCGCCCGTGGCTGTCGCGCCCGTCGGGCTGGGCGCCATCGGCGAGCAGCTTGGCCACCAGGTCCGCTCGTCCCGCGTGCGCCGCGGCATGCAGGCCGGCGTAGCGGGCGGCTTCGGTGGCTGACGGCGGCGTCTGGGCGGGCGCGGGTACCGCGGCGACGAGCGAGCCGCCGATGACGCAGGCGAGGACGAGGGCGTGGGGATGCTTCTTCACGGTTTCGCCAGCACGAAGCGCAGGATGCCGTCGCAGGCATTGCGCTCCAAGCGCTCGAGCGCAGCGGCCGTGCCGAGGTCGGCGCCGAAGATGCCCGAGAAGGTTGCCCGGTTGGAGACGTTGAAGAAGCAAAGCGCGCTGATCTGCCAATGCAGGTCGATCGCCGTCAGCCCGACGCGGAACGTGCCGGCCGCCACCCCGCGTCGATACAGGCGGTCCAGCACGTCGAGCGCCGGCACGTTGAGATCCTGGATCACCGCCGAGCGGCGCAGGTAGGTGCCATGGTGAATGTTCTCGATCATCACCAGCCGGATGAAGTCCTCGTTGGCGTGGTGATGGCGGAATGTGAAGGCCACCAGCGTGCGCAGCGCCGCGACCGGCTCGAGATGGTCCAGGTCGAGTCTCGCCTCGGATTCGCGCACCCGCCGATAGGCCTCCTCGAGGACCCGGAGGTAGAGCCCCTCCTTGTCGCCGAAGTAGTAGTAGATCATCCGCTTGCTGCAGTCCGTCCGGGCCGCGATCTCGTCCACGCGGGCCCCGGAAAGTCCGTTGCGGGCGAACTCGTGGGTTGCCACCTCGATGATGTTCCGCTGGGTGGCGGCCGGATCGTGCGTACGGACGGGACGACTGCGCTCGGCACCCGCGCGCCGCGCACGAAGCGGAACAGTGGTGGGTTTCATCGAGCCTGCGACCTCGGACGCGAAGCGAAGTTCCTGTTGACGTGAACTAACTGGATCGTACATGATACGTCGCAGGAGACACAGCAGCGATGACCGTTCCGGGCTTTCCCACAGGCAAGGCACTTGTCGGCCTGATCGGTTCGGGCATCGGCGCGTCGCTCACTCCGGCCTTGCAGGAGGAGGAGGCGCGCTGCCACGGCCTGCGCCTGCACTACCAGCTCATCGACCTGGAACGCCACGGCAGCGGCGCGCAAGACCTGCCGATGCTGCTCTCGGCGGCGCGGATCATGGGCTTCGCCGGACTGAACATCACCTTCCCATGCAAGCAGGCGGTCGTGCCGCTGCTGGACGACCTCTCCGAGGAAGCGCGCGCGATCGGCGCGGTCAACACGGTTGTCCATCGCGACGGCCGCCTTGTCGGCCACAACACCGACGCCTCCGGATGGCGATGGGGCTTCGAGCAGACGCTGCCCCGCGCCGACCTCGCCCGGGTGGTCCTCGTCGGCGCGGGGGGCGCCGGCTCGGCGATCGGGCATGCGCTGATGCGCATGTCGACGGGGCGGCTCTTCGTCTTCGATCGCCAGCCCGAGCAGGCCCGGGCGCTCGCGCACGACCTGGCGCGCCGGCATGGCGCCGACCGGGTGAGCTGGGTCGACGAGCTGGAAGGGCCGATGGCCGAAGCCACGGGGCTGGTGCATGCGACACCCACCGGCATGGCGAGTCATCCAGGCATGCCACTGCCCGCGCGCCTTCTGCGACCGGCGTGCTGGGTCGCGGAGATCGTCTACTTCCCGCTTCGGACCGAGCTGCTGGAAGCGGCGCGGGCCGCGGGCTGCGCGACGGTGGATGGCGGCACCATGGCGGTGGGGCAGGCGATCGGTGCCTTCGAGCTGTTCACCGGTCTGGCCGCGAACGCGCAGCGGATGAGGGAGCATTTCGGGCGCCTGCTCGACGGACTTTGAGTCCGTTGCAGGCGCCGGATATTCCGGGCTCGGCCCGGTCGACGATGGACTGACAGGAGGAGAGACGCTCATGGAAACCAGGACCACGCGCCGCTCGGCGCTCAAGGCAGGGTCCGCCCTCGCCGCCCTCGCCTGCGGGCTGCCGGCATCGGCCCAGGGAAAGAACATCCGCTTCGCCGCGGTGTTCTCGGATCGGGACATCCGCGCGGACATGATGAAGATGTTCGCCAAGGATATCGAGCCGGAGCTCAAGCTCGAGGCCTTCTACAACGGGTCGCTGTTCAAGCAGGGGACGGAGCTGGTCGCGATCCAGCGCGACAACCTCGACATGGGGAACATCGCGCCGCAGGACATCTCCAAGCAGCTGCCGGCCTGGTCGCTCCTCACGTCGGCCTACCTGTTCCGCGACGCCACCCACCTCACCCGCTTCTTCGCGAGCGATCTCGGCGCGCAGATGAACAAGATGGTGGAGGACGAGCTCAAGGTGAAGATCCTGGGACCGACCTTCTTCGGCACTCGGCAGGTCGGCCTCAAGCCGAAGAAGCGGATCAACACGCCGGCCGACATGGCCGGGATCAAGCTGCGCATGCCCGGAGGCGATGCCTGGCAGTTCCTCGGCCGCTCGATCGGCGCGAACCCGGTGCCGATGGCCTATCCCGAGGTGTATACCGGCCTGCAGACCGGCGCGATCGACGGCCAGGACAATCCGCTGCCGAACGTCCAGAACATGAAGTTCTACGAGGTCATGTCGCAGATCGTGCTGACCTCGCACCTCGTCGGCTTCGACCTGCTCACCATGAACCTGAAGCTGTGGAACGGCATGGGCGCGGCGCAGCAGCAGAAGGTGCAGGCCGCGGCCAACAAGGCGATCGAGTGGAGCGCGAACGAGCACCTGAAGCGCGAGGCCGAGCTCGCGAAGACCTTCAAGGACCAGGGGCTCGAGGTCTACACGCCGGACGTGAAGGCGTTCCGCGAGCACGCGCAGAAGATGTACCTCGAGTCCGACATCGCCAAGAGCTGGCCGAAGGGCATGCTGGACAAGATCAACGCGATGACCTGATGGCCGCCGGCGTGCGGCGCGCTGACAGCGCCCGCCGCGCGCTGCAGCGGTCGCCGCCATGAACGACTCCATCCACAAGACCACCACGTGGCTGCGCCGCCGCGCCGAGAACGTGGCAGCCCTGATGCTCGCGACCATGTTCG
Organism: Pseudomonadota bacterium; assembly: GCA_023388075.1. GTDB lineage: Bacteria > Pseudomonadota > Gammaproteobacteria > Burkholderiales > Burkholderiaceae_E > Lautropia. The sequence continues at coordinate 42,284 of JAEWGX010000096.1, forward strand.
TCGCGTTCATCCTGCAGATCGTCTTTCGTTATCTCCTCGACTTTCCGATCGGCTGGACCAGCGAGCTCACCAGCATCATGTGGCTCTGGCTCGTGCTCTGGGGTTCCGCCTTCGTGCTCCGGGATGCCCAGGAGATCCGGTTCGATCTCCTCTACGTCTCCGTGGGCGCACGGGTGCGGCGCCTGATGGGTGTCGTCACCGCGCTCGCGGTGCTGTTGCTCTACGGCGGGTCGCTTCCCGCCACGATCGACTACATCGCCTTCATGAAGGTCGAGCGCAGCGCCTATCTCGGCATCCGCTTCGACTGGCTCTATGCCATGTACGTCCTGTTCGCCGTCGCGGTGCTGGCCCGCTACCTCTGGATCCTGGGCCGGCTGCTGCGCGGAAAGGACGCGGCCGACGACGAAGCCTCGATCATCGGTTCAGGCCTCTGAAGGCCGGGTCGTCGCATGGATCTCGCCAGTCCGCTCTCGCTCTGCGTGCTCGCGATCGTCGCGCTGAGCCTGCTCGGCCTGCCGATCGCGCACGCGATGATCGGCGGCTCGGTCTTCTATCTTTTCCTGAAGGGCGCCGATCTCGGCACCGCGGCCGAGCAGCTTCTCAACGGCATGTACGCGAGCTACGTGCTGCTCGCCATCCCGCTCTTCATCCTCGCGGCCGAGTTCATGAACAGCGGCAGCATCACCGCGCGGCTGCTCGAGTTCTGCGACGCGCTGGTCGGCCGCTTCCGCGGCGGGCTCGCCCATGTCAATGTGGTGCAGAGCATCATCTTCGCCGGCATGTCCGGCTCGGCCCTTGCCGACGCGGCCGGAACCGGCAAGGTGGCGCAACGGATGATGACCGCCGACGGCAAGTACACGGCGAGCTTCGCCGCCGCCCTCACCGCGGCATCCTCGGTCATCGGCCCGATCATCCCGCCGTCGATCCCCATGGTGATCTACGCGCTGGTGTCCGACACGTCGGTGGGCTACCTCTTCCTTGGCGGCGTCATCCCGGGCGTGCTGATGGGGCTCGCCCAGATGGGCGTCATCGCCGTCACCGCCCGGCGGCGGAACTTCCCGGTGGAGAAGCCGACGCCGCTCGCGGACCTGCCCCGCATCACCTGGCGGGCCTTCCCGGCGCTGATGATGCCGGTCGTGCTGCTCGGCGGCATCTATGGCGGCGCCACGACACCCACCGAGGCGGCCGCGGTCGCCGCGGCCTATGCATTGCTGGTGTCGGCCCTCCTCTACCGCAGCCTGTCCTGGCGCGACGTGTACGCATCGCTCGCGAGCAGCGCCCGCATGACCGCGTCGATCGGCATGCTGATCGCCGGGGCGATGGTCTTCAACTACGTCGTCACCGCCGAGAACATTCCCGCCGTGCTGAGCGCCGCGCTGCAGGGGACGGCGCTGACGCCGATCGCATTCCTGGTGGCGGTCAACCTGCTCTTGCTCGTCCTGGGCTGCCTCCTGGAAGGCACCACCATCCTGCTGATCATCGTGCCGGTGCTGTTGCCGACCGCCCAGGCGCTGGGCATCGACCCGGTGCACTTCGGCGTGGTCGCCGTGGTGAACATCATGATCGGCCTCATCACGCCGCCTTACGGGCTGCTGCTCTTCATCATGGTGCGCATCGCGGAGGTGCCGCTCAAGGACCTGATCCGCGACACCCTGCCCTTCCTGGCGGTGATGATCGGCTCGCTCGCCCTCATCACGTTCGTGCCGGGCCTCGTGCTCTTCCTGCCGCGGGTGCTCGGCTACCAGGGCTGAGCCACCGACAATTCAAGGAAATCGGAACCATCGGAGCAACGCCATGACCAGGACCGACGCCGCCAGGCTCCTCTACGTTCTCAACGGCCCCAACCTGGACCGACTGGGCACCCGCGAGCCGGACATCTACGGCCGCACGACGCTGGCGCAGATCGAAGCCGCCTGTCGCGAGGCCGCTGGCGACCACCCGCTCGAGTTCAGGCAGACGAATGCCGAGCACCAGCTCATCGAGTGGATCCACGACGCGATCGACCGGGGTGCGGGCATCATCGTCAATCCGGCCGGCCTCAGCTTCTATTCCGTGCCGGTGCTGGATGCGCTGCGCATGTTCCCCGGACCGATCATCGAGCTGCACATCAGCAACATCCATCGCCGCGAACCGCCGCACAACCATTCGCTGATGTCCCGCGCGGCCACCGCGGTGATCGCGGGGCTGGGTCCTGACGGCTATCCCGCCGCGGTCGGCGCCATGTTGCGCCTGCTGGGGAAGCGGCCGCAGCCTTGACGGGCCGGCTCGCCGGCCGCCTTCACGCGGTGCGGGCCGGAAAGCGCAAGCCCCGGCAACCTCGTCGGCTGCCGGGGCCCGCGACATGGCCAGGAGCGGTCAGGCGGTCACCAGGCCAGGAGGGACGCCTTCGTCGGCAGCCATCGCCAGGACCAGGTTCTGCGGCACGCCCTCGTCGGCTTTCAGCGCCACCAGGTTCTGCGGCACGCCCTCGTCGGCCCTCAGCGCCACCAGATTCTGCGGCACGCCCTCGTCGGCCTTCAGCGCCACCAGGTTCTGCGGCACACCCTCGTCGGCGGCATGCGCGAACGGCAGCTCCAGGAACCTCGAGCCGACGTGCGACGTCGCGCCGATGGCTCCGGTGGCGAGGATGGCGGCGCCCAGGACGCCAACGGCGATGCGCCCGACGGTCAGGGCACGGAACCGGTCATTGAGTTTCGGGTTGGGGAATTGCATTTCAAGCTCCAGTGGAAGAGGTAGTGGGTTGGATTCTCGGGAAACCGCCGAGCTGTCGGATCGACCCGGCAGCCCGTCCGGATGCCTTGCAGTATTCAGGCGGCGCGTATCGGAAATACGTTGCCCAGCCGCCGATTTGTCGCCCGCTTGTATCCGGCCAGCGGCACCGGGCCCAGGCCGGCATCGGTGCCGCCCCATGGGGCCGTGTCATGCCCGTGCCGGCCGAAGCGGACCCGGTCGCCGATCTCCGGACGCGAGATGCCGATGTCCCGCAGCATCCGCTCGTCCAGTTGGTTCAGTTGGGCGGTGGCGCGGCTGAGGCGCCACCAATCACGGATCTTCCGAATGATGTTCATGACGTTCTCCAGGAATCGGTTCGAGGGCGCGCGAACCGGAAGCCCTCGGCACCGCGCGAAGCACGGGGACTGCCGATCGGCAGCGCCGTGCTCGAGGGAAGTCTCGGGGATGGCGGTATCGGGATGACGTCGGAGGCGGCCGCCTTTGTATCGGAGCGGCAATACCGGTGTAGGGCGATCGAGGCTTCACCCTCCCGGGTGCACGCCCCGGGCTGCGCTTCTACCCTTGGATGTTGGAGAAGGAACGCGGGGCGCGGTTGCCCGAGCAGGCGCGGCTACGCGCGCCCGGTCGCGAGCGGGAGGGCGCCGGGCCGTGACCGCCCGCGGTCCGGGCGGCACTCGGGGTGGGAGACGGAGCCGCTACGCGGCGAGCGAGCAATCCCGCTTGACCAGGTCGCCTTCGATCCGGTCCGCGAGCTTCTCGGCGGCCATCGACAACTGCCGCAGATGGGCGGTGTGACGGCGCGCCCGCGCCGCGCCCGACAACGGCGCCATTTCCGCGAAGTCGTAGTGCTCCAGGAGATAGAGGCGCAGGTCCTGCACGCTCCGGAAGGAAATCTCTTCGGTGTCGCCGTCCACGGTGACACGGATGCAAAGGTGGTTCTCGTTCATGTCCACAGTCTGTCACTACCCGGTTTGCTGCCGTGCGATCGGAGTCTATCGGGCCTGGTCCAGTCTATCAGCGACATGGGTCACGCAAAGGCGCGATCCGTCATCTGATGCCGACCGGCAACAGGAATTGCCGCGCTCCTGACCTTCGCTCGGACGAACGGTTGACAGCGCCGAACCGCAGGCGCGATACCCGTTGCCGGAACGGCACCGCGCCCGAATGTCGTCCTGGCGTGATCGATGTCTCCGGCAGGCCGATTCGGTGGTGGCAATCGTCGGGTGGCTCGCGGATGATTGGCGCCTCGCAGCTTCCGGGCCCATCGAATGCAGATCGCCTACGGCATCCTGAGCGCAAACGAGCCGGTCGGCGCCGTGAGGCAGCTTGTCCGGGCGCTGGGCGATGACGATCCGGTCTTCGTTCATCACGATTTCTCCCGCCAGCCCGACTTCGCCCTCGACTGCCCCGACGCCTACGTGATCCCGGACTACCGGCAGACCGGATGGGGCACGCCCGGCTTCGTACGCGCGGTCTTCCACCTGGTGCGCACCGCACTGGCGCTCTCGCGCTTCGACTACTTCCAGCTCCTGAGCGGCTCGTGCCTTCCGACGCGGCCCACCGCCGACCTGAAGCGCCACCTCGCCGTGGCCGACGTCGCCATTCACTCGGACCTGCTCGACCTCGACGCCGATCTCGAAGCGACGATGAGCCACGGCCACCGGGTCTTCTCCCGTGCCGATCGGCCTGCCGCGCGCCTGCTGCACCGCGCCCGGCGCTGGTATTTCGCCGGCCGCGACACCACGGTGCATCGGGCCAATCTCGGGGTCCAGCGCCTCGATCCCGCCGAGCCACTGCGGCCGCTGCAGTGGCTGGGTCGGCGCATCCACCTCGCCGCCCGAACCGGGGCGCTGGACGAGCATCCGTTTCGCGGCGGCGTAACGCCCTACGTGGGCTGCCTGTGGTTCTGCCTGCGCCGGGACGCCTGCGAGTACCTCGTGCGACAGGAAAACGAAAGCGTGCTCATGCCCTACCTGCTGTCGCTGCCGCTCTGCGACGAGATCGTCTTTCCGACGCTGCTAGGCAACAGCGGCTTCGGAATCGCCGGGTCGAACCACCTGGTCAACCGGTTCGACGGTCCGCATCCTCGCCAGTTCACGCCGGACGACCTGCCGGCGATCGCCCGCAGCGATCGACACTTCGCACGCAAGTTCAGGCCCGACCCGGGCGATCCCGTCCGGCGCAGCGTCATCGAAAGCCTGCACGTACATCGCGGCGCCCCCGCCGCTTCACCGGTGCTCGCCGCGACGCCCTGAACCGGCCGGCAGGCGCGCGGCTACCGGGAGGGAGCGCTGGCAGACGAGACCAGGGGGTCCACCTGGGGTTGCTGTTGAGCTCGTAGACCTGGGGTTGCCCGTCCACCAGCGCGAAGTCCGCGCGGCCGGATACCATCGGCCGCATGCTGCGTGGCATCCTGGTCGCCCTGCTCCTCTCGTTCGGTCCGACGGTATCGAACTCCTTCGCGCGCTTCTCCTACGCGCTGGTGCTGCCCGCCATGCGCGAGGACCTGCAGCTCAGCTACTCCCAGGGAGGCTGGCTCAACACCGCCAACGCTCTCGGCTACCTGGCCGGGGCGATCCTCACCTGGACTCTGGTGCGCCGAACGGGCAACCGCCTGATCTTCGGCATCGGCATGGTGGCGACCGCGGCATCGCTGCTCGCCACCGGCATGACCAGCGACCTCACGCTGCTCACGATCGCCCGCCTGCTGGCCGGCGTGGGCGGCGCGATGGTCTTCATCACCGGCGGCGCGCTCGCCGGCAACATCTACCCCGGTCGGCCCGAGCTCGCCACGACGACCATCCTCCTCTACTTCGCCGGCGCCGGCATCGGCCTGATGCTGAGCGGAGTGGCGCTGCCGCTCCTGCTCGATGCCCGCGGCGACGCCGCCTGGCCGCTCGCCTGGGTCGCGATGGGCTGGACCAGCGCGGCAATGACCATCGCAGCCGGATGGGCGGCATCGCGCATCGAGGAGCCGCAGGCAGCCGGCGGCAGCGCTTCCTGGCCGGTCGCCGATTTCGTTCCGCTGCTCGCCACCTACATCTGCTTCGGGCTCGGCTACATCGCCTACATGACCTTCGTCATCGCCTGGATGCGCGACAACGGCGCGGGCACCGGCAGCGTGGTCACCGTGTGGTTCGTGCTGGGCCTGGCCACCCTGGTCGCGCCTGCCGTGTGGACCCGTCCGTGCGACCGCTGGCCCGGCGGGCGGCCGCTCGCAGCGGTGATGCTGATGCTCTCCTGCGGGGCGATGCTGCCGGTCTTCGCGGTGACGCCGCTCGCGATGGTCGCTTCGGCCGCGCTGTTCGGGCTTGCCGGCTTCAGCGCCCCCTCGGCGATCGGCGCCTTCGTGCGCAAGGCGCTGCCCAAGCCGGCCTGGGGCTCGGCCATGGCTTTCTTCACCATCGCCTTTGCCGCGAGCCAGATCGCCGGCCCGGTCCTCACCGGCTGGGTCGCCGACCGGACCGGTTCGCTGCGGCCCGGCCTGATGGCCTCGGCCCTGCTGCTGGTGGTCGGATCAGTGGTCGCCCTGGCGCAGAAGGAACGTCGCCACCAGGCGCCATCGCGAGGCAATGTCCAGGAGGCTGCGTGCCCGGAAAGGAAGTGACGTTCAAGGGGCGGCTCGTCGTCACCGGCTTCGGCAGCGTCGGCCAAGGCGTCCTGCCGCTGCTGCTGCGCCATATCGACATGCCGAGGGAGCGGGTGATCGTGATCGACGCGCAGTCCGACGACGTGCACGTCGCCGAGGCCCTGGGCGTGCGCCACGTCACCGCCCCGCTCGCCGCGGACAACTACCAGGCGGTCCTCGAGCCGCATCTCGGGCCCGGGGACTTCCTGCTCAACCTGTCGGTCGGTGTGAGCAGCATCGCGCTGATGCGGCACTGCCGGCAGCACGGCGCGCTGTACCTGGATACCTGCACCGAGCCCTGGCACGGCGGCTATTCCGATCGGGGGCTGCCGCTCTCGCAGCGGACCAACTACGCGCTGCGCGAGGCGGCGCTCGCGCTACGTGAACCGGCACCGGCGCCGACTGCCGTCATGACGCACGGAGCGAATCCCGGCCTGGTCTCCCATTTCGTCAAGCAGGCGTTGCTCGATCTCGCCCGGGACAGTGACGCCGCGGCCGTGCCGGCGCCGGACTCCCGGAGCGGATGGGCCCGGCTCGCCGAGCGCCTTGGCGTGCGGGTGATCCATGTCGCCGAGCGGGATACCCAATGGGGCGTCCAGCGCAAGATGCCCGGCGAGTTCGTCAACACCTGGTCCGTCCAGGGCTTCATCGACGAGAGCCTGCAGCCGGCCGAGCTCGGCTGGGGTACGCACGAGCGGCATTTCCCCGCGGACGGCGCGCGCCACGAAACCGGTTGTGGCGCAGCCATCTTCCTTCGGCGACCCGGCGGCAGCACCCGGGTGCGGAGCTGGACGCCGCTCGCAGGACCGTTCCACGGCTTCCTCATCACGCACTCGGAGGCGGTGTCGCTCGCCGACTACCTTACCGTCGGGGAGCGGGCGCGACCGCGGTATCGGCCCACGGTCTGCTACGCCTATCATCCATGCGACGATGCGGTGCTTTCGCTGCACGAGCTCGCTGGCCGCGACTGGCGACCGCAGGAACGCCAGCGGCTGATCCGGGACGATCTCGTCGAAGGACGCGACGAGCTGGGGGTGCTGCTGATGGGCCACGCCCGCGGCGTCTACTGGTACGGCTCGCGCCTCTCGCTGGAGGAAGCGCGTCGGGCCGCGCCCTTCAACAGCGCGACCAGCCTGCAGGTGGCCGCGGCCGTCATGGCCGGCACCGTCTGGGCGATTCGCAATCCGCTGGCGGGGATCGTCGAGGCGGAGGCGCTGCCCTTCGACGAGATCCTGCGCCTCTGCCGTCCCTATCTGGGCGAAGTCGGGGGCGCCTACGGCGACTGGACGCCGCTCTCGAACCGGGAGCTCCTGTTCGACGAACCGCTCGATCGCGGCGACCCCTGGCAGTTTGGCAACTTTCGAGTCGCATGATCCGGCGCGGGTGGGCGCCGGCGGGGAAGGGGGAGATCGTAAAAGGGAATCCGGGAAATCCGGTGGACCGGCGATGCGCGCGATGAACTACACTCCCTGCGGACCTGCCTCCCAGGAATACGCCACACCCTCCGGATCTGCATCCCTTCCAGTGAAGCGCTCAACCGCCCCTCTGCTCATCCTGATCGCGCTTGCCGCCGGCTGCGCCTCGCCGGACCGAGGCTCTTCCATGGCAACCGCTCCGGCTTCCGCTCGGGAGGTTCCCCAGCCCCCCGCCTGGACGATGACGAGCCTGACGGTGGGCGAGCTGATCGCCAAGGGGGGCAGGCAGCTGACCGGCGCGCAGGTCAAGAGCCTGTTCGACCGGGCCGTGATGGAAGGCGCCGACGGCGGCACCGCCTGGCGCGAGATGAGCTTTCCGGACGGCAAGGTCACCGGCCAGACCCGCATGAGCGCGGACCTCAGCATCGATTACCAGGGCACCTGGTGGGTGGACGAGCAGGGTCGCCGCTGCTGGGTCAACGAACGGTTCGCCGGCTACGCGCCCAACTGCATGTACTACTACCTGCTGGAGGGTCGCTACTACGTGTCGGAGGCGGATGCCACGCGCAAGAACGCTCGCCTGGAGGTGCGCCGCATCAGCAAGTCGCCCGGAACCGCGAACTAGCCGGTTCCGCGCGGCCCCTTTTCCAACGCCGCCGAACCCCTGGGACCTGAGCGACGCGGCGCCGCGCTTGAAGCGTTCGTGGATGACGCTGGCACCGGCGATCTGCACGCCGTCGATGAAGTCCTCCTGCGAGTAGCCGCGTGACTTGACGCAGGGGCGACAGGCGATGATCTCGCCGCCGCGCTTCATGAAGTCCTCCATGAGCGCCCTGAGCGGATCGAGCGGCCGGACCTGCGTCAGGTCGACGCTGCGCTCGCCGTTGCCGAGCGGACCGGTGTGCAGGTCCGCCATCGAACCGGGATGCGACCGCTGGCTATACTCGATCGACGGCCATTGGAAGGAGACCGCATGACGACCGTAGCCGTGCTCGGCAACACCCTTCGCAATCCCGGCGCCGCGTGCGCCGCCGATCTGGCCCTCGCCGGACATGCGGTGCACTACGCCCTCTTCGACCCCGAGCCCGGTGCGCTCGACGTCGTGCGGTCCCGGGGTGGCTTTGACCTGCAAGGCGATCCCGCCACGTACTTCTCGCGGAAGACCGGCACGGCGCCCCTCGCCCGGATCTGCGATTCAGTCGTCGACGCGATCGACGGCGCGGAGGTCGTCCTGATCGACGTGCCGCCGCCGGAGCTCGAACCGAGGTTCGCGACGCTGCTGCCGCACCTGCCGCCCGAGGTGGTGGTCCATGTCCAGAGCCCCGGCTACTGGTCTGCCGCGCGGCTGACGCCGATGCTGCGTCGCGCCGAGCGCGAGGACGTGCTCGTGACCGACGCGGTGGCACCGACGCACGAGGCAATCCTCCACGGAAACGTGGTGAAGGGAACGCGCCGGCGGGGCCTGGAGGTCGCGACGGTCCCGGGCCGACGGATCCATGGCGTGCTCGATCGCCTGCAGTCGCTCTTCGGCGACGTCACCGCCGCCCCCACTGCCCTGCAGACGGGGCTCGAGTGCCTCAACCTGATGGTCCATCCGGCGATGCTGCTGCTGGGCATCGGCCTGATCGAGCGGCCCGATCTGCGCGGCGGCGACGAGATCCGCATCTTCAGGGAATGCAACGTGCCGACCGCCGGCGCGCTCGCCGAGGCGCTCGACGCCGAGCGCGGCCGGGTCTGCGCGGCATACGGAGTACGGCACCGCACGCTGCCGGCGGCGATCGACCACTTCTACGGCACCTCCGGGAGCGGCGCCTACGAGGCCATCCGGAACTGCGCGGCGTACCAGTCGTTCGGCGCGCACCCCTCCTCGATCTGGCGTGAGTGGCAGGCAGTCGACGTGCCGTATGCCATCGTGCCGCTCGTGCGGCTCGCCGAGCAGGTCGGCATCGGCGCACCCTTGCACCGCGCGGTCGCCGAGATCTTCGGGACGCTGCTCGGCATCGAGCCGTGGTCGAGCAGGCCGACGCTGGAGGACATGGCGCTGGAAGGCGCCGGATTGACGGTGGCGCGGCGCTTCCTGATCGGATAGCGGCGGCGCGGGCGCGGATGCCTAATCGGCCTTTCGACACCGAGCGATTTCCTCGACACCGAGCGATCGCCTTGAAGCACAACGATATTCAACTCTCTTGTCATTTGAAATCCAGATACGTTGCAGCCGCCGACATCAGAACGGATATCTCTGGTAGCGCAGGCTCTCAGGCGGAGCCGAGACCGGCCTTCTCGAGTATCGCCAGCAGCTCGATGCTTGCCCGCTCGCGATGCTGCTTGTAGAGTCGCACGGCGACTTCAGGATCACCTGCCTTGATCGCTTCGACGATCGCATTGTGTTCCTTCGTGGAGTGCACCGGCGGAGGGCGCAACCTCAGGGTCACCATCCGTGCGCGGTGCGCTCGATCCCACAGAAGCTGGACCGTGGTGGTGAGGACGGAGTTCCCGGCCAGCTCGAGCAGTTGCCGATGGAAGTGCTCATCTGCGCGCGCCCATGCATCGAGGTCATCGCGCTTGAGAGCGGCGGTCATGTCCCGAGACGCCTCGCTGAGCGGCCGCAGATTCGCGGCGGTAGGTCGCTCTCGGGTAACGATCTCCACAGCGGCGGACTCGAGCGCGGCCAGGACCTGGTAGATCTCGCGCATGTCCTCGGCCGATACCGGAAGAACGCGGGCCCCGTGGCGAGGGATTAGCTCCATCAGGCCCTCGGCCTGCAGGAGCAATAATGCCTCCCGGACAGGGGTACGCGACAGCTGCAGCGCCTCGGCGAACTCGCGCTCGAGTGCGCGATAGCCGGCGGGATAGACGTTGTCCAGAATCCGCTTCCGGATTATCCGATACGCTTGCTCCACCATGCCCGTGCCTTCGGCCGACACCGTCCTGGGCGAGGACCGGATCGACGCGGAGGCGGGAGCGCTCCATGCCTGCCCGCCCTTGCCCCACAGTCCGTCGATCGGCATCATAAACTCCAATGGACCGGGGGCAGACCTGCAACCTCCACTCGAAAAATCTCGAGCAAGGCGCCTTGCAGGCAGCCGGGGATGGCAGTCTTTCGGTCAGGCCCGCCGAACGCGAGGCTCGAGGTATTCATAAGGCGCCTGCTGCGGACACGATCCAAGTATTGCCGCTCCAGCGACTTTCTTTCCCACGCGCACTCCACCCAATCCAGGTGGCCCTGATCTGCGTCTTCCAGCAGGACTTCGTGCGAGCCGTCCGCGCGACCTGGATCACCGGGTTCGACACGATGCTCGTCAGCCAGGCGAAGCCTTCCTCGTCGAACGCGACTTCATCGGGAAACGTACTTCGCCCGGACTCCGTCACCGTCTCGCGTAGCGCGAGCCCGCCGTCCGGTCTCATGGCGAAGCGCGAGAGCCACCGTCCGAAAGTCTCGTTGACGTACAGCCACCGACCGGTCGGGTCGAATGCCATTTCCTTGGTGCACTCCAGCTGGTCGGCAACGATGCGCGCGCCGCTGCCATCCATCTTGACAATGAACCCGTGTCGCGCTCCGGCCTACATCCGAGGATTCGCGGAACCGACGGGCGCTCACCATGATCCAGACGTCCCTTGGCGTATTCCAGTACGAAGCTGGTCGGCGGCAACATCACCCCGTTGACCAGCTCGACCAATGGTCGCACCTGGCCATGGCGGCAGAGCTCCAAAACTCCCCCGACCTCGGAGCTCAAGTCCGCGATCAGGTACGAACTGTCCCTGAGCAAGGCAATGCCATTGGGCTTCAGCGGCCTGCCCCCCCGATGCGGGCCCTGTGTTCTCAGCGGACGCCAGTGATCTCCTGCAGGGCATTGAAGAAGCCACGCTTGCGGGCTGACCTTATTTGCCAATCGACCGGGAGGCTTTGGAACCCGTCCTCGTAGGTTTCCCGCGTCCTGCGGAAGTCGAAGAACCCCCATCCTGCATAGCCTTCTGCCGCTGCTCTCAGGTGATTGTCCGGCTTGTCGAACTCGAAATGGTCGTCTTCGTTGTAGAAAATTGGCTGGCCGCGGTAGGCCGCGCTTGCCCGAATCCTCACCAACTGCAGCCGTATCCCGTCCGGGCTGGGCTGCTCGTAGCCATTGGGACCATGCACCCAATTGCCGTGCGGCAACAGGAAATCGGATGTTGAGACGATGTTGTCCGGTATCGCAACCGGATGAAGGAGACTGGTTCCCACCAAGAGGCGGCCCGCCGGGGTATCGAAGCGCTTGGCCGATCTCCCCTTCACCAGATCGATAAGCTCATGGCAGCGCGGCGCCTCGATTATCCTATGGCTGTAGTAAACGTGATCGACCTCGTTACCGATTTCGATCAGTACATTGCGCACTCGGCGCACAGCCAGCCAATCGACCGTCTCGGTCACTGCTCGCCTTACCGCCTCCTCGTCCCTCAGGTGCCGGCTCGACCAGCCGTAGAACAGGCCGAGAACTATCACCAATCTTTGGGCATCGGCGGCTTGAATAACGCGCTCCAAGCGGGCAGCCCAGTCCGGCTTCAACTCCCCGGTTTCGGTGTATCCAGATATCACCCAAGGCTGCACACGTGTGTACCCCATCGGGTTTCCGCCTTGCATGTTGATGCATATGGCGGCCAATCCGTGGGCGCGGTACTCCGGAAGAGCCGCGCAAAACTCGTTGGTATTTCTCTCGGGATCCCACGGCCCATCCGGATAGACCCATACGCCGCGGGTGCTCGGATTGTCGTCATCCGCCACTGCGTTGGCCATCCTGCTGTTGAACAGGAGACCTTCGATCCGATGCCCGTTCCAACTGCGACCGGGATAGGTCGGCTCGCCGTTAATCAGAAACCGATCGCCTTCGATCGAAACAACTGTTCTAGTCACGGAGCTACGCCACCTTGATGCCTTGTTGACGAATGAAGGCCCCCCAGAAATCCCTTTCCTTTCGGGTCAATTCGAGGAGTTCCTCTGGTTCGCGCCACCGCGCCGCAGCACCGATACTTTCCATGTAGTCCGCAAAATCGGCATCTTCGGCCACTTGCCTCACCGCCTTCCGAAGCCGCGCTAAGACGGCCTCCGGAACCTTTGCCGGCGCCATCAGGCTGCTCCAGCCGATGGCCAGCAGGTTGGGGAACCCAGCCTCTCCCGTAGTGGGCACGTCCGGGATAGCCTTCATCCTTTCCGCGTTGGCCACGGCCAGGACCTTGACTGCGCCCCGTTCGACGTGCGCCTTCATCTGGTTGTAGTTGTCGATCATCAGGTGGATGCGGCCGGCGAGGAAATCGGGAACCGCCGGACCGGTCCCCTTGTAAGCGACGTGCTCTATATCAAGCCTCTGCTCCGATCGGAATCGCTCGAATACCAGGTGGGCGATCGATCCATTCCCGCCTGAGGCGAAATTGAAGGTTCCCGGCTTGGCACGAACCTCTTCAACAAACTGCTTGAGCGAAGTGATCCCGAGCGACGCCGGCACCATGACCACGAATCGAGTATCGGTCACACCCCCGACGTTCGCAAAGTCCCTGTCATAGTCGACAGTGGCGTCCTTGTAGAGGTGGGGATTGATCGTCGCCATGAAGCTCGGCAGCACCAGGAGAGTATGGCCATCTGCTGGGACCTGTGAGCCGACATAGATCGCACTCACACTTCCGTTCGCACCTGGCCGGTTCTCCACCAGGACGTTCTGGCCAAGAAGCGGCGTCAGGCGTTGAGCGACATTCCGATACATGATGTCCATTCCGCCCCCGGCACCAAAGCCGACGACAAGCCGTACTGGCCGGGAGGGAAATGACTCCTGAGCCATTGCCCGAAGCGGGGAGGCCATGAGGGGCAGCACCGCAGAACTCTTCAGAAGGGAACGCCTGTTCAAATCAATTCCTCACTCATTGCCACGGCGCGTCGCTCATTCTCGCGCCGCGCTGCCGTCGTTGATGGAACGTATACGTTAGCACATCCGTTATTGTCAGATAAAGTCCCGCTCCGGATGTACCTGCTACAGTCAGTGGCATGATCACCCGCTTCGCCTTCGATTCACCTTCCAGCCTGCCCTGCGCCGGATGGGTCGACGCGTCGCGTTCGGCCTGGGCCTGGGACCGCAACGCGTGATGGAGAGCTCAGCCGCCGACCGTCC
>JAEWGX010000040.1 GCA_023388075.1 Pseudomonadota bacterium
CCTGGGTAACTCGATCCTGGATGTGGCCGACGGCAAAGAGCACTCGGCCCTGTCGGTCGCGGATCTGCGAGCACCGCGGCCCGCACGGGCCTTCGCGCCCGGCGTTCGATGTCGATCATGGGGGAAACGGCCGCTGTGCGCAAGGTCCCCCGGATGTTGCACTGGTCGGCGGGTGATCGCGACTCGACGAATCGGAACCGCGACGCCGCTCCGCATCGGCCCGCTGCCAGGTCAGTGCTGCCGGAACTCCGCGATGGTGCGCTCGTCGATCGCGCCGTGCTTGCGTCCAACCAGCATGTAGTAGAAGAGCGGATCGCCTTCACTCGAGAGTCGATGGCGGTAGCGCTCGAGATGGTGCAGCTCCATCGTGTCCGTCGCCAGCAGGTGCTTGATCAGCCGGGAGAAGCCGGACCGGTCGGCCTCGAACATGAAGGTGTCGCGGATGTTGAAGGCCACCCAGCCCGTGTCGGACACCAGGTTGAAGGCGTGCGCAAAGGCCGGGACCGGGATATCGCCGAAGCCCAGCGCGGCGATGCAGGTCATGCAGTTGAAGCGCCAGCGCTGCAGTTCGGAGAGCGAGGCAGGATCCGGATCGGTCAGGTCCACGACGTAGTACGCATCGTACGCATGCGGACGGTCGCGCTCGCAGGCGAGCTTCGCGGCCTCGGAGATGTCGATGCCCACCACGCGGGCGGCGTCCAGCAGCTCACCCACCATTCCGTTGCCCGCGCCGAGGTCAAGCACGCGCAGGCCGTTGATGTGCTCGTTGTTGTTGGACAGCACCTTGGAGAGGACCTCGGCGGCCTTGGCCGGCGACGAGCAGCGCAGGCGCCTGTAGAACAGCTGCTCGTAGAGGCCGGGACGCTGGTAGATCTGGTCATAGTCGTGAAAGCGCAGCTTCAGCTCGCTGCCGTTCTCATGCAGGTAGAAGAAGACCTCGTCCTGCTTCAGGTCGCGCGAGTCGGCCGCCGGGAAGCGAATGTCGTACAGCAACGGTTGTCTGTTCATGAGGTTCGGCTCCTTGCTCGAGACGGGATGGGCAGCGCCGCGCCGATGTGTCGGCGTGGTTGCCAACGAGAGCGGAGCTCCGGCAAATCCCGGAAAGGTCGAAGTTTCTCACGATGCGCGAGAGACACCCAATTGCACGAGGGACGCTACAACGCCGAGACAAGCCCCCGGGCGCCGGTTACCGGCGCGATACACCCCCGGCGCAGACTTGCGCTTGCCGCGGAGGGCAGCGTGCCCTCCCTCGAACGCATACGGAGGTAACGATGCCGACCCCTGTCGACCTGCTGCTCGATCCGCTGACCGGGATCCTGTTGACGATGCTTGCCGGGCTTTGGCTCTGGGAGCGCCTCGCCCCGGGCCGCGAGTTGCCGCGGGTGAGCAACTGGACCGCGCGCGCGCTCGCCGCATTCGTGGTGTACTTCCTGCTGTCGTCGTACCTGCCCCTGCTCTGGGGAGAGACGCTGGCGCATCTGCAGTTGCTCGATCTCTCGGGCTGGCCCACCTGGGCAGCGGTTGGCGTCGCGCTGCTCGTCTACGAGGCCGGCGCCTATGCATGGCATCGCTCGCTCCACCGCTTCACGCCGCTGTGGCGGCTGCTGCACCAGATGCATCACAGCTCGGAGCGGCTCGACGTGGCCAGCGCGTACTGGTTCAGCCCGTTCGACATGGTCACCTGGACGCTGCTGCCGAGCCTTCTGCTCACGATCATCGGCGTGCCGGCCCAGGCCGCGACGATCACGCTGATGACGGTTGCCTTCCTCGCCATGTTCCAGCACACCAACATCCGCACACCACGCTGGCTCGGCTATCTCGTGCAGCGCCCGGAGATGCACGTGGTGCATCACGCGCGCGGCATCCACCGGTACAACTATGCGGACCTGCCGTTCCTCGACATGCTGTTCGGCACCTTCCGCAATCCGGCCGGTTACGAGCACCTGACCGGGTTCTGGGACGGGGCATCGTCGCGGGTGGTGGACATGCTGCTGTTGCGGGACGTGTCACGCAAGACCGTGGGAGCGCCCGCCACGAGAGCCGTGCTGGAGGCCTAGGCTCGATCGCTCGCCGCGGCCGACCTCGGAAGCGGCGGGGCGTCCGCCAAGCTATCCTGGGCACCGCGGGCCTGCCGGATGAAGTCCGCGTACCAGCGCGCCGAGTCCTTCAACGTGCGCTTCTGGGTCTGGAAGTCGACATGCACGATCCCGAACGGATTCGTGTAGCCGGCTCCCCACTCGAAGCTGTCGAGCAACGACCAGACGAAGTAGCCGCGGACGTCGGCGCCGGCGGCGATCGCATCGCGCATCGCTTCGGTGTAGGTCTTCAGGTAGGCCACCCGCCGCGGGTCGTGTACCGCGCCCGAGTCGTCCGGCGTGTCCACGCTGCCGCAGCCGTTCTCGGTGACATAGATGGGAAGTCTGTAGCGTCGCGACAGCTCGATCAGCTCGTCGCGAAAGGCGTCCGGAAAGATGGCCCAGCCGATGTCGTCGCGGACCGGCGCATCGGCCGGCGCATCGCCCCAGGCGAAGCCCCAGACCGTGGCCGGGTCGGCCTTCGCGAAGATGGGTCCGTAGTGGTTGAGTCCCAGCCAGTCGATGCGACGGCAGATCTGCGCCATGTCGCCGGCCCGCACCCAGGGCTCGATCGCCTCGGCAAGGAGGTCCGGATAGGTGGCTCGCAGCTGCGGCTCGGGGAAGGCCAGGTTCCAGTGCGCATCGAGCATGGCCGCGGCGCTGCGGTCGGCGTCGCTCGGCGTCGCCGCCCGGACCACCTGTCGATTGTGGATCGCACCGATGGCGGCGTCGCGTACGCTGTCGCGGAGCACGTCGACGCACCGGCCGTGCGCCAGGTTGACGTGATGGATGGCGCGAAGGTGGGCGGTGCGATCCACCAGGCCCGGCGCGCACCAGTCCATCGCGTAGCCGAACAGCGTGAACACCGAGAACTCGTTGAAGGTGACCCAGCGCTTGACCCGGTCGCCGAGCCGCTGGGCCATCAGCGCGGAGTAGTCGGCGAACCAATCCGCGCTCTCCCGCGCGGTCCAGCCGCCCAGATTTTCCAGGGCTTGGGGCATGTCCCAGTGATAGAGGCACACCCACGGCTCGATGTCGGCGGCGAGCAGCGCATCGACCAGCCGGTCGTAGAACGCCATTCCCGCCTCGTTCGACTTGCCGCGGCCAGTCGGCAGCACGCGCGGCCAGGAGATCGAGAACCGGTAGGCGTCGACACCGAGCGATCGCATGATCGCGATGTCCTCGGGGTATCGGTGATAGTGGTCCGAGGACACGTCCCCGGTGCCGCCCTTGTACACCTTGCCCGGGAGCGTGCAGCGCGTGTCCCAGATGCTCGGCCCGCGGCCGTCCTCGCGCGCAGCACCCTCCACCTGGAAGGCCGATGTCGACACGCCCCAAACGAAGTCGCGCGGCCAGGGGCGGGCTGGCTTGCTCGTCATCAGAACTCTCCCCGGCGTCGCGCCGATACAGCTGCTAGTGGAGCCTGGCCGGTTGCTGGCGGGCCGGCGTCGCGACCACGGGCATCGCGGCCGCGATGACGGTGATCTCGGTCTCGATTCGCTCGACGTACTCGAAGCGCTCCGTTTCCTCGATCAGGGAGGCCACCTCCGCCTGTGATTCGACCAGAGACCCATGCAACTGCGTCACGCGGCTGAACGACGCGCGGGCCTCGGCCAGCCGCTGCATGTTCTCGATCGGCCAGGCCAGGGCCTGCGTCATCTGGAGGAACGCCTGGGCGATCTGCATCAATACGCCCAGCGTGATCGTGCCCGCGATGTAGCGCGGCGCGGCGACCAGGATCGGAGCGGCCTGCGAGAGCACCGACCAGGCCGACGAGAACGTAATCAGGTGCGCGAGGGCGCGTGTCTGATGGGTCCAGGCCCCGATCAGACCGCCAAACTGCCGCTCCACCTTGGGACGGGCCGAATCGATCGATTGCAGCGGGATCGTCCATCCGCTCTCGCGTACGCTGGCAAGGCCGAAGCGGAAGTCGGCTTCCTTGGCGTGGCGCAGATTGGCCGCCCGGGTGAGCGGTTGGCCAAGCAAGGCGGCCACCGCGGCGCCCACGCCTGCGTAGATGATCGCAATCCAGACCAGGTAGCCATGCAGTACCAGCTCCCAGCCGCCGATGGCGAGGTCGATCGTCCCCGAGAGCCCCCAGAGGATCTGCGTGAAGCTGAGCAGCAGCAGCACGCAGTAGAACAGCGAATGGCCCAGATCGATGGCGGTCTCGGTGGCCACCCGGACGTCCTCGGCAATCCGGCCATCCGGATTGTCCAGTCCGTCCTGCCTCTGAACGAGATAGTCGCGACCCGGGATCATCCACTGGTCGAGGATGCGCCGGGTCAGGTCACCCCGCCACTCGATCTGCAGACGACGCTTGGTCTTCAGGTGGACCGTCATCACCAGCATGTTGGCGACGATGATCATGACGGCGATGCCCGCCTCGTTCATCACATGGCCGAAGTCCCGTTGCTCCAGCGCATCGAACAGTCGCTGGCTCCAGAGATTCAGCGCGACGGGAACCGACGCCTGTGCGATCGTGAGCACCACCAGCGCCAGCGTGAGGGACCAGGCGAAGATGCGGCGATGACCCGTCCAGAAGGCGACCGTGCACCGGTGCGACCGATCCGGGTCGTTTTCGGATCGCCGGCGGGATGTCAATGCGTCAAGCGTGGGATTCGATTGCATGCTGGCGGTGGTTTTTCGACAACGTAACACTCGATGGCAGCTTTGCGTGCATCGCGTACACATAACGCAACACGCCGTTACATTTGCTCCGCCCAGCGGTAGTGAATCGAGTTTTAATCGGCCGCCTCGGTGGTTTCAGCGGCAGGCGCCGTGCGGACGCTGCCGGCCGAGAGGCGTCCTGTCTCCCCACTGTTTGTAAGAAGGAAGCAACACGTGTCGACCGAAGCTCCACCCTCATCTCCAGCGGCCTCGGCCCATTCCGGTGCGCAAGGCCCCTCGTCCCGCCGGCAAGCCTCTTCCGGCCAGCCGGCGCCCGGTCGGTTCCGGGACGATTTCGTCTGGGGCTCGGGTACCTCCTCCTACCAGATCGAGGGTTCCCCGGTACATGACGGCGGCGGCGAGTCGGTCTGGGATGTCTTCTCGCGTCGCGAAGGCGCCATCAGGGACAAGCATTCCGGTGACGTGGCCTGCGACCACTATCGGCGCTATCGCGACGACGTGGCCCTGATGAAGCAGTTCGAGCTCGGTGCCTACCGGTTCTCGTTGTCGTGGCCCCGGCTGTTCCCCGAAGGCACCGGTCGCCGCAACGAAGCCGGCTTCGCGTTCTACGATCGCCTGATCGACGAGTTGCTTGCGGCCGGGGTCACCCCCTGGATCACCTTGTTTCACTGGGACCTGCCCCAGGCGCTCCAGGAGCGCGGCGGCTGGATGGTGCGCGAGTCCACCGACTGGTTCGTCGACTACGCCGAGGCGGCGATCGACCGCTACTCGGATCGCGTGAAGCACTGGTTCACGCACAACGAGCCGGAGGTCTTCATCTTCCTGGGGCATCACCTCGGCACCCACGCGCCGGGCGAGAAGCGATCCTGGGCCGACATCCTGCAGATCTCGCACCACGTGATGCTGGCCCACGGCAAGGCCGTGCAGGTCATGCGGGCCAAGGCGAAGCAGCCGATCGAGATCGGCTACGTCTCGGCGCTATGGCCGGGCGTCCCGGCCTCGAGCGACCCGGCCGATGTCGAGGCGGCCCGCAAGGCCAGCTTCGGCGGGCTCGCCGGCTGGCTGCTCGAGCCGGTCTACCGGGGCGAGTATCCGGCGCAGCAGCTCGGCGAGTACGGCGACCAGGTGCCGCGGTTCGATCCGGCCGACCTGAAGACCATCGCGCAGCCCCTCGACTTCTTCGCGATGAACACCTACCAGGGCAACGTCATCCGCGCTGGCGCGGACGGCAAGCCGGAGGTCGTGGCGCCGCCGCCGGGCAATCCGCGCACGTCCTTCTGGGTGTTCGACCTGGTGCCCGAGGCGCTCTACTGGGGGCCGCGCTGGTACCACGAGCGCTACGGCCTGCCGATCTACGTGACCGAGAACGGGATGAGCCTCACCGACTGGGTGTCACTGGACGGGCGAGTGGATGATCCGCAGCGCATCGATTTCCTGCGTCGCTATCTGCGCGAGCTGCGTCGCGCGGCATC
>JAEWGX010000116.1 GCA_023388075.1 Pseudomonadota bacterium
GGCCAGCGCCGCGCGCTCGGCCAGCAGCGCCTCCAGCCCGCGGGGCGCGAGCAGGTCCAGCCGCGCGCGGGCGATGCCGGCTTCCTGCTGCGCCGCCTTGCGCTGTCGCAGGCGCTGCTCCGCGGCCGCCACCGTGTCCAGCCCGAGCGAGCGCAGGAGCGCGCCCTGGGCGGCCTCCTCGGCGTCCCGCTGCCCGGCGAGCCGCGCGACGTCGCCGCCGCCGCCGGGTTCGATCACGAGCTCGCCGATGCCGGGGACCGACACCGTGGTGGGTGCGACCAGCCGGTGGCTGCCCGCCTCGCCGGTCACCGGCGAGCCGTCGATCAGGATGCTGCGGCCCGGTTCGAGCCGCCATGCCAAGCCGGTGGCCGCCGATTCGAGCCGGATGCGCGCGGCCTGCAGGGCCTGTTCCTGGCGCCGCAGGGTGGCGAGCTGATCGTCGTCGATCGGCTGCGCGGCGATCGCGGCGGTGAGCTCATGCAACCGGGTCGCCAACTCGCGGGCTTGGGCGATCGCGGAATCGAGCTCCTCGTGGCGCGCCTGGACCTGGCCGAGCCGGCTGTCGATGCGCTGGCGCTCGGCGGCCTGGTCCGAGCTCGCCAGCAGCACGCGACACCGCTCGTGCTCGGCCCGCGCGGCGGCCACGGCGGCCTGTCGGGGGGCGAGCGCTTCCTCGGCGGCGGCCAGCGCGGACGAGGCCGCGGCAGCGGCACCGCGCCGTCGCTCCAGGCCCGCCTGCTCCGCCGCGACCGCCTCCTGCTGCTGCTCGAGCAGTGACACCTGCTGGCGGGTCTGCTCCAGCAGCCGACGGTCCGCCGCCAGCGCCTCGCGACGGCGCTCGATGCCCTCGAGCTGTGCGCGAGCCTTGGCGGCTTCGGCCTCGAAGCGCTGCCACGGCCGTTCGCGTTCGTCGTCGCGGATGCGGGTGCCGAGCTGCCCGAACCGGTCCACCTGCGCGCGGTAGGCGGCCAGGCGCGCGCCGAGCTCGTCGACGCGCTGGCGAACCTGGCCCAGCCGCCCGATCACGTCCTTCAGCTCGCCCGCCGGCTGCCCGGTCCTGGTGAGCAGCTTCTCCCGCTCCGCGCAGACTCGGTCGTAGATCTCGTCTCCGCCGGTGGCGGCCATCTCGCCCACGGAATCGTCCAGCGCCTTGCGCAGGTGGTCGGTGGCGTTGTCCACCGCCTCGTGCAGATGCTGGCCGGCGTCGCCCTGCTCCACCCACAGGAGACCGGGCACTCCCCAGTGCGATGCGCGGCTCGCGCCCTTCAGTGCGTACTGGTAGCCAAGCAGAGCCGCGAGGCGCTCCTCGGCATCGGTGCTCTCGAACACCTTGCCGTCCACTTCGAGCGTGCAGCGGCGGCTCCGCCCCAGGAAGCGCTTGCGCAGCCGGTAGCGCCGGCCCTGCGAGTCGAAGTCGACCTCCACCGCCGGCGAGGCCGACGGATCGCCCCAGGGCAGCAGGTCCGTGACGCTCCCGGAGGCATGGCGCTCGAAGAAGGCCGCCCGGATCGCGCGGACGATCGTGCTCTTGCCGGCGCCGTTCGGCCCCACGAAGAGATTGAGGCCTGCGTCGAGGCCGTCGATCTCCACCGGATCGCGAAACTGCCGCAACGACTCGATCCTCAGCCGCTCGAGCTTCATCCGCGGCGCTCCGCCAGAAGCCCGGCAAGGATGTCGAGCGCCTCGGCCGCGACCGCCGTCTCGTCGGCGACGCCCTGGGGCTCATCAGGCCAGGCGGGCTCCTCGCCGTCGGCGGGCGAGGGACCGGCCCGGGCCTGCGCGGCGACGGGATCGCCGGCCTGGGCCGCGGCCTCTCGCAGCTCCGCGAGCACCTCGCCGAGATAGCCGTCGGCGGCAAGCCGGGCCAGGTCGGCGTCCGTCGGCCGCAGCCCCAGTCCGCCCAGGTCGGCATCGAGCGCACGCACCCGCCCCTGCGCCTCGCCGACCAGGCGGGCGATGCGCTCGCGCCCCTCCAGGTCGACGCGGCCCGTCAGGCGCACCGCGACGACATCGCGCGCCGCCAGCGCGCCAAGCCGGGCCTCGAGCGCGTCCACGTCGCTCGACACCGCCACCTCGGCCTGCAGCTCGTGCCAGCGGTAGGCCGCGACCGGCAGGATCCGCACCAGGGGCTCGGCGCCGGGCCCGGCAATGTCCACGAGGAGCACGTTGCCGGGCTCGTTGCCGCGGAAGCGGTCGGGCTCCGGAGTGCCGCTGTACCAGGTGCGGGCATCGATACGGCGCGTGCCGTGCCAATCGCCGAGCGCGAGGTAGTCCAGTCGCGCGCGGTGCGCGCGGTCGGCCGCGATCGGGTTGGCCGAATCCACCGTGCCGGGAAGGATGCCTTCGACGCAGCCATGCGCCAGGCCGATGCGCAGCAGTCCCGGCGGAGTGGCCGCGTCGTCGAACCACCCGGTCAGGTCGGCATGGACATGCCGCTGGGTGAGCGGTGCCGCCAGCACGGCGAAGCCCAGCTCGTCGAACCGGCGGCATTCCGGAGCCTCCAGGGTATGGACATTGCCAGGGACGCAGCCGAGCCGGCGGGCCCGGGTCCATACGCTTGCGGCGAGCGCGGCGTCGTGATTGCCTGGGATCATGATCCAGGCGCCCGGAAACCGCGCGAGCGCGTTGAAGAGCCGCCGCACAGTCTTGTCCGATACCGTCTGCGCGTCGAACACGTCGCCGGCGACGAGCACCGCGTCGACGCGGTGCTCCTCGGCCATCGCCGCGATGCGGGCGACGGTGTCGATGCGGGCCTCGGCGAGCTGGGCGGCGTCGTCGGCCGCGAAGCGCTGGTAGGCCCGGCCGATCTGCCAATCGGCGGTATGCAGGAAACGAGGCATCGTGAAAGGGGTGGATGGATGAACAGCGGTTCGAACCCGAAGGATAACCCGGCCGCTCGCGCCCGACTTGAAACGAACGATACGCGTTCCCATATGGCCGGCATCATCGGTGCGCGATTCGTTCGCGTGCCACAATGATTCCAGGCCTCGTGAGGCAGTCGCGCATCCTTCGGGGCAGATGCCGTCGGCTCACCGCCTGCCGGCTCAGGGAGGTCATCCAGCTATGAACTGGCGCAGCATCGGTTCGTCGATGCCCGGACCGCGCCGCCTGTTCGGCGCGTTGATCGTCGTCACCGGTCTCCTGCTTCTCACGCGCGAGACGTGGGAGGCGATTATCTTCCACGACCCACGAGTGGCCCAGGCGCTGCTGGGCGGTCTGCTCGCCGCGGCCGCGACGGCGCTCGGCACGGTGCCGATGCTGGTGTCGCGGCCGCTCTCGGTCCGGACCCAGGATACCCTCCTCGGCTTCGGCGCGGGCGTGATGCTCGCGGCCAGCGCCTTCTCGCTCATCATCCCGGCGCTGGCGGCGGCCGCGGAACAGGGCTCGTCGCCCATGCAGGCGGGCGCCATCGTGAGCAGCGCCGTGTTGCTCGGTGCCGCGCTGCTGATCCTGATCGACCAGTTGCTGCCGCACGAGCACTTCGTCAAGGGCGTGGAAGGCGCGCGGGCGCGCGCGATCAAGCGCGCGTGGCTCTTCGTCTTCGCCATCTGCCTGCACAACTTCCCCGAGGGCCTTGCGATCGGCGTCGCCTTCGCGGGCACGGACGAGGCCCGGGCCACCGCCCTGGCCACCGGCATCGCCATCCAGGACGTCCCCGAAGGCCTGGTCGTCGCGCTGGCGCTGCGCGCGGCCGGCTACAGCCGCGCCATGGCCGCCGGCATCGGCATGGCCTCCGGACTGATCGAGCCGGTCGGGGCGGTGCTCGGCGCCGCCATCGTGACGCTGTCGAGCACCCTGCTGCCCTGGGGGCTCGCCTTCGCCGGCGGCGCGATGCTCTTCGTGGTGAGCCACGAGATCATCCCCGAGTCGCACCGGCGCGGCAACGAGCGCTGGGCCACCGGCGGCCTGCTCATCGGCTTCGTGCTGATGATGTTCCTGGATACCTCGCTCGGCTGACCACCGGCGGCTACTTGTAGAAGCCGCGGCGCAGCTCGATGCCGTGCTCCAGCCAGACCTTCATGGCGCACAGCATGCCGGTCCAGCCCTCGCAGTTGCCATAGGAGGCATTGAGTCCCGCGCTGGTGGCGCTCCAGCCGTACTCGCTGATGCGCACCAGGGTACGGCCGTCCTCGAGCGCCTCGAACGTCAGGGTGACGGTAGTCCGGCGTGGCGCTGCATCCGGATCCGCGGACGGCTCCGAGGACTCCCAGCGCAAGGTGATGCGCTCGTCCTTCACCACGTCCACCACCTCCACCGGGAACGCACCGGGGAAGTCGTGGAAGTCCCAGGTCACGGTCGCACCCGTCTCGAGTCGGCCCTTGGCGCCGCCCGTGGTGAAGTAGGAGGAAAGCTTGCCGGGATCCACCACCGCCTCGAACACCTCGGCGACCGGCTTCGCGATCCGCCCTCCCACGGTGAATCGCAGCTCGAGTCCTGGTTCCTTCGTCATCGCAACCCTCCGCCGGTTTTGCCAGTGGCGATCTTATGTTATATAGTTATAACATGTCAACGACCGCTCGCCGCAAGCCGCTCGACCGCGACGCCCCCGGGCCCGCCGATACCCCGGCGCCTTCGTCCGCGGACCGCGACGACCACGACGACCTGCTCTTCAAGGCATTGGGGCACCGCGTGCGGCGACGCCTGCTCGACGCGATGAAGTCGGGGCCGCGCACCACCGGCATGCTCTGCGACGCGGTGCCCGAGCTGGATCGCTGCACGGTGATGCAGCACCTGCGCGTGCTGGAGCAGGCGGGACTGGTGGTGGTGGAGCGGCGCGGGCGCGAACGCTGGAACTCGCTCGATGCCCTTCCGATCCACGGCATCCACGAGCGCTGGATCGGCCCCTACGCGGCCTATGCGAGCAACATGCTCGGCCGGCTGGACCGCCGCCTGCGCCGCAACGCGCCAGGGGGATAGAATCCAAGGCCGCCCCTCGTCAGCTGGCAGAGAGAGGTTTTCGATGTCGCAGTCCGCTTCCCGAGCGTCGGCCCCCGCGGGCGACGCCATCGAGCGCCCGAAGCTCGCCCTCCCCGGCGGCCACGATCGGCTGCTGCTGCACTCGTGCTGCGCGCCCTGCTCGGCCGAGCCGATGGAGGCCATCCTCGCCTCGGGCATCGACTTCACCATCTTCTTCTACAACCCGAACATCCATCCGCAGCGGGAGTACGAGCTGCGCAAGGACGAAAACATCCGCTTCGCCGAGAAGCACGGGATTCCGTTCGTCGACGCCGACTACGACACCGACAACTGGTTCGCCCGCGCGAAGGGCCTGGAGAACGAGCCCGAGCGCGGCGCCCGCTGCACCGCCTGCTTCGACATGCGCTTCGAGCGCACGGCGCTCTACGCCCATGAGAACGGCTTCAGCGTCTTCAGCAGCTCGCTGGGGATCTCGCGCTGGAAGGACATGGCGCAGATCAACGGCTGCGGCATCCGGGCCGCCTCGCGCTATCCCGGCATGCACTACTGGGACTACAACTGGCGCAAGGGTGGCGGCTCGGCCCGCATGATCGAGATCTCCAAGCGGGAGACGTTCTACCAGCAGGAGTACTGCGGCTGCGTGTACTCGCTGCGCGACACCAATCGCCACCGCCGCGCGAACGGCCGGGACCGCATCCGCATCGGGGTGCAGTACTACGGCAAGCCGGCCGGAGGTTCCCAAGGATGAGCTCGTCCGATCCCGGCTCCATGGATCTCGAGGTGATCGAGCTTCAGTCCGGCAAGAACCCGACCGCGAGCCTGATCGTGCTGCACGGGCTCGGCGCCGACGGCACGGACTTCGTGCCGATCGCGCAGGAGCTGCGGCTCGATCCGATCGGCGAGGTGCGCTTCCTGTTTCCGCATGCGCCGGTGATGCCGGTCACGATCAACGGCGGCATGCGCATGCGCGCCTGGTACGACATCATCGGCACCGATCTGGCGCGGCGCGAGGACGAGCGCGGCCTGCGCTCGTCGCAGGCGCTGGTGCAGGCGCTGATCGCGCGCGAGCGCGAGCGCGGCATCGCCGCCCGGCGCATCGTGCTGATGGGCTTCTCGCAGGGCTGCGCGATGACGCTGATGACCGGCCTGCGCTACCCGGAACGCCTCGCGGGCCTGGTCGGCCTGTCCGGCTACCTGCCGCTTGCCGCGGTCGCCGAGGCCGAACGCCACGAGGCCAACGCCGACGTGCCGATCTTCCTCGCGCATGGCAGCGCCGACCAGGTCATTCCGATCGACCGCGCGACCGCATCGCGCGACGCGCTGATCGCGATGGGCCATCCGGTGGAGTGGCACGAGTATCCGATGCCGCACTCGGTCTGCGCCGAGGAGATCACGGACCTCAATCGCTGGCTGCTGAAGACGCTGGCCTGAGGTGGCCGCGGTCGCTCAGTCCGCGGCCGTCGCGCTGGCCGCGGGCCTTTCCTCCGGAAGCGGGACGTACATGTAGCCGCCGTTGCGCACGGTGCGGATGCAGCGCGGTTCGCCGCCCGGCTCGGGCTCGATCTTGCGCCGCAGGCGGCCGATCCGGATGTCGATGGACCGGTCGAACGGCTCCCACTCGCGGTTGCGGGTACGCAGGAGGAGCTGGTCACGCGACAGCACCCGTTCCGGATTGGCCAGGAAGACGCGCAGCAGCTCGAACTCCATCGCCGTGAGCGGGACCTCCTCGCCGTTGTCGAACAGGCGGCGCGCCTCGGTGTCGAGCTCGCAGCGGCCGACGCGCACGCGCCGCGCCATCCGCGCGGCGGCGCCGCTCTCCGCCGCCTTGGCATCGCCCTGGCCCTGCGGCCGGGCCTGCATGCGCCGCATCACGCTGCGCACGCGCGCGAGCAGCTCCCGTGGCTCGAAGGGCTTGGCGACGTAGTCGTCGGCGCCCACCTCCAGGCCGACCACGCGATCGAAGACGTCGCCCGATGCGGTGACCATGATGATGCCGACGTCGTAACGCTCGCGCAGGAAGCGGGCGAGCGTGAGGCCGTCCTCGCCGGGCAGGCGGACATCCAGGAGGATGAGGTCCGGCAGGTCGCGCTCGAGCTCCGCGCGCATCGCCGTGCCGCTGTCCACCGCGCGTATTTCGTAGCGATGGCCCCGCAGATATTCCACCAGCATGGCCCGGACACTCGGGTCATCGTCGACTACGAGCAAGCGGCCGTTGGTCTGCATGCAGGCATTGTGCGACCAGACTTGCCCGGATGACAAGCCGGATACCAATCCGCAACAAGCCGCCTGCCGACTGACGCGGCGGCGATACCGGCACTGCCCAGGATTGCCTCACGCCGCGGGGAATGGGCCCCCGGCGCTCCAATGAGGCAAGCAGCATGAGCGAGCACACCGAGCACGCCGGTTCCTCCGGCGATACCCGAAGTCCCGCCGCACGCTATGCCCTGGCGGTCGAGAACTCCCGGCGGGTACGTTGGGACATCGACCGGGATGTCATCCGGGGACGAGGTTTCGATCTCTCGCGGTCATTCATGCCCACCGGCCTGTCGCTGGTCGACGAGCTGAAGTTCCTGACGCCGGCGGACCGGCGCCTCTTCAGCCAGGTGCAGGGGCGAACCTACGTCAACGTCTTCGGCATGGCCGAGCGCTTCATCGGCGCCAAGATGCTGGAAGTGACGCGCGGCCACTGGATGGGGGACCAGACCGCGCTCGAGGCGCTGGTCCGCTTCTCCGACGAGGAGCTGAAGCACCAGGCGCTCTTTCGCCGCCTGGAGCAGATGCTGGCCGCCGTCATGCCGGCCGGCTACGAGTTCACCGCCGATGCGAATACGGTCGCCAGCGCGGTGCTCGCCAGGAGCAGCTGGGCGGTGCTCGCGCTCACGCTCGACATCGAGCTCTTCACCCAGGTCCACTACCGGGAGAGCATCCGCCCCGATGCGTCGATGTCCGAGCTCTGGAAGGACGTCTTCCTGTACCACTGGAAGGAGGAGTCGCAGCACGCCATCGTCGACGAGCTGGAGTTCCTGCGCGAGGACGCCGCGGTCGACGACGAGGCGCGTGACCGCGCGGTCGACGACTTCATCGAGCTGGTCGCGACGATCGACGGCATCCTGCGGGTGCAGGCCTCCGCCGACGCCGACTGGTTCACGCGGATCGCCGCGAGCCGCTACAGCCCGGTGCAGCAGGCCGCCATCCACCACCAGTTCCTGAAGGCGTACCGCTGGCAGTACATCGTCTCGGGTTCGCAGGTGCCGCGCTTCGGCAAGGTGCTCGCCATCCTCCTCGACGAGGCCCAGCTGCAGCGCATCGCCGGCGCGCTCGCGCCGTTCGCCTACGCCGCCCCGCGCCATCCCGGCGAGCCCGTGCCCCTCGCCGCCTGAAGGAAGCCACGCATGAACGCCACCTGGCGCTGCACCCTCGCGGCGACCGCCCTCATCGCACTGGCGCTCGGCAGCCGGTCGGCGTTCGGCCTCTTCGTCTCGCCGATCAACACCGCCACCGGCATCGGGCTCGCGGGCATCAGCCTCGCGGTCGCGATCGGCCAACTCGTCCAGGGCGTCGCGCAGCCGGTGGTCGGCGTGCTGGCCGACCGGTATGGCGCCGCCCGCGTGATCGCCCTCGGCCTGGTGCTCTTCGCCGTGGGCAACGCAGCGACCATCGTCTCGGGCGACGCACTCGCCTTCGGGACCGCGGTGGTGTTCACGGCGGCGGCGGCCACGGCGATGAGCAGCATCGCGGTGCTGCTCGCCGAGGTCGGGCGGCGGGTGCCGCCGGCACGCCAGGCACTCGCGATCGGCATCGTGGGCGCGGGCGGCTCGCTCGGCCAGATGCTCCTCGGGCCGGGCACCCAGGCGGTGATCGACGCCGCCGGCTGGCAGGCCGGGCTGTGGTCGACCGCCGGTCTCGCGCTGCTCGCCCTGCCGCTCGCCCTGGTGTTCCGTCGCGGGGCGGGCGTGCCGGCCGCCGCGCAAGCCGCCGCCGGCGGCGACGGCCCCGACCGCTCCGAAGCCCTTGCGGCGCGGGAGGACGGCACGCGCCACGTCGCCAGGCGCGAGCGGCACCCGGGTGTCGCCGGGGCACTCCGCAGCCGGGACTTCTGGCTGATCGGCGCGGGCTTCGCCGCCTGCGGGATGCACATCGCCTTCCTCAACCTGCACATGCCCGGGGTGATCGATGGCTGCGGCCTGCCTGCCGGACTCTCCGGTGTGTGGCTCGCGGTGCTGGGCGCCGCGAACATCGCCGGCGCGCTCGGCATCGGGATGGTGCTGAGGCGCCACGCGCCCGCAGCGGCGCTGCTGGTGCTGCATGGCCTGCGCGGCGCCGCGATCGCGGCCTTCCTGCTGCTTCCCACCACGCCCTTGGCGCTGCTGGCGTTCGCCGTCGCGATGGGACTCACCTACATGGCGATCCTGCCTCCGACCACGATGCTGGTGCAGCGCGTGTTCGGGCCGGCGCGCTTCGCCTCGATCTTCGGATGCATCATGCTTCTGCACCAGGCGGGGTGCTTCGTCGGCGTGTGGCTCGGCGGGCTTGCCGGGGAATGGAATGATCCGGCCGCAGGCTATCGCGCCTTCTGGGTGGTGGACGTGGCGCTCTCGCTGCTCGCGGCCGCGGCGCACCTGCCCTTCCTGCTGGGCCGCCGCCGGCCCCTCGCCGCGCGGCCGGGCGCGCGGCCCGCTCCCCGGTCCGCCGGGGGAGTCCGGCCGGCGCTGGCCGCCTGAGACGCCGGACCGGGATGGACACGGCGGTGCTCGCCATGCGGGCCGCGAACCCCGCGGACCTCCCGGCGCTCGAGTCCTTCGTTCGAGGCCTTTCGACGCTCGCGCGGGCGCAGCGCTTCTTCGCGCCGGTGTCGTCGTTGCCCTCGATGCTCGCCGACGCCCTGCGCCGCGACGACCCGCTGCACCGCTTCGTCGTCGTCGACACGCCTGCCGGCGACATCGTCGCCTTCGCGGAGTACGCGGTCGATCCCGACGCGCGCGATACCTGCAGCGTGGCGATCGCGGTCGGCGATGCCTGGCAGCGGCGCGGACTGGGCCTCGCCCTGCTGCGGCAGGTCATCGTCGATGCCGAGCGGCGCGGGCTCGCGACCGCCGTGGGCGAAGTGCTGCGCTACAACCGCGCCATGCTCGCGCTCGCGCGCCGGCTCGGCTTCGAGGTCCGCGCCTATCCCGGCGATGCGACGCTGGTGCGCATCATTCGGCCGCTGCGGGCTCCCCCTGCTCCGGAAGCGGCGAACGCAGCAACTCCAGCAGCGCGGAGTGCAGCGTCGACGGCTCGATCGGCTTGCGCATGAGCTTGCGCACGCCGCTGCGGCGCAGCTCCTCGGCACCGAACACCGCGGCATCGCCGGTATAGAGCAGCACCGCGATCGTCGGACGCAGGTCGACCGCGCGCGAGGCGAGCTCGAGCCCCGCCATGCGCGGCATGGTCTGGTCGGTGATCAGAAGGTTCACCGGATTGGTCGGGATGCGCAGCCAGTCCAGCGCGGCGAGCGGATCCTCGTGGACGATCACCTCCAGGCCCCAGCTGCCCAGCAGCTCCGACATGAACTCGGCCACCATCGCCTGGTCCTCGACCAGCAGGATCCGTCCGGTCAGCGAGCCGGTCCTGGGGCGCGAGGTCGCCGGCCGCGACGGCATCGCCTCCGGCGCGCGCCTGGCGGCGGCGCCACAGGGCGGCAGCATCACGCGGAAGGTGGAGCCGGCACCGGCGCGCGTCTCCACCGCGATGTGGCCGCCGTGCGAGTGGACGATTCCGTGCACCATCGCGAGCCCCATGCCGGAGCCGCGATCGGTCTCCTTGGTCGAGTAGAACGGGTCGAACATCCGCCCGAGCACCTCCGGCGCGATGCCTGTCCCGTCGTCCGAGACGCTCAGCTCCACCCAGCGGCCCGCCGGCACGTCGCTGCGGCAGGATGCGCAGCGCAGCGCGCCGGCGTCGCGCTCGCGCATGCCGACGCGGATGCGACCGTTCGAGCCGACCGCGTCGCGCGCGTTGATGCAGAGGTTGAACAGCACCTGCTCGAGCTGCACGCCGTCCACCTCCGCGATGATCGGCGACGACGGGACGTCGGCGTCGATGATGGTGGACGAAGGCATGGTGGCACGCAGCAACTGGACGGACTGGCGGACGATCGGCGCAAGCTCGCTGGCCTTGCGCTCGCCGCCCTGGCGACGCGCGAAGGTGAGCATCTGCGAGACGAGGTCGCGCGCCCTGCTCGCAGCGAGGTGCGCCTGGTCGAGCTGCCGGACGAGGTCGCGGTCCGTCCCCTGCGTCGCGCGCTCCTCGGCCATGGCGAGGTAGCCGATCACCGTGGTGAGGATGTTGTTGAAGTCGTGCGCGATGCCGCCGGTGAGCTGCCCGATCGCTTCCATCTTCTGCGCCTGGCGCACCTGGTTCTCGAGCTCCTCGCGCTGCGCCTCGGCCTCGCGCCGCGCGCTGATGTCGCGGGAGACCACCAGCACGTGGGGCTCGCCCTGGTGCATGATCGGCAGGTAGCGCAACTCGACGTCCAGCCGGCTGCCGTCCTTGCGCACCGTGGTCGTCTCGAGGTGCCCCTGCTCGCCGGCAAGGGCGCGCTCGATCAGCAGGCTGCGCCGCGCCACCTCCTCCTCGGAGAGCCGGTTGCCGAAGCTGCCGCCGATCACCTCGTGGGGCTCGTAGCCGTACATCCGGGTGAAGGCGGCGTTCACGTCGACGATGCGGATCTTGCGGTTCCACAGCACGAGCGAGTCCGCCGAGCCGTCGAAGATGGCGCGGTACTGCGCCTCGCGGCTGCGCAGCGCGTCGACCGCCTCCTTGCGCTCGGTGATGTCCCGGGTGCAGGCGAGCACCCGCGGCTTGCCGTTGATGGTCACGGCCTTCAGCCGCACCTCGTCCCAGCGCATCACGCCGTCGCTGCGGCGCCGGTGCCAGATGAAGCGCGGCCGCTCACCGGCCTTGGCCCGCTGCACCCAGGCCATCGCCTCGACGCCGGTGTAGGGCGGGACGCCGGAGCTGAACCGGTCGATGCTCCAGCCGAGCATCTCGTCGCGCCGGAAGCCGTACGCTTCGCAGGCCCTGCGATTGACGTCCAGGATCGCGCCGGTCTCCCAGTCGTGCACGAAGACGGCATCCTCCACCGCCTCGAAGATGGCGCGGTAGCTCGCCTCCGAATCGCTCAACGCCTGGAGCGCCCGCTGCCGCTCCAGCTCCGCGGCGGCGCGCACCGCGAAGATCTTCATCAGCGACTCGGCGAGCTCCGGATCGCGGATCGGCTGCCGGTCCATCGCCACGATCAGCCCGAGCGGCGTGCCGTCGCTCGCGTTGAGCGGATAGGCGGCGTAGGAGTCCATCCGCTTCGCGGCGAAGATGGACTCCCCGGGGAAATCGCGGTTCAGCCCGGATGCGATGTACTGGAAAGCCTGCCCGACCACCCGCGCGCAGGGCGTTCCCCGCAGCTCGTAGTCGAAGCTGCGCAGATCCCGGCCGTCGAGCCGGAACGCGAGCGTACGCATGCGGGTGCGCTCGGCATCGTCGAAGACGGCAATGAAGGCGGTCGCGGCAGAGAGGTCGTCGGTGAGCTGCCGGACCAGTCCGGCGAAGAGCTCCTCGGGCCCCCCGATCTTCGCCACGAGAAGCGCCGCCCGGCGCAATGCCTGGGCGGTCGCTTCCCAGTCGAAGAGCGCGTGGGACGCCGGAAGCGCCTCGGCTTCCGGGCGAGAAGGGGTGCGCGCCGGTTCCCGCGCGCTGTCGTGCGATCCGGCTTCCATGTCCGCAGTCTAAGGCCCGGCGGCCATCCTGGGCGGTCCCGCCGGCGCCGATTTCCCGACCGATACCGCCCGGTTACCTGCCGGATACAAGCACGCTCGGGCGCGGCAGCGGCCGCCGTGCGTACCGCGGATCACTCCAATGGAAGACCCTGGCATCCACCCAGTGGGTATCGGCACCGGATACGCGTCGCGCCCCCGGGCAGGCGATGCGATGGCCGCTGCCGCGCGGTCGATGCCGGTGCGCGCCCGGGCCGAGCAGCATGCGCCTGGCGCATGCATGCGAGACGAATTGATCGTTTGAGGCTCCCCGTCCGAGAGGCGCAGCATCCAGGCATGTCCACATGATCCACGATCCTCGAAGGAGCCGTCATGAGAGTCAACGCCGCGCCCATCCGCGTCACGCTCCGGTGGGGCATGCCGCTCACGGTCAGGGACGGTCAGGGCGCATGCATCACCGCGCGCCGCGGCACCGTCTGGATCACGCAGGACCACGACCGTCGCGACGTGGTCCTCACCAGCGGCGAAAGCTTCAGGCTGGAGCGCGCGGAGACCGCCATCGTCCAGGCAATGGACGCCGCGGAGGTGCTGATCCTTCCGCCGGCCGACCTGTCGACGCACGACAGCGCGCGGCAAGGTACCGCACGCACCATGGTCCGGCGGATCCTGGACCTGTTCCGGCGCGAACCCGGGCGCCTGGCGCAACACGCCGCGGAACGGCGGGTGCCGGTGCTGGGCCTCACGATCGCAGGCCGCTGACACCGGCGAACCGACTCGCGTCGAGTGACGATACGCAGGAGCGCAGCACCATGGCCGGCCAGCACGCCGACGCTTTCGAGGCAAACTCCGGACAGCGCCCTCTACCGGCGTTCCCGGGCTTCGCGTTCGATCGCCACGTCCCGCACCACCTTGCCACGCTGCTGCGACTGGCGGACGACACGCCCGTGCTGCTGCGCCCGATCGCCCCCGGGGACCGGCGTCGTCACTGGCGCTTTCTCTGCGGGCTCTCGCTGCAGACGCGCTACCAGCGGCTGATGTCGCCACGCTGCCTGCTGCCGGGCGAGCTGCGGCGAATGGTGGAGATCGACTACCGGCGCGAGATGGCACTGGTGGCACTGGCGCCGGCAGGGCAGGGATCGACGCCGCCGAGCGGCCACGACGCTTCCGAGCGGACGGTGGAGGTGGCCGTGGCGCGCTACGTCATCGACGACGACGGGGACTCCGCCGAGTTCGCGATGGTGGTGACCGACGCCTGGCAACGGCGCGGACTGGGGCTGCGACTGCTGGAGCGGCTGGCCGCGGTGGCTGCGGACGCCGGCGTGCGCAACCTGGGCGGCATCACGCTTGCGACCAACACGCCGATGATCCGGCTCGCGCGCCGGCTGGGCTTCACGATATCCACCGAACCCGGCGACTGGACCGTGAAGCGACTGACGCGGCGGCTCGACCAGCCGCCGGCCGCCGGATCGGCGAGCCCTCCGGCCGACACGGCTGCGATTCCTAGTCGCGCTGCGAGTCAGGCAAGCCGAGCGTGACGGACAGCGCCGGCGCGACGGTGGCCTGCAGGAACTGCTTGACCGCGTCGAGGGCCTGCACCGCCTGCGCCATGGTGGCCACCGGCGGCAGCGGCGTGCCACCGCCTTGCGAGGTCGCGGGCACCGGCGCGGCGTCCGCGAGCGGCGCCACCCGACCGTCGCCCGGTACGCCACTCGCTCCGCCTCCCGCGCCCGCCGGTGTATCGGTCAGCTCCTGCATGGCCTGGTCCGCGGCCATGACGGCCCGCGCCCATCGGTCGGCATCCTCGTTGCGACCGCGGCCGCGCAGCAGCGCCTCGAGACTGATCACGGCAGGCGCAACCGACGGCTGCGGCCCGAAGCCGTCGGTGGGCGCCGGACCGATGGCCACCTGGCGCAACGCCTCCCAGCGCGCGCGCCAGGCGTCGCGGTGCGAGGCGCTGGGCGGCCGCGGCCAGGCGTCGTCATTCGGATCCGGCGGCACCGCAGCGGTCGCGGGAGCGACCCTGCCGCTCTCGCCGGTGCCGCGCGTGATCATCGCGAGCGGCTTGCCCAGTTGCCGCCAGCGCAGTGCCTCGAGACCGCCCAGCCACTGATTGATCGCCTCGGCGGCGCGAGCCTCGATGCGCTCGTCGCCCTGCCCGTCGCCGCCGCCAAGCCAACGGGTCGCAAGCTCGGCATGGGCCTCGGCGAGTGCCTCGGCCTCGCGCTGTACGTCCTGGGCAAGCCCGATCGCGTAGCGGCATCCGGCCGAATGGGTCGGCACGGCCGGATCCCACAGCAGCCACTCCAGCGCGGGCAGCCCCTTGGCCGGGGCGCCGACCCGCTCGAGCTGCCTCGCGGCGGGCGGCGTGCGACCGCGTCCGTGCGCGTTGATCGCGGCGCGGATCGAGCGCGGGCGCGACGGTCGGAAGTCGACGCGGCGCGCGCTGCGGCGCTCGAGCGTCGCGCCGACCGACACCGCGGCAAGCCGCTCCCAGGCATCGGCCGCGGCAAGCCAGGACTGCTGCGCGCCGAGCAGGGCTTCGTCGTCCGACGGATCCGACGCGCCCGCATCCCCGCCGCCACCCTGGCCGGCCCCGGGCTTGCGGGTACGAGCCGCCGCGGCACAGAGCTGGGTGATCGATTCGACCAGGTGGCCGGCGCTCCCGGCGAACTGGGACGCGAATGGCGCCTGCGCGCGCACCTGCAGTGCGGCGACGAACGCGCCGGGCGAGTAGTACGGGACGGCCACCTGCGCGCTCGACGGCGACACGCCTGAAGCGGCGACGATCGCGGCGACCGCTCCGAGCGCGACGAACGCCGCGCGCCGGGGCTGGCGCCTGCCTGCCTTCACGACGACCTCGCGAACCGGACCAGCGTGTGGCGGTCGGCCGCGGAGAGGCCGTGCGCGTGCTCGCTGCTCTCCCGCGCCTCGCCGTCGTGCCACATGACCGCTCCCAGCACGCCACGGGCCCGGCCGTCGTGCAGCGGGCGCTCGTGGCAGCGTCGATTCACCAGGTCTCCGTGGGGTGGCTAGTGAGAACCGTTCTCGATAATACCGTCCACGCCGGATCGATCCAGCCGGGTGCGGCTGACGGCGAGCTTCACGCGGGCGAGCTGGGCCGGCGCGACCGACAGCGACCGCAGGCCCGCCCCGAGCAGGGCCGCGATCTCGGCCGGGTCGCTGGCCGCGTCGCCGCAAAGACTGGTCTCGATGCCGAGCCGGTCACCGGCCGCGACCACGCCGGCGATCAGGCGCAGCATCGCGGGCTGGGTCGGGCTGGAAAGCTCCGCCAACGCCTCGACGTCGCGACCCACCGCCGCGACATACTGGGCCAGGTCGTTGGAGCCGATGGAGAAGAACGCGGCCTCGCGGAAATCGGCGGCGGTGATCGCGGCCGCGGGCACCTCGACCATGATGCCTACCGGCGGCCTGGCCGCCGCCGTCCCCTCGCGCGCGAGCGCCACGAGCTCCGCCTCGAGGAGCGCGTTGGCCGCGGCGAGCTCCCGAGGCATCGTCACCATCGGCAGCATCACCCGGATCCGGCCGCGGGCGGCGGCCCGGGCAAGCGCGCGCAACTGGACCCTGAACACTTCCGGGCGGGCGAGCGAGAGCCGCAGCCCGCGCAGGCCGAGGAACGGGTTGCTCTCGCCCTCCAGCGTCAGGCCCGCGATCGGCTTGTCGCCGCCGGCGTCCAGCGTGCGAACGGTGACCTCGCGACCCTGAGCCCAGTCGAGCAGGCGACAGTAGGCGGCGAACTGCGCGTCCTCGTCCCGCAGCATCGCGCCGCCGTCGCCGAAAAGGAACTCGGTGCGCGCAAGGCCGATGCCGTCGCAGGAGGCGGGGTCGATCGCGTCGAGGTCCGCCAGGTTCGCGACATTCACGCAGACGCGTACCGGCGTGCCGTCGGCGGTGCGTGCCGGCCGGCAGCTCAGGCCCTCGGCCAGCGCGTCGATTGCGGCGTAGCGCTCCCGGTCGTCGACGAACTCGCCCAGGCTGCGCGCGCATGGATTGATCGCCAGCTCGCCACGGCGGGCATCCAGGATCGCATCGCGGCCATGCCAGCGGACCAGGTCGGCCGCCTGCGCCTCGAGGCCCACCACCATGGGGATGCCGCGCGATCGCGCGAGGATCGCCACGTGGCTCGCGGCGCTTCCCTGCAGCAGCACGACGGCGGCGAGCCGCTCACGGTCGATGGCGAGGAACCGCGACGGCTGCAGGTCGTCGGTCACCAGCAACGCGCCGGGGGGCAGCCGCGCGAACCGGTCGTCCATCGAGAAGTCGCGATCCAGGCAGGCGAGCACGCGATTGCGGATGTCGCGCAGGTCGCTCGCCCGGGCGCGGAAGGACTCGTCGTCGGCGCCGCGATAGGTGTCGATCTGGCGACCCAT
Source organism: Pseudomonadota bacterium (assembly GCA_023388075.1). Taxonomy (GTDB): domain Bacteria; phylum Pseudomonadota; class Gammaproteobacteria; order Burkholderiales; family Burkholderiaceae_E; genus Lautropia. The sequence goes on from JAEWGX010000116.1 coordinate 17,057, forward strand.
CGCGGCAAGCCACGCGGAGGCGGCCGGCTCGCCGGCGGCGATCACCTCCAGCACCGGGGCGAGCATCGCGGCATCCTCCAGGAAGGCGACCTGGAAGCCCAGGATCCCGATCGCTTCGCGGTTGCGCACGGCGTCCTGCTCGAGGCGCGCCACCAGCGCGCGCAGCTCCGCCACGGCAGTCGCCGCGGCGTCCTGCAGGCGCGCCGCTTCGCGCTGGGGATCGGAGAGCGGCGGGGACGCGAGCGGCCGCGGCAGGCGGCCCAGGTCGTCGAAGTGGACGAAATGGATGGGGCCGCGGGCATAGCCGGGCGAGGCAGCCCTGCCCGCGAGCCGGACCTCCATCGCCACATCGCCTGCGTCTTCACTCACGGAAAAAATTCTAGTCCGTAACCGCGGGATCAGCGCTTGCCGGCCGGGGAAAGGAGCACTGACACCGACAACGCGGGCCATCGCCCTGGAGGACACGCCACGTGACACGACATCCCGGCACGTCGCCGCCGTCGACGCAGAAGCGCGCGCGCATCGCGCAGTCACCCTTCCCGCCCGACATGCCGTCGCCGATCGGCGACCCGCTGCCCGGTCCCCTGGGCGATCCGCCGCTGCCGGTGGATCCGGTGCCGGATCCGGATCCCGATCCGGCACCGCCCGAGGAGCTGCCGCCGAAGCCTCCGATTCCGCGCGAAGGCGAGGCCGGACTCGAGGTCGCGACCGTCCGCGATTTGCCGCCCGTGGAGAATCGTGCGACGCTCGCGCTCCATGCCATCTGCCGCCAGCCAGCCGGTACCGCGCCGCGCCCTCGCCCTGCTCGTCATCCTCACCCTCGTCTGGGGCACCAACTGGCCGCTGTTTCCGCTCGCGGTTCGCGAGATCTCGGTGTGGACGTTCCGCTCGGTGTCTCTGGTCGGAGCGGGCCTGCTGCTGCTCGCGATCGCGCGCCTGCGCGGTGACTCGCTCGTCATCCCGCGGCGGCACTGGCCGACGGTGCTCCTGGCGTCGCTCTGCTACCTGCTCGTCTGGAACATCGCCAGCACCTACTCCGCGATCCTGATTCCATCCGGCCAGTCGGCGGTGCTCGGCTTCACCATGCCGCTCTGGGCAGGCCTGTTGTCGTGGCTCGCCCTCGGCCAACGGCCGGGGCGGCGACTCCTGGTCGCGATCGTCCTGGGCGGCCTTGGCGTCACCCTCCTCATGGCGCCGAACTTCGGCGCGTACGCGGAGGCGCCCCTCGGCCTCGTGCTCGGCCTCGCCGCGGGCCTGGGATGGGCGGTGGGCACACTGATCCTCAAGCAGCGGCCGGTCGACGTGCCGATCATGGTCCTGACCGGCTGGCAGCTTCTGGTCACCGCGGTGCCTGTCACCCTCGGAGCCTTCGCACTGGGCGATCGCGAGTGGTTCCTGCCGGACTGGGAATCGATCGCGGTCATCGCCTGGATCACGATCGTGCCGATGTCGATCGGCAACGCCTGCTGGTTCGCGATCGTCGGGCTGCTGCCGGCCAATGTCGCGGGCCTGTCGTCGGTGATGGTGCCGGTCGTCGCCATGCTTTCAGGCGCGCTCGTGCACGGCGAGCCGCTCGGCGCGGTGCAGCTGGTCGCCATGGCCTGCAGCGTGGCGGGGCTCGCGCTCGCGCTGCTGCGCCCGTCGCGCTAGCCTGCCGACGCCAGCCAACCCCGAAGTGGGGCGGCGATCACTGCAGCGGCGCGATGGACGCGAGCTTGTCCGGATTGCGGATCGAGTAGATGGCGACGATGCGGGACCCGTTGGTGACGAATGCCAGGGCCGACTCCGGCTCCCGGTCGACATAGCGCACCAGGCCGGTCTCGCCATTGATCCGGACCAGGCGCCAATCGATGCGTCCCGCCAGCCGCCGCTGGGTCACCCAGTACAGGTTGGCGATCCGGCGGCCGCCGGTCAGCACGCGAGCGAACGAGGGCACCTTGCCGCCGCCGTCGCTCACCAGGCTGACATCCTCGGCCAGCAACGCCTCGATCGCCGACCGGTCGCCGCTCGCGGCGGCCTGCATGAACCCGGCGAGCAGCTTCCGGTGCTCGCCCTGCGTCACCTGGAACCGGGGACGTTCGGCCCGCACCCGCGCCGCGGCCCGATGGACCATCTGGCGGCAGGCGGCCTCGGACCTGTCGAGCAGCGCCGCGATCTCGGCATAGTCGTAGTCGAACACCTCGCGCATCAGGAAGGCGGCGCGCTCCTCGGCCGCAAGCCGCTCCAGCACCCAGAGGAAGGCGACCGACAGCTCGCCCGCCAGCTCGGCCGCGGCTTCGGGCGTCTGCTCGTCCACCGCCACGAGCGGCTCCGGCAGCCACCAGCCGACGTAGGCCTCGCGCTGCGCCTTGGCCGCGCGCAGGCGATCGATCGCGAGCCGCGTGACCGTCGTGACCAGCCAGGCCTCGGCCGAGCGCACCACCGAGGCGTCCGAGCCCTGCCAGCGCAGCCAGGCATCCTGGACGACGTCCTCGGCGTCGGCGCGCGTGCCGAGCATGCGGTAGGCGATGGAAAAGAGCCGCGGCCGCAGCTCGGTGAAAAGGTCGAGGGCCGGTGTCTGATCTGCGCTAGGCATGGTGCTTGCGTGGGCGATAGTCTCTGCTAGGCTGTTGCCTTCCAGACGTTCCGAGCCTTGCGTTCGTGACAGTCTGGCGATGGACCGCCCGCCAAGGCGCGCAAGGAGCAACCGATGGCCGCCAACGAGGGCTTCACCACCACTGTACGCGAAGGCCACGCAGACCGGATCGACGACGACGACGGGCGCCCGGCGCGATGGAAGATCGTCGGCCCGGGCCTGGTGGTGGCCGCGACCGGCGTCGGTGCCGCCGACATGGTGGCTACCCTGGTGGCCGGCACGCTCTACGGCTATGCGCTTCTCTGGGCCGTGGTCCTCGGGGTGATCCTCAAGATCATCCTGGTGGAGGGCGCCGGTCGCTACACGCTCGCTACCGGCTGGACCATCTTCGAGGGATGGCGGTCGCTGGGGCGCTGGACCACCTGGTACTTCGGCCCGTACATCCTGATCTGGGGCTTCGTCTACGGCGCGACCGCCATGTCGTCGGCCGCGATGCCGCTCGCGGCGCTGTTCCCCTTCTTCAGCCTCACGGTGTGGGCCGTGCTGACCGGCCTGGCCGGCTTCCTCATGATCTGGTTCGGGCATTACGCCTTCTTCGAGAAGGTGACGGCAGCCCTGGTCGGCGTGATGTTCGTGACCGTGGTCGGTCTCGCGATCATCGCGGCGCCCAACCTCGGCAGCATCGCGAGCGGCCTGGTGCCGACGCTTCCGCCGGGCGGCGTCCTCTACACGCTCGCGCTCGCCGGCGGCGTGGGCGGCACGATCACGCTCGCGGCCTACGGCTACTGGCTTCGCGAGAAGGGCTGGTACACGCCCAAGTGGATGCGCGTCATGCGCATCGACAACACCATGGCCTATGTCGTCACCGGGACCTTCGTGATCTCGATGCTCATCGTCGGCGCCGAGGTGGTGCGCGCGGCCGGCGTGACGCTCAGCGCGGGCGACCGGGGGCTGCTGGAGTTGACCGACGTCCTCGACGAGCGCTACGGACCGGTGATCGGCAAGGGCTTCCTGGTGGGCTTCTGGGCGGCCTCCTTCTCCTCCGTGATCGGCGTCTGGAACGGCGTCTCGCTGATGTTCGCGGACTTCTGGGGCAACATGCGCGGCCTCGATTCGGACCACCCGGACTCGCGCCTGGGGGGCAAGTACTTCCGCTTCTACCTGGTCTGGCTCACGTTTCCGCCGATGATCCTCTTCCTGCTGGAGCGGCCGATCGCGCTGATCCTCGCCTACGGGGTGCTCGGATCGCTCTTCATGCCGTTCCTCGCCCTGACCTTGCTTGGCCTGCTGAACGGCAAGCGCATCCCGCGCGAATGGGCGAACCGTCCGCACACCAACGTGATGCTCGGGATCACCGCCCTGCTCTTCGTCGTGCTCGGGGTCCAGCAACTGGTGAAGGCACTCACCCCGATCCTGGGCGGTTGAGCGGATCTCCTCCATGCACTCCGGGTGCCATGGGGGTCACCCTTTCACGGCAGCCGGGGGGCCGTCTTTTCCGGCAGGGTCAGCCCCACACCTTCCAGATGGCCGAATTCGCGGGCGGGCCGCTCGCGATCGGGCTCGGGAAGCGGCGGACGCAGTATCGATGCGATATCGGCCGTCGCGAATGCGCTGCTCAGCCGGGAAGGCGCGCGGCGCGATAACGATCGTGCAGGTTGTTGTGCTTCCAGGTCCCGGCCTCGCTGAACTCGCCGATCTCGAGCGACAGCGCGAGGCCGCGGGACTCGAACGCCTGCGCGAAGTGCTCCCGGACCACGGCGAACAGCGCATCCCCGGTCTCCCGCTTGACCGGCTCGGCACGGCCGGCGCCGATCATCAGGCGCAGGTGCACGAAGGCGGCATCGGCGAGGCTGCCGTCACCGATGCACCAGTCCGGCGCGGCGAGCGCGCGGACCCGGATGCCGCCGAGCGGAAACACCGGCCTGCCCGCCTGCTCGCGCGAGGCGAGCACGCCCGCGAGCTTGCGGCAGAGCGAGGCCCACTCGCCGGAATCCCGCAGGTTTGCCGAGTATTCGATGGTGAGGTGCGGCATGGGATCCTCCGCGGTCAGGCGGCACGGGCGAGCGCCACGGGCAGTGGCGTCACCGGAAAGATTGCGTTGATCTGGCCCGTACCGGAGCTGCCGAAGTACGGCGTGATGATCTCCACGCCCTGGTCGTAGTCCCGTCCGCCCAGCAGGCCGAGCAGCATGGCGGTGTCGTGCATGCCGCCCTCGCCCCAGCACTTTTCCGCATACATCGGCAGCATGTCGACGAAGGTGGGCCAGTCACCGCGCCGCCAGAGCTCGACGACGTTGCGGTCCACCTGCTCGAGGAAAGGATCGTAGACCTTGTGCATGTACTCGGGCGCGGTGCCGTTGTCCGCGAAGTGGTGCGACAGCGAGCCGCTCGCGAACACCGCGACGTTGCCGTCGTAGCGCCGCTCGATCGCGTCGCGGACCGCGCGACCGAAGCGCATGCTCTCCTCCAGCCGGTGCCACATGCACCAGCCGGACACCGAGACGACCTTGAAGTGGCGGTCCTGGTTCATGTAGCGCATCGGCACCAGCGTGCCGTACTCGAGCTCGAGCGTGGTCTCGTCATGGGCGCGGGCAGCGATGCCGGCGGCGTTGGCCGACTCCGCGATCAGCTTGCCGAGCGCCGGGTTGCCCGGATAGGCATACGGCATGTTGCGGATGAAGTGCGGCAGCTCGTTGCTGGTATAGACGCCCTGGAACTCCGGGGCGCAGTTGACGTGGTAGTCCGAGTTGACCAGCCAGTGCACGTCGAAGACCACGATGGTGTCCACGCCGAGCGCGCGGCAACGCCGGCCGATCTCCGCGTGGCCGTCGATCGCCCCTTGGCGGCAGCCCTTGTGCGGGCCGTCCAGCTCCGAGAGGTACATCGACGGCACGTGGGTGATCTTGGCGGCGAGCGACAGGGTTCCCATGGCGCGCATCTCCTCGCGTGATTCAGAGGCCCCAGCGGGGGATCGGATGGCTGTCGATGGAGACGCAGACGTTCTTCGGCTCCAGGAACACCTCGAAGCTCCAGGTGCCACCTTCCCGCCCGGTGCCGGAGGCCTTGGTGCCGCCGAACGGCTGGCGCAGGTCGCGCACGTTCTGGCTGTTGACGAAGCACATGCCGGCCTCCACCGCCGCCGCGACCCGGTGGGCGCGGCCCAGGTTCCCGGTCCAGACGTAGGAGGACAGGCCGTAGCGGGTATCGTTGGCGATGCGCACCGCGTCGGCCTCGTCGTCGAACGGAATAAGGCACGCCACCGGCCCGAAGATCTCGTCCTGCGCGATCTGCATGCGGTTGTCCACGTCGCCAAAGACCGTCGCCTGCACGAAGTTGCCCTCGCGCAGTGACGATGGCAGCTCCGGCGCATCCAGCCCGCCGGCGAGCAGGGCCGCGCCTTCCTTCGTGCCGAGCTCGATGTAGCGGCGCACCTTGGCCAGGTGATCGCGGGAGATCATCGGCCCGATGATGGTCGACTCGTCCTGCGGGTCGCCGACGCGGATGCGCGCGGCCCGCTCGGCGAAGCGCCGGGCGAACTCGGGATAGATCGAGCGCTGCACGATGATGCGCGAGCCCGCGGTGCAGCGCTCGCCGTTGTTGGAGAAGATCATGAAGACGGCGGCATCCAGGGCCCGCTCGAAGTCCGCGTCCTCGAAGATCACGAAGGGGCTCTTGCCGCCGAGCTCCATCGAGAACTTCTTCAGGCCCGCCGCCTGGACGATCCGGTTGCCGGTGGCGGTGGAACCGGTGAAGGAGATGGCGCGCACGTCCGGGTGCCGCACCAGCGCCTCTCCGGCGGTGCGGCCGTAGCCATGGACGATGTTCAGCACGCCGCGCGGCACGCCGGCCTCCAGCGCCAGCTCGCCCAGCATCGACGCGGTGAGCGGCGAGAGCTCGCTCATCTTGAGCACGGCGGTGTTGCCGAAGGCCAGGCACGGCGCGGTCTTCCACGTGGCCGTCATGAACGGCACGTTCCACGGCGAGATGAGCGCGCAGACACCCACCGGCTGGAACAACGTGTAGTTGAGCATCACGTTGTCCACCGGATAGGTGTGCCCGTCGGTGCGGGTGCACATCTCCGCGAAGTAGTGGAAGTTGTCCGCCGCCCGGGGCACAAGCGCCTTCTTCGTCTGGCCGATCACCTGCCCGGTGTCGTCGGTCTCCGTGCGGGCGATCTCCGGCACGCGGGCGGTGATGAGCTCGCCCAGCCGATGCATGATGCGGGCGCGCTCGGCCTGCGGCGTCGCGGCCCAGCGCGGGAACGCGGCCTTGGCGGCGGCCACCGCGGCGGCCACCTCGGCCTCGCCGCCCCCGGCCACCTCCGCGAGCACCTGCTGGTTCGCCGGGTTGATCGTCTGGAACACCGTCTTGCCGGCCACCGGCTCGCCATCGATGAGATGCCTGATCATTGCTGCTCCTGCGCCCGGGGCTCAGCGCGCCGCTGGCCTCTCCAACAGCGAGGTGGACGCCAGCGCTTCCAGCACGGTCACCACCGCGCTCGAATCGATGTGGCCATCGCCGCGCGACTTGACCGCGCGCAGGATCTCGCGCGCGGCGCTGGCGGTCGGCAGCGACACGCCGGCTGCCTCCGCGAGCCGGAGCGCGCCGGTCAGGTCCTTGTCCATGTTGGCGGCCGAGAAGTGCGGCGGGAAGAAGTCGTGCTTCACCATGCGCGGGCCGCGCGTCGCCATCGCGCCGGTCTGCGGGCCGGTCCCGGGCAGCGAGGTCATGTCGATCACCACCTGCGGGTCGATGCCCAGCTTCGTTGCCAGCACCAGCGCCTCGGCGCAGGCCTGGATCGCGACGCCCATGATCAGGTTGCAGATCAGCTTGAGCGTCGTTCCGTTGCCGTTCGCGCCCGTGTGCAGCACCATCTGGCCGAGCCGATCCAGGATCGGCTTGCAGGCGTCGAAAGCCGCGGTGGACCCGCCCACCATGATGCCGAGCCGGCCCTCGGCGGCAACCTTCGGGCCGCCGGAGACCGGCGCGTCCAGCATCGCGGCACCGGCGGCCTCCACGCGCGCGGCGATGGCACGGGAGGCCTCCGGGGCAATGCTGGCGGAATCGATCACGACCAGCTTCGGGTGCACGCCGGCAAGCACGCCGTCGTGCCCGAGGATCACCGCCTCCGAGGCGGCGGCGTCGGTAACCATGGTGAACACCACGTCGCAGGCGGCGGCCACCTCCTTCGGCGAGGCGGCCCAGCGGGCGCCTTCGTGCAACAGCGCCTCTCCCCGGGCCGGCGTACGGTTCCAGACGGTGAGCTGCGAACCGGTCGCCATCAGCCGGCGGCACATGGCCACGCCCATCGTGCCCAGCCCGATGAATCCGATCCTGCCTTCCATGTGCCTCCCCCCGCGCCGTTATTGGTTGGCCGATACTATACGGCGGTTGTCCCCGCGTCGATACGCGCCCACGCCCGAGGTCCGCGCCATGCCCACCGCGATCTGGAACGGAGTCATCTCGTTCGGCCTGCTCAACATCCCGGTGTCGCTCCATTCGGGCTCGCGGTCCACTGACCTGCACTTCCGCATGCTCGACAGCCGCGACAACAACCCGATCCGCTTCGAGCGCGTGAATGCCGAGACCGGCGAGGAAGTGCCCTGGAAGCAGATCGTCAAGGCCTTCGAATACGACAAGGGCAACTACGTGGTGCTGGACAAGGCGGACTTCAAGGCGGCGGCGCCGGACTCGCTGGAGACAGTCGAGATCGAATCGTTCGTCGAGCGCAACGCGATCAATCCGATGTACCACGAGAAGCCGTACTACCTCGTGCCCGGCAGGAAGGCGGACAAGGGCTATGTGCTGCTGCGCGAGGTCCTGCGGCGCACCGAGCGCATCGGCATCGGCCGGGTGGTGATCCGCACCCGGGAGTACCTGTGCGGCGTGATGCCCATCGGGGACGCGCTGGTGATGATCCTGCTGCGCTTTCCCCAGGAGCTCGTCACGCCCGACACCTTCGAGCTGCCGGGCGGGAGCCTGGGGACGCATCGCATCTCCAGCCGGGAGGTGGCCATGGCCGAGCAGCTGGTGGAATCGATGACGGTCGACTTCGATCCCGACTCGTATGTCGACGACTTCCGCGCGCGGCTGCACGAGGTGATCGATGCCCGGATCCGGGCACAGGAAGGCACGGTCACGACCCCCGAGGCGGAAGAGGAAGACGAGCAGCCCGCGACCAACGTCGTCGATTTCATGGCGCTCCTGCGCCAGAGCCTTGCCGGCAAGGGCGCCAAGGCCACCGCGACGACGCGGCGAGGGGCGCGCGACGCGGCCGGCTCTGAGCCAACGGGAAAGAGCAGCAAGCCGGCCAAGGCCGGCGCAAGGCGCGAGGCGCAAGGCGAGGACGAGAAGCAGGCGCGGTCGAAGCGGGCTTCCAAGTCGGCGTCCAGGTCGGCTTCCAAGTCGGCGTCCAAGTCGGCGTCCAAGTCCGCTTCGAAGTCGGGTTCGAAAAAGGCATCGAAGTCGGCATCGAAGAACGCTTCGGGGTCTTCGTCGAAGAAATCGGGCAGGAAGGCGACGTCGACGACTGCCTCCGGAACCAAGGCAAAGAAATCGGCCCGTGGCGCAACTCCTTCGACCACCCGCAGGAAGGCGGCGTGACCGAGCGGCACTGTGGCCGTCGGCCGGACGCCGAAGCGCGCAACGGGGTCACGTCCCCGCGGCAAGACGCCAGGAGCGTTCGGCCCTCGGCGTCAGGCCGGTGATCGGCCGGTCAGCACGGCGTCGCCTGCCGATGCGGCGCGCTGCTCGCGACGCAGGTTGCGACGATAGAGAGACTGGCCGACGATCGCGACGACGATCAGCAGCGCGTTGCTGAAGACGAAGACCCAGTTGCCGAGCAGCCAGCTGTAGGTCACGAAGCCGGTGGAGGTGGCGAGCTGGCCGATGAAGAGCCAGGAGGACACGCCCATGGTGCTGCCCGACTTCCACTGCGTCACCACCTGCTTGCCCATGGTGGCCAGCAGCAGCAGGTTGCTGAACCAGCCGATCGCCTCTGTCGTGACCTCTGTCGCCATGCGCGGCGGTTGGCAAGACGTATGCCCACCTCCCGCCGTTCGCGGGTATGGCCGTTGCCAAGCGCGGCCATCGCAACCCAAGCCGCGACGGCGGCCAAGGCACACGACGATGGGCGCACTTCGAGAGACGATCGCATCGGCACGGCACACCGCCGACGTGGCCGTCAGAGCGCTCGAAGCGCTGCTGGCCGAGCACCGGCTGCGCTATGTCGAGGCGACCGAGCTCAGCATCACCCGGCACCGCGCCGGCCGGGGCTTCAGCTATCGTGACGACCGTGGCCGAGTGGTGCGCGAGAAGGACCTGATCACGCGCTTTCGCCGGCTCGCGATCCCGCCGGCGTGGCAGGAGGTGCGCCTCGCGCCCGACCCTTGCTGGCACCTCCAGGCGTTGGGGCGTGACGCGCTCGGCCGGCAGCAGCGGCGTTATCACGACGCGTGGGCGGAAGTTCGCAACGCCGACAAGCTGCGCCGGCTGGTCCGGTTTGCCCGCGCGCTGCCGCGCCTGCGCGCCTCTATCGAGCATGACCTGCAGCGCCCGCTGGACGAGCCGGACGGACTGTGCGCGACCGCCGCGCGGCTGGTCGACCTGGCACTGCTGCGCCCGGGTAGCGAGGAAGCGCTCCAGACGATCGGCTCGCGCGGCGCCACCACGCTGGCGCCTTCGAACGTCGCGCTCGCGGGCAGCGAGATCCGCCTGTCGTTCAAGGGCAAGTCGGGCAAATGGATCGAGCTGGACATACGGGATCGGCTGTTGGCCCGGCGCCTCGCCCGCCTGAAGGAAACCAACCGCCGGCGCCTCTTTCGAATCGAGCAGGGCGACACGACCTTCGCGCTGTCGTGCGCGGACCTCAACGCCTACCTGCAGCGGGTGGCACGGGCTCCGATTTCGGCCAAGGATTTCCGCACCTTCGACGGAACCGCGATCGCGCTGTGGCGTCTGGCCGGAACCCCGTTGCCTTCGGCGGGACGCGCCTGCCAGCGGGTGCTGGCCGAAGTCGCGCGCGAGGTCTCGGCTCGGCTGCACAACACGCCGGCAATCGCGCGGGCGAGCTACATCCATCCCGCCGTGCCGCAGGCATGGCTCGCAGGCGAGCTCGCGGATGAGCGCGGCCGGGCCCTGCTCGCCTCACGCGGCTCCAGGCTCGTCTCGCGCGAGGAATCGGCGCTTCGGAAGTTCCTGCTCCAACGCTAGGAGCGCCAACGAAGGCCATTCGTCCGTGAGGTCTCGACACACCGGGTACCGGCACACCGGTTGCGCCGGTCAGCCGCCGCCTGCCAATCGCCGCAACGTTTCGAAGAGCTGCCTGGGCACCACCGGTTTCGGGAGGTAGCCGTCGAAGCCGGCTTCCTTGCAGAGATCGCGGATGTCGTGGGCCGTGTGCGCGGTGAGCGCGACCACGGGCAGGCGATCTGCCAGCTCCCGCGCCTCTCGGGCGCGCACGCGCCCCACGAGAGTGAAGCCGTCCTCCACCGGCATGGTGACGTCGAACACCGCCGCATCGAAGCTCTCGCCGCGGGCAAGCAGGGCGAAGGCTTCCCTCGCCGAGGCGCAGCCGACGACCTCGGCGCCCTGCTGCTCGAGCAACGCGACCAGCACGTCGCGCAGATCGCGCTGGTCGTCGACGGCGAGAATGCGCATGCCGCGCAGGGTCCGAGAGGGGGGATTGATGCTGCCCATGCGGCGACTGCGCAATGGTTGTGCCCTGCGCCACCAGGGATGGCGGCATGATGCTTGCGGGTATGGTGCTCGGGCCGGCGTGTCCGAGCCATCATGTCCGGGCCGGAGCCGTCACTTCCCTCGGAAGGAGGAGCACGTCATGATCGAGAACCACCGCAACGGCAGCGAGCGCCCGGAGCGCGACAAGGCACCGCCGCCGCCGAATCCGCCGGACGACCAGCCCAACCCCTCGGGCATGCCCGCGCCACGAGGCGCCGCTCCTGGTGAGGCCAGGCAGTAGCGCTCAGTCCGAGCCGTAGGCGCGCAGCCGGTTGTAGAGCGTCTTCAGGCTGATACCGAGCATGTCGGCGGTCCGTTCCTTGGCACCGTCGCAGTAGGCGAGCGTGGCGATGATCAGGTCGCGCTCGGCGTCGGCGATGGTGGAGCCGACGCGGACCTGGACGAGCGGCATCTCGTTCGCATCCGGCCGGGCCGCCGCCTCCGCCGATGCGGCGGCGGGGCGGGTGGCCTCGGGCGGCGGGGCGTCGCTGGCGACGGTCGAAGCCTGCGGCCCACCCTGTGGATAGCGCTCCGCGACGCTGCCGGATCCGACGGTGCTCTGCACCTCGAAGGGCGGGAGCGAATCGACGTCGATGGCCCTGTCATCGACCATGATCGCCGTGCGGTGGATGAAGTTGCGCAGCTCGCGCACGTTGCCGGGCCAGTGATACGACTTCATGCGCTCGAGCGCGGCGTCGGTGATGCTCAACTTGCGCCCTTCCCGCTTGGCGTACGAAGCGAGGAAATGCCGGGCGAGCAACGGCAGGTCCTCCAGCCGGTCACGCAGTGGCGGCAGGCCGATCTGGAAAACGTTGAGACGATAGTAGAGATCCTCGCGCAGCTTGCCCTCGCGCACCGCCGCGATCGGCTGCCGGTTGGTCGCGGCGACCACGCGCACGTCACTGTGCAACGCGGCGTCCGACCCGACCCGGCTGAAGGTGCCGGTCTCCAGCACCCGCAGCAGCTTGACCTGCAGGTCGAGCGACATCTCCGTGATCTCGTCGAGGAACAGCGTGCCGCCGCTCGCCCGCTCGAAGAAGCCCTTGTGCTGCTTGATGGCGCCGGTGAAGCTGCCCTTCTCGTGGCCGAAGAGCTCGCTCTCGATGAGCTGGGCGGAGATCGCGCCGCAGTTCACCGCCTCGAACGGACCGTTGCGGCGATGGCTGAACCGATGGATGGACTGCGCCACGAGCTCCTTGCCGGTACCGCTCTCGCCGACGATGAAGACACTCACCGACGTGCGGGCAACCCGCTCGATCTGGGTGAAGACATCCCGCATGCCCTGCGAGACTCCCCACATGCCGCCGAAGGCATCGGCGGTCTTGCCGGCTGCCGCCGGCGGACCTGCGTCGCCCTTGCGCCCGGTGCGCGGCCCCTCGCCCCGCCCCACCTCGGTCGGCACCCCCGCGGCGGCCGGCGCGGGACGCGGCGCCGCATCGGCCAGGCGGTTCAGCACCGTGCGCAGCAGCTTGAGCGAGACCGGCTTGATCAGGTAGTCCGCCGCTCCCAACCGGAGCGCCTGCACGGAGGTCTCGACGCTGGCGTTTCCGGTGATCAGCACGATCTCCGCGTCGCCGCGCAGGTTCTCGTCGGAGAAGAGGTCCATGCCGGAGCCATCCGGCAGGCCCGGATCCAGCAGCACGATCCCCGGCTTGTGGACGATGAGCTGCTGCCGTGCCTCGGCCAGGCTGTTGGCAACCGTCGCGACGAAGCCCTCCGACCGTGCGAACGTCGAGAGCAGCTCTGCCGAGTTGTCGTCATCCTCGACGACGAGGACGCTTTTGCTTCGCATCTGTGATTCTGGGATACGGTCTCTCCCTTCGAGGCCCCCGATCATAGTCTACCGATCGCCGCTGACTCGCAGGCGGGGCATTCGGGGAGAACCCGCGGGGTCCGATCCGGGACAAGGATTATGTACCGGGCGGCGCCGGCCACGAAATGGCCGGGCCACCCAGGCCGAGCGGCCCGGCAATGCGATCGCCCCCTCAACGGGCGAGAGCCTGACCGGGCGAGGCCCCGTGCGCGATCAGCAGCTCGACGCCGCCTTGGGCAGCGGGAACCAGGCGAAGTTGCAGGTTGCAGCGCCGGAAGATGGAGCGGGCGAGCCAGAGCGCCTGCGGCCGGATCTGCGGCCGCCTGGGTGGGTGCGGCCGCAGCCCGCTGGAGATGCTCTCGAGCGAGGACAGGTCGCCGCTCGCCCCGGGAACCCGGATGCGGAGGACGTCGTCGTCGGCTTCGATGGCGAGCGGCTCGTCACCCTCGCCCTGCGCCGCGGCCAGCGCGCGCAGCAGCGTGCCGCACGCGTCGCCGAAGGTGGCGCCGGCGGCGCAGGCCAGGCTGCTGCTTCCCTTGAACGTCCTGAAGGGAGCCAGCCGGGCGATCGCGGCTGGATCGAGCGGCGCATCGGGCTGCCCGTCCATCTCCGAGAGCGAGCGCTGCAGCTGCGCGAGAAGGTTGCATTCCGCCCCCGGCAGGTCGACCCGCTGCTTGGTCAGCACATCCGAAATGCCGTTCAGGGTCTGGGTCTGGCCCTCGACACCGCGGCGCAGGCCGAGCAGCGCGCGCCCGACGATGCCGTCCACCGCGCCGAAATGCGCCTCCAGCACCTCGAGCCAGCCGGACATTGCACTGAGCGGCGTGCGGAGGTCATGGATCAGGGCATCGAGCAGCACCCCGGTCTCGCCGACCTCGTCGATGGCCGCAACCGGGCGCGCAGGCGGCTCGCGTGATGGCCCCTTCCCTGCGTTTTCCCGGGCATCGGTCTCGGCACGCTGCGGCCGCGCGGACCTTGCGGCCCGACCGGAACGCGCACCCCTCGGTTCATTCAAAACTGCATGCTCCCGTGTTTCGCCTGGATAAGGCAATTTACATGCCAGACACGAAACCAAGCCGAAATGCCCGCCGCCACGCGGGGAAAGAGAAGCTCTTGCGCTGATAAGCGCCCAACCCGCGCAATTCTTGCAGCAAGAGTGCCCCAAGGGCGGCACAATTCGCACGAGGCATGCATGTTGCATACACCCGTGTCCTTGGGCTATGGTGGAGCCGAACATGACCGAAAACACGATGGGAGCCGCGACCAATCCGGCGCCGGAACCGATGGACAAGCCCTTTCTCGCGGACATCAAGGCGATTCGCGACCGTGCCCGTCAGCACATGGCCGACGGCGCGGTGACGGCCGGCTATGGCAAGAATCCCGAGGAAGCCTTCAAGGTGCTGAACGAGGCGCTTGCGACCGAACTGGTCTGCGTCCTGCGCTACAAGCGCCACAGCTTCATGGCCGCCGGCATCTACGCCGAGCCGATCGCACGCGAGTTCGCGACGCATGCCAATGAGGAAGCCGCCCATGCGGATGCGATCGCGCGCCGGATCGTCCAGCTTGGCGGCGCGCCGGACTTTTCCCCCGACGGATTGTCGTCGCGCGCGCACGCGGACTACGTGGAAGGCCAGAACCTCAAGGAGATGATCGAGGAGAACCTGGTCGCCGAGCGGATAGCCATCGACACCTATCGCGAGATGGCCCGCTGGTTCGGGGAGGACGACCCGACCACCCGGCGCCTTCTCGAAGGAATCCTGGAGCAGGAAGAGGAGCACGCCGACGAGCTGGCGGACCTCCTCCAGAAGAACCCGCTATGAACAGCCGCAAGGAGCGACCTATGGCCGATGCCACCGCCGAAAAAATCGCCGCCCGCCTGGAAGGTGCGGTCGACGCGATCGAGCGCTCCCTCGAGCGGACTCGACGCACCGTGGGGCGCGCCGCCGCGGAACTGTCCGACGAGTCGCGCTCCGCGATCGAGAGCGAATGGATCGCGCTCAAGAAGGACCTGAGCGACCTGATGAACCGCTCGGACCTTGCGGAGTCGCCGGAAGTAAAGGCGGTGATCGAGCGCCTGCGCGGCACGATCGGGTCGATGTCGGACTCGGTGGTGAGCGCCGCGAGCGAGGCCCGGTACCGCGCCCGCGAAAGCGCCGACCGAGTCAATGAGCAGGTCCACGCATCGCCCTGGCAGGCCGCCGGCATTGCCGCAGTCGCCGGCTTCGTCATCGGCGTGCTGCTCTCGCGCAAGTAATTCGACCGATGCTCCGCCGAGTCCTGGCGTCGCGCCTCGCCGGCGTCCGCCACCTGACGGCGGAGGTCCTGGAAGGCCTGGACGATCGTGCCAGGCTCGTCGGTGGCGAGCTGGCCATCGAGCAGCGTCGCCTGCTGCGCCTTGTCGTGGTGGCGCTGGCCGCGCTGCTGGTCTCGGTCATCGCCGTCGTCTGGGCCGCCGCCACGGTGGTGGCCTTCGCCTGGGACACGGACTGGCGCAACATCGCCTTGTGGACTCTGCTCGCCGCTTGGATCCTGGGCGCCCTGGGGCTCGCCCTCTGGGCCCGGGCTCTGTTGCAGGGGTGTCGCGACGCCTTTCCGCTGACCCGCCGGGTGGCCAGGGACGATCTGCAGCGCATGCGCGAGTTGCTGGAGTGACCGCTACCGCGAAGCACCGCACCCGCGAGACGCCAAAGGCGATCTACGAGCGGATCGAACGTCGCCGCGCGGCGCGGCGCGAGGCTGCCGCCGCCGCGGCCGTCCGGACATCGCCGGAACCGGCGAAGCCCGGTCCGGGCGCTTTGCGCATCGACGAGCTGGTAGTGGACGCCGGCGAGCGGATGACTCGCGCCCGACCTGCAGACGGGGATGCCATGACAGATACCTTCCCGCGCAGCGCGACGATGCGCCTGTTGCTGCGCCATCCCGCCGTTGCCGTTGGCGTGGGCGTGCCGGCCGCCGTACTGCTGCTTGGCAATCCTGCGGCGCGGCGGGTGCTCAGGGCCGGCCTCGTCCTGGGCGCCAGGCCCGAAGTCCGCGCGGTCGTCGGTACCGCGCTCGCCGCTGCCGGCAACGTCCTGGAGGATCGGCGGCGCAGGCAGGGGCAGGCTCACAGCCGCGCGGTACGCGATCCCGCCGACCCCCCCGCGCCGCCAGAGCCCTGACAAAAAAAGCCCCGCCATGATGCGGGGCCAAATCAGGGAGGAAACTTCCGAGGAGACGCGAAACGGGTGGCAATCGACGTGCCCAAGCGGATAGCCGGCAATTTCCGCCGGTAAAAGTTGCCTCGGACGGTCGAAATCGCCGGATCCACGGCGCCCGCCGCCCGGGGTCCGGCGCTGGCGCTTCCAGCGTACAGGCGTGCTCGAGGCCGTGCGTTCGGATCGACCATGGCAAGGAGCAGGCCTGCCGTCCCGTGGCGCGAACCGGTGGACCCTTCGGAGAGCCGCGCCAATGCTGGCTCGCATGGGCGACGCTGCGTTAATGCAACATCTGGCGGCGTTCTTGCCTCTTCGTAACGTTCTATCGCCACTCCACCGCCCATAAGCGGTACCGGCGAGTCACCAGTTCGTGGCATGGATCCTGCATCCCGTTCTCCTACAACCAGGAGAGAGGACGAGATGGGCCAATCGATATCGCTACAGCTGCAGCGCACGTTGAGCATTGCTCCGGCGCTGCAGCGCTCACTGCAGCTTCTGCAGATGAACGCGCTCGAGTTCGAGCAGGAAATCAACCAGGCGCTCAGCAGCAATCCGTTGCTGGAGATGGACGAAGGCGCCGACGGCGCTGCGAGCGATGGCTCAACCGTGGACATCGACGCCGCGGACGGCGGCACGGCGAAGGATGCCGAGGGCTTGGATGGTCCGGATGCGTTCGCCGGCAACGGCGATGAAGCGACCTACGGCGACGATCCGTACGACGCCCCCGACAGCTTCGAGCACATCGCGTCGGATTCCCTCGTCGACATGGGGGACGACTACGGCTCGAGCGACGACTTCGGTCCCTACGAGTCGTCCGATACCGATGCCGGGGCCGGCACGGAGGGCACCGTCGACGGCACGCTCGACGGCGCCGTCACCGCGGAGCTGACCGAGGCGGCCGGTGACGAGTTCAACGAGCATCTGTCGGACTGGAGCACCACCAGCAAGACGGGGACGGGCGAGGGCCTTTCCGCACTCGACATGGCGCCTTCGCTCGGATCGTTGCGCGACCATCTGCTGGAGCAGCTTGCCGGGCTGCGCCTGAGCGAGCTCGACCGCCAGCTTTGCGAGGTGGTGATCGACAGCCTCGATCCCGCCGGCTATCTGCGCGAGTCGCTGGAGGACCTGCTGGAAATGATCGCAGGGCTCGCCGGCACGCGCGGCAGGCCGCCGATCGAGCTCGCGGACCTTCAGATCGCGCTGCATCGGGTCCAGAGCTTCGAGCCTGCGGGCGTGGGCGCGAGGTCCATGGAGGAGTGCCTCAAGCTCCAGTTGCGCGAGATCCCGGACGGAGCCCCCGGCAAAGCCGTGGCGCAGGCCATCGTGGCATCGCACCTGCAACTTCTCGCCCGCAACGATTTCCGCGGCATCGTGGCCGCGACCGGCGCCGAAGAGGCGGAGCTCTCGGCTGCGACCCGTCTCATCCGCTCGCTGGACCCCAAGCCGGGGCTCGGCTTCGGCCGCGATCGCGTCGTCTTCGCCGTTCCCGAGGTGATCGTGAAGAAGGTGAAGGGCACCTGGGTCACGGCGCTGCATCCGGGCGCCACCCCGCGGATCCGACTGAACGCCCAGTACGCCAGCATCGTGGCACGCAACGAGGGCGGCCAGTGCAACGGCCTCAGTGCCCAGCTGCAGGAGGCGAAGTGGCTGATGCGCAGCATCGAGCAGCGCGCCAACACGATCGAGAAGACCGCCGCGGCTATCGTCGCCCGGCAGCAGGCCTTCTTCGAGCACGGAGACATCGGCCTGCAGCCGCTCAAGCTCGCGGACATCGCGGCCGACGTCGGCATCCACGAATCCACCGTCTCGCGGGTGGTGAACAGCAAGTACCTGCAGTGCCCGGCCGGGCTCATACCGATGCGGCGCTTCTTCACCAGCCACGTGGAGACGGCGGCCGGAGACGCCTGCTCGGCGACCGCGGTCAAGGCGATGATCCGCCAGCTCGTGGGCAGCGAAACGCCGTCCGAGCCGCTGTCGGACCACCGCCTCGCCAAGCTGCTGGCGCAGCGCGGCATTCGCATCGCGCGCCGCACCGTCACCAAGTACCGGGATGCGCTCGGGATCGAGGCGGCGGACTTGCGCCGGCAACTCAACCATCCGGGTGCGGAGAGCGTCGCCGCGGCCGACGGCCAGGGCAACGGCAAGGCAACAGACGACGGCAAGGGCAAGGAGGCTGCGCGCCGCCGCGTGAAGGTGTCACGCCCGCCCTCGACCCGGCGGCCGGCGGCCGAATCCTCGCTGCACGCCTGATTCGCACCGACGCTCGGAGACCATCATGGAACGCAATACCGAAGCCGGCTCGTCGTCGGGCCGCTCCCTGGATTCCCTCTTCGCCAGCTCGCTCGACGACAGCGAACGCTTCCACACCCGCAACGGCGTCTTCTATCCGACCGGCTCGGCGCTGCTCGCGCTCCCGGACGAGGAGCACCTGGGCCGGATGGTCGACCTCCTGTCCGAGGGCGGCGTGGCGAGCGAAGACATCACGCTGCTGCGGCCGGAGCAGATGCACGAGCTGGTCAATCGCTCCCAGCGGGACGCAGGCGTGCTTTCGCGCATCGTCTCGGCCGAGCTCAAGCAGCTGAAGATCATCGAGCAGCTCGCCAAGGCGGGCAACAGCTTCGTGCTGGTGAAGGCCCACGACGAAACAGTCCCGCTGCTTCAGCGCGTCGGCACGCAATCGGGAGCCACGAAGGGCCTGCTCTACCACACGCTCGCGGTGGAGGAGCTTCCGGTGGCGAAGGAGACCATCCCCGGCGACAGCCCTTTCGGCATGAACGAGGTGATCCGGTCGCAGGAGACCGACGCCGACGTGGAGAGGCGCTCGCGGGGCTGACCGGGGGCGGACGCGGGGCAGCCGCGTCTCGTCCGTATGTCGGGCACACGCCTTGCCAACTGACAGCGCCAAGATAAACACAGGAGAACCGACATGTTGTACTGGGCTGCAGTCTTTCTGGTGATCGGCCTCGTGGCCATGCTCCTCGGAGCGGGTGGAGTCGCCGGCGTCTCGATGAACATCGCCTGGATCCTCTTCGTGGTGGGGATCGTGATGGCGATCATCTTCTTCGTCATGGGCCGCCGACCCAAGCTATAGCACCGCGGACCATTTCCGCTTGACGCGGGCGGCCCTGACGGTGCCGCCCGCGCCACCTTTCGACGGGGCGCCTCTCCACTGGAGGGGCGCCCCGTCCCATTCACAGACGAGATCCCCGTGCATTCCTTCCACGACGACCCCGGTGCCGCCCCGACGATGGCGGTCGAACATCCGAAGCGCTGGCGGCGCCTCGCCGCCGGCATGGCGATAGCCGCCCTCGTTGCCGCCTGCGGCGACAGCGACGACGACAAGGTGGTGGCCGAAGAGCCGCCGCCCGCGCCGATCCCTGCGCCGATACCCGCTCCCGCTCCCGCACCTGCGCCCGCGGTGCATCTCGCCGGCGCCGCGGACAGCGTCGCCTTGCCGGCCGCGCAACTGGACGCGCTGGTCGCCCAGTCGACGGCGGCCGGCCTTGCCGGCGCCACCCGGTGCGACGTGCTGATCGTCTCGATGGACTACCGGACCGTGGCGGCCGATGGCGCCACGCCGGCGCTTGCGTCGGGTGCGGTCATGATTCCCGGCGGGCCCAGCTGTCCTGGCCCGTACCCGCTGGTCGCCTACTCGCGCGGCACGGACCTCGACCAGACCCGCTCCATGGCGACGCCGGGCGACGACGAAGCGTCGCTCGTGGCGGCCCTGCTTGCCGGGCAGGGTTTCATCGTGGCGGCCACCGACTACCTCGGCTACGCCCGTTCCGACCAGCCGTTCCACCCCTACCTCCATGCGGCCAGCGCGGCCACGTCCAACGTGGATGCGCTGCGCGCTGCGCGGGAGCTCGCGTCCCAACGCGACGTGGCGCTGGATGGCCGCGTCTTCGTCACCGGCTATTCGCAGGGTGGCCACGCCTCCATGGCGACCCAGAAGCTGATGGAGGCGAGCCTGGGGGGCGAATTCACCCTGGTGGGCGCCGGCCACATGTCCGGGCCGTACGACCTCGCCGGCTCGGTGATGACATCCGTGGAGCGCCTTCCGGTGGGAGAGCTCGGCTCGACGTACTACGTGCCCTTCGCGGTCACCTCGTTCCAGCGACTGTACGGCAACCTCTACGCATCACCCTCGGAATTCTTCGAGTCCCCATACGACCAGACGGTGGAGACGCTGTTCCCCGGGCCGGCGGGGACCGAGCTGGAGGATCTGCTGCTGGACGGCCGCCTGCCGCTGCTGCTGGACAGCCTGGTCACGGACGCCTTCGTCGCCGCGGCCGAGGACCCCACGTCCGCCCTGCGTGCCGCGCTCGCGCTCAACTCGCCGATCGACTTCGTGCCGAGGGCGTCGACCCTGCTCTGTGGCGGGTCGGCCGATCCGGTGGTGAACTTCGGCAACACCGAGCGGGCCCTCGCGGCGTTCCAGACTGCCGGCGCGCCGGTCGCCGCGTTCGACGTGGAGAACGAGCCGGCCTACGCCGGTTTGTTGCGCGACGATGCCCTGCCGGTCGAGCTCGACACCGGCTATCACGCGTCGCGCGTGCCGCCGCTCTGCCTGCTGCAGGTCCGCCAGCACTTCCTGGCCCTGCCGTAGTCTCGGCCGCTTCGCGCCGTCGCCGGGGCGGTGCGACGCGCCGCCTCAGCGATCGTCGACGCCGTCGGTCTTGTCGGATCGCCGCGTGGGCGCTTCGGGAGGCGCCTTGCGCCGCTGCATGTCCCGGCCGGCCTGGTCGGTGTCCTGGCGGCCCTGCTCCAGGTCGTCCTCCGCCCGGCGGAACACGTCCCGCGGACCGTCACCGGTCGTCGGGTACTTCTCGGGCGCGGGCGCTTCGGCCGGCGGAAATGGCTCGGGTCGCGGAACCTTGGTGGACGCCATCGGCAGCCTCGCAGGGAAACTTCGTGGGACCGGCAGGATGCAAGAACCTCGCCCGCCGGCGCGGTGTGCTCCAGGCTAGCGTAGGCCGGGGGCCACCGCATCCCACAGCAGCTTGGCACCTGTAGCGACCAGCGACACGTCGATGAAGAGCAGGAACGCCCGTTCCGGGATCATCCGGGTGAAGCGATGCCCGATCCAGTACCCTACCGGGACGATCGGCGCGAGCAGCAGCGATGCGCTCAGGTTGGCGGTGTCGAGCAGGCCCAGCAGCCCGTAGGGAACCAGCTTCACGTAGTTCACCACGGCGAAGAAATAGACGGTGGTGGCGACCAGTGTCAGCTTGCCGATGCGAAGCGGCAGCAGGTATTGCAGCAGCGGTGGCCCTCCCGCATGCGCGATCGTGCTGGTGAAGCCGGAGACGCCGGACCAGAAGAAGGCGCGTCCCGGCGCGTCGGCCGCGGTCGGCGGCTCGCCGCCCCGGCGCCGGCTCGCGATCCGATGCAGCGCGAACACCAGACATTCCAGGCCGAGCAATCCCTTGACCCAGCGGACATCGAGCGTCTTGAAGACCAGCGCCCCGACCACGATGCCGAGCAGGGCGCCGGGGACCAGCCGCCAGAGCAGGCGCGCGTCCAGCTCGCGGCGATAGGTCCAGAGGCCGAGCAGGTCGAGCGCGCACAGAATCGGCAGCATGATCGCCGCGGCCTGCTGCGGCGCGATCGCCATCGCCATCAGCGGAACCGCCAGCAGGCCGATGCCGCCGGCAGCGGAAGCCTTCGAGAAACCCGCGAGCAGGACCGCGAGCGTCGCGGTGAGGAGATAGAGGGAAGGCTCGGCGACGCCGGGCGGGATCACCGCCCGGGCGCTCGCATGGCTTCGCCGCCCCGCGCGTGAGCCGCCGTCACAGGATCCGGCACGCCTCGTCGAAGGAGAGGCGCGGCAGGCGGCGCAGCACCTTGGCGGGATCGCCTACCCCGATGTTGCACAGGAAGTTGGACTTCAAGGTGCCTTCCGGGAAGAACTCGCGGTCCACCGCGGCATTGTCGAAGCCGGACATCGGGCCCGCGCCGAGGCCCAAGGCGCGGATCGCCATGATCAGGTACGCGCCGCCGAGCGTACCGTTGCGGAAGGCGACCGTCTGGCGCTTGGCCGCGTTCTGCTCGCCGGCGAAGCCATCCTTCATCTCCGGCTTGTGCGGGAACACCTTGGGGATCTGCTCGTGGAACTCGAGGTCGTAGGCCACGATCGCGGTCACCGGGGCGGACATCGTCTTCTCCAGGTTGCCCGGCGTGAGCGCGGGCCGCAGGCGCTCCTTGGCTTCGCGGCTGCGCAGGAAGACGAATCGGGCGGGCTGCGTGTTGCCGGCAGTCGGCCCCATCGAGGCGAGCTCGTAGATCTGGCGGAGCTGCTCGTCGGTCACGGGCTGGTCGAGCCAGCCGTTCTGGGTCCGGGCTTCGAGGAAAAGTGCGTCGCGCGCTGCGAGGTCGATCATCGATCCGGTTCCTGTACCCATCCCTATACGCGCTCGATCAGGGTGGCGATGCCCTGGCCGACGCCGATGCACATCGTGGCCACCGCGTAGCGGCCGCCGGTGCGCCGGAGCTGGTGAGCCGCGGTGAGGACGATGCGGGCGCCGGACATGCCGAGGGGATGCCCTAGCGCGATCGCCCCGCCGTTCGGATTCACCTTGGGGGAGTCGTCCGGCAGGCCGAGATCCCGCACGACCGCGAGGCCCTGCGAGGCGAAGGCCTCGTTGAGCTCGATCACGTCGATCTGGTCGAGGCGCACGCCGGTCTTCTCCAGCAGGCGTCGCGTCGCCGGCGCCGGACCGACACCCATGATGCGCGGCGCCACCCCGGCGGTGGCCATCGCGACGAGCCGAGCGCGCGGCTCGAGCCCGAAGCGCTCGACCGCCTTCGCCGATGCGATGATCATCGCCGCGGCGCCGTCGTTGACACCGGACGCGTTGCCGGCGGTCACCGTGCCGTCCGGGCGCACGATCGGCTTCAGCTTCGCGAGCGCCTCCAGGCTGGTCTGCCGCGGATGCTCGTCGCGGCTCACCACCACCGGATCGCCCTTGCGCCGGGGGATCTCGACCGGGACGATCTCTTCCTCGAAGAAGCCCGACTCCTGCGCCGCGGCCGCGCGCTGCTGGCTGCGCAGCGCGAAGGCGTCCTGGTCCTCGCGGCTGACCTTGAAATCCGCGGCGACGTTCTCCGCGGTCTCCGGCATCTGGTCGGTGCCGTATCGCGACTTCATTTGGGGGTTGACGAAGCGCCAGCCGATGGTGGTGTCGTAGATGGCGCTGGACCGTGAGAAGGCGGCCTCGGCCTTCGGCATCACGAAGGGCGCGCGCGACATGCTCTCCACGCCGCCGGCGATGCCGAGGTCGATCTCGCCGGTACGCACCGCCCGGGCCAGCGAGCCGACCGCATCCATGCCCGAGCCGCACAGGCGGTTGATGGTCGCCCCGGGCACCGTTTCGGGCAGCCCGGCAAGCAGCAGCGCCATGCGCGCGACGTTGCGGTTGTCCTCGCCGGCCTGGTTGGCGCATCCGTAGAGCACCTCCTCGATCGCGGCAGGGTCCAGCTTGGGATTGCGCGCGAGCAGCGCGCGCATCGGGATCGCGGCCAGGTCGTCGGCGCGCACGCCGGCGAGCGCGCCGCCGTAGCGACCGATGGGCGTGCGAACGGCGTCGCAGATGAAGGCTTCGTTCATTGGAATCTCCAGTATCGATGGCAGGCGGGAAAGCGCCTCGGCGCCCGCGGGCCGGGCTTGCTCAGCCGGCCCGCCCGAGCGGTGCGCCGGTCATCTCGCGCAACTGCTCGAAGTCCAGGCCGTCGACCCATTCGACCGCCACCAGGCCCGCGGGGGTGATGTCGATGACGGCGTGGTCCGTATAGATCCGGCTCACGCAGCCGATGCCCGTGAGTGGATAGGTGCAGCGCTCGACGATCTTCGGCTCGCCCTCGCGGGTGCAGTGCTCCATCAGCACGACGGTCTTCTTCGCGCCGATGGCGAGGTCCATCGCCCCGCCCACCGCCGGGATCGCATCGGGCGCGCCGGTGTGCCAGTTGGCAAGGTCGCCGGTCTTCGAGACCTGGAACGCCCCGAGCACGCAGAAATCGAGGTGTCCGCCCCGCATCATCCCGAACGAGTCGGCATGATGGAAGTACGAGCCGCCCGGCAGCAGCGTCACCGGCTGCTTGCCGGCATTGATCAGGTCCTCGTCCTCCTCGCCTTCCGGTGGCGCGGGGCCCATGCCGAGCACGCCGTTCTCGGAATGCAGGATGATCTCGCGATCGGCCGGAAGGTGGTTGCCCACGCGGGTCGGCAGGCCGATGCCGAGGTTGACGACCGCGCCGTCCGGGATGTCCCGCGCGAGCCGCGCCGCCATCTGGTCGCGCGTCAGGCGCTTGTAGCCGCTACTCATCGTGACTTCTCCTCGACCTTCACCACCCGCTGAACGTGGATGCCGGGGGTGACGACGCTCTCCGGGTCGAGCTCGCCCAGCTCCACGATCTCGCTCACCTGCACGACGGCGCAGCCCGCGGCTGTTGCCATGATCGGCCCGAAGTTTCGCGCCGTCTTGCGATAGACCAGGTTGCCCCAGCGGTCCGCCTTCAGCGCCTTGACCAGCGCGAAATCGGCGTGGATCGGGTACTCCAGGACGTAGTCGCGGCCATTGATGCGGCGGGTCTCCTTGCCTTCGGCGAGCTGCGTGCCGAAGCCCGTGGGCGTGAAGAACCCCCCGATGCCGGCGCCGGCCGCGCGGATGCGCTCGGCCAGGTTGCCCTGCGGCACCAGCTCCAGCTCGATCTCGCCCGCGTGGTAGAGCGCGTCGAAGACGTAGGAATCGGTCTGGCGCGGGAACGAGCAGATGATCTTGCGCACCCGCCGCGCCTTGAGCAGCGCCGCGAGGCCGGTATCGCCGTTGCCGGCGTTGTTGTTGACGATGGTGAGGTCGCGCGCGCCCTGCGCGATCAGCGCGTCGATCAGCGCGGCCGGCATGCCGGCAAGCCCGAAGCCGCCGATCATGACGGTGGCGCCGTCATGGATGCCGGCCACCGCCGCTTCCACGCTGGGCACTATCTTGTCGATCATGGTCGTCCTGGCCGGTTGAGCCCGGCCGTTCGAGGAACCGTTGCGTGCGCGATCCGCGCCGCCGCGGCTGGGTGAAGTCCCACCGGGCATTACAGCCGCCGCTGCCGGACGTGTCAAATCACGTCCCTCGTGCCCGTACAATCGCGCTCCCATGCCGGCCGAGTCCCGCCAGCGCCTCGCGCAGGCTCTCCTCTACCTCACGCCCCTGCTGTGGAGCGCCAACTACATCGGCGCGCGCGCCGCGGTCGACGTGATCGCGCCTCACCAGCTCGCATTCGCCCGCTGGGCGGTAGCCTTCCTGGTCATGCTGCCGCCGGCGCTCCCGGCCCTGCGCCGGACCTGGCCCCGGTGGCGGCGCGAGTGGAAGGCGATGCTGCTGCTGGGCGCGCTCGGCATGTGGATCTGCGGCGCGTTCGTCTACATCGGCGCGCGCACCACCCCGGCGGTCAACATCGGCCTGATCTACGCACTCGCGCCGGTCCTGATCGCGATCCTGTCGGTTCGGCTGCTCGGCGAGCGCCTGCGGGGGGTGCAGATCGCCGGCGCGGCCGTGGCGATCGTCGGCGTGGCGGTGATCCTGTTCAAGGGGTCGCTCGCCGACCTGCTCGCGATCGAGCTCACGGTGGGCGACCTGTGGATCGCGGTCGCCATGCTCTCGTGGACCGCCTACTCGGTGCTGCTCAAGCGGATACCCAGCGTGCTGGACTCCTTCGCCCGCCAGGCCGTGATCACGTTCGCCGGGCTGGTGGTGCTGCTCCCCTTCACCGCCGTCGAGGTGGCGGTGCAGGGAATCGCGCCGCTCACCTGGGAAGTGATCGGGCTGGTGCTGCTGGTCGCGCTGCTGCCGGGCTTCGGTGCCTACCAGGCATACGCCTACGTGCAGCGCGAGCTGGGCGCCGCCCGCACCGGCCTCATCCTCTACCTGGGCCCGATCTACGCGGCGCTGGTCGCGTGGGCGCTGCTCGGCGAGCAGCCGCAGTGGTTCCACGTGGCGGGTGCGGCGCTCATCCTGCCCGGGATCTGGCTTGCGACCCGGACGAAGTGATCAGTCGTCCAGCGGCGCGCCCAGCTTCACCGACCCGAGCGCGCGCACGTCCTCGCGCAGCCACCAGAGCAGCACCAGGCCCGGCAGCGCCGTGACGACGGTCAGCATGAAGAACAGCGGCCAGCCGAAGCTCTCCACCATCACGCCGGAGGCCGGGCCGACGTAGACCCGGCCCACGGCGGCCAGTGCCGAGAGCAGCGCGTACTGCGCGGCGGAGTAGCGCATGTCGGTGAGCGCCATCAGGAACGCCACGAAGGCGGCGGTGCCGAGGCCGCCGCAGAGGTTCTCGACGCCGATCGCCGCCGCCATCAGCGCATGGCTCTTGGGCAGGACGGCGAGCAGCCAGTAGCCGAAGTTGGACACCGCCTGCAGGATGCCGAAGAGCATCAGCGCGTTGTAGAGCGGTCGGCTGGAGAGCCAGGCGCCGCCCGCGAGCGCGCCGATGATGGTCGCGACGAGGCCGAGCCCCTTGTTGATCGCGCCGACCTCGGTCTGCGTAAAGCCCACGCCCCGCAGCAGGAACGAGGTGGTGAGGCTGCCGGCGAATGCGTCGCCCAGCTTGTAGAGGACGATCAGCAGCAGAAGCAGCACGGCATGCCGGCGCGAGAAGAATGCGTCCCACGGCGCGAGGAAGCTGGGAAAGCCGACCTTGCGCGCCGCAAGGATCGCGGCAAGCCCGGTGACCACCATCGCCAGCGTCTCGACGGCCAGCACCCCGAAACGGGAAGCGCCGTCGAGCGGCAGCCAGCGCATGGCCTGAGAGAGCGCGAACCAGGTGCCTGCGCCGACCGCGATCATCACCACGAAGCCGAGCCACTCCGCCCGCGCGGAGCTCAGCAGCCTCTGGGCATCCGGGATGCGCGGACAGAAGAGCGTCACCGTGGCCAGCAGCAGGAAGATCGCGCCCATCAGCCGGTAGGTGCCCGGCCAGCCCAGCCACTGGTCCGCCACGATCAGCGCCGCGCCGCCGGAAACCAGCATGGCGAGGCGGTACCCGAGAACCGAGACCGCCGCGCCGGCGCCGCGCTCTTCCGGGCTCAGCAGGTCGGCGCGATAGGCATCGAAGACGATGTCCTGGGACGCGGAGAGGAAGGCGATCGCCACCGCAAGCGCCGCCATCGCCTCGACCGAGGCCGCCGGATCGGTGCGCGCCATCAGGAAGCAGCCGGCCGCCAGCAGCAACTGGAACGCGAAGATCCAGGCCCGGCGACGGCCGAGCCAGCGCGGCTCGAACCGGTCCAGCAGCGGCGCCCAGACGAACTTGAAGGTGTAGGGCAGGCCCACCAGCGCGAAGTAGCCGATGGTCTTGATGCTGATGCCTTCCACCGTGAGCCAGGCCTGCAGCGCCCCGGCGGTGAGCGCGAGCGGCAAGCCGCTCGAGAAGCCGAGCAGCAGCATCGCGGCGATGCGGCGCGAGGCGAAGACCTGGCCGTAGGTCTGCCACAGGCTTGGCGAGCGGCTCGTCGCCGCTCCGCCGTCCACCGCCACGTTCGCGTCTGACATCGCGGGCAGTGTAGCAGCGGGCTTCC
>JAEWGX010000132.1 GCA_023388075.1 Pseudomonadota bacterium
GCGCAGGCGGCTGCCATCCGCCGGGCGGGCGCGCCGCGGGCGGGCGGTAGTCCGGCCGCGGCCCGGGGTCGATGCGCGGGGGGCGATAGTCGGGCCGCGGTGTCGGATGCACCCGCGGCGGGTAGTAATCCGGTCGCGGCACGCCGGGATAGCGATGATCGGGCCTCGGCTGTGGCGCTCGGTAGGCGGGGGGCGGACGCCGGTAGTCCGGCCCGCGATGGCGAAAGCGATCGCGATCGCCGTACCAGGGGCGGCGGCGATAGTGATTGTCCCAATAGGAGTCGATCGAGAAGACGATGATGGGCAGGCCCAGCACCGGTCCGTAGTTCACCACCGGGACGTACTGCTGCTGGTACGGATAGGCAAGGTAGTTGGCATGCATCCACCCGCGCTCGCCCATCGTCTCGACGTCGCACCACTCGTAGTCCTCGAGGCAGCCGTGGACCTCGACCACCGTTCCCTCCGGCACCCAGCGCAGGACCGGATAGTCGGTGTCCGGCCCGGCGCGCAGGTTCACGTTGGTGGTGGTATAGGCCTGGCCGGCGAGGGCCGCCCCCGACAGTGCCAGGGCGGCCAGGCCGATCGACCAGCAGCGTATCCATGTGCCTATCATGCTCGTTTCACCTCGTCGTGCGCCTGCCGGGATCGGCGGCGCCGCCCGACCAGGTCCGCGGCGGGCGCGGACGCGATGCGAGCTTCTCTGCATTCTGCATTCTGAAACGTCCGGCAGGATGGGTCGTTTACGACCCGGAGGCCAGCGCCGTCATCTTCCACGATCTGCACACAGAATCTGCACATTCTCCTTCGTGCGGGCGGTGCGCGGCATCGCCTACCAGTAGGTGAGGACCATTCGTCCGGCGAGGACGTAGAGCAGGCAGGCGAATACGCGCTTGAGAGTCAGAACGGGCAAGCGGTGCGCCGCCCGTGCCCCGTAGCGGGCGGTGGTCATGCTGCCGACCACCAGCGCGACCAGCGCGGGAAGATAGACGAAGCCCAGGTTGGCGCTCGGAAGGTCGTCCACGCGCAGGCCGGCGAGGATGTAGCCCACCGTGCCGACCACTGCGATCGGTACGCCGATCGCCGCGCCGGTGCCGATCGCCACGTGCATGGTGACCCCGCAGAAGAGCATGAACGGGACGGTGAGGAACGCGCCGCCCGCGGACACCAGGCCGCAGATCACCCCCATGGCGATGCCGGTGGCGAGCATGCCCGGCATGCCTGGCAGCCGCCGCGCGGCCGACGGCTTGCGCCCGAGCAGGATCTGCGTCGCGCCGCCGAACACGATGACCGCGAACGCCAGCGCGAGCATGCGCTGCGAGATCCAGCCGGATGCGAACGAAGAGAGCAGCGTCCCGGCCAGCATCCCCGGCGCGAGCCTTGCCACGATCCCCCAGTCCACCGCCTTGTGGCGGTGATGCTCGCGCACGCTTGCGCTCGAGGTGAACATGACGGAAGCCATGCCGGTGGCAAGCGCCAGGTGCACTGTGTGGTCGGGCGCAAGCGACTGCGCGGCGAACATCGCCGACAGGATCGGCACCAGCGTCATGCCGCCGCCGATGCCGAGCAGGCCGGCAAGAAAGCCGACGGCCGCACCGGTGGCCAGATAGACGAGGATCCAGGTCAAGGGGCGATGCGGGTCCGGCGTTGCAGGCGAGCGCGCGTCACCCGCGTGAGCGTGCCGCGGGCAATCCCGACGAGCAGCACCGAGCCGTCGTCCATGGCAACCGGTCCTTCGGGGAACTGCAGTCCCGACGCGATCTCGCGAATCCTCATGCGCTTGGTCCCTGTGAGGGTGCGGCCGTCGTGCCGCACCGAGCGTCGGCGCGAGCCGCGCGGCGCTTACCATCGGCGGGATGGTACGCGACCTCTTCGACGCGGCCGCGGAGCGGGCCACCGCGCGCCCGGTGCCCGATCCGCTGTCGCATCCCGGCCTGCGCCCGCATGCGGCGCTGCTCGCGGCGCTGGCCCACCTGCCGCCCGCCCACTGGGCCGCGCGCTGCACCGGTCTTGCCGAGGCTCGCGGGCTGCGCTCGGCCGGCGGCGCGCCGCTGCGGTTCGTGGTGGGCGGCGGCCCGCGCGAAGGCGCGCTCGAGTACGAGGCGGCCATCTTCCACGAAGGCCGCGTCGCCTGCCGCGACTCGCAGCCCGGGGCGGCGCACGACCTGCACAACGCCCTCTGCTGGCTCGCGCATCCGCTGACCAAGGCGACGCTGAACCGCCTGCATCTGGTCCGCGCGGCTGAGGATGCGGGGACCGGCCCGACCCCCCGCCGCGGGCCGGCCCGCGACCGGCTGACGCTGCTCGACGAAAGCGGCGTCGCCTGGCTGAGCAACTCGCCCGAGCTCGACGCGCGCCTGCATGCGGGCGACTGGCAGGGCCTTCTCGTGGCCGGTCGCGAGCGGCTGCGCGCCGAGGTCGACGTGGTCGTGATCGGGCACGGCCTGCTCCAGAAGCTCGCCGCGCCGTACAAGGCGCTGACGGCGCACTGCCTCGTGTGCGGGCCGCGCGAGGGGGAGGTCGACGCCGTCGTCGCTCGCTCTTTGGCCCGGGCCTTCGCCGACGGCGCGGTGCCGGAGCTCGCGCCGCTGCCGGTACAGGGGCTGCCGGACTGGGACCGGGCCAACCGCGATCCGTCGTACTATGACGACCCCCGCGTGTTCCGCACCAGGAGGCGGTCGGCGCCGGAAGGGGCGACAGGAGCGCTGCCCCCTGACCTGCTCCGGCGGCCCGCCGGCCGCGCGGAGGATCCATCGGATTGACACAGCGCAAGGAGGCGCATCGATGCTGCTCGGGAGCATAGCCGACGATTTCACCGGCGCCTCGGACCTTGCCAACACCCTGACCGCGAACGGGATGCGCACAGTGCTGGCGATCGGCATCCCGCCGGAGGGACTCGCTGACGACGGCGCGGCCTCCGGCGCGGCCGGCGCCGACGCGGTGGTCGTCGCGCTCAAGACGCGAAGCGTCGAGCCCGCCGACGCGGTCGACCAGAGCCTGGCCGCGCTCGCCTGGCTGCGTCGTGCCGGCGCCCGCCAGTACCTCTTCAAATACTGTTCCACCTTCGATTCCACCCCGCGCGGCAACATCGGCCCGGTCGCCCAGGCGCTGCTCGACGCGCTGGAGGCGCCGATCACCGTCGCCTGCCCCGCGTTCCCGACCAACCGGCGCACCGTCTACCAGGGGCATCTCTTCGTCGGCGACCGGCTGCTGAACGAAAGCGGCATGCAGGATCATCCGCTCACGCCGATGACCGATCCGGACCTGGTGCGGTGGCTGCAGCGGCAGATGCCGGGCAAGGTCGGCCTCATCGACTTCACGACCGTGGCGCGTGGCGGCGCCGCCGTGCGGGCGGCCCTGGACGCGCTGGCCGCACGAGGCGTGCGGGTCGCGATCGCCGATGCGATCAGCGACGAGAACCTTCGGGCGCTGGGGGAAGGTTGCGCCGATCTCGCGCTGGTCACCGGCGGCTCCGGCATCGCGCTGGGGCTGCCGGAGAACTTCCGGCGCCGCGGCCAGCTCGTGAGCGCGGCACCCCAGCCCGTGCGCATCGGAGGCCGCGCGGTGGTGCTCTCGGGTAGCTGCTCGCGGGCCACGCGCGAGCAGGTGGAGCACTACCGGGGCAGGGCGCCGTCGCGCATGCTGACCGCGCAGTCGATCGTGGAGCGCAGCGTGACACCGCAGGAGGTGGCGCGCTGGGTGCTCGACCAGCCCGGCGAAGTGGCGCCGCTCGTGTCCACCAGCGCCGATCCGCAGGTTGTCACGGCGGCCCAGGCCCGGTTCGGCGCCGCCGAGGTGGCGGCCGCGATCGAAGGCTTCACCGCCCGCCTTGCCGCGCTCCTGCTGGAAGCCGGCGTGAGCCGATTCGTCGTCGCGGGCGGCGAGACCTCCGGCGCGGTCGTCCAGGCGCTCGGCGTGCGCCAGCTCGCCATCGGGCCCGAGATCGATCCGGGCGTTCCGGCGCTGCGCGGCATCGACGTGGCGGTCGGCCTCGCGCTCAAGTCCGGCAACTTCGGCGCCACGGATTTCTTCGAGAAGGCGCTGCGACAGGTCGCCTGAGAGCCCGACGGGTTCGCCGAATACCACCCCCACGGAGAAGCAACCAATGAAGATCCTCGTCACCGGCGGCGCCGGGTTCCTGGGCCAGCAGCTGCTGCGCGCCATTCTCGATGCCGGGACGCTGCGCCTGGCCGACGACGACGGCAAGGCCACCGAGCATCCCGTCTCGCGCATCGTGAGCTTCGACGTGGTCGCGGGCCGTATCCAGGATCCGCGCGTGGACAACCGGACCGGCGACATCGGCGATCCGGCCACGGTCGCCGGGCTGGTGGATCGGGATACCGCGGTCGTCGTCCATCTGGCCGCGGTCGTGAGCGGCACCGCGGAGGCGGACTTCGATCTCGGCATGCGCGTGAACCTGGACGGCACCCGCAACCTGCTCGAGGCCTGCCGCAACGCGGGACATCGGCCGCGTGTCCTCTACTCCAGCTCCATCGCGGTATTCGGTGGCGACCTGCCGCCGGTAGTGACCGACGCCACCACGCCGACGCCGCAGGGCTCCTACGGCATCCAGAAGCTGGTGGGCGAGCTGCTGGTGCAGGACTACACCCGCAGGGGCTTCATCGACGGCCGCAGCGTCCGCGTCCCGACCGCCACGGTGCGCCCCGGCAAGCCGAACGGCGCCGCCTCGGGGTTCGCCTCGGGCATCATCCGCGAGCCACTGGCCGGCGTCGAGGCGATCCTGCCGGTTCCGCTGGAGACCGCGATGTGGGTCGCCTCGCCGCGCACCATCGTCGGCATGTTCCTGCATGCGCTCGCGCTGCCGCCGAGCGCGTGGGGCTGGAACCGCAGCATCAACCTGCCGGGCTTCGTGGTGACGATGGCCGACGCGCTGGCGACGCTGCGCGAGGTGGGGGGCGAGGCCGCGGCGCGCCTGGTGCGCTACGAGCCGGATCCACAGGTGCAGAAGCTGGTGTCGACCTGGGCCGCGCACTTCGACACTGCGCGGGCCAATGCCATGGGCTTCGAGACCGATCGCGACTTCGGCCAGATCGTGCGCGCCTACGTCGAGGACAATCCCGACGCTGTGCGCCTCCCCTGAGGGCGCTGCCTGCGCCATTGGCCAAGGGCGAGCGCACGGTGCTCTCCCCATCCCGGCCGGCGTGCGTGGATGAACCGACCGTCACACACCCAGCAGCAGGCGCGGATCGGGCTTCGCCCGGCCGCTGCCCGCGCATTGGCCAAGGGCGAGCGCACGGTGCTCTCCCCATCCCGGCCGGCGTGCGTGGATGAACCGACCGTCACACACCCAGCAGCAGGCGCGGATCGGGCTTCGCCCGGCCGCTGCCTGCGCATTGGCCAAGGGCGAGCGCACGGTGATCTCCCCATCCCGGCCGGCGTGCGTGGATGAACCGACCGTCACACACCCAGCAGCAGGCGCGGATCGGGCTTCGCCCGGCCGCTGCCTGCGCCCCCCAGTGGGGGGAGGCGCCGAAGGCGCTTCGGGGGGCGTCTATTTAGGCGGCAGCGTGGAATCGCCCGCCGGCCCGCGCAGCTTGCGGGTCGCGATGCCGCGCCCCTGCTCCCCGCCGCCGGTCCAGCGGCCGACGCCCCGCGCGCCGGTCATCGCGAACTGGCTGGTGGCGCTGGGCGGCGGCACGTCCAGATCCATGCGGTACGGACTGCGCGGATCGCCGGCCACGCTCATCAGCACGCTGATGCGCGGCGCGTTCACCACGTCGCCGGACTGCAGCACCATGTAGTCCGCCTGGGCCGGGCGCATCACGGTGAAGCCTTCCGGCGGCACCGCGCCGTAGCTGGGCTCGACCTCGGTCTCCCGCACCAGGAAGCTGGCCGCGGTCGCCCGCTCGTCGTCCGGGGCCGAGCGCACCGGCAGCACGACCTTCAGCCGCTGCCCCTGCTGCGACAGCACGGTGGGCGCCCCGAACTCGACCGGCTGCTCCACCGCCATCACGGCGATGCCGTGGGCGGATGCGATCGCGGCAAGGGCGATCCGGGCCAGGATATGACGGGTGCTGAGCCTCATGGCAGACCTTCCTCGGGATGTGGACGCATCGGGTTTCCAGCATGGCTGCCCCCGGCGCGACCGTCCATCGGTCGATGACGAATGGTCGCCTGGTGCCGAAAGACTGCTAGAGTAGGCGGCTGGAGCGGGCCGGACGGTCGCCGGGTGCAAGCCTGGAGGAAGGTCCGGACTCCATCGGGCAGGATGCTGGCTAACGGCCAGGCGCAGCAAGCCGGCGCGAGCCGGCCCAAGGCGACGGAAAGTGGCACAGAAAACATACCGCCTCCTCGGCGCAAGCCTTGGCGGCAAGGGTGAAATGGCGAGGTAAGAGCTCACCGCGTTGCCGGTGACGGCAACGGCAGGCCAAACCCCATCCGGAGCAACATCGAATAGGCACGCGTTGCCAGTCGTTCGCGGCTGGCGCAGGGCGCCCTCCCGAGCGTGCGGGTAGATGGCTAGAGCCGTCGGGCAACCGGCGGCCCAGAGGAATGACCGTCCCGCCGGCAACGGCGGACAGAATCCGGCCTACAGGCCCGCTCCACTTCATTCGATCGACGGCCCTCATCCGAGGCCCGCGCCTTGTCGCTGGCGGCCCCTTCCGGATTCCCTGGCCGCGTTCCTGGCGGCCGCCGCGACATCAGTCGCGCCGGATCCGTCCCACCGCCGCTCGAGCGTGGCGCGAGGCGCCCCGGACAACCTATCTCCAAAGAGGTAGAGTCGCATACCTCCGGTATTACATTCACATGGCAACCTAAGCCATTGGAATCCCGCCTCGCACTGCTGCAAAGGTGAGCAACCGCGCGTAAGTCCTTGTCACGGCAGGAAAATCGGCGATTTTCAGTTTGACGGATCGCTATCGATTGCAATATTCTCCGACCGTTGGTGGGAAATCGTGGGACAAAGTGGGTGATGGTGGGTTGAGCTGCCAGCATCCCGACAAATCCAAAGCGGACAGTTTTCAGAGATTTAGCGGCAGATAGCGAGTATTCGACGGTGATGGCGCCCATTTGCCACATGGTCGAACCGGTTTACCTGCAGACGCACAAGGACCAGCCCCGGTGGGGCGAGGCCGGACAGGATCGAATCGGGAAGGGTTGATTGGCAGATGTTCGAGGGCAGCTATCCTCTGACGCTCGATGCGAAGGGTCGCTTGACGATCCCGAGCGAGATGCGCGAGCAGCTCGAGTCGATCT
>JAEWGX010000136.1 GCA_023388075.1 Pseudomonadota bacterium
GCTTGCCCTCGATGCGCCGGGTGATGACCCACTGCTGGGCGATCGAGAAGATGTTGCTCACCACCCAGTAGAGCACGAGGCCGGCCGGGAAGAAGAAGAACATCACGGAGAAGATGAGCGGCATCCACAGCATCATCTTCGCCTGCAGCGGATCGGGCGGCGTCGGGTTCAGCTTGGTCTGCATGAACATGGTCGCGGCCATCACGATCGGCAGGATGAACCACGGATCGGGCGTGGACAGGTCCTTGATCCACAGGATCCAGGGCGCATTGCGGATCTCCACCGAGGCGAGCAGCACCCAGTAGAGCGCGATGAAGACGGGGATCTGCACCACGATCGGCAGGCAGCCGCCGAGCGGATTGATCTTCTCGGTCTTGTAGAGCTCCATCATCGCCTGGTTGAGCTTCACGCGATCGCTGCCGTAGCGCTCGCGCAGCGCCATGAGCTTGGGCGTGACCTTGCGCATCTTGGCCATGGAGCGGTAGCTGGCGGCCTGCAGCGGGAAGAAGGCGAGCTTCACCAGGATAGTGAGGAACACGATCGCCCAGCCCCAGTTGCCGACGATCCCGTGCAGCGCGTTCAGCAGCCAGAAGAGCGGCTTCGCGATCGCGGTGAGCCAGCCGTAGTCCTTGACCAGCTCGAGCCCGGGCGCCGCCGCCTCCAGCGCGTCCTGCACCTGCGGCCCGACGAAGAGCACCGCCGAGCTCTCGACGGACTGCCCCGGCGCCACCTGGCCCAGCGGCTGCAACGCGCCCACGGTGTACAGGTTCTGCTCGATGCGGCGGGTGTAGTACTCGCGCGGCGTGCCCTGCTGCGGCACCCAGACGGTGGCGAAGTAGTGCTGGATCACGCCGATCCAGCCGTCCTCGGCCTTGGGCATTCGGGCCTTGCCCTTCTCGATGTCGTCGAAGCCGATCTTCTGGAACTTCTCGGCCTCGGTGTAGACGGCGGGGCCGGTGTAGGTGGAATAGAAGCCGGAATCGCCGGGCCCGGAGTTGCCGTCGCGGGTGAACTGGAGATAGACCGTCGGCGAGACCGGGCTCTCGGCCGTGTTGATCACCTTCTGGTGGACCGCGATCTCGTAGGAGCCGGGCGTGAGGCGATAGCGCCGCTCCACGCGGACGCCGCCGCCTTCGGCCACCATCACCAGGTCCTGTGCGCCCGCGGGCGCCTGCGGATCGGTCGCGCCTTCCAGCACCGTCATCGGCGTGTTGTGGTTCGGCGCGCCGGTGACGCCCACGACGCCGGTCTGCCCGATGAAAGTGCGTCCGGGCTCGCTCGCCAGGATCACGAAGTTGCCGCTGTCCGGATCGTCGGACACCTCGCGATGCTGCAGGAGCTCGGCGCGGCGGATCTGCCCGCCCATGGTGTCGATGTCGATCTGCAGGACGTCGTTGGCGAGGCGCACGAGCTTAGCCGTCGGCGCGACCGCGGCCGGCGCGCCCGGAACCGGCGTGGCGGCCTGGCCGGTGGCCGCCGTCGGAGGCGGCGCTGCGGGAATCGTGTTGTCCTCCACCGTGCGGGCGCTGCCGCCGGTGGCGCCCTCATGCCCGGGCGCCGCCTGCTCCTGGCTCGCGGGCGGCGAGCCGCCGAAGAGCGACGGCTGGCCGTTGTAGCGCTGCCAGTTGTCCCAGAGGAAGACCAGGGACATCACGAAAATGACCCAGAGGATCGTTCTTTGCGTTTGCATCATGAGGCGTGGGAATCGAGGGTGTGGCGTCGATGCGCGGACGGGGAGGGCGGCGGCAGGTCGATGCCGCCCGCGGCCCAGGGATGGCAGCGGCAGAGCCGTCGCGCGGCAAGCCAGCCGCCACGCAGCGGGCCGTGGCCACGAATCGCTTCGATCGCGTATTCCGAGCAGCTCGGCCAGTAGCGGCAGCTTGGAGGCAGCACCGGGCTGACGGCAAGACGGTAGAGACTGATCGCGCCCACTAGGAGGCGCACCGGCACGCCGGGGGGGCCTTGGCGGCCCCGCGGGTCGGCTGGGCGCACGGATGTCATGGCGAGGATGCGCGCACGCCCGCCGGCTCCGAAGGAACGGGCAGGCCTGGCTCGCGCGGCGGCTGCAGGCGCGCGAACACCTGGTCCGCGTCCGCGCGCAGCAGCCGCTTGACGGCGGTCAGTCCCATGGCCGGTGCCGGCTCGGCGCCAGGCTTGGCGGCATCGGCTCGCGCCCGAGCGCGCGCGCCGCCCTTGGGCCGGCGCCCGCCGGGATACTGCCTGAGCCTGACCAGGTAGATCCTGTCATCGTTGACATGGGTCGCGGCGCGCCAGGCTTCCCTGACGATGCGCTTGACGGTGTTTCGTCGCACCGCCGAGGGCACCAGGCGCTTGGGGACGCTGATCATGATCCGGCTGGACGATCCCGCGGGAGTGCCCGGCCGGTCGGTGAGCTCGAAGTAGGTCCCGGTGATACGGACGCGCGGCCTGCGCGCTCCCCGGGACGGCGGTGCGGACCGAGGCCCGGCCGCCGGCGATGCCCGCCCGGCCTGGCCGGACCCGGCGCCGCCGATCTCAGACGGCGAGGCGGTGGCGCCCCTTGGCACGGCGGGCACGAAGGACGGCCCGGCCGCCGCGGGTCTTCTGGCGGACCAGGAAACCGTGGGTTCTCTTGCGCCGGCACACGGACGGCTGATAGGTGCGTTTCATGGCGAATTTCCAGGACGGCGTCGGGCCGGACAAGCGGCCCAAACCCGGTTTTCAGAAAAGCCTTCTATTGCACTTGATCCGGTCGATTCTGTCAATGAGGGTAGCAGCGGGCCTGTGGATAAGTTATAATCACGGGTCCGGCAGCAGCCCCCGCCGGAGACCGACGGCGCCCGCCGTCATCCCTAACAAGATGTCCAAATAATCACCCGGAAACCACTGCCCCATGCAGGATCGTTGGCAGGAATGCGCTGAACTGCTTTCCACCAAGCTCTCGGAACAGGCGTTCCGCACTTGGATCAAGCCGCTCGTCTTCCTCGGGTTCGACCCGGCCGGCCGGGTGGTGCGCCTGGGGGCGCCCAACCAGGTGAAGCTGGACGTGGTCCGCAAGCAATACCAGCGCCTCATCAGCAACAGCCTGCAGGAACGGTTCGACCAGGACGTCTCGGTGCAGTTCGAGATCGCCAACCAGGCCCAGCCGGCCGTGGCGAACGGGGAAGCCGGCGGCGGGATGCCCATGGGCGCCACGATGCCCGGCGCCTTTGCCGATCCGGTCCAGGGTACACCAAGCACCTCTGAAGTGAGCGGTCACCTCCCTGCGGACCCTGTAATTCAAGGGCTTGGCGGAAATGGTCCGGCCGGCGCTGCCGGCACTGCCGCCCTGGCGAGCCTCGGCCCCGGCACCCGCCCGGCGGACGAGCGCACCCGCCTCAACCCGGACCTGACCTTCACCACCTTCGTGACCGGCAAGGCCAACGACCTCGCCCGCGCGGCGGCGCTGCAGGTGTCGGACCGCCCTGGCGGCGCCTACAACCCGCTCTTCATCCACGGCGGGGTGGGGCTGGGCAAGACCCACCTGATGCACGCGGTGGGCAACGCCATCCTGGCGCGGGAGCCGAACGCGGCCATCCGCTACGTGACCGCCAACCAGTTCTTCCAGGACATGGTCTCGGCGCTGCGGCGCGAGGCGGTGGAGTCCTTCAAGCGCTACTACCAGACGCTGGACCTGCTGCTGATCGACGACATCCAGTTCCTTTCGGAGAAGAAGCGCTCGCAGGAGGAGTTCTTCTACGTGTTCGAGTCTCTGGTGGCGGACCACCGGCAGATCCTGATCACGAGCGACACCTATCCGAAGGAGCTCTCCAACATCGACGACCGGCTGGTGTCGCGCTTCAATTCCGGCCTCATCGTCGCGATCGAGCCGCCGGAGCTGGAGATGCGGGTGGCCATCCTGCTGCGCAAGGCGGAGCAGGGCGGCATCCGGCTGCCCGAGGACGTGGCCTACTTCGTCGCCAAGCACATCCGGCAGAACGTCCGGGAGCTGGAAGGCGCGCTGCAGCGGATCGTGCACTTCGCCGGGTTCCGCAACCAGCCGATCGAGCTGGAGCTGGTGAAGGAGGCCTTGAAGGACATCCTCTCCTTCAACCGCGGCCAGATCTCCATCGAGCTGATCCAGCGCACCGTGGCGGACTACTACAAGCTGAAGCTCGCGGACATGTACTCCAAGCGAAAGCCCGCGAAGATCGCACTGCCGCGGCAGATCGCCATGTACCTGGCCAAGGAGCTCACGCAGAAGAGCCTGCCGGAGATCGGCGAGGCCTTCGGCGGCAAGGACCACACCACCGTGCTCTATGCGGTACGCAAGATCGGCGAGCTGCGCACCCACAAGCCGGAGCTCAACCACCAGATCCACGTGCTGGACCAGACCCTGCGGGAGTTCCTTTGATAGCGCTCTACGCGCCTGTGGACAACCCCTACCTCCAATTGGGGACAGCCCTGGGGAAAGCCCGCGGAAGGATTGTGCGCAGCCTGGGCGTAACCGGGGCGGGCCGGATCAGTCCACAACGCCGGTCACCACCGGATACCGATTCCGCACAAGGCTGTCCACTTGCCGGATGGCCTAGATCAGAGGATGTACGGCAGGTATCCACAGGAAGGTGGGCAGCATCAGCAACAACATCTTCCTAAATTAATAAAGAGATAAGAGAACCAGGGAAACGCGCATGCAGATCATCAAAGCCTCGCGGGATGCCATCCTGAAGCCGCTCCAGACCGTGGCCGGGATCGTCGAGAAGCGCCACACGCTGCCGATCCTGGCCAACGTGCTGATCCG
>JAEWGX010000002.1 GCA_023388075.1 Pseudomonadota bacterium
CCGGCTCCGCCCGGCGGCCCCTGGGCGATCAACCGATGATGCGGCCGCGCCGGACCCGCTTGCCCAGGGTGGCGATCATGGCGCCGGCGTGCACGTGGCAGACCGCGCAGGCGAGCGCGTCGGCAGCATCGGGGGAGGGCGCCCCGGGCAGCACCAGCAGGCGCTGGATCATCGACTGTACCTGCGACTTGCTGGCGCGGCCGTACCCGACCACCGCCTGCTTCACCTGCAACGCCGTGTACTCGTGCACCTCCACGGAGCGGCTGACCAGGGCGCCGATGGCCGCGCCCCGGGCCTGGCCGAGCAGCAGCGTCGACTTGGGATTGACGTTCACGAAGACGATCTCGCACACGCCGATGTCGGGCCGGTATTCCT
This sequence comes from Pseudomonadota bacterium, assembly GCA_023388075.1. Classification (GTDB taxonomy): domain Bacteria; phylum Pseudomonadota; class Gammaproteobacteria; order Burkholderiales; family Burkholderiaceae_E; genus Lautropia. Next base: position 376 of record JAEWGX010000002.1, read on the forward strand.
CCACCAGTTCGACGATGCCGTGGTGGATCTTCTGCAGGCGCTGCGGCAGGCTGCCGATGCCGCTCCTGATCACCCCGCTCGCGAGGTAGCTCACCGGCGCGCTGCCACCCGACTCCACCACGCCGAAGCCGGTCACCCGCAGCCCCGGATCGATGCCGAGGATGCGCACCCGGGGGCCTGCTGCGGACACGACCCTGGGCCCTCAGTGCCGGAAGTGCCGGACCCCGCTGAACACCATGCAGACGTCGCGCTCGTCGGCCGCATCGATGACCTCCTGGTCCCGCATGGAGCCGCCCGGCTGGATCACCGCGGTAGCCCCCGCGTCCACCACGACGTCCAGGCCGTCCCGGAACGGAAAGAAGGCATCCGATGCGACGACCGAGCCTTTCAGCTCCAGGCCCGCGTTGGCCGCCTTGATCGCGGCGATGCGGGCCGAATCCACGCGGCTCATCTGGCCCGCGCCCACGCCGAGGGTGCGGCCGCCGCCGCAGAAGACGATCGCGTTGGACTTGACGTAGTGCGCCACCTGCCAGGCAAACCGGAGATCCTCGAGCTGCGCGGCCGTGGGCCGCCGGCGGGTGACGACGCGCATCGCGCCCGGCTCGAGCACGTGCTCGTCCGGCGACTGCACCAGCAGCCCGCCGCCGACGCGCTTCACGTCCATGCCGTTGCCGGCGCGGTCCAGGGCGATCTCCAGGATGCGCACGTTCTGCTTCGCCTTCATCACCGCCAGCGCGCCGGCGGAGAAGCCCGGCGCGATCAGCACCTCGACGAACTGCTTCGTCACCTCGGAAGCGGTCGCTTCGTCGAGGGGCCGGTTGAAGGCGATGATGCCTCCGAACGCCGAGGTGGTGTCGGTGGCGAAGGCGTGGCGATAGGCCTCGAGCGTGTCGGCTCCGATCGCGACGCCGCATGGGTTGGCGTGCTTCACGATCACGCACGCGGGCGAATCGAAGGACCTGACGCAGGACCACGCGGCATCCGAGTCCGCAATGTTGTTGTAGGAGAGCTCCTTGCCCTGCAGTTGCCGGTAGGTGGCCAGCGAGCCTTCGGGCGGTCGGCCGTCGCGGTAGAACGCCGCCGTCTGGTGTGGATTCTCGCCGTAGCGCAGGTCCTGGACCTTGTGCAGCTGCACGGTGAGCACCTGCGGCCACGCCGACCGGCTGCCGTCCGGCGCGAGGCCGGAAAGCCAGTTCGCGATGGCGCCGTCGTAGCGGGCGGTGTGGGCGAACACCTTGGTGGCGAGGGCCCGCCGCGTGGCCGAGTCGACGCCGCCGGCCGTGCCGATGCCGGCGAGCACGGCGGGATAGTCCGCCGGATCGACCACCACGGTCACGCCGGCATGGTTCTTCGCCGCCGCCCGCAGCATGGCGGGACCGCCGATGTCGATGTTCTCTATCGCGTCCTCGAAGGTGCAGTCCGGCTTCCCGACGGTGGCATCGAAGGGATAGAGGTTCACCGCGAGGAGGTCGATCGGGCCGATGCCGTGGCTGTCCAGCGCCGCCATGTGCTCCGGCAGGTCGCGCCGCGCGAGCAGTCCCCCATGCACCTTCGGGTGCAGCGTCTTCACGCGGCCGTCGAGCATTTCCGGGAAGCCGGTGTAGTCCGAGACTTCCGTCACCGGGATGCCTGAGTCGGCGAGCAGACGGGCGGTGCCCCCGGTGGAAAGCAGGGCCACCCCGGCCGCGTGCAGTCCCCGGGCGAAGTCGACGATGCCGGTCTTGTCGGAGACGCTGAGCAGCGCGCGGCGCACCCGCCGGGCGCTAGTGTCCGCCATGGCGATCGATCTGGCCGTCGAGCTGGCGGCCGTGGCCGTCGAGGCGCGCCCGGTGCCGGTCGAGCCGGGGCTCGTGCGCGTCGAGGTGCGACACATGTCCGTTGAGCATGCCGTAGGCGTGGAGCTTCTTGCGCAAGGTGTTGCGGTTGATACCGAGCATCGCCGACGCCTTGAGCTGGTTCCCCTGGGCCTGCTTCATGACGACTTCGAGCATCGGCTTTTCCACCGCCGACAGCACCATGTCGTAGATGAGCACCGGCTGCGTGCCGGCAAGGTCCTGGAAGTACTTCTCCAGGTTGCGGGTGACCGCTTCGTGGATCGTCGGTGGTCTCGTCATTGAAAAGGCCTCCCCTCTTCCAGGCGGAAGTCGAGCATCCGCTCTTCGTTGGATAGGAATTCGTCGATCAGCCGCAACTGCATGTCCGGCAATTCGCTCGTGTTGATCCGCTGCCGCAGGCTCTCCAGCGCCGCGCCCAGCGCGCTGTCGGCGTCGTCGCCCGGGCCGACGGCCGCCTGCAATCCCCGAAGGTACCAGCCGATGTGCTTGCGCGCGGTGCGCACACCGGTGTGGTCGCCATAGAAGGCATAGTGGTCCAGCAGGTGCGCGCGCAGCAGCCGCCGGAACTCGCGCAGCGTGGGCGGCTGGCGGCGTTCGCCGTGCACCAGGTAGTGATCGATCTCGCGGAAGATCCATGGTCGGCCCTGCGCCGCGCGACCCACCATGATGGCGTCGGCGCCGGTGGCCGCGAGAACGCGAGCGGCCTTCTCCGGCGAATCGATGTCCCCGTTGGCGACCACGGGCAATCGCACCCGCGACTTCACCTCGGCGATGGTCTCGTACTCCACCGCGCCGTGATACTGGCAGGCACGGGTGCGGCCGTGGATGGCGATCATCGCCGCGCCCGCGGATTCCGCCGCACGCGCGAGCCGCACCGCGTTGCGGTTGCCGCCGTCGGTGCCGGTGCGCATCTTGACGGTCACCGGTACCGGCACCGCCTGCGCCACCGCCTCGATGATGCGCAGCGCGAGCGCCTCGTCGCCCATCAGCGCCGAGCCGGCGAGCTGGTTGCACACCTTCTTCGCGGGGCAGCCCATGTTGATGTCGATGATCTGGGCGCCGCGGTCGACGTTGAACCGCGCCGCCTCGGCCATCATCGCCGGATCGGCGCCTGCGATCTGAACGGCCTTTGGCTCCGCCTCGCCTTCGTGATCGATGCGGCGCGAAGTCTTGACGCTCTCCCACAGCCGGGGATTGGACGCGGCCATCTCCGAGACGGCGTAGCCGGCGCCGAGCTGGCGGCAGAGCCGGCGAAACGGCCGATCGGTGACCCCGGCCATCGGTGCGACCAGGGCGCGGCCGGGCAGCACGTACGGCCCGATGCGCAATGCGGGCCGCGTCGATGACTCGCGGCACGCAGGTCGCCGCGACGGCATCTGCGCGCCAGGCGGCGATGCCGCGTCGCGCACGACGGCAGCGGTCGTCTCGGACCGAACGGATAGCGAATGCATCGAGGCTGCTGCGCGGGGATGAGAAGCACGGGGGGAGGCAATTCTAGCAGGGCGATCCCGGCCGGAACAGTTTCCAATTGCACCGCTGCAGTGCGGCAGCCGCTGTCGCGCCCGGGGAGCAGCATCTTCGACCCGGCGACTGCGACTCAATCCCGGCGACTACGACTCATCGATTGCCGAAGAGGAGCGAGCGCGCGAGCGGCCGCCGCAGCGGCGGCAGCAGGTCCAGCGCGTTCAGCACGGTGGATTGCAGTGGACGTGCCAAGGGCCAGGTGAAGGACGCGGCCAGCAGGTCGGTGATGCCGGTGGTCACGCCGCGATCGGCGCGGCGGCGCGCGCCGTAGCGCGCGATCACGCGCGCAAGCGGCAGCGGGCGCGACGCGTACTCGTTGTCGGCGAGATCGCGCGCGAGCTCGAACGCATCGCGCAGGCCGAGGTTGAGCCCCTGGCCCGCGACCGGATGCAGCGACTGCGATGCATTGCCGATCCACACGACGTTGCCCGCGGCGGCGACACGGCGTCGGGTGCGCAGCAGCGGCGCCACCGCGACCGGCGCGCAGACCCGCAAGGTCGCGAGGGGCGAGCGCTCCGGACCCGCGGCGGCGAAGGCCTGCGCGATCTCGGCGGAGAGCGCAGCAGGTTCGAGCGCGGCGCGCCGTTGCGTCTCCTCGGGCCGGTCGCACCAGACCACGGCGTAGCGTGGCTGGTGGCCCGCCGCGGCGGGCAGCAGCGCGAGCGGACCGTTCGGGCCGAAGCATTCGAAGGCGGTGGTGCCGGCCGTCTGCGCCATCACCTCGGTGAGCAGGGCCGACTGGCCGAAGTCGCGCCGTTGGAAGCCCGGCTCGCCGGGTTGTTGCGCCCGTATCGGCATGCCACCCGCCTCGATGACCAGGTCGTCGTCGGCCGGCGCGGAAGCAGCGCCCGCGTCCATGGGGGCGAACCCGATCGGGGCCGAGGCTTCGCGCAGCGCTTCGAGCAGGCTCGGATATGGCACCACGTGGCCGAGCGCGGCGACGCCGAAGTCGCGTGCGTCGATGCGTGTCGCGCCGCTTCTGCCGGCCATCGAGACGTGGATCTGCTCGATGAGGCCGCCCTCCGGCAGCCGGATCACGCGGTTCAGCAGTTGCCGCGTGCCGTCGGAGAGCGCGAGCATGCGGCGCGGCTCGTCGCGCGACGGTCGCGCCACCGGCAGCGGTACGCGGATGCGCGCCGGATCGATGCCCGCGCGCGCCATGAAGAGCGCGCAGGCGAGCGCGACGGGGCCGCTGCCTTCGATCCGGTAGTGGGGCGCAGTGGCCACGGCCTCAGGAGGCTGTACGCCGCTTGCGCCTCGCGCCGGCGGCTTCGCGGCCCTCGGCCATCAGCGCTTCGATATCCGTCGCGCGCTTGGGCACGTCGCCGGTCAGGATCTCGCAGCCGCGCGCGGTGACGACGGCGTCGTCCTCGATCCGGATGCCGATGTCGTGGAAATGCGCCGGCACGTCGGCGCCGGCCCGGACGTAGATGCCTGGCTCGAGCGTGAGCACCATCCCCGGCACGAGTCGGCGCCACGGCCGCTCCGGCGTGCTCGCGGGAGCGTCGCTGCCGCGCCCGGACTTGCGGGCCGCGCCGCGCTTCGCCTTCGCCCCGGCCGAAACCGCGGTCTTCGCGCCGGCGCCGGCCTTGGCCGCAGTCCTGCCCCTGGCCGCCGGCTTCGTCGACGCGCCGGTGCCGCCTGCGACCGGGCGCGCCTCCTCGATCGGCTCGCGGTAATCGCCGCAGTCGTGCACGTCGCGCCCCAGCCAGTGGCTGGTCCGGTGCATGTAGTAGCGGCGGTAGGCGCCGGATTCGATCACGCCGTCCACGCTGCCTTCGAGCAAGCCGCAATCGATCATGCCTTGCGCGAGCACGCGTACCGCGGCGTCGTGCGGCTCCATGAAGTGTCGACCCGGACGCGTCGCCGCTTGGGCGGCGGCCTGCGCCGCGAGCACGATGTCGTAGAGCTCCCGCTGTGCCGGGCTGAACCGGCCGCTGACCGGGAAGGTACGGGTGATGTCGGAAGCATAGCCCTGCAGCTCGCAGCCGGCGTCGATCAGGAGCAGGTCGCCGTCCGCGAGGCGCGCATCGTTGCCGCGGTAGTGCAGCACGCACGCATTGGCGCCGCCGGCGACGATCGAGCCGTAGGCGGGAAACTCGGAGCCATGGCGCCGGAACTCGTGCAGCAGCTCCGCCTCCACCTCGTACTCGTGGCAGCCAGGGCGCGTGAAGCGCATCGCGCGCACGTGCGCTCCCGCGGAGATGCGCGCGGCCGCGCGCATGATGGCGAGCTCGTCGTCGTCCTTGACCAGTCGCATCTCGTCGAGCAGGCGCGTCACGTCGAGCGCGCGATAGGGAGCGCTGACGCCGGCACGCGATTGGGCACGCACGGCGCCCAGCCAGCGCTGCACGTGGGCATCGAGCCCGGCATCCGAGCCGAGCGCGTAGAACACGGCCGGGCGGTCGGCGAGCAGGCGGGGCATCAGCGCGTCGAGCTCCTCGATGGGATACGCCTCGTCGAGCCCGAAGCGCTCGCGCGCGGCTTCGGGTCCATGACGGAAACCATCCCAGATCTCGCGCTCCTCGTTCTTGCTGCGGCAGAAGAGGATGGAGCGCTCGGCGCCTGCGTCCGCGATGATCACCACCACCGACTGCGGCTCGGGAAAGCCGGTGAGGTGGTGGAAGTAGCTGTCGAAGCGGTACGGATACTCCGTGTCCCGGTTTCGCGCCACCTCGGGCGCGGTGAAGACGACCGCGACGCCGCCGCCCTCCGCGCGCATGCGGCGGGCAAGCTCGGCGCGGCGGCGCGCGAACGGGGCGGCATCGCGCCGCTGCGCGGTGGGGACCGTGGATGGGATGCGTCTGGATTCAGTTCTCGGCATGGGCAGTTCCGGTGGCAATCAGGCGATCGAGATCGGCAAGCCGCTGCGGCGTGCCGATGTCGAACCACGAGCCTGCATGGTATTCACCCCCGGCGCGGCCCGCTGCGATCGCCTGCTCCAGGCACGGTCGCAGCGGCGCGCGGGCGCCGGCGCCGATCCCCTGGAAGACCGTCGGCGTATAGAGGCCGATGCCGGCGTAAGTGAGCAGCGAACCGGCGGCGTCGCCGGATTCGAGCCGCAGGCGCCCATCGGCCAGGCCGAAGTCGCCCTTCGCGAGCCGCAGGCGCCCATCGGCCAGGCCGAAGTCGCCCTTCGGATGGTGCGGCGGATTGCGCACCATCACGCACCACGAGGCGAGGCCGGCGTGGCGCATCTGGAGCGCGATCGTGTGGGCACGACCGTAGTCGAAGTCCGACCAGGTGTCCCCGTTCACCACCAGGAAGGGCTGCGTCGCCGCCCGCGCCGGCGGCAGGCCCGCGGCAAGGAGCGGCAACGCCTGCGCGATTCCGCCCGCGGTCTCGAGCGCTTCGACCTCTGCCGACCAGGCGATGCGCAGGCCCCAGGCGGAGCCGTCGCCGAGCGCCGCGACCAGCCGTTCGCCGAGCCAGGCGTGGTTGATCACGATCTCGCGGATGCCGGCGCGGGCGAGCCGCTCCAGTTGCCACACGATGAGCGGCTTGCCGCCGGCCAGGAGCATCGGCTTGGGGAGCTGGTCGGTGAGCGGGCGCATGCGCTCGCCGCGCCCCGCCGCGAGAATCATGGCCTTCATGCCGTCAGTCGCGTTGCGCCGCGCGCGCCATTGCGCCTCATCCCGGCTTGCGCTCCTCGATGCCTTCGATCAGGCGCGCGAGCGGGGCCAGGTCGACGTAGCGACGCACCACCTGCAGCACGTACTCCAGCACCAGCGGCATGTCCGCGAGATAGCCGGGCTTGCCGTCGCGATGGAAGAGCCGCGCGAAGATCCCGAGCACCTTCAGGTGCCGCTGCAATCCCATCCACTCGAAATCCCGGTAGAAGTCCGAGAAGTCGGCCGCCACCGGCAGCCCGGCCGCGCGCGCCTCCTCCCAGTAGCGGATGGCCCAGTCCAGCACTTGCGCTTCGTCCCAGCGGATGTAGGCGTCACGCAGGAGCGAGACCAGGTCGTAGGTGATCGGGCCGTACACCGCGTCCTGGAAGTCCAGGATCCCGGGATTGCGCCCCTCGGGCAGCACCATCAGGTTGCGCGAATGGTAGTCGCGGTGCACGTACACGCTCGGCTGGGCGAGGTTGTTCGCGAGGATGCGCTCGAAGGCGGCGTGCAGCGTCGCGGTCTGCTCCGCGTCGAGCCGGATGTCCTTGTGGCGTGCCAGGTACCAGTCCGGATAGAGCATGAGCTCGCGCAGCAGCAGCTCGCGCGAGTACGCCGGAAACATCCCCGGCGCGCTCGCCTGCTGCATGGTCACCAGCGCGCGCCATGCGTCCCGATAGAGACCCGGCGCCGACGCCGTGTCGCTCTGCAGTCGGCCGAGGAAGGTCGCGTTGCCGAAGTCCTCCAGCAGCAGGAAGCCCTGCGCCGAGTCCGCCGCGATCACGGCCGGGACGTTCACGCCGCTTGCCTTGAACACCCCGGCCGCGTGCAGGAAGGGACGCGTGTCCTCCTGCGGCGGGGGAGCGTCCATCACGATGAAGGTATCGCCGGGCCCGCTCCGGATGCGAAAGTAGCGTCGAAAGCTGGCATCATTCGAGGCCGGCTCGAGGCTGGCGCGATCGAGGGCGAGGGCGCTGTCCAGGGAGGCGAGCCAGCGTTCCAGCGCTTGCCCGCGGGGATCCCGCAGCGGGTGTTCGGGAGGTGTCGTAGCCAAGACGTTGACCGGTCCTTCGTTCGTTCGACGGCTGGATTCTCCGGCATGACGCCGGTTCGGCCGTATCCGGCTTCCTATAATAGTTAACCCGCCCACGACCTCTCCGACCGACCGGACCCGTGTCTCTTACTTACCGACTCCCGATCGTCCGGTGGCTGGGCCGGGGAGTGCTGTTGTTCGCCGCCGCGTCGTGGGCGCAGGCGCAGGCGCAGCCGGCGGAGTCGAGCGGCGAGCGCCAGGCCGCGCCCGGCGAGCCCCTGCGCCTGCGGCTCGATCCTCAGCTCGACCTGCGTCCGCGCGGCAACGAGGACGCGCTGCCATCATTCGGGGCGGCGGATCGCCTGTCCAGCAGGCAGACGCCCGAAGGCGCCGAGACGGTGCTCGATGGCTCGGCCGAGCTGCGTCGCGGCGGCACCCGCCTGCGCGCGGACGAGATCCGCTACCACGAAGGTCGCGGCCAGGTGCAGGCCGTCGGCAACGTGACGGTGGACCAGGGCGGCACCCGCATCGCCGGCCCGTCGGTCGAGCTCCAGCTGGACACCAGCGAGGGGGTCTTCGAGTCGCCGACCTACAACCTGCCGGGTACCAGCGGGCGCGGCCATGCCGACCGGATCGAGATGCGCGGCAAGGGCCGCTTTCGCCTCACCAACGCGACCTTCAGCACCTGTCGTCCGGACAACGAGGACTGGCGCATCGAGGCACGGCAGCTCGACATCGACCAGGAGGACGGCAGCGGCACCGGTCGCGGCGCGCGGCTCGTCTTTCGCGATCGCAGCATCCTGGCCTCGCCCATCCTTTTCTTCCCGGTGGGCGACGAGCGCAAGAGCGGGCTGCTGACGCCGTCGCTCTCGGTCACCTCGCGCAGCGGCGCGGAGGTGACCGTGCCGTACTACTTCAACCTGGCGCCGAACTACGACCTCACGCTGGCGCCACGCCTGAGCGCCCGGCGCGGGGTGCAGCTCGGCGCCGACTTCCGCTACCTGTTCCGGCCGATGCGCGGCGAGATGCGGGCCGAGTACGCGCCACGGGACCCGGAGGCCGATCGCGACCGCTACTTCTATCACCTGACCAACAGCATCACCAACGTCGGCGGCTGGAGCGGCGGCTGGTACGTCAAGGGCGTGTCCGACGACAACTACTTCGTCGACTACTCGCGCACGCTGGTGGACGCATCGGAGCGCTCGCTGCCGCGCGACGTCTACCTCACCCGCGACTTCGGGCGCTGGAACCTCCTCGGCCGGGTGACGCGCTACCAGAACATCCTGGAGGCGCGCCTCGCGCCGCCCTACGAGAAAGTCCCGCAGTTCCAGCTGAGCACGTTTCGCCCGGACGTGAACGGCTTCGAGGTCGGACTGGTCAACGACCTCACCTGGTTCAGCCGGCCGCTTCCCGGATCCGCGGAAGGCGCCCGGGCGGTATTCAATCCCTCGGTCGCCTATCCGCTGCGCGGCCCGGCCTGGTTCCTCACGCCGAAGGCCTCGCTGCACGCGAGCAGCTACCAGCTGGATCTCAACCCGTTCGGGCCGCGCACCTTCGAGCGGGCCCTGCCGACCTTCTCCATCGATTCCGGCGTGATCATGGAGCGGGACACCGAGTGGCGCGGCCGCCCCGCGATCCAGACGCTCGAGCCGAGGCTCTTCTACGTCTACACGCCGTATCGAGACCAGGACCACATCCCCGTCTTCGACAGCACGCCCAACGATTTCAACTTCGCGCAGCTCTTCACCGAGAACCAGTTCACCGGTCACGACCGCATCGCCGACAGCAACCAGCTCACGGCCGCGCTCATCACCCGCCACATCGACGGCGATACCGGCATCGAGCGGCTGCGCCTCGCGCTGGCCCAGCGCTTCTACTTCGACGCCCAGCGGGTCACGATCCCGGGCGGCTCGAGCCGTACCGACCGTCGCTCCGACCTGCTGCTGGTGGGCTCGGGCGAGCTCGGCGGCGGCCACGGCTTCGATGCCGGCATCCAGTACGCGATCCGCGACGACCGGATCCCGCGCTTCAACCTGGGCTGGCGCTTCTGGCCCGGCGACCGGCGGCTGCTCAACGCCGGCATCCGCTACCAGTCGCGCGAGTACGCGCAGTGGGACACGAGCTGGCAATGGCCGATCTCGGCGCGCTGGTCCTCGCTCGGCAAGATCAACTACTCCTTCCTGCAGGAGCGCAACGATCCGGTGACCGGTCGGGTGGTGGAGGCGAGCCCCGGCCTCGTGGAAGGTCTCCTCGGCTTCGAGTATGCGGAGGACTGCTGGGCCGCCCGCGTGGTGCTGCAACGGTTTGTAACCGCGGAAGGCCGCAACACCACGGCGTTCTTCCTGCAGTTCGACTTCCGCGGCCTCGGCCGGCTCGGCGCGGACCCCTTTGGTATATTGCTCCGGAACATCCCGGGGTACCGGATCCCGGACAACCGTCCGCCGCCGTCATCGCGCTTCTACGGATACGAGTAATGCCCCTCGAAGTCATTCGCGCCGGCACGCGAGGCACAGCCGTGTGCCTCGCCCTGCTGGCCTGCCTCGTCCTCGCGCCGCTGCCGGTCGCGGCGGCCGCCGCCGAGCCCATCGACCGGGTGGTGGCGGTGGTGAACCAGGAGGCGATCACCGCCCGCGAGCTGCAGCATCGCGTCGAGCTCGCCGAGCGCCAGCTTCGCGAGCAGCGCCGTCCCGCGCCGCCGACCAGCGAGCTGACGCGGCAGGTGCTGGAGCAGATGATCGTGGCGCGCGCGCAGGCGCAGTACGCGAAGCAGGTCGGGCTCACCCCGACCGAGGTCGAGGTGGATCGCGCGGTAGCCGACGTGGCACAGCAGAACGGCCTCTCGGTCCAGCAGCTCCGCGAGCGCCTGGCCGAGCAGGGCGTGGCCTTCGCGGCGTTCCGGGAGCAGATCGCCGGAGAGATCATCAGCCTGCGGCTGCGCGAGCGGGAGGCGGCCAACAAGGTCACCATCTCCGAGGCGGAGGTGGACGCGCAGCTCGCCAAGCGCGGCGCCACCGCGAAGCTGGAGTACGACGTGGCGCAGATCCTGCTCCGGCTGCCTGCCGATGCGGATGCGGCCATGGTGGAGTCCAAGACGCGCGAGGCGGAGGAGATCCTCGCCCGCGCCCGTGACGGCGCTGACTTCGAGGAGCTGGCGCGCCAGCACTCGGAATCGCCGGAAGCCGGGCAGGGGGGCCGGCTGGGATGGCGTACGGCCGAGCGGCTGCCGGACCTCTTCGTGAAGGCGATCTCGGGCCTCTCGCCGGGCCAGGTGGCGCCGGTCGTGCGCAGCCCCGCCGGCCTGCACGTGCTGAAGCTCATGGATCGGCGCAGCGAAGGCCAGGCGGCGGGTGTCGATCTGGTGCAGACGCACGCGCGGCACATCCTGCTGCCCGCCACCACGCCGGCCGCGCAGACCGAGGCGGTGCACCGGCTGGAGGAGTTCAAGCGGACCATCGAGTCCGGCGCCGACACCTTCGAATCCCTGGCTCGCCAGTTCTCGGTGGACGGCAGTGCCCGCGAGGGTGGAGACCTCGGCTGGCTCTACCCGGGCGAGACCGTGCCGGAGTTCGAGCGGGCCATGAAGGAAGTGCCCGAGGGCGGCATCAGCGGACCGGTCCGTACCCCGTTCGGCGTGCACCTCATCCAGGTGATCGCCCGCAGGACCGCGGAGCGTTCGCCGGAGCAGGTCAGGGCCGCCGCGCGCCAGGCATTGCGGCAGCAGAAGGCGGACGAGGCGTACGACGAGTGGCTGCGCGAGATCCGCGACCGCGCGTACGTGGAGTACCGACTGGAGCAGTGAGGCCGCGCAAGCGCTTCGGCCAGCACTTCCTCGTCGATCGCCAGTCGGTCGCGGCGATCGTCGATGCGATCGATCCGCGTCCCGGCGATCACCTGGTGGAGATCGGCCCCGGGACCGCGGCGCTCACGGTCCCGCTGCTCGAGCGCGTCGGGACGATGGACGCGGTGGAGATCGACCGCGACCTCGCTGCCGGGCTGCGGCGCCGCTTCGGCGAGCGGCTGCGGGTCCATGAAGGCGACGCGCTCGCCTTCGATTTCGCGGCGCTGGCCGCCGGCAAGGGGACGCGGCTGCGCCTCGTGGGCAACCTGCCCTACAACATCTCCAGCCCGCTGCTGCTGCACCTGCGCGAGTTCTCCGCGCAGGTCGTCGACCAGCACTTCATGCTGCAGAAGGAGGTGGTCGATCGCATCGTCGCCGAGCCGGGCGGCGACATGGGCCGGCTTACGGTGCTGCTGCAGGCCTGGTACGTGATATTGCCCCTCTTCGACGTGCCGCCGGAGGCCTTCGACCCGCCGCCGCAGGTGGAGTCGAGCGTGATCCGCATGCTGCCTCGCCCGGTGCCCCTGGCCGGCGATGCGGCCACGCTGCAGGCGCTGCTGGCCGCCGGCTTCGGCCAGCGTCGCAAGATGATCCGCAACACGCTCGGCAAGTGGCTCGCGGCGCGCCATCCCGCGTTCGATATCGGCGAGGCGGCGTCGCGGGATGCGCGACTCGCGCCTTTCACCGAGTCGACGCGGCGCCCGGAGGAGATCGCGGTGGAGGGCTGGTGCGCGCTCGCGGACGCGCTGGCCGCGACGACGGCCAGCAACCGCGCGACGGCGCAGGGCTCCTAGCCGGTCCAGCCCTCAGGACCGGCCCTGGATCAGCTCGATCAGGTAGCCGTCCGGGTCCTTCACGAAGGCGATCACCGTGGTGCCGCCCTTGACCGGGCCCGCCGGGCGCGTCACCACGCCACCGGCGGCGGTGATGCGCTCGCACGCGGCATGGGCGTCGTCCACTTCGATCGCGACATGGCCGTAGGCCGTGCCCATCTCGTACTTGTCGACGCCGTAGTTGTAGGTGAGCTCCAGCGCCGCGGTCTCCGATTCCGGCCCGTAGCCGACGAACGCGAGGGAGTACTTCTGATCCGGCCGGTCGGTGGTGCGCAGCAGCGACATGCCCAGGATCCGGGTGTAGAAGTCGATCGAGCGCTGCAGGTCGCCGACCCGCAGCATGGTGTGCAGAATCCTCATCGCCGTGCTCCTGGAAGGCTGACGCGAGAACGCATTATGCCGGCAGCAGGCCGTCGGGGTAGCGCCTCAGCTCGTCGCGAGCCGCCTGGTGCCCCGGCAGGAGCTGCTCCACCGTCGCCCAGAAACGGGGGCCGTGGTTGAGCTCCTTCAGGTGAGCGATCTCGTGCGCGATCACGTAGTCGATGATGTGCAGCGGGAAGTGGATCAGCCGCCAGCTCAGCAGGATCTTGCCTTCCGGGCTGCAGCTGCCCCAGCGGGAGCGCGCGGAGCTGAGCGCCCATTCGGTCGGTCCCTTGCCGAGCTGGCAGGCGAACGGGATCATCCGCTGGGCGAAGAGCGCGCGGGCCTGCTGCTTCATCCAGCCGGTGACCTTGCGTTCGATCCACTCCGGATCGTCCACGCCCGGTCCGGCGATCCAGAGCTCGTCCTCGGCCAGCAGGAAATGCGTGCGGCGATAGCGGTCGGTGTAGGGGTTGGTGCGCAGGGTGATCCGCTTGCCGAGGAAGCGGATGTGCCCGCCGTTGCAGTAGCGCGGCGCGGCCCTGGCTCGGGCACGCTCGTAGGCGCGCCACTCCGCCTGCTTCTCCAGGATCCACTGATGCTTCTCGAGGATGGACGACTCGATTTCCCGCAGCGGCACCCAGGCCGGCGCGGTGATGGTGAGGCCGCGGCCATCGATCTGGAAGCCGATCGTGCGGCGCGCGGAGCGGCGCAGGGTGTAGCTGAGCTCGTGCGGCATCGTGCCGCGCTGGATCAACAGGAAGCGCGGCCGCTCCGTCCGGGGACGGGAGCGAAGGAGGGGTATCCGTGCGGGTCGGCGCGTCTTGCGTTTCATCGGGAGGTTCGGAGCAAACCCGGGTCAGCCGGCGGCATCCCCGGGGACATGCGAAGCCCTGAGATTACCGTAATCGGCCGGGCTGATCCTGCGCATTTCCGCCTCGATCCACTGCTCGACCTCGCTAGTCAGCTTCTCCGCCGTCTTTCCGGCGCTCTCGATCGGCTTTCCAATGGAAACCGTTATCAATCCTGGTTTCTTGATAAGTTTTTTCTTTGGCCAGAGCCGGCCGGAGTTGACCGCGATGGGGATCACGGGCACGCCGGTCCGTATGGCGAGCCGCGGCCCTCCGGTCTTGTACTGGCCCTGGGTACCGGCCGGCGTGCGGGTCCCCTCGGGAAAGATGATCACCCAGCGGCCGCTGGCAAGCTGCTCGCTTCCCTGGCTCACCACCGACTCGAAGGCCGTGCGGCCCTTGCTGCGGTCGATGTGGATCATCTTCAGCAGCCCGATGCCCCATCCGAAGAACGGCACGTAGAGCAACTCGCGCTTGAAGACGAAGCAGAGCTCGCGCGGCAGGTGCGACACCAGGAAGAAGGTCTCCCAGGTGGACTGATGCTTGGAGAGCACGATCGCCGGACCGTCGGGCAGGTTCTCCCGGCCGATGACCTCCCAGCGCATGCCGCAGAGCCAGCGGCCCGCCGCGACCATGGCGCGCGGCCACTGCACGGTGACCCGGTAGCGGACCGAGAGCGGCAGCGGCGCGCAGGCCAGGCAGACGAAGGCCCACGGGATCACCGTGACCAGTTGCACGACGATGAAGAGGATCGAACGCAGCCGGATCACCGGTGGCTTTCCGTCGTCCCGGCGCCCGGGCCGCCGTCATTCTCCGCAAGCAGGATGTTCGCCACCGCGGCGAGATCTTCCGCCACCTTGACGGCGGCGGGCGAGCGACCGGCATTCAGCGTCTCGCGGCCATGGCCGCTCAGGACCAGCCAGGTGCGGCAGCCGGCCGAGAGGCCGGCCTCCACGTCCGCCGCGGTGTCGCCCACCATGACGGTGTCCGAGGGCAGGGCGCCGAAGCGCTCCATCAGCTCGAGCAGCATCCCGGGTCTCGGCTTGCGGCATTCGCAGGCCTGCTCCGGGCTGTGCGGGCAGACGGCGATCGCGTCGATCCGCCCGCCCACCGCCTCGGCCAGGCGCGACATGCGCTGGTGGATCGCGTTCAGGGTGGCCATGTCGAGCAGCCCTCGCGATACCGGGGCCTGGTTGGTGGCCACCGCCACCCGGAAGCCGCCGTGATTGAGCGCCGCGACCGCCTCGAGGCTGCCCGGCAACGGCTCCCACTGTTCCGGCGCGAGCACGTAGCCCTCCACCGTACGGTTGAGCACGCCTTCGCGATCGACGATCACCAGCTTCATCGCGCCGGCGCCCTGCTCGTGCTCATCGGCCGCTCCTCACAGCTTCGAGAGATCGGCGACGCGATTCATCAGCAGTCGCAACCGGTCGAGCAGCGCGAGTCGATTGTCGCGCAGGGCAGTGTCCGGGACGTTCACCATCACCTGGTCGAAGAACGCGTCCACCGGCTCGCGCAGGGCGGCCAGCGTCGAGAGCGCGCGGGTGAAGTCGAGCCGTTGGAGGTGATCGTCCACCACCGGTTGCGCCGATCGCAGCGCCTGGTACAGCGTGGTCTCGGCCGGCTCGGCAAGGCGCGCGGGATCGACGTCAGCCGCCGGGCGGCCGCCCGCCGCGGTGGTCGAGGAAGCCCGGGTCGGGCGCGCGTCCCCCCGGGAAGCCGCATCCGACTTGCGCAGGATGTTGGTGATGCGCTTGTTGGCGGCGGCAAGCGCCTCGAACTCGGCCAGGCGGCGGAACTGCGCGAGGGCCGCCAGTCGCGCCTCGACGCGGTCCAGCCGCTCGGCGTCGGTCGCGAGCACCGCCTCGATGTCGGCGGCGCCGGCTCCGCGCTCGCGCAGGTAGCCTCGCAGGCGATCGCAGACGAATCCGTGGAGCCCGGCCAGGTCGGCCTCGAAGCCGGCGATCGAGCCGAAGCCGGCAAACGCCCGCTGCAGCAGCTCGCCGAGCGCGAGCGGCAGCGATCTCTCGACCAGCATGCGGACCACGCCGAGCGCATGGCGCCGCAGCGCGAACGGATCGCGTTCGCCGGTCGGCCGCGGGCCGACCCCCCAGATGCCGGCGAGCGTCTCCAGCTTGTCGGCAAGCGCGAGCGCCACGCCTGCGGGCGTGGCCGGCAGCGCGTCGCCCGCGAAGCGCGGCTGGTAGTGCTCGCCGATCGCCTCGCAGACCGCCGGCGGCTCACCGTCGTGGCGGGCGTAGTAGCGCCCCATGATGCCCTGCAGCTCCGGGAACTCGCCCACCATGCCGGTCAGCAGGTCCGCCTTCGCGAGCTGGGCGGCGCGACGCGCCGGCACCGGATCCTGGCCAAGCGCCTCGGCGATGCCGCCGGCCAGCACCGCGATGCGCTCCGAGCGCTCCGCCTGGGAGCCGAGCCTGGCGTGGTAGACCACCTCCGCGAGCCGCGGCACGCGGTCCGCGAGCGGAACGCGCCGGTCCTGGTCGAAGAAGAACCGCGCATCCGCGAGACGCGGCCGCACCACCCGCTCGTTGCCGTCGACGATCGACGACGGATCCTTCACCACCATGTTGGAGACGATCAGGAAGCGGGGCAGCAGCCGGCCATCGCGCCCGAAGAGCGGAAAGTACTTCTGGTTCGTCCGCATGGTGAGGATCAGGCACTCCTGCGGCACTGCGAGGAACGCGTCCTCGAAGCGGCCGGCGTAGACGGCCGGATGCTCCACCAGGGCGGTCACCTCGTCGAGCAGCGCGTCCACCTGGGCCTGCTCCTCGGCGTCCGGAGCGAGCAGGGCGCCCAGCGCGTCGGCCTGCGTCTGGAGCGCCTCGGCAATGCGCCGCCGGCGCTCCGGGAAGGAGGCGACTACCTTGCCGGCCTCGAGCAGCTCGCGTTCGTAGTCCGAAGCCCGCGCCAGCCGGATCTGGCGCGTGCCCTGGAAGCGGTGACCCTCGGTGATCCGGTCAGCCGGAAGGCCCAGGACGCGGCAGGGCAGGACGCGCTCGCCGTGCAGCACCGTGAGGCGGTGGGCCGGGCGCGCGAAGCTCACGGTGGTGAAGCCGTCCTCGAGCTGGTAGCTCATCAGCCGAGGCACCGGGAGCCGCGAGACCGCCTGCTCGACGACCGCTTCGATCACGTCCGCGAGCCGGTCGCCTTCGGCGACGGATTCGTGGAAGAAGCATTCCTGCTTCCCGTCGGAGGCGCGCACCAGCGCCTCGATGGCGGCGCCCTGGCGCTCCGCCCACTTGCGCAGGGCCACCGTGGGGTTGCCGGCGGCATCGAGCCCCACCGCGACCGACGGGCCCTTGACCCGTTGTGCCCGCGCCGGCGCCTGGGCTGCCACCCGGGCGACCAGCACCGCGAGCCGGCGCGGCGTGCAGAACACCTGGCGTCCGTTGCCGTCGTCGGCCAGCCCGTGAGCGGCGAGCTGTCCGGCAATGCCCTGCGCGAACGCTTCGGCGAGTTGCGCGAGCGCCCGAGGCGGCAGCTCCTCGGTGAAGAGCTCCACCAGCAGGTCGTCTTGCGCCTTCTCCGGTGGACTCGCGGCGGTCCGCGCCGTCGGCGTGGCGCTCATTTGCCCGCTCCCGGCCTGCCTGCGCCGAACGCGGCCAGCGCCGGTTGGGAGGCCATCGGAAAGCCGAGGCGCTCGCGCGATTCGTAGTAGGCCTGGGCCACCGCGCGCGAGAGCGCGCGCACCCGCGCGATATAGGCGGCCCGCTCGGTCACGGAGATCGCGCCGCGCGCATCCAGCAGGTTGAAGGAATGCGAGCACTTCATGACCATCTCGTAGGCCGGCAACGCGAGCTGCGCCTCGATCAGGCGCCGTGCCTCGCGCTCGTGATCCTGGAAGTGAGCGAACAGCATCGCCGTGTCCGCGTGCTCGAAGTTGTAGGCGGACTGCTCCACCTCGTTCTGGTGGAACACGTCGCCGTAGGAGATGCCGGGCGCCCACTGCAGGTCGAAGATGCTCTCCACCTTCTGCAGGTACATCGCGAGCCGCTCGATGCCGTAGGTGATCTCGCCGGTCGTCGGCAGGCACTGCAGCGAGCCGACTTCCTGGAAGTAGGTGAACTGGGTCACCTCCATCCCGTTCAGCCAGACCTCCCAGCCAAGCCCCCAGGCGCCGAGCGTCGGCGATTCCCAGTCGTCCTCGACGAAGCGGATGTCGTTCTGCTGCGTGTCGATGCCCAGCTCGCGCAGCGACTCCAGATAGAGATCCAGGATGTCCGGCGGCGCCGGCTTGAGCACCACCTGGTACTGGTAGTAGTGCTGCAGGCGGTTCGGATTCTCGCCGTAGCGGCCGTCCTTCGGCCGGCGGGACGGCTGCACGTAGGCCGCGCGCCAGGGCTCCGGACCGATCGAGCGCAGAAACGTGGCGGTGTGGAACGTGCCTGCGCCGACCTCCATGTCGAAGGGCTGCAGCAGGGCGCAGCCCTTCCGGTCCCAGTACGCCTGCAGACGCAGGATGATCTGCTGGAAGCTCGGCGTGGGAGCGGGGTCGGTGGGCATGGATGTGCGGCGCAATGCGGGGCGGAGAAGCGTGGTCGCGGCAGCGCGCGGCATGTCGCGGCGCTCCTCGCGTCAAGGCGCGATTCTAGCGGGCTTTGGAGTGCCCCCGGTCCGGCTTCGCCGGCGCGCCCCCGCGGAAGGTCAGCGTGGCCCGAAGCGGCCCGGCGCTTCCTTGCGGCTCGCGACCGCCCCGGCCGCGACCAGCAGCAGCGCGAGGAGCAGGACCGGCCAGTTGCCCGTGCGCGCGTACGGCGTGAGACCGGTGCGGCCCTGGACCGAGACGGCGAGCGCGCCGAGCCGATAGACCGGCAGCGCGCCGATCACCGAGCCGTCGAAGTCGATCGCGGCGGTGACCCCGGTGTTGGTCGCGCGGATCATCGGCCGCGCGGTCTCGAGCGCGCGCATGCGGGCGATCTGCAGGTGTTGCGGCAGCGCGTGCGAATCGCCGAACCAGGCGATGTTGCTGACGTTGGCGAGGATGGTCGCGCCGTCCCCGCCCCGCAGCGACGGCAGCAACTCCTCGCCGAACGCGTCCTCGTAGCAGATGTTGAAGGCGATGCGCTGTCCCCGTACCTGGAAGGGCGCCTGGTCCGGGCCGCCCCGCCCGAAGTCACCGAGCGGAATGCGCATCAGGTCGACGAACCAGCGGAACCCCGGCGGCACGAACTCGCCGAAGGGCACCAGGTGGCGCTTGTCGTAGCGGGCCGACGGCGCGAAGCCGCGCGGCGACGCGCTCTGCCGGTCGAAGAGGAGCACGCTGTTGCTGAGGGTCGGCTGGCCGCGCGCATCGACGCTCGGCATCGGCAGGCCGATCGCGACCGCGGTGCCGGTCTCGGTGACGAAGCGCTGCAGCTGCAGCGCCAGCTCGGGCGGCGTCGACGCCCAGGGCACCGTCCAGGCGGTCTCCGGCATCACCACCAGGCCGGTCGGTTCCGCTTGCGTGAGCTCGAGGTAGCGCTGCATCGCCTGGCGAGCCATCTCCGGCTCGAACTTCATCTGCTGCGGCACGTTGCCCTGGAGCAGCCGGATCGGCAGCGGCTCGCCCACGGGCTCGCTCCACGCGACCGGCCGCAGCGCCTGCCCCGCGCCGAGCAACGCGCCAGCGGCGAGGATCGCGGCGATGGCAGCCGAGCGCCGCTCCCGGCTTGCCTCGCTCGCCGCCCCTGCAAGGAGCGCGGCCACCAGGCAGGCGATCAGGCCGACGCCGTAGCCGCCGGCGATCGGGGCGAAGCCGGCGAGCGGGCCGTCCACCTGCGCGTACCCGATCGCGAGCCACGGAAAGCCGGTGAAGAGATGGCCGCGCGCGATCTCGCCCAGGGTGAGCGTGGCGGCGAAGAGCGCGGCGAAGGCGAACGATCCGGGGAACGCCCACGCAGCCGCGGGGATGGACCCGGCGGGCCGGCCGAGAGGTATCGGCGCCGCGCCCCGAGGGCGCCAGAGGCGGGCGCTCGCCCAGGCGGCCGCGGCAGGGAAGAGACCGAGGTAGCCAGCGAAGAGCACGAGCGCGAGCAGGGCGAGGGGGGCCGGCATCAGGCCGTAGGTATGCATGCTCACGTAGAGCCACCCCACGCCGGCCAGGAACCAGCCGAAGCCGAACGCGCCCCCGGCAAGCGCGAGGTCGCCGGAAGTGCCCGGCCGCAGCGCCAGGCGACGGACCAGCGCGGCAAGGCCGGCCAGCACGGCGAGCTGGGCCCACCACCTTCCCCACGGCGCGAAGGTCGCGGCATGGAGCAGCCCGAGTGCCAGGGCCAGCAGCGATGCCTGCAGGCGGGCCGATCCGCGCGCGCGCCGCGAGAGGACCGCGCCGACGCCGGCGCCTGCCTCAGGCATACGGATCGGCGATGCCGAAGCGGTGCAGGATCGCCACCTCGCGCGCCTCCATGTGGCTTGCCTGTGGCTCCCGCTCGTGGTCGTGCCCCTGGGCGTGCAGGACGCCGTGCACGACGAGGTGCGCGAGGTGGTCGATCTCGCGCTTGCGCTGCGCGAGTGCCTCCGCCCGGACCACCGGCAGGCACACCACGATGTCGGCGCGAGTCACCGGTTCGCTCTCGTAGGGAAAGGTCAGCACGTTGGTGGGACGGTCTTTGTCGCGATAGTGCCGATTCAGCTCGCGACCCTCGGCCGCGCCGACGAAGCGCAGGACGAGCTCGGCGTCGCGCTCCAGCGCTGCGGCGACCCAGCGTCGTATGCGGCGCCGGTCGGCCGGCAGCGTGCCGGCATCGGGGTCCGCCTGGATCTGCAGCGAGAGCCGGGGCATCGGACGTCCTTGCCTCGGGATCCGGACAGACGCCTCGGCGCTGCTCACGGATGCTTCAATGCTTGTCCGCGGGCGCGGTCTTGTGATGGCGCTCGTAGGCTTCGACGATGCGCGCCACCAGCGGGTGGCGTACCACGTCGCTGCTGTCGAAGCGGGTGAACGCGACGCCGCGCATCTTGCGCAGGATCCGCTCGGCCTGCACCAGGCCGCTCGGTTGCCCGGACGGCAGGTCGATCTGGGTCACGTCGCCGGTGATCACCGCCTTCGAGCCGAAACCGATGCGGGTGAGGAACATCTTCATCTGCTCGGGCGTGGTGTTCTGCGCCTCGTCCAGGATGATGAAGGAGTTGCTGAGCGTGCGGCCGCGCATGTAGGCAAGCGGGGCGATCTCGATCTGCTGGCGCTCGAACAGCTTGGCGACGCGGTCGTAGCCGAGCAGGTCGTTCAGGGCATCCTGCAGCGGCCGCAGGTACGGATCCACCTTCTGGCTCAGGTCGCCGGGCAGGAAGCCGAGCCGCTCACCGGCTTCCACCGCGGGGCGGGTCAGCACGATCCGCTGGACCGCGTCGCGCTCCAGGGCGTCCGTGGCACAGGCGACCGCAAGGAACGTCTTGCCGGTGCCGGCCGGCCCGATGCCGAAGGTCAGGTCGTGATCGAGGATGCTTCGCAGGTAGAGGCGCTGGTTCTTCGAGCGCCCCTGCAGGTCGCCCTTGCGCGTGTGCAGCACCGGCCCTTCGGCCACCTGGCCGACTTCCCCGGAGGGCACGTCGACCGGCGGCAGGCCGTTGGCGCGGGCTGCGGCAGCCGATTCCTCGCGCACGGCGTTCTTCATCTCGATGGCACTCAACTGGATGTCTTCCCGGGACAGCGGCGACGAGGCCGACTGGTAGAAGCGGCGCAGCAGCGTCGCGGCCTGGCGAGGGGCCGTGCCTTCGCCTTCGATCGTGAATGTTTCTCCGCGCCGGGAAATGCGTACGTCGAGGTTGGCCTCGATCAGGCGCAGGTTCTGGTCGACAGCGCCGCAGAGGTTTGCGAGCCGATTGTTGTCGATGTCAGCGGGGGCGAAGCGGGCGGTGGTCGATCTTGCCAAGGTGTCGTGGTGTCAGCGACGATGGAATACGGCGACCCCGTTGATTGTATCCCCGCCGCCCGGCTTGCCCACGGAATAGCCCATCCCCATGCTGGCGGCGTTCGGGCCGTAGAACCCGCCGTCGACTTTCGCCTGGCAATCACCGCCGGCGCATTGCAGGCGGTCTCCGCCGCCCACCGACGAGACGCCGAGCGTGCCGCTGAAGCTCGTCCGGCCCGTCATGCGGATCTGGCTGTTTCCGATCGCCACCAGCCGGCCGTTGTCGTCCACGCGGGCGCCGTTGCTGAACACCTGGTAGTGCTCGCCGGACTGGAACGTGATGTCGCCCCGCAACCCGATCCGGGTGTCCTGCCCGGCGGCGAACTGCACCAGTCCCTGCCCGGTGAAGGTCCCCGGGGAGACTGCGCCGCTCGCGAAGGTAGGGGCGGTGGCGCCCGCAACGGTGTAGTAGGCGGTGCCGCTGGTCGGCATGGCGACAGTCGGCACCCCCACCAGATAGTGAACGCCGTTGTTGGCGCCGAGGTGACGGTTGGATTGCAGTCCGATCACGGTGACCCGGGCGGTGCCGTTGACCCATCGGCCCCAGGCGACATCCGCCGTATGGCCAGCCTCCGCCACCGAGGCGGTGCCGCGGGAGATGCAAAGGATCGTCGGGCACAGGCCGATCGACTCGAGCCGGTACTCGCTGTCCAGATGGACGTGAGCGTTCGCCGCATCGAGGTTCACGTCCAGCCATGGGGATTGGAGCGTTCGAACCGAAACCCGTGCCGCCGAGTTCAGTCCCGGCGTCAGCACCGGCGGTGGGTCGTCGTCTCCACCGCCGCCGTCGTTGCCGCCACCGTCGTTGCCGCCACCGTCGTTGCCGCCGCCGTCGTTGCCGCCACCGTCGTTGCCGCCGCCGTCGTTGCCGCCGCCGACGTTGCCGCCGCCGTCGTTGCCGCCGCTGTCGTTGCCGCCGCCGTCGTTGCCGCCGCCGTCGTTGCCGCCGCCGTCGTCGTCGTCGACACCTCCCGGTCCCGGTTGGCACGCGAGATCGCGGCAGCCGCCGGCCGCGACCACGACGATCGGCTTGCCGTCGGGTCCGCGTTGCTCACCGGCGCCGGGCGCGTTGCCGATCGGCGTGGCGATCGTGCCATCGCCGGAGGGGGAGAGGACGTCACTGGCGATCGGGCCGCCAGAGCCGGGCCCATCCGCTTCCTCGTCGTCTTCCGCGCCGCCGTTGCTGCCGCCCTGCGCGACCGCTTTCGGCTGGGCGGTCGGCCGGTTGAAATCCAAGGGGGCGGGGTCGGTTCGCCCGCCGTCCGGGTCGCGACCAACCGAGGATCCGTCAGCCGGGAGCCCGCCAGCCGAGGGTCCGCCGGCCGAGGGGTCACCCACCGCGCGGAGCGGCGTATCCGAGGTGTCGGCACCGGCGTGCCCGGGGGTGACGGCGCCGGGAGCCGAGCCCGGCATGGTGTCCGCCGCCGGCGACGTGCCGTCGTCCGCCTTCGGTGCGCTTTCGCGCGATCCCGGCGAAGCGTCGGAACCGGTCCGCCCGGACTTGGGGGGCGCGGTCCGGGCTCGGGGATCGACCTGGGCCGGCACGGCCGCCGCGACCACGTAGGCGGGGGATGCGGAATCACCTTGCGAGGCGAGCGGGCCGCGGCGCCAGTCGTCGACGACGCCGGGTGGCAGGCCTTCGCCGAACTCGCGCGGCGCCTGCTGGTTGCGAGCGCGCGGGCCGCCCGGTACCGGACCCGTCTGCGCGAGCCGGGTCGCTCCTTGATCGAAGCGTGACGGCGCCGTGCTGAGCGTGGGCCGCTCGCTGGTCGGGACGGGTACGGACGACGGGCCGGCCACGTAGGTGGCACCGCCGGCAGCCACTTCGGTCGATCCCGCCGCGTTGTACACGACCACGCGCCCGGCGCTCACTGCCACCCGCAGTCCCGGCGTCCGGCCAGGATGGCAAGCGGGATCGCACACGGTTTCCTCGGCAACGAACTCGGTGCCGCGGATGCCGATGTTCGCGGTCGGGGTCGACATGCGGTAGTCGTCCGGCTCGCGCTTGCCGATCGCTCCCGAAATGGTCCGCAGCGCTCCGCGTACCAGGAAGAAGAAGCCGCGCTGCGCGTCGGCGTCGAAGCGGTAGTCGTCAATGCGAAACTCGCTGCGCGGCTGCAGCGACAACAGGGACCCGTCGCTGAATGCCACTTGCACGCGTCCGTCGACCCCCGTGACGAGCGCATCGCCGCCGGCGACCACCGTGCCGATTTCGGGAACGAGGGTGCGAACCGGTTGGCCGGGCGTCGACCGTACCAGCGTCACTTGTCCGGTCACGAGGATCAGCCGGCCCTCGTTGGCGAACGCGATGCCGCAGGCAGCCAGCCATCCGAGAACGATGAGCAGGGCGCGCGCGATGCGCGTCCCGGGCAGGGCGCCGGCGCGCGCGCGATGCGGTCCCACGGCCCCCGGGGCGGGCGACATGATCAGAACCTGTAGCGGACCGTCACCATCACCTGGGTCCGGCGAAAGTCGCTCGGCGCAAGGGTCGACGAGTTGTCCGTGTGGATGACCTGCGGCCCGAACGACAGCCCGCGGCCCAGCTCGCGCTCGGCGCCGAGGCGGATCTCGAGTTGCCGATCGCGACGGCGGATGCCGAAGAAGCCGTCGGCGCCGTCGTGGCTGCGCCGCTCGTAGCCGATTCCAGCCGAGCCGCGCCAGCCGGCGCCGAGGCCGCGGCTCGCCGCGAGCCTCACGCCGTGCAGGTCGAAGGAAAGCTCTTCGATTTCGCGGCGCGACGACTCGCGGCCGGCGTAGAGATTGCCCACCAGCACGGTCCGGCCCTGATCCTGCAGGCCGCGCACCAGGGTGGCGCCATAGACCTGGCGGCGCGCGTCGCGCACGTGCTGGCCTGCGAAGCCGAGGTCGAAGAGCTGCGCGTAGGCGCCCACCTGCGTACGGTCGTCGACGTCACGCTGCCACTGCCCGAGCAGGCCCTTGGCCGTGCGGAACGACTTGCC
Organism: Pseudomonadota bacterium; assembly: GCA_023388075.1. GTDB lineage: Bacteria > Pseudomonadota > Gammaproteobacteria > Burkholderiales > Burkholderiaceae_E > Lautropia. Next base: position 25,131 of record JAEWGX010000002.1, read on the forward strand.
GTCGAGGTGAAGCTGCTGCAACTGGACGCTCATCGAGTAACGGTCCCGCCCGTGCGTGCGTGCCAGGCCGCCGGATACTTCGACGGCCCCCAGGTCGTTATTGTGCTGGCTCGCGTTGCTTCGTTGGCTCAGCTGCGAGCCGATCGTCCACTCGGTCTGGCCGTCGATCGGTGCCGTGTAGTGGAGTTGGCCGCTCAACTCATGAAAGGCGCTTTCCTGGGGACGACTGGCGTCCGTGGGGATGAGCGCGAGGCCGTCGCCCAGGACCCATTCGTCGAGGCTGCTGCCGAAGTTGACGTTGTCGTCATGGCCGATCGCGGCCTCGACCGACGCGCGCCAGCGTCGCTGCGGCCGGTCCGTGCTCGCGACGATCTCGAGATAGCGGCGGATGGTGTCCTGCACTTCCGGCGGCAGGTCCGCGCGGGCCACCGCCTCGAACTCCCGCTTCGCGGCCTCGGTCTCCCGCAGCGCGAGGAAGGCGCGGGCGATCTCCGCGCGCGCGAGCGTGTGGTCGGGCGCGTGCGCGAGCACGCGTTCCAGCGCGAGCACCGCCTGCGACGGCCGGCCACTGTCGAGCGCGGCGATGCCGAGCAGGTAGTTGAAGTCCTCGGCGTTGCTGTAGTCGGCGGTGTGCGGCTCGAGCAGCGCATAGGCCGCCTGCGGATCGCCCCGCTGCAGGTGGGTTCGGGCCTGCTGGAGCAGCTCGCGCAGCGCGAGCAGGGAAGGACCGGTGGCGGCCGACGCATCGTCCGCAGGCCCAGGCTGCGCGGGAACGGATGGAACCGCCTGGGCCGGCCGGCCGGGCTGCGCCTGCGCGACCGCGCCCGTGCCCGCAAGCGCGATGGCGAGGAGCAGGACGGAAGGGCGCGTCAAGTCGCGATGCCGCGCAGCGTGTGCGCCCGGGCGCCGACGATCTCGACGTCCACCATGCTGCCCACCAGTGACGGGGACCCGGCGAAGTTGACGACGCGGTTGTTGGCGGTGCGCCCGGCAAGCTCGGCTGCATCGCGCCGCGACGGGCCCTCCACCAGCACGGGCTGGCGCGTCCCGACCATGGCGGCGCTGATGCGGTCCGCATTGGCCTGGATCGCCGCCTGCAGTCGACGCAGGCGGACGAGCTTCTCTTCCTGGGGGGTCTCGTCGGGCAGGTTCGCGGCCGGCGTGCCGGGCCGCGGGCTGTAGACGAACGAATACGAGTCGTCGAAGCCGAGGTCCTCGACCATTCGAAGCGTCCGCTCGAAGTCCGCTTCGGTCTCCCCCGGAAAGCCGACGATGAAATCGGACGACACGCTGATGTCGGGTCTTGCGGCGCGCAGCCGTCGCACGATGGAGCGGTACTCCATCGCGGTATAGCCGCGCTTCATGGCGGCGAGGATGCGATCCGATCCGGCCTGCACCGGCAGATGGACATGGGCGGCGAGCTTCGGCAGCCGCGCATGGGCATCGATCAGGCGCTGGGTGAACTCGCGCGGGTGGGAGGTGGTGTAGCGGATGCGCTCGATCCCGGGAACCTCGTGCACATAATCCAGCAGCAGCGCGAAATCGGCCGGCGCGTCGAACCCCTCGACCTGGCCCAGGTAGGCATTGACGTTCTGTCCGAGCAGCGTGACCTCGCGCACGCCTTGCTCGGCGAGCTGCGCGATCTCGAGCAGCACCTGCTCGAACGGCCGCGAGATCTCCTCGCCGCGCGTGTAGGGGACGACGCAGAAGCTGCAGTACTTGCTGCAGCCTTCCATGATCGACACGAACGCGCTCACGCCATCCTTGCGCGGCGGTGGCAGGGCGTCGAACTTCTCGATCTCCGGGAAGGTGATGTCCACCTGTGGACGGCCGGTGCTGCGCCGGCGCGCGATCAGGTCCGGCAGGCGATGCAGCGTCTGCGGGCCGAACACCACGTCGACGTAGGGCGCGCGCGAGACGATCGCCTCGCCTTCCTGCGTGGCGACGCAGCCGCCAACCCCGATGATCATTTCCGGGCGCTCGCGCTTGAGCGCCTTGAAGCGGCCGAGGTCCGAGAACACCTTCTCCTGGGCCTTCTCCCGCACGGAGCAGGTATTGAAGAGGACGATGTCGGCTTCGGCCGGGTCGTCGGTGAGCAAGGCGCCCTCGGTGCCCGCGAGCAGGTCCGCCATCCGGCGGCTGTCGTACTCGTTCATCTGGCACCCGAAGGTGCGCAGGTACAGCTTGCGGGTCATCGGCGAGCGGTCCTCATCGGCCCGAACGGCGCTTGCGAGCGCGCAGCGCCGCGATCTCCGCGTCGGTCAGGATCCAGGCGGTGACGATCTCGTTCTGCGGACCGGTCACGAAGGCGACGAAGTTGCGCGCGTCCTTGATCGAGGCCGGCGTGACGATGAGGTTGCGCTGGTCGAAGACGCGGGCACCGGCGCCCAGCCGGGTGGCCTTGCCGTCGAGGCTGGCCTCCGGGAAGACGCCGAGCACGAGGGTGCCGTAGCGCGCCTGCGCGGGTATCGGCCGCGTCTGGGCCTGGGCAGCCGGGATCGCCAGCAGCACGCTTGCGAGCAGGGCGGCGAAGGCCTGCAGCGCGATGCGCGCAAGCCTTGCGCCGGTTGCCGGCGATCCGGGGCGCGGAGAGGTCGTGATCATGGTGCTGGGCATCGTGTCCGGTTGGTCCGGGGCCGCCTGGAGACGGGATCCCGACCGATGTTCGCGCAGTTCCTCACCGGGGTGCGCGCCCAGTTGACCGGTGGTCGACATCGCGGTCGGGAAAGGCGCCGTGCGTTGCGCAGCCGGCGAACCGGGCCGGCCCGCGGGATCAGGTGGTAGAGAAGGGTGGACTTGAACCACCGACCTCACGATTATGAGTCGTGCGCTCTAACCAGCTGAGCTACATCTCCACGCAGCCCCGATTCTATCCGGTCGCGCGAGGGTGGGTCAAAGGATGCCCGGCCGTGCGCGGGGGTGCCGCGGCAGCCTTCCCGACCTCGCCGGAAGCCGCGGATGCCGGCCGGCGGCCGGTCTCCGTCGGGCCGAAGCGGACCTGGAAACGGGTGCCTGGCGTGGCGCCGGGATCGCGGCACACCGGGCTCGTGAGGGTGATCGCGGCCTGGTGCTGGTCCGCGATCTCGAGCACGATGGCGAGACCGAGGCCACTGCCCTGGCTCTGGCTGCCCAGGACCTGGTAGAAGCGATCGAAGATGCGCGCCTGGTCCGCCTCCGGGATGCCGCTGCCGGTATCCTCCACCTCGAGCACCAGGGTCGCCGGCGGGGGGCCGCGCCGGGTGACCCGGACCGTCACCGAGCCGCCGCGAGGCGTGTGGCGCAGGGCGTTGTCGATCAGGTTGTTCATCAGCTCGCGCAGCAGCAGCGGAAGCCCCTCCAGGCGGGCAGGGCCGGTGTCGCATTCGAAGCCGAGGTCGATGCCGCGGGCGAGCGCCTGCGGCACCCACTCGCTGACGACGCTGCGGGCGAGGCCGGGCAGGTCCAGGCGCTCGAACAGCGCTGCGTCGCGAAGGTTCTCCATCCGCGCGAGCGAGAGCAGCTGCGAGACCATCCGCGCGGACCGCTCGGCGCTGCTCGCGATATGCCGCAGGCTGTTGCGCAGCTCGTTGGCGTCGCCTTCCTTAAGGGCCAGCTCGGCCTGGGTGCGCAGCCCCGCAAGCGGCGTCTTCAGCTGGTGCGCGGCATCGCCGATGAACCGCTTCTGCGCGCCGATGTTCTGCTCCAGGCGCAGCAGCAGGTCGTTGAAGGCGGTCACCAGGGGCGCGATCTCCTCGGGCGTGCCGTGCGGATCGATCGGCGAGAAATCGTCGGGGCGCCGATTGCGGATGCGCTCCTGCACGGCCTTCAGCGGATGGAGCCCGCGCGAGAGCCCGAACCAGACCAGGAACACGGCGATCGGCAGCAGCAGGAACTGAGGCACGATGATGCCGCGGATGATCTCGTTGGCAAGCGCGTTGCGCCGCTCCAGCGTCTCGCCCACCTGGATCAGGACCGGCCCCCGGGACCCGACGTCCGCGGCGGTGCTCGCCACCCAGGTGTGGGCGATTCGCCAGTCCTCGCTGCGGACCGGTTGCGTGCGGCGGGCCAGGCTGCCGGGCTCGAGGAAGTCGTATTGCCGGGGCGGCGGCAGCTCGGGATCGCCCGCGAGCAGCTCACCGGTGGCCGAGCGCACCTGGTAGGCGCTCTGCTTGGCATCGTCCAGCGGCAGCAGGCCTCGCGGCGCATCGAAGCTGTCCGGCGGCTGGTAGCTGCCGGTGATCTCGACATAGTTCGCGAGGGCGCGCAGGCGCTGCTCCAGCTCCGCATCGAACGGCACGTCCGCCAGCGCGCGCGCCACGACGAAGGTGAGCACCACCGACATCGGCCAGAGCAGGGCGAGCGGAGCGAACATGAAGTCCAGGATCTCGGCGAAGAGCGAGCGTCGCCGATACGCTTCGCGCTTGCCGGTGCCGATGCGCGGCTTGCGCCGCCGCTCGATCCAGTCCGGCCGGTCTATCGGTGTCTCGTGGGTCCGGATCAGGTCCGAGACCATCGTCGGCAGTCGCGCGTTCATGCTCGCCAGCCGGCGGTCAGGCCGCCTCGTCGGATTGCGCGGGTCGCTGCAGGCAGTAGCCCAGCCCGCGCACCGTGCTGATCACCACGTCGCTGTCCTCGATCTTCTTGCGCAGCCGATGCACGTAGACCTCGATCGCGTTGTGGCTCACCTCTTCGCCCCATTCGCAGAGGTGGTCCACGATCTGCTCCTTGCTGACCAGCCGGCCGGCCCGCTGGATGAGGATCTCCAGCAGTCCGATCTCCCGCGCCGAGAGCTCGACGTTGCGGTCCGCCACGCGGGCCACGCGCCCGGCCTGGTCGAACGTGAGGTTGCCGAGCGTCACGAGCGGTGTCGCGGAGCCGGCATGCCTGCGGACGATGGCGCGTACCCTGGCCTCCAGCTCCGAGAGCGAGAACGGCTTCGACATGAAGTCGTCCGCGCCGAGATCGAGGCCGCGCACCCGCTGCTCCACCGAGTCGGCCGCGGTGAGGATCAGCACCGGGACCTTGGCCGCCCGGGACCGCAGGCGCTTGAGCACCTCGAAGCCCGAGATGCCGGGCAGGCCCAGGTCAAGGATCACCGCGTCGTAGGGCTGCGCCGACAGCGCGGCGTCGGCGCGCGTGCCCGAATCCACGCAGTCCACGGCGTACCCACTCTTGCGCAGCGCCCGGGACAGGCCATCGGTCAGGACCGTGTCGTCCTCTGCGATCAGGATTCTCATCTCAGCGCCGCCCGGCCGCCCGAAGGCGCTGAGAAGCCCCCTCGGGGGGCAGCGAGCGGAGCGAGCGTGGGGGTTGTTTCATGTCCGCCTCCTTACTTGCATCGCCCGGGCGACTGCAGCCCGGATCGCATCCCGCGTCTGCAGCGCCGCCGCACGCGCCTGCGCGGCGAAGTCCGCGCCGTTGCCGGCATACAGGATCGCCCGCGACGAGTTGATCGCGAGACCCATGCCGCCCGGATCGACGCCGGCGGCGACTGTCGCCTCGATGTCGCCGCCCTGGGCGCCGATGCCCGGGACGAGAAGCGGCAGGTCGGGCGCGATCTCCCGCACCCGGCGCAGCTCGGCGGGGTAGGTGGCGCCGACCACCAGCCCGAGCCCCGCCGCGCTGCCGCCCCAGGCGGTCGCGGCCAGCCGCGCGATGCGCTCGTAGATCCGCTCGCCGCCGCTCTCCAGCGACTGGAAGTCGGCGCCGCCGGGATTGCTGGTGCGGCAGAGCAGGAAGATGCTCCTGCCTTCCCATTCCAGGTAGGGTTCGATCGAATCGCGGCCCATGAAAGGATTCACCGTCAAGGCGTCGGCCTGGTAGCGGCGGAATGCCTCGGCGGCGTACTGGCGCGCGGTATCGCCGATGTCGCCGCGCTTGGCGTCGAGGATCACCGGCACGCCGGGATGACGCTCGTGGATGTGTCCGATCAACGCCTCGAGCTCCCGCTCCGCGCCCGCGGCGGCGAAGTAGGCGATCTGGGGCTTGAAGGCGCAGGCAAGGTCCGCGGTGGCGTCGACGATGGCGCGGCAGAAGGCGAGGACCGCCGGCGGGCCGGAGCCGAGGTGTTCCGGAATCCGTCGGGGGTCCGGGTCCAGCCCGATGCAGAGCGCAGAATCGGCCTCCGCCCAGCGCCGCCTGAGCGACAATCCGAATCCAGCCGCATTCCCGTTCACGCGTCCTCCGCTTCACCCCCATCCGATCGCGCGGCGCCGGCCAGGGTCGTCGCCCGCTTCGCCGCAGCATGCAGCGGTCCGCCGCCCGCCGGGAGGATTTTTCGCACTTTACAAGATGTCGCCAACGCTGTCCCGCCTCGATATTGTCCTGTTGTGCCTGCTCACGCTGATCTGGGGGGTGAACTGGCCGGTGATGAAGATCGGCGTGGCCGATTTCCCGCCCTTCACGTTCCGCGCGGTGACCCTGTTCGGCGGCCTGGTCGTGATCGCGGCCATCGCCCGGGCGCAGGGGCATTCGCTCGGCGTCGAGCGTCGCTGGTGGCGCGAGACGGCGATACTGTCGCTCACCAACATGGCGGGCTGGTACGCGCTTTCCATCCTGGGGGTGCGCCTGCTCGCCTCGGGGCGCGCGGCGATCCTGGGCTACACCCTGCCGGTCTGGGTCGCACTGGTCGGTCTCGTGGTGTATCGCGAGCGGCAGGGGCCGCGGCTGGTGGTGGCGCTGGTCGCCGCCCTGATCGGAGTCGGATTGCTGCTCTCGAGCGAGATCCGCGCGATCGCGGGCAGCCCCCTGGGCACCGCGTGCATGCTGCTCTCGGCGCTCATCTGGGCGGTCGGCACGCACCAGCTGCGCCGGCGGTCGCAGCCGACGCCGCTCGTCGTGCTGAGCTTCTGGATGATGGCCGGCGCCTTCCTGCTGTGCGCGGTGCTCTGCATCGCCTTCGAGCGGCACCTCTGGATCCGCTGGCCCAACCACGCCGAGTGGGGCTCGATCGCCTACAACATACTGCTCGCCTACGGCGTCGCCCAGCTGCTCTGGTTCCGGCTCGCCTCGGGGCTGCCGCCGGTGGTGAGCGCGCTCTCCGTGATGATGATCCCGGTGGTCGGCGTCGTCTCCGGCCTGGTGCTGCTCGGCGAGCAGCCCGGGTGGACCGATGCGGCGGCGCTGGTGGCGATCCTGGTCGCCATCGGCGCGACGCTCATGCCCCAGCGGACCCGTGATGCCTGACCCGGCGGGCCCCGGCCGTCAGCCGTACCGCTTCTCGAAGTCCCGCAGGTAATTCACCAGCGCCTGGACGCCGGCGACCGGCATGGCGTTGTAGATCGAGGCGCGCATGCCACCCACCGAGCGGTGGCCTTTCAGCTGCACCAGCCCCCGTTCCTGCGCGCCGGCAAGGAACGGCGCGTCGAGCGCCTTGTCGGGCAGCGTGAACGGCACGTTCATGCGTGAACGGTCTTCCTTCGCGACGGGGGTGGTGTAGAAGCCGCTCGCGTCCAGGCAGTCGTAGAGCAGCCGCGCCTTGCCGATGTTGCGCTTCTCGATCGCATCGATCCCGCCTTCTCGCTTCATCCACTGCAGCACCAGCCCGGCGATGTAGACGGCGAAGGTGGGCGGCGTGTTCACCATGGAATCGTTCTCGGCCTGCTGCTTCAGGTCCAGGAGGGACGGATACTCCGGACGAACGCCGCGCAGGAGGTCCTCGCGGATGATCACCAGGGTGAGGCCGGCCGGACCGAGGTTCTTCTGCGCGCCGCCGTAGAGCACGCCGTAGCGGGAGACGTCGATCGGGCGCGACATGAAGTTGGACGAGACATCCGCGATCAGCGGCACCTCGCCGACGTCGGGCGTCCAGTGGTACTCGACTCCGCCGATCGTCTCGTTGGAGCAGATGTGCACGTAGGCCGCGCCCGGAGTGAGGCGCCACTCCTCGCGCGGCGGAATGCGGGTGAAGCGGCTGTCCTGGGCGGTGGCGGCCACGTTGACCTTGCCGAACCGCTTCGCTTCCTTGATGGCCTTCGTCGACCATTCCCCGGTATCGACGTAGTCGGCGGTGCCGCCCTCCGGCAGCAGGTTCATCGGCAGGATCGCGAACTGCAGCGTGGCGCCGCCCTGCAGGAACAGGATCCGGTATCCCGACGGGATGCCGGCCAGCTCGCGCAGGTCCGCTTCGGCCTGGGCCTGGATGGACTGGTACGACTCGCCGCGGTGGCTCATCTCCATCACGGACTGGCCCGTGCCGCGCCAGTCGAGCATCTCCGCCGCGGCCTGGGCGAGGACCTCTTCCGGGAGCACGGCCGGCCCGGCGCCGAAGTTGAACACGTTGCGCATGGAACTCCCGGGTTGAAACGGTTGTCGCTCGAGCCGGCATTCTAGTGGCCCCGCCGGTGGCCACGCCATCCGCCGAAAGGGAGGTATGCGAACGGGCGGTGCGCGACGGCGGCGGCGCGGCCGTCGCCTGGCCCGGTCGCCGCGCGCCGGCGGTTGTCCGCATCCGATGCGCGGCAGCGGCCGGAGCCGTTCGTGGCCTCCCGTCGACCGGCGCTGGCGCGGCCGTATGGCTCCGGTTATGCTGAAATACCGATGTCATGCCGGCGAGCGCCGGCCAAGGAGTACGAGATGATCCACCGCAAATCCCTGGACGGCAGCACGCGCGAAGCGGGCGCCGCACGTGGCCTGCGCAAGGCTGCAGTCGTGGCCACGGTCGCGATGTTCGCGCTGGCCGGCTGCGCCGGGATGACCGATACCCAGCGTCGAACGGCCACCGGGGCAGGCGTGGGCGCGGGCGTCGGCGCAGTCATCGGCGGCGCGCAGAGCGGCGGCAAGGGCGTCCGCAACGGTGCGCTCATCGGCGGTGCGCTCGGCGCCCTCGGCACCTACGTCTGGTCCTCGCGCATGGAGGAACAGAAGCGGGCGATGGAGGAAGCGACCCAGGGTACCGGCGTCGAGGTGGTGCGCACCAACGAGAACCTGCTGATGCTGGACATTCCCAGCGATATCTCGTTCGACGTGAACCGCGCCGATATCCGCGGCGATTTCCGTCCCATCCTGGACCGGTTCGCGCAATCGCTGGTGGCCAACCCGCGCGCCATGGTGCAGATCATCGGCCATACCGACAGCACGGGGAACGACACGATCAACAACCCGCTCTCGGTCAACCGCGCGGCCAGCACGCGCGACTATCTCGTCGCGCGCGGGGTGCCGATCGGACAGATCCAGATCGATGGCCGCGGCAGCCGCGAGCCGGTCGCGGAGAACACCACCTCGAGCGGGCGCGCCCGCAACCGGCGGGTCGAGATCTACGTGGGCGAGTCCGCGCAGGCCGCCGCGCCGATGCAGCGGCAGGTGCGCTGACGCCGATTGGAACCATCGCGGGGCAAGGCCGGGATCGGCCGTCTCGGGAGACCGTCCGGGCTGGGCGTAGCCGTCACCGCGCGCGCAGCCTGACCGATGCCGGGGTCAGCGCTCGCGTTGGTGATCCTGGCGGGCCTGATTCACGCCTGCTGGAACATCGCCGCCAAGAAGATCGGCGGCGATGCGCGCTTCGCGCTCTTCAGCTCCGTGCTGCTCATGGTGGTGTGGGCGCCGCTCGGCATCTGGTTCTCCTGGGAGCAGGTGCCGGACTACGGCTGGCCGGAGCTGGGGGTGATCCTCACCAGCGGCGCGCTGCATGTCGGCTACTACCTGGTGCTGCTGCGTGGCTACCGCAAGGCCGACCTGACCGTGGTCTACCCGCTGGCGAGAGGTTCCGGCCCGCTCCTGTCGTCGACCATGGCGATCCTCTTCCTCGGCGAGCGGCTCTCCGCGTGGGGCGCGCTGGGCATCGCCGCCGTGGTGGGCGGTGTCTTCCTGGTCGCGGGCGGGCCCGCGCTCTTCCGGGCGGCGCACGATCCCGCGCGCCACGAGCGGGTACGCGCGGGCATCTTCTTCGGCATCGCGACCGGCATCTTCATCGCCGCCTACACCTTCGTGGACGGCTGGGGCGTCAAGGTGCTGGGCATGTCGCCCGTCCTCATCGACTATCTCGGCAACCTCGTGCGGCTGGCCATCCTGTTGCCGCTCGTCTTCATCGGGATGCGGGCCGGGCTGGCCGCCGTCTGGCGCGCGCAGTGGAAGGGCGCGTTGCTGGTAGCCGCCGTAAGCCCGATCTCGTACGTCCTGGTGCTCTATGCGATGCAGGTGGCGCCGCTGTCCCACGTGGCGCCGGCGCGCGAGGTCTCGATGCTCTTTGCCGCGCTGATCGGTGGACACCTGCTTTCCGAGGGCGATCGCGTGATGCGCATCCTCGGCGCGGCCTGCATCGCCACCGGCGTGATGGCGCTTGCCGTCGGCTGACGGCAGGCGCCACGATCGGTCGGTACCCGCCCTCTACCCTCGCAACGTCTCGTTGAAGAGCGCCAGCGTCCGTTCCCAGGACTGCCTGGCTGCCGCCTCGTCGTATCGCGGCGTGGTGTCGTTGTGGAAGCCATGCTGCGTATCCGGATAGACGAACGCCTCGTAGCGCACGCCGGCCTCCTTCAGCGCCGCCTCGTATGCCGGCCAGCCGGCGTTGATCCGCTCGTCGTTGCCGGCGTAGTGGATCAGCATCCGTGCCTTGATGTTCGCCACCTGGGCGGCGCCCGGCGCCGGACCGTAGTAGGGGGCGGCGGCCAGGATCTCGGGAACGCGGGTGGCAAGCAGGTTCGCGATGCCGCCGCCGTAGCAGAATCCGACCACGCCGATCCGGCCGTTGACCGCCTCGTGCGTCCGCAGCAGCTTCGCCGCGGCCACGAAGTCCTCGCGGGTCTTGGGTTGCTCCAGCTTTGCGAACAGCTCGCGGGCCTTGTCCTCGTCGCCGGGATATCCGCCCAGCGGAAAGAGCGCGTCCGGGGCGAACGCGACGAAGTTCTCCAGCGCCAGCCTGCGGGCGACGTCCTCGATATGCGGATTGAGCCCCCGGTTCTCGTGGACGACGAGAACGCCGGGCAGCTTGCCGGTCGCGTTGGCGGGTCGGACCAGGTAGCCGCTTGCCTTGCCGTAGCCGTCGGGCGACTCGAAGGCGAGGGTCTCCGTCTTCAGCCGGGGATCGTCCTTGGGCACCTTCTGCGCCTGGGCGAATCGCGGACTCAGCGCTTCCAGCAGGGCGGCGGCCGACATGCCGCCCACGGCGAACTTGCCGGCGCCCGCGAGGAATCCACGACGGTCGATCATCCCGTGCACGTACTTGTCGAACAGACCGAGCACCTCGGGATGGAAGTCGCTCGCCTTTGCCATGGGTCGTGGTCCGGTGCTGCCGTCGTGCCGTGCCTTGCGCTCCATCCGTGCCTCCTCCAGTTGAGCCGGAACATCGTCGTCCGGTCGGCGGATTCTAGGGATAGGGCGGGGTCGCGGAGGGAGCAGCCAAGCCGATCAAAGGGAATTCGCCACGCGCCGGCGGCGGGTTCAGTCGACGACGAAGCCGCTAGCCGCGACCAGCGGACGCCAGGTCTCGATGTCCTCGGCCAGCGTCGCCTTCAGCGCCTCGGGCGAGCCGGGATCGGCCTCGATGCCGATGCTGGGCAGCCGTCCCGGCATGTCGCCGCGGGCGAGCAGCGCCATGGCGGCTTCGCTCCACCGATCCACGATCGACCCCGGCGTGCCGCGCGGGGAGAACAGTCCGTACCACTGGGGCGAATCGAAGCCGCGGTAACCGAGCTCGCCGAGCGTGGGGACGTCCGGCGCAAGCGTGCTGCGGCCGGCACCGTCCGCCGCGAGGATCCGGATGCGGCCCGCATGCCGATAGGGGAGGGCATCGGCGATCGGAACGATCCCGGCGGCGATCCTGCCGGCGACCACGTCGTTGACGAGCAGCGTGCTGCGGCCGTACGGCATGAGCACCAGCGACTCCTCGTGCTCGAGCGCGAGCCTGCAGCCGATGAACCAGCGCAGGCCACCGGCGGCAGCGGTGCCCACGGTGGCCGTCTCCGGCGCGCGACGGGCATCGCGCAGCCAGGCGTCGACGTCGCGCAGCGGCGATGCAGCCGACACGACGATGACCGACCGGCGACTGCCCAGGCGTGCGACCGCGACGAAGTCCACCCACGGATCGAAGCCGATGGAGCGGTGAAAGAGCGGCGCCAGCACCATGCCGCAGGTATCGGCCAGCAGCAGGGTGCGGCCGTCGGGCGGCTGGTTCCGGACGTAGTCCGCCGCCATCCGGCCGCGCCCGCCGCTGCGGTTGAGGACGTTCACGGTCTCGTCCCAGAGCCGTCCGACCTCGATCGCGAGCACCCGGGTGAGCACGTCGCCGGGGCCGGCGGTGTCGAATCCGGCAACGAGCCGCAGCGGCCCGTCGTCCGGCGGTTCCGCACCCGCCCGGCCTGCGAGCGCGAGCAGCGGAGCCGCGAGGAGACCCTTCGCGAGAAACCGGCGGCGTCTGGACCGGTGGTGTCCGTGTCGAACCTGAATCATTCCTGTCCGCGGGGCGTGGAGCAGTCGATACTATCCCAGTCGCCGGTTGCATGGCCCGGACCGCCCGTCACGCAGATCTCCCCCGAATCCGGAGTGTGAACCTGACCGAGAAAGTCACCCATCTGAAGCTCGACCTGACGTCGGACCTGCTGAAGTGGCATGCCTTCCTGGCGATCGCCGAGCATGGCAGCCTGACGCGCGCGGCGCTCTTCCTGGACACCAACCAGTCGCTGCTTAGTCGCCACCTGAATGCCCTCGAGCGGGACTGTGGCGCGCGTCTCTTCAACCGGACCGGCCGCGGCGTCGAGCTCTCGGAGGCAGGGCAGCGGTTGCTGCCGCACGTGGGCAACCTGCTCGCCGCCGCGGGCCGCCTCGAGGAGGAGATCCGCGGCGAGGCGCAGGAGCCGGTCGGCCGCGTCATCCTGGGATCGCTGCCCTCGATCACCAACGCTCTCGCGGGCCGGTTGTACGGGCAGATCCGTGCGCACCACCCCGGGATCCGCCTGAAGATCCTGGAGGGTTCGAGTGGTCAGGTGGAGGAGTGGCTGGCAGACGGACGGGTCGATGTCGCCGTTCTCTATCGGTACGGGCGACGGCTGCCGGACCACGAGCAGGCACTGTGCGTCGTCGAAAGCTACCTCATCGGCGTCAAGGGCGACCGGCTGACGAGCGGAACAGAGGTGGCCTTCGAGGCGCTGGACAAGCTGCCCTTCATCCTGCCGAGCGCACCGAACGGCCTGCGCACCGCGCTCGACTCGCTGGCGCGCCGTCACCGCATCACGCTCGAGCCGGTCATCGAAGCGGATTCGCTGCCGCTCATGCGCAGCATCGTCGCCGAGGAGCAGCTCTACACCGTGCTGCCGCTGCATGCCGTCTGGAGCGACGTCCAGGAAGGTCGCCTGCAGGCCGCGCGGATCGTGTCTCCCGCCATCGAGCGCATCGTCGCGATGGTCCACGCCCGGGCGAAGGGCCCGTCGCGCGCCGTCTCCGCGGTGACGCGCCTGCTGGTCAGGGCCATCGACCAGCAGGCCGATCGCGGCCTGTGGCGCTCGGGCGGCCCCGGCTGATCACCTTCGCCTGGATGCAAAGCTGCCATGTCCGCCCGGTACTGGCCGGGGCGCCTGCTCCTCCGTAAGCTTCCGACTTCGGGCGAAGTCGGTGCACACAGCGAATGCCGAAGCGCCTCACCTACATCGGAGCTGCCTCGCCAATGCCTCGCCTCAGCCTGCCCCACCCGGATTCGATGTCGCCCGAGCAGAGGGCCGTGCACGACAGGATCGTGTCGGGGCCGCGCGGCGAGATCAAGGGGCCGCTGCGCGCGGCGCTCCACAACCCCGAGCTCGCGGATCGATGGCAAGCGCTCGGTGCGCTGCTGCGCTACCGTACCTCGTTGTCGCCGCGCCAGTCGGAGCTCGCGATTCTCGTGACCGCGCGCCATTGCCGCTCGCCGTTCGAGTGGTTCGCCCACCGCAGCGAGGCGGAGCGCGCGGGCTGGGGCGCCGAGGCGCTCGATGCGCTGCTTGCCGGACGGCGTCCCGACGGCCTGGACGAAACCGAGGCCGCGATCCACCAGTACGCGTCGGAGCTCAACCGGTCCCACTCGGTCTCGGGGTCGACGCATGCCGCCTGCGTGCGGCTGCTCGGCGAGCGCGCCACGGTCGAGCTGACCGCGCTGGTCGGCTACTACACCATGGTGGCCATGACGCTGAACGCACACGAGATTCCGCTGCCGCCCGGCGTGGAGCCGGCATTCCCGCTTCCGCAGGAGGAGGAGCTGCGATGACGCATCCATCCTCTCGAACCTCGAGCGCTTCGGATCCGATCCCGGCGGCGACCCGGGCTCCATCCGGTGGCTGGGATTGCCACGCGCACCTCTTCGGCCCCTACGCAGACTATCCGCTTGCCCCCGATCGCAGCTACACGCCGCCCGAGGCCCTGGCTTCCCGGTATGTCGAGCTGCTGGAGCGGCTCGGTCTCGAGCACGGCGTGCTGGTGCATCCGAGCGCCTACGGCTCGGACTACCGGCTGGTGCTGGACGCGATGGCATCGTACCCGCAGTGGCGCGCCGTGCTGGTCGCGACGGCCGGATCGGTGCCGGCACTCGCCGGCCTGCGTGACCGGGGCGTGCGCGCGCTGCGCTTCAGCCACCGCAGCGGCGCTTCGGCCAACTTCGCCGGCAGCGCCTCGCTGCAGGACCTGCAGGCGCTGGCGCCGGCGCTCGCCGACGCCGGAATGCATGCCGAGCTGTGGACCGATTGCCAGGTCCTGCCCTCGATCGCCGACACGCTGCGCGCACTGCCGGTGCCGGTGGTCATCGATCACATGGGAATGTTCGACCCGGCTGCGGGGCCCGATCAGCCCGGCTTCGTCACGCTGCGCGAATTGCTCGCGGAAGGCGGGACCTGGGTCAAGCTGTGCGCCTACCGAAACCTGCTGCCAATCGCCGATCGCACCGCCTGGTCCATCGGCAAGGCGTTCCAGGACGCGCTGGTGGCGGCGAACCCGGAACGGGTGATCTGGGGCAGCGACTGGCCGCATCTCAACGTGCCGGGAGCAACGGACACGGCGGAGCTGCTCCGGTTGTTCGAGACGTGGGCCGGCGACGCGCGCACCATCGAGCGCGTCCTGGTCGGCAACCCGGAAGCGCTCTACCGGTAGCCGATGCCGCAACCGGCCCCGGCCGGCAGCAGGAGGCAGCCGTCCTCGACAGGCAACGGGGTGAACGGGTCGTCGCGAAGGTGCAGGTGCTCGGAGAGCTCGCAGGCGTAGGGCAGATGCCGGATCACGCAAGCGGCCTGCAGGCTGGTTGCCTGGAGCAGGGCCGGCCCGAAGGCCGCTCCCATGCGGCAACCGACCTCGCCGGCCTCGCAGATGCGCATCGCCTGCAGGAAGCGCCGGATCCCGCCAAGGTTGGTGATCTTGAGGTTGATGACGTCGACCGCTCGCTCCGACACCAGGCGAAAGACGTCGCGCACGGTCTGCGCGCTCTCGTCCGCTTCGATCGCCACCGGCAGCGTTCGCGTGAGCAGCGCAAGCCCGGCGAAGTCGGCGGCGGGCACCGGCTGCTCGATCAGGCTGACGTCATGCGGTTCCATGCGGGCGAATATGCGTATCAATCGCTTGGCGTCGTAGGACTGGTTGGGGTCCAGCGTCAGGGCCACCTGCGCCCCGACGGCGCTGCGAACCTCGGCGATGCGCCTCACGTCGGTATCGATGTCGCCGGCGAGCTTGAGCTTGAGCTGGCGGTAGCCCTCGGCCGCAAGTTGTCCGGCGAGCGTCGCCATCTCCCGGGGAGCCTTGATCGGCAGGATGCGAGAGAGCGGAACGCGGTCGCGCAGCTTGCCGCCCATCAGCACGTGCATCGGCACGCCGAGCCGGCGCGCCAGCAGGTCGTGCAGGGCCATGTCGATCGCCGCCTTGACCGTCGGCTGGTAGGCGAGGACGGTGTCGATCTCCTCCATGATCGCGGCGTGATCGGCAGGCGAGCGGCCGACCAGGCGCGGGGCCAGGAGCTCGAGGCCTGCGCGCGCGCCGGCGCCGTGGGTGGAGATCGCCGGGATCGCGTGGCAGTAACCCAGCCCCTGGTGTCCTTCCTCGTCCTCGAGCCGCAGCACCCAGCCCTCGAGCGAAGGAACCTGCGACCGGGCGAACTTCCATTCGGGATCGGACAGCGCCTGGGTGCAGGCGGCGAGCGTTGCGGAGGCGATGCGCATGCGTGCAGTGGATCAGTTGAGGTTGATCTTCGCCTTGGCGATGATGTCGCGCCACTTGTCCGACTCGGCCCGCATCAGGAGTCGGTACTCGTCAGGCGTGGAGGTGGCCGGAATCGCGCCCTGCTTCAGCAGGCTCTCCTTCAGCTCGGGCGCGTCGACCGCCGCGACCACCGTGTCGCGGATCCGGCCAAGCACGGCGGCCGGAATGCCCTTCGGCCCCACGATGCCATAGGTGGTCTCCATGGCCACGCCGGGCAACCCCTTCTCGGCCATGGTCGGGACGTCCGGCAACTGCGGCGCACGTGTCGAGCCGGCGGTGGCGAGCACCTTGAGCCTGCCGCTCGCCACGTGGGGCAGGACGGGGAGCAGGTCCACCATGGTGGCCTGCACTTCACCTCCGATGAGGGCGGTCACCGCGGGCGCCGCCCCCTTGTAGGGTACGTGCATCAGGTCGATGCCGGCCTGGTCCTTGAGAAGCTCCATGGCGATATGCGGCGTCGTGCCGGGCCCCGCCGTGCTGTAGTTGAGCTTGCCCGGGTCGGCCTTGGCCATCTTCACCAGTGCCTCCACCGAGTCGACGCCCGATGCGGCGTTGACCACCAGCACGCTGGGGATCCGGGCCACGAGTGTCAGGTACTCGATGTCACCCGCGGAATAGGACGTCTTCGTGAGGTTGGGCATGCCGGCGAGAGGCCCGGGGGCGACCAGCGCGATCGTATGGCCGTCGGCCGCGGCGTTCAGCGTCGCGTTGACCCCGATCGTGCCGCCTGCCCCCGCGCGGTTCTCGACGACCACCGGTTCGCCGAGCGCCTGCCCCATGCGCTCGGCCAGCATGCGGGCGAGCGCGTCGGTCGGACCGCCGGCGGAGTACGGGACGATCAGCTTGATCGGGCGCTTGGGCCAGTCCTGTGCCAGCGCGCCGAGCGGGGCGAGCAATCCGCCGCCCGCGCCCATCGCGGCGATGAAGGCGGTGACGAGGCGACGATTCCTGCGGTTCGGGTCCATGCTTGTCTCCATGTTGGTGCTTCGTGTACTGCGCGGCGCTATCCTTCCGCCGGCGCGGTGGCGGTGACCGACGGCCGCTGCTGCATCCTGCCGAACCAGGCCGAGAGCCTCGGTGCCTGGCTTCGCCAGCCAAACGCATCGAACCGGTAGTCCAGGTAGCCGAGCCCGCAGACCAGCGAGACGTGGCCGATGGCGAACGCCGTTTCGTCCAGCTCCGCGGCCTCGTCCTCGAGCCATTGCAGCACTGCGCGTGTCTTTCGGTCGAACGCGTCGACGAGCTGCTGCAGCGGGGCCTCGCGTTCTCGCTCGTTGCGCCACAGGATCAGCATGTCCAGCAGGCCGTCGCCCAGCGCGTGCCAGCGCAGGGCTTGCCAGCGCCCGGGCCCGTAGCCGGGGAACAGCGGACCGTTGACGAGTTCGTTCAGGTACTCGCAGATGACCCCGGAATCGAAGAGCGCATGGCCGTCCGCCAGCACCAGCGTGGGGATCTTCGACAGCGGGTTGTCCGCCATGATCGCGGGATTCGGCTGCTTCATGGCAGCCACCGAGCGGACCAGCTCGATCCTCTCCAGCAGGTCCAGCTCATGGGCCACGATCATCACCTTGCGCACGAACGGTGACTTCGGTGACCAGTGCAGCTTCATCCGGTGTTCCTCCTCTGCTCCGGGCTCAAACGATCCCGGCACTGCGCAAGGCTGCGATCCGGTCGTCGGAGTAGCCGAGCGACTTGAGCACCGCATCGGTGTGCTGCCCGAGCAGCGGTGGCGGCCGGTCGTAGCCGAGCTGGGCGCTGGCGAATCGCAACGGAGAGGCCACCTGGGGAACGTCCACGCCGCAGGGATGGGGGATGTGGCGAAGCATCTGCCGGCTTCGGACCTGCGGCTCCGCAAACACCTCGGGTATGGAGTTGATCGGTCCACAGGGTACGCCGGCCGAATCCAGCGCGGCGATCACCTCCTCGCGGCTGCGCTGTCCCAACTCGTCGCGCAACAGCGCGGTCAGCGCCTCGACGTTGCGTGCCCGCCGGGCGTTGACGACGAAGCGTTCGTCGGTCGCCCACTCCGGGTGGCCGAGCGCCTGGCACAGCCGTACGAACTGGCTGTCGTTGCCGCAAGCGAGGATGATCATGCCGTCGCGGCAGGCGAAGACGTCCTGAGGCTGGATGTTCGGATGGGCGTTGCCACCGCGGCGCGGCGGCTTGCCGGAGATGAGGTAGTTCATCGCCTGGTTGGCCAGCGTGGCCACCTGCACGTCCATCATCGCGATGTCGATCGCATCGCCTATGCCGGTCTCGTTGCGTCGTGCCAGCGCGGCCAGCACCGCCACCGCGGTGTACATGCCGGTCATCAGGTCGACGATGGGAACGCCCACCTTCTGCGGCCCGCCGCCGGGCTTGTCGTCGCGTTCCCCGGTCACGCTCATCAGCCCGCCCATCGCCTGGATGAGGAAGTCGTAGGCCGGCTGTTCACGCCGCGGCCCGGTCTGCCCGAAACCGGTGACCGAGCAGTAGATCAGCCGCGGATTGATCCGGCGCAGGCTGGCCTCGTCCAACCCGTAGCGCTCCAGCGTGCCGACCTTGTAGTTCTCCAGGACGATGTCGGCCCATCGCGCCAGCTCTTCCACGATGGCGCGGCCTTCCGGCCGGTCGATGCGCAGAGTGATCGACTTCTTGCCCCGATTGACGGCCAGGTGGTAGCCGGCCTCGCGGGTGTCCCTGCCGTCCGCGTCAGCGAGAAAGGGCGGGCCCCAGCCGCGCGTGTCGTCACCCTGTCCGGGACGCTCCACCTTCACGACGTCGGCCCCGAGATCCGCCAGGATCTGGCTGGCCCAGGGCGCGGCCAGGATGCGGCTCAGGTCCAGCACCTTGACATGCGCGAGAGGCCCGCTCCGCGGGCCGTCTTCCGCATTCTTCGTATCGCTCATGTTCGGTTCCGTCGCCGCACGCGCCTGTATGGCTGCATCCCTGCGTGACTGTAAGGTGCGCCGTGCCGCATGCCCACCGGCATGCCCGCAAAGCTGCAATGCCGGAAGTGCATAGCTGGGGACGCGGGGCCCAGGGCGGGCCCGCCGGCTTCGGGACCTGCCGGAAGTGCATATCAGGGTTGCCACCACCCGACTATCGGGTGACGGGGTGGCGTCCTAGACTCTCGACGACAGATCCCCACGAGGAGAAGAGGATGACCGCGATGCTTCGCAACACCCGCCGCAGCTTCGTTGCCCTGGCCTGCCTTGCCATCACCACGGGTCTTGGCCTGCTCCCGCTCGAAGCCGCCGCCGCATTTCCGGACAAGACACTGCGGCTGATCGTGCCGTACCCGCCCGGTGGCGCAGCCGACGTGATGGCGCGCGGCCTCGCCCAGCACATGAGCGGCCCGCTCGGGCAGAAGGTCGTGGTGGACAACCGGGCGGGCGCGGGGGGTGCGGTCGCCGCGAAGACGGCGGCAACCTCGGAGGCCGACGGCTACACGCTCTTCTTCGGCACCCTGGCTACCCAGGTCATCAATCCGGCGTTGAACAGCAAGCTGGGCTACGACCCGATGAAGGACTTCGTCGGCGTCTCGTTGACCCACCTCAACCCGAGGGTGCTGATCGCCGGGCCCTCGGTGAAGGCCCGGAACGTTGCCGAGCTGATCGAGACGGCCAAGGCCGCCCCGGGCAAGCTCACCTACGGATCGGCCGGCAACGGCAGCTCCAGCCACCTGTCCGGCGCGCTGTTCGAGATGCTGGCCGACGTGCAGCTCCTGCACGTGCCATACCGCGGCAGCGCCCCGCTCCTGACCGACCTGCTTGCCGGTCGGGTGGACCTCACGTTCGATTCCTTCGCGGTGTACGAAGAGTTCATCAAGGAGGGCCGTGCGCGGCCGCTCGCGGTCACGTCGCTCGAGCGCATGACGGTTCTGCCCTCGCTGCCGACGCTGAACGAATCGGGGCTGAAGGGCTACGACGTGTCGAACTGGCTCGGCGTCTTCGTGCCCGCCGGCACGCCGGCGGGCGTGGTCGAGACACTGAACGCCGCCGTGCGCAAGGCGATGGCCGAGCCCGCGCTGCGCAAGCAGCTCACCTCGCTCGGCATCGAGCCGACGTCGAGCTCGCCCGGAGAGCTCGATGCGCTGGTCCGGGACGACGCGCCCGTCTGGGCGGACATCGTGAAGAAGTCGGGCGCCAAAGTCGATTGACTGGCATGGCGCAGGGGGACCTGCCGACGCGACGACACGTGGTGCTGCTCGAGGGGACGGGTCTCGCGGCCGACGGCACACCGGCGACGATCGAAGTCACCGTCGACGACCCGCCGGACGACGCCGGCTCCACGCGGGTCCCGGAACCATGGGTGCTGCTGCCGTCGTCGCTGCGCGACGCCGGCGACCTGGGCGAGCTGGCGACGCGGCTCGCGCGCGCGGGCTGCCGCGTGCTGCGTCCAACCCCGCGCGGGATGGGAAGGAGCAACGGGTCTCTCGAGCGGCTGACCCTGCACGTCCTGGCCGGCGACATCGCCCACACCATCCGGTCGCTGGGGCAGGGGCGGCCGGCGGTGCTGCTCGGCCATGCCGCCGGCCACTTCGTCGCGCGAGTCGTCGATCTGGACCACCCGGCGCTGGTGCGGGGCATCGTCGTGGCTGCCGCGGCGGCCAGGGTGTTTCCGCCCGAGGTGGCGGACTCCGTCGACCTGATCGCCGACGCGCGACGGCCGCGCGCCGAGCGACTCGCTCATCTGCGCCGCGCCTTCTTCGCCGAGGGCAGCGATCCGCAGGAATGGCTGGAGGGATGGCATCCCTCGCTCGGACCGGCCTATCGGGCCGCCGCCCGCATTCCGGACAAGTCGCGATGGTGGCCGGTGAGCCATGCGCCCCTCCTCGACCTGCAGGCGGCGGACGATCCGTGGCGCCCTCCGCGGACGCGTCACGAGCTGAAGGAGGCTTTGGGTGATCGGGTGACCGTGCGGGTGATCGAGCGCGCGAGCCACGCGCTTCCGTTCGAGCGCCCTGACGCGGTGGCGGCCGCCGCGATCGAATGGCGGCGCGGGCTGGACGGCGCCGACTGACGACGCCCGGCCGGCTCAGCGGCCGGCTCAGCGGCCAGTGAAGACGGGCGCCCGTTTCTCGGCGAACGCCCGCTGCGCCTCCCTGGCGTCGTCGGTCCTGGCGATCTGCGCGGTCATGTCCTGTTCGTAGCGGTAGCCGTCGCGCAGCGTCATGCTTTCGATGACGTTCAGCGTATGCTTGCCCATGCGGGTCGAGACCGGACTCTTCGCAGCGATGACGGCCGCGAGCTGCAGCGCCCTGGGCATCAGGTCCTCCGGTGCGACACAGGCCTCCGCGACGCCCAGCCGGTAGAGCTCCGCACCGGGCACCCGCTCGCCGGTGAGCATCATCGTGCGCAGCTTCGAATGGCCGAAGAGGCGCATGGCGTGGCTGCAGCCACCCAGCAGGCCGACGTCCACTTCCGGCAATCCCAGGCTCGCCTTCTCCGAGGCCAGGATGATGTCCGTGGACGCGACAATCGCAAGGCCGGAGCCGAGGGCCGGCCCGTTGACCGCGGCGATCACCGGCTTGGCGCATTCCCTGATCGAGTGGAAGCATTCCCGAGTCCGCCGCGAGTGGGCCGGCAGGTCGCCGGGCCCCCGGATGACGCTCGCCCGGCCCTTCAGGTCGGCGCCCGCGCAGAACACCTTGCCGGCTCCCGTCAGCACCACCACGCGAACCTCGTCCATCTCGGAGATGCGGTCCATCGCGAGCGTCAGCTCGTCGTTCAGCGTGCGGGTCAGCGCATTGACCGGCGGCGCATTCATCGTGAGCGTCGCCACGTGGTCGGCGTAGTGCCACTGGAGCTGGGTCAGGTCATCCATCGTGATGCTCTCGCTGCCCGGTCGGCATTGTTCTGGTCAAGTGGCGATTCTGGCCGGTGAAGGCAAGGGCGGCCACCGGGGCGTTGGCAAAGCAGCTATTCGGCCATGTCCAGTAGGGCTTGGCCACGAGGGGCCGCGAGGGAGATTTTCCGCGGCGCGGGCGTGCATCATGCCGTTGCCCGCGCTGCGGGCGTCGAAGACGACGTTGCCGCTGGAGAGGACGGTGACCACGTTGGCAAAGCCGGCGGCCTCGAAGCTTCGCCGCAGGTCCGCCATGCGCGCATTCATCGGGCTCACGCCGCGGAGGAACGCCACGTATCTTGCCATTCCTCTACCTGCGCGTCGCCCGCAAGGAGGCCGGGTACTCGCGGCGCTGGTCGGCACGACCTCCAGGGCCTGCCGGGGCTTGCCTGTCTTGTGCTGGCATCGTCCGATTGTAGCGATCGTGGGGGCGGGTGGGCTCGACCTGCGGGGCCCCTGGCGCTCGCCTCAGCGCTCCGGCGCGTCCTTGCTGGCCCGGGTGCGAAGCCGTGCCGCGACCGGCGGCGCCAGGAATGTCACCAGCAGGACGACGGGCCAGATGTTGCCGTCCTCGAAGGTGTAGGCGCCGGCCAGCTCGTCCCAGGTCTTGTGCTGGACGTAGTGCCCGAAGCCGAGCTCGAAGACCAGCGTCAGGCCGAGCCACAACGTGCCGACGAACAGTCCCTGCGATACGGTCAGGCCGGTCCTGGCGCGAACGAAGGCGTAGGCGACCAGCGCGATCAGGCAGGATAGCAGGATGCCGCTCAGGAGGAGGCCGGCGGTCCGCCCCAGCGTGGGGATGAGGATCGCCTCGCGCAGCATCCCGTTGGCGATCGCGAGCGCGAGAACGAGCATCCAGGCCAGGAGGGAACCAAGCAGCGGCATGCTGGCCACGTGGAGTGCGCCGGCGCGACTTGCGGCTACCTCCGCGGGACGTCGAGCGGCACGCGTCAGACCTGGACCGACCCGCGGAAGCCGCGGGCGGCGTAGTATGACTGCGCGCCGTTGTGATACACGAAGACCTTGCCGTAGCGCCGGTCGCAGAAGAGCGCGCCGCCGAGCGCCCGGACGTCTGGCGGAGTGAGGATCCAGCTCGAGGTCTTCAGGTCGAACTCCCCGAGCTGCTGGAGCGCGCGGTACTGTTCCTCCGTGAGGAGCTCGATGCCCATTTCCGCAGCCATCCCGAGGGCGCTGTGCTTCGGCTTGGCCTCCTTGCGGGCATCGAGTGCTGCCTGGTCGTAGCAGACGCTCCGGCGACCGGAAGGACTCTCAGCCGAGCAATCACAGAAGACCACCGCCCTGGACCTGCCGTCGCGTCCGACGACGTCCGGCTCGCCGCCGGTGCGTTCCATCTCTCCGATCGCGGACAGCTTCTCCGGGCTCGCATCCAACCTGGCGCGTACCGCTTCCCAACCGATTCCCTCGTGCCTCTGCATGTTCTTCTCGAATCGCCGCTTCAGCGTATCGAGGAGCTGCTCGACTTGTCCGGTCAATTCGACCTCCGTTCGGGTTCACGCTATCACGATGGGCCTCCGACGATCCAGACGTTCCGGTTGCCCGCAGCCGCTTGCATCGCCGCGTGAACCGGCCGGACGTCTCCCCGCGCGAAGTGCAGGTTCGCTCCGGGAATCGCCGGCAGCGTCCGGCTCGAGAATACCCAGGTTGGCTGCGTGTAGGGCCAGGCCGCACCGGTCCCGGATGCGACGGTCTGGGCATGACGCAGCATCCACTGGTATGTGGACGAGCCCATCGCCAATGGCCCCACTTTGGAAATGAAGTCGGGGTAGCCGGTCTCGTCGACATTACCCAGTGGAAACAGCCAGTCGAGCGAATCCTCCTCGGTCGCGATGAACCCGTCGAGGCTCGAAGCGGTGTAGTACTGTGTGGCCATCCCGGGGCGTGGGGCGAAGCTGGACGGGAGATGATGGCACCGGATCGGGATCGACGCCAGCCGGGGCAGCCTGCGCGACGATCCGTGCCCGCGAGCAGCCTTCGCACGCCCGGGGTCGGTTCATCCTAGCCAAGCAGTTGCGGGTTGAGCCGCCACACCGCGAGGTTGAGCGCCGCGGCGTAGGTGACCCAGGCAAGATACGGCAGCAGCAGTGCTCCGGCCAGCGGCCTGATGCGCCAGAAGTCAACGATCGTGAGGACGATCAGCAGCCAGAGCACGACGATGTCGAGGAACGCCAGGCCGCCCTGATGCCAGGCGAAGAAGAGCCAGCTCCACAGCGTGTTGAGCACCAGCTGCGCGCCGAAAAGCAGGAGCGCCCGGCGGGAGCCCGGCGTGTGGCGTTCGCGCCAGACGAGCCACGCGGCGATCCCCATCAACGCATACAACACCGTCCAGACCGGCCCGAAGACCGACGACGGCGGCGCCCACTCCGGGCGCGCCGGCGCCACTGCGCGACGTGTTGTCTACAGCTTTCCGGGAAGCCAGGTCGCAAGCTCCGGCCAGAGGTAGATCAGCAGGGCGACGAACAGGATGAGGAACCAGTACGGGAGGGAACCGAGGAAGATGTCGCTCGCCTGGATGTCGCGATCCGGGATCGCGGCCTTGACCACGAACACCCCGATGCCGAACGGCGGGGTAAGGACGCCGGCTTCGATGACCAGGATGCCGATGAGCGCAAAGACGATCGGGTCGATGCCGAGCTCCTGGGCGATCGGCCAGAAGATCGGAACCGTGAGCAGCATGATGGAGATGCTGTCGATCATGCAACCGAGCACGAACCAGACGAGCACCATGAACAGAAGCGTCTGGCCGCTCCCGAGGCCCATGCCCTCCAGGAGCATCTGCACTTCCTGTGGAATGCCGTTCAGGGCGATGAGCTTGCTGTAAATGGTCGCTGCCATCAGGAGCAGCATGATCGGCGTGACGGTCCTGCCCGCCTCGACGAACGCGTCGAAGAGACCGCGCATGCGCATGCCCTTGAGGACCGCGAGCATGGCGGCACAGACCAGCCCCACCGCGCTTCCCTCGGTGGGCGTGAAGTAGCCGAGCCAGATGCCGCCAAGGGTCACGACGATGATGATCCCGACGCCGGCTGCCCCGAAGACCTGCCGCGCGGTCAGGTGCTCGCCGGGCCCCGCGGAGACCGTGTCAGGCGCCGAGTCGGGCTTCAACTTGGCGTACACCATGCAGTAGATCGCATAGAGCAGCGCCAGCACGATGCCGGGGAAGACGCCGGCCGCGAAGAGCTTGCCCACCGACTGCTCGGTGAGGATCGCCCAGACGATCATGAAGACGGACGGAGGGATGAGCAGCCCCAGCACCGAGCTGCCGGCGATGCAGCCGGACGCGAAGCTGCGGCTGTAGCGATTGTCGCGCATGGTGGGATAGGCGACGTGGCTGAAGGCCGCGGCTGCGGCGATGCCGACCCCTGTTACTGCGGCGAAGATTGCGTTGCCGCCTACTGTCGCGACCGCCAGCCGGCCCGGCACACCGCGCAGGAAGCGGTTTACCAGGCCGAAGAGATCCCCGGCTGCACCACAGTGGGCGATCAGCATGCCCATGACGGTGAAGCAGGGGATGACGACGAAGTTGTACTCCTTGATTCCGGACAGCGCGGTCTGCTGGAGCAGGCTGATCATGGGCTCGACGCCGCCGAGGGTGAACACCAACGCGCCGGCGGCGGCGGCGGCGAACGCGAACACCACCGGGACACCGATGACGACCAGGAAGGCAAGGGCAATGAGGCCGCCCCACAGCTCGAGGAACATGGTCGCGCCCCTTCCTTACTCGGGAAGCTGGTCTTCGACGGAGCGCAAGCGGCCCCGCACGCCCTCGGCCATGTAGCCCAGGCAGACCAACGCGGCGATCACCCACAGCACGAGAGTGCCGAAGCGCAGCGGCCAGGCCGGTATCCGGAAGGCGTCGTTGCCGTAGAACTCGCCGGATGCGAGGCCGTAGAGCGCCGGCTCCCACGAGGCGATCACCAGGGCGATGAAGAGGGCGCCTCCCAGGAAGTAGGCGAATGCGTTCATCTGGCTTCTGAGCGCCGGCGGCATGCGATCCAGGAAGAAGGTGACCCGCAGCAGCTTGCGCTCGCGGATGACATAGGGCGTCTGCAGGTAGGTGAGCAGGACGAGGCAGACGGCAGCGAGCTCCGCAGTCCCGGCGAACGGCCGGTTGAACAAGAGCCGCCCCGCGACGTCGTAGCAGATGACCGCGGTGATGCCGACGAGCAGGACGGCACCGGCGAGATGCAGGCCGAGCAGCGCCCGGTCAGCCAGTTGCTTCATTGGGGTCTCCGGAGAGATGGTTGTCCGAGGCAGGGGCCGTCCATGCCATGCGCAGCGCCGTCGCGCCGATGACGACCAGTGGCAGGCACACCAGGACGAGGCGGCTGCCCGCGGAGGCAGGGATCACCCCCGCTGCCATCGCGGCACAGCCGCCCGCCAGCATGGGAGCCATGCCTGTCATGGCGGCCGCGAGGCCGGCGCGGGTAGGCATGGCCTGGATCACCACGGTGAGCGCGGTGGGAAAGAGCATGCCGTGGCCCAGCGAATAGCACAGCAGCGCGAACGTCCACCCGACTGCCGAGGGACGGGCGGCGGCGACGCACATCAGGGCCACCCCCAATCCGGCGATGGCGCAGCCGGTCGTGCACAGGACCAACGGCTGGTGGCGCGACGCGAGGAAGGACACCACCGCGTTGCCCACCAGAAAGCCGAGAAAGGTACCGCCCATCAGGAGCGCGACGAAGCGCTCGTCCGCGCCGAGTGTACCGCGCACCGCTGCGGGAACCAGCCCGATGAGGACGAAGAAGACCGCGCCAAAGGCCGCGAATGCCAAGGCGATGCTCCTCGCCTGCCTGTGCTTCCAGATGGCACGCAGGCTCGCCAAGCCGGGTGCGAACGTGCCGACGCGGCGTGTCTCGGGATGGAACGGGGCCGCCAGCGCGAGAGCGGCCAGCGACAGCAGCGGCAGCACCGCCATCACGAAACGCCAGTCGCCCGTCCTCGCCAGCAGCCACCAGCCGACGACGGGCGTCACCGCCGGCATCACCGCGAAGGCAGTCGAGATGACCGACATGCCGCGTTGCAGGCTCGCGCCCTCGGCCAGGTCACGCAGCACGGCCCTGGGCACCACCAGCGACACACTGAGGCCGAGCCCCGCGAGGGTGCGGCCCGCGAGGAGCGTCGCGGGGTCCGTCGCGAGGCTGGCGAGCAGGCCGCCCACCGAGCCGATGGCCAGGCCTGTCACCAGGGTGGGGCGTCGCCCCCATCCGTCCGATGCGTAGCCGGCAAGCGGCTGCCCCAACGCGAGCCCGAGCGCGTACAGCCCGATGGCGGCCATCCCGATCGCAGGCGTCGACGCCAGGTCGGTGGCCAACGCGCGGTCGAGCGGAATCATCAGATTCAGCCCGAGCGGCGGCAGGCAGGCGATCGCGGTGAGCCAGGCGAGCCAGCCGCCGTGGGTCGCCGGTCGGGGTCCGGACACCGGTGTCGCGGTGTCCGGAAACGTCACAGGGGATAGTCCACGGGGAACTCGTACCCAGCTTCGGCGAGGAAGCGGACGTAGGTCTTCAGCACCTCGGTGGCGGGCTGTCCCTTGGCATCGAGCTCCTTGGCCGAGCGGCCAGGCAGGTCCTTCAGGCGCTCGGCCCACTTGGCGCGCTCCTCGACCGGTAGGGTGTACACGGTGACACCTTCGGCCTGCAGGCTCTTTTCGAGGTCGATGTCGCGCTGGCGGCTGCGCTCGGCTACCTGCATCGCGGATTCGGCGGCGACCTCGTCGATGATCGCGACCACTTCCTTCGGCAGCTTCGCGCGGGTCTCGAGGTTCATGAAGGCGACCAGCGTGCTGAGCGAGCCCATTCCGGTCTTGGTGAAATACTTCGCCACCTCCTTCAGCTTGAAGGCTTCCAGGCCGGATATGAAGAAGTAGGAAGCATCTATCAGCTTGTTCTGCGCGGCCTGGTAGTGCTCACCGATGCCGAGGTTGACGGGTACGGCATCCACCGCCATGAAGAGCGGAGCGTTGGTTCCCGCGACCCCGATCCGCTTGCCTTGCAGCTCCGCGATGGTCTTCCACTCGAAGGTGCTGGTCAGCCCGTACGCTTCGGTCGTCATGGCGGCCAGCACGTACGAGTTGTACGGCTTCATGCTGTCCTGCAATGCCGGCATCTCGGCGATCATGCGGTTCGACACCTTCTGCTGCAGCACCGGGTCCGGCGAGGTGAACGGCATGTAGGCGCTGTAGTTGAGGAGGCCGGCACGCGACTGCTCGAAGCCGATCGGGGAGAGGCCGATGTCGAGCGTGCCCTTCTGGACCGCCTCGACGGCGCCGTCGACCTTGGCCACGCTGCCGCCCCAGGCCTTGATGAAGCGCACGCGGTGGGGGGTCCTCTCTCTCACCCGCTTGGCCACCTCCGTCGCGAAGTGCTTGTCGAAGACATCCACATAGGTGAGGCCGGTGGTGTGGCCCCCGCCCATGCGCAAGGTGAAGTTGTCGGCGTGTGCGAGGCCGCAGGCGGCTGCGGTCGCGATGGCCGCCAACGTTCGAGCGAGTCTCATGCAGGGTCTCCTTTCGTGTGTCCGGGTCGCTCCAGGATGCTGGCGAGCAGTTGCTGGTAGCCCCGTGGGTTGAGCAGATGCGGGTAGTGACCACCGCTGTCGAGCGTGACGTGGCGCGATCCCGGGTACCTCGAGCGCACGCGGGCGCGGACGTCCGATGGGATGATCGGATCGTCCGTGCAGTCCAGGACGGTCACCGCGTCCGCTGGGATCGGCAGCGCCGGGCAGGGCAGGGCTTCCACCACGCCACGCAGTCGCGCGGCGAGGTTCTCGGCGTCTTGACGCTCCGCCAGCATGCGGCGCTGAAGGCGCTGCATCGGCGAGGCCGGCGCTGATTCGATGCGGTCGAGCCACTGGCGGTGCAGCTCCTCGGCCGGCGTCGACCTGATCGATTCACGGTCGAACAGAGGATTGCCGGCCAGGTCGTTGCCTTCGACGAAACCGTTGCCGATGACGAGGTTTGCCACCAACCGGGGTTGCCGCAACGCGAAGTACTGACTCCACCAGGCCGCGAACGACGACCCCACCACGGTCGCCGACTCCACCGCGAGATGGTCGAGCAGGGCAGCCAGCCCGTCGGCGAGCGCGGCAGGATCGGAGAGGGCCGGATAGGTCACCGCGACCAGGCGCGCCTCGTCGCCCATTGCCTCCAGCGTCAGGGCGAAGACTCCCGCGTCGCCCATCGAACCGGGTAGCAGCACCGCGACCGCGCCTTCGCAGGCGGTGTCGAGCCACCGCCACTCGTATCCATCGACGACGAGCGACTGCCATTCCCAGCGCCGTTCGACCCTCTCGAGGGACTCGAGGATCTCGACGCTCAATTCGCGCTCTCTTCCTGGACGTAGCCCTTTGCCTTCAGCTCGGCCATGGCCTCGGGCGAGAACTCCGCCTTCGGCGCGTCACCGCCGATCACGAACAGAAGCCAATGGGTCGTATCCGGTTCCTCGTGGGTCACGTTCTCGAAGCGGCGCTGCACGCCCGCGGGAAAAGAGATCACGTCGCGAGGGCCGAGCTCGAAGGCCTCGACCTTTCCGTCCACCTCCCAGGAGCAGCGCCACCGGCCGGTCATGGGCATGAAAGTCTCGTTGGTATCGTGGTTATGCATCATCGGCCCCTTGCCAGGCGCCGCTTCGCAGAACCCCAGGTTGAATCCCTCGTTGATTCGGATGGCGGCCGTCTCCGCCGCGCCGGCGCCGACCGGCGAGTGGGCGTTCTCCCCCTCGGGGGGCTGGAATCCGATGACGTTGTAGAGCCGGCGCACCGCGGAGGGGTACTTGCTGTCGGGCAGGCCGCCGTCGTGGCCGATGAGATCCTTGAAGCGGGCGACGCGCTTCTCCATCTCCTCACGCGTGACGCGTATCGTGGGCAATGCCATAGTGGTGGTCTCCTTCGTGTTGGCCCGCACGCTGACGGACCGGAACAGCGTATTGAGCGGCACCACGGCCAGGGGTGCAATCGCGTCAGGCGATAATGGCTATCGGTGCGGTTGGTGCACCAACGGCGATTCGCCCGCTCACTTCCCCTTTCCCGATGCGACTGAGAGACGTCGACTTGAACCTGCTCGTGGCGTTCGACGCGCTGATGCGCGAATGCCATGTGACTCGCGCGGCCTACCTGCTCGGTATCAGCCAGTCTTCGATGAGCCTCGCGCTGGCGAAGCTGCGGGTCCTGTTCCACGACCAGTTGCTCGTCCGTTCGGGTGCCGGCCTGGTTCCGACCGTCAAAGCCCGGGCCCTCGCGCCCGAGGTCCAGCGCGTCCTCGGCGACATCGATCTGCTGCTCAACGACTCGCGTCCATTCGAACCCGGGGCGGTGAAGGATACGGTCACGATGATCGTGATCGACTACATCGATTTCGTCGTTCTTCCGGACCTGATCGGCCGATTGCAGCGCGAGGCCCCAGGGCTGTCCTTGCGCATCGTCGGACCGAATCCGCGGCGCCTTGGCGAGATCATGAGCAAGGGAGATGTCGACCTGGCGCTGACCTATTTCCCCGCGCCCCCCGAGAACGTGCGCACCCGTCCTCTCTTCGACGACCGGATGGTGAGCATCGCGCGCAAGGACCATCCCATGCTGGCCGAGACGGTGTCGCTCGAGGCCTTTTGCGCTCAGTCGCACGTGGCCATCGAGCCGGCGGAGGGCGCCCGCATGTACAACGAGCTCGTCGACGACGCGCTCCGTCGCCGCGGCGCCTCGCGACGCATCGCCTTGTCGAAGCCGACCTTTCTTGGCGTCCCGTTTCTCGTGGCGAGCACGGACCTGGTGGCGACGCTGCCGCGCCTGGTGGCGGAACGATTCGCCCACATGGCACCGATCGAGCTCTTTGCACCGCCGATCGAGGTGCAACCGATCGACATCGTGATGATGTGGCACGACCGGACGCACAACAACCCGCTGCACCGGTGGCTGCGCGAGTTGATCGCCGAGGTGTGCCAGCGCTGGCGATGAAGGCGTTCGCGCAGGCCGAACCGGTGCCCGGATCCTCGTAGACCGCGCTGCCCGGCCGCCTGATGAAGAAGCGCGCCTGGGCCACGCGCCTGCCTGCCACTCAGGCTGTCATTGCAGCGCTTCGATCCGCTTGATCACCGCTTCCTTCGCCGCGTCAGCGAAAGGCGGACGACTGCGTGCCAGCACTGATTCGTCGGCGCGCTGGTGCAGCACCGTCTTCGCATTGCTGAAGGTACGGAATCCTTCCTTCCCCCGGTATCTGCCCATGCCGCTGGGGCCCACGCCACCGAACGGCAGCGCCTCATAGAACAACTGGCAGCGAACGTCGTTCACCACGATACTGCCGGTCGCCACCGACCTCACCACCTCGGCCTCCTCGGCGGGGTCCGTCCCGAAGTAGCAGGCGGACAGCGGACGATCGTTGCGACGTATCGCGTCGAGCGCTTCGGAGAGGTCACGGTACTCCAGGATCGGCAGCAGCGGCCCGAAGATCTCCTCCTGCATCACGCGCGCATCGAAAGTCGCGCCAGTGAGCATCACGAACGGAAACCGGCCCTGGCGCCGATCGTCTCGAGCGACGCATCGTCGGGATGGGCGTGCAGCGTGACACCTCTCTGCCTTGCGTCGTCCAGCAGTGCGCGGAGCCGGGCAAAGTTGCGTTCGTCGATGATCGCGGTGTAGTCCTCGTTGTTCAGCAGATCGGGGTAGATGGCGCTGGCCGCCTGGTCGAACGCCGCGACCCAACGCCGGGTTTCCCCCTCCGGTACCAGGACATAGTCGGGGAGCGACACAGACCTGGCCGGCGGAAGCAAGCTTGCCCGTCACGATGCGATGGGCAGTGCTCCGCGGTTCGGCGCTTCGCCCGATGACGACCGGGCTCTTGCCGCCCATCTCCAGCGTGACGGGGACGAGGTTCTCCGCGGCCGCACGCATCACGCGCCGGCCCACTGACGTCGATCCGGTATAGATCAGGTGATCGAACGGCTGCGCGGCGAACTGGGCTGCCACTTCGCTGTCTCCCGTCACCACGGCGAGCTCGGTCGTTTCGAAGAACTCCGCGAAGGCAGCTCGCAACGCCTCGGCAGTCCGCGGCGCGAACTCCGACAGCTTGAGCATCACGCGGTTGCCCGCGCCGAAGGCGCCGGCGGCGGCAATGCTGGCAAGGAGCACCGGTCCGTTCCAGGGGATGATCGCGCCGACGACCCCCAGCGGTTCATGGCGCACCTCGGCCCACGTGCCATGCTGCTCCACCTCGGCCGGAAGCGCGACGCGAACCGGTTGCATCCATTCCTCGAGGTGTGCCTTCGTATAGTCGACCGCCGCGACGGTGCCCAGGATGTCACCGGTGCGGCTGGAGAACCTGGACCTCCCGCCGAAATCGCCATAGAGGGCTTCGACCAGATCATGCTCGTGTCGGAGCACCGCCTTGGAGAGACGCGTCAGCCGGTCCAGCCGCACGTCGAGGTCCGGCCAGCCATCCCTGCGGAACGCCGCGCGCTGGCCGTCGAGGATTCCCCGTATCGATTCACTCATGACTTCCTCCGGATGGTTCCGATTCGATCATCCCTGGCAGACGACGTGCACCAGGGCCTGCCGTCCTTCCTCGCGGACCACGGTCATGGCTTGCTTCAGCGCGCCCGGTAGCTCGTCGCTTCGGCGCACCGTCGTGCCGAAGCCGCCGAATGCCTCGACGATCCGCTGGTAGCTGGCCTGGCATCCGAAGTCGACCAGTGGCATCGGTTCCTGCCTGGCGGCCCAGCCGTCCGGATGCACGCCCAGAACGCTCTTTCGGACTTCGTTCCAGCCGCCGTTGTCGAAGACGATCAAGAGCAGCGGAAGGTTGTTCGCGGCGCAGACATGGTGGCACGAGGTCGGCACCGCATAGTGATACGAGCCGTCGCCCACGGTGCAGACGACGACACGCTCCGGCCTTGCCGCCCGGACGCCGAGCGCTGCCGCGAAGCCCCAGCCCAGCCCTCCCGCGTGAGACGGCCCGAAGTATGCTCCGGCTGCGTCGGGCGCCGTGATCCGCAAGTCTGCCGGATACTCGTTGACGAGGATCGTGTCGTGGGCGAGCACCTGCGCGACGCAGGCGCTCGCCCAGGTGGGCGTGATCCCGTCCTTCCTGGCGTCGTCCGCGATCGCCTGCTCGAGCGTGGCCCGGGCCGCACTTCGACGCCGGGCGTGCTCGGCGATACGATCCGCGGCTGTCGACGTGGCGACGCGTTCCGCGACGAGGCCCGCCAACTCCCGGAGCGCAGGCGCCGGGTCGGCAATGATCGGTACGTCGCAGCGAAAGCCCCGCATCGGATAGCGCTGGTAGAACGGCTCGATACCCAGCTGGATCACCCGGGTGGATTCGCGCATCGGGGTTCGGGCCTCGAACCAGGGGACGTCCGACTCGACGACCAGGACGACATCGGCGTCGACGAGCTCCTCGCGGACCTGCGAGGCGAAGAGGTAGCCGAGATGACAGGGGTGCGACGGGGGAAAATTGGCGTAGACCGGGCTCGCTTCCAGCACGCCGAAGCCGCCGGCCTCGGCCAGCTCCACCAGCGCTTCGCGCGCGGCGACGTCGCGCCCGATCTCCGAAGTGACGATCACGGGATTCCGGGCGGCGACGAGCAGCTCGGCGGCCTCGATCAGGCGGCTGGGATCGGGATACCGCCGGGCGTCGACCACGCGGCGACTCGGTACATCGGCCGATATGAAGTCGATGCGTTGCGCCAGGAGCTCCCGCGGGATGGAAAGGTAGACCGGGCCGCAAGGCTCGGCCGTGGCCATCTCGAACGCCCGGTCGATCACCGCCTCCAGCTGGTCGGCATTGCGAAGCTCGTAGTCCCACTTGACGTACTCGCGAACGAGCGCGCCCTGATCGAAGCTTTCCTGGGCCCACATCACGTGGATGTCCCTCGCGCCCGTGACACCGGGCCGCTCGGAGATCGGTGAGCGCGCCGCAATCACGATCATCGGAATCCGGGCCCGGGAAGCGTTGATCAGGCCGCCGAGCGCGTTGGCGGTGCCGACGGTAGAGTAGAGGTACACCGCCTGCGGCTCCCCGGTTGCGGCGTAGTAGCCATGCGCCATCGCCACGGCGGTCTGCTCGTGCGGCGTGAGCACGCCCTGCGGCGTCGGCAATCCATGCGCGCGCTTCTTGGCGATCGCCTCGAGCATCGACGTGGGCGCGCCGCCGAAGAGCAGCTTCACGCCTCGTGCGTGAAGCAGCTCCAGGAGTGCCTCGCCAACGGTTTCTACGGGAAAGGTCTGTCTGGACATGGAATACCTGCTTTCCTAGATTCTTGTCACGGCGGGGGACCGTGTCGCGACCGGACGACCGCGAAGGGCGCTACATCCGGCTTGGCAGCCAGAGCGTCAGCGCCGGCCAAAGCGCGAGCACTCCGATCCGGACCAGGTCCGCCACCAGGAACGGGATGAGCGCGCGAAATACCGGGCCGGGATCGATGTCCTTCAGCACCGAGGTGAGCACGAACACGTTGATGCCGAATGGCGGTGTCAGGAGGCCGATCTCGATCGTGACGACAACGAGAATCCCGAACCAGATCAGGTCGATCCCTGCTGCATCCACCAGCGGCAACACGATCGGAATCGTCACGAACAGCGTGGAGAAGCTCTCGAAGAAGCAGCCGAGAAACAGATAGAGGAGGATGATCAGGAGCACGAGCAGCCAGGGCTCCGGATCGGTCTCCTGCACGAACTCGCCGAAGGCTTCGGGCGCCCCGGTCATCCCGATGAAGTTGCTCATGATGAGCGAGCCGAGCAGTATCGGGAAAAGCGCGCCGGTGGTCCGCACTGCATTCACGATGGCCTGTCGCAACTGGTGCCGGTTCATTCCGCGCAGCACCGCGAGCAGAAACGCGCCGAAGGACCCGATCCCGGCCCCTTCGGTCGCGGTGAAGATCCCGCCATACATGCCGCCGATGACCAGCGTGAACAGCGCGACGACGCCCCAGACCGGGTAGAGGGCGCTCAGACGCTCCTTCCAGCTGAACGATTCGCCCCGCGGCCCGGCCTGCGGGTTGCGCCAGACCACCCAGAGTACCGCGCAGACATAGAGGATCGCGCCCAGAATCCCGGGAAGGATGCCTGCGAGGAAGAGCTTGGCGATGTTCTGCTCTGCCAGTATCCCGTAGATGATGAGGATGACACTGGGCGGGATGAGGATGCCGAGCGTCCCGCCCGCGGCAATGGTCGCGAGCGAGAAAGGCGCCGCGTAGTCGAACGATCGCATCGGCGGATAGGAGACCTTGGCCATGGTCGCCGCCGACGCGACGCTCGATCCGGAGATCGCGGCGAAGCCGCTGGATGCGAGGATCGATGAAACCGCGAGGCCTCCGGGCATCCTGCCGATGAGCGTGTAGGCCGCCCGGAACAGGTCGTGCCCGAGACCACTCGACGAGACGAAGTTGCCCATGAGCACGAACAGGGGGATCACGGACAGCGAGTATGCGCCGAGCTCGAACGCGACCCCGGCGGCCATCCTGCCGGCGATGCCGAGATCCAGGAAGTACGCGTAACCGAAGAAGCCGACGAGCCCGAGCGCGAGACCTACCGGCATGCGCAGCATGATCAGGGCCAGCAGGACGGCAAGCCCGATGAAGAAGACCAGCACCTCAGTACTCCTCCGACGCCTGCTTGTCCTCGGCCGGTCGCTTCATGATCACGGAAAGGAGCGAGAGAATCGCCGCGATGAAAAGCGCGACCGCAACGGCCCAGGCCACCGGCGCAAGCGGCAGGTGCATCACCGGCGTGAACTCCACCCGCTTGCCTTGCCCGAGCTCGAAGACCCAGAGGCCGAGGAAGGAGAACGCGGCGGCGATCGCCAGGCGGAACGCCACGTAGGCGGCACGCTGGAACCGCGGCAGGCGCCCGATCCACGAGTCCAGCAGCGTGACCTCGATATGATCGTCGCGAGCCATGGCGATGGCGATGCTCACGAAGATCATCACCGCCAACAGTACCTCCGTCAGCTCGAAGCCCGCCGCGAGCGGGCGTTCCAGCAGGTAGCGGAAGACCACGTCGACGACAGTGACCAGCATGATCGCCACCAGCAGGACGGACCCGAGCAGCTCCAGGGCCGAGACGATCGTCTTGCGGAATCGCTCCATCGGTCAGGTCGCCGTCCGGTTGCGCGACGGCCTACTTCGCCGCCTTCAGCTTGTCGATCTCGGCCCGCAGCTCGGCAAGCGCGGCGGTCGCGTCGACACCGGTCGACTCGGACGCCT
The DNA here is from genome assembly GCA_023388075.1 of Pseudomonadota bacterium. Lineage (GTDB taxonomy): Bacteria > Pseudomonadota > Gammaproteobacteria > Burkholderiales > Burkholderiaceae_E > Lautropia. Next base: position 61,286 of record JAEWGX010000002.1, read on the forward strand.
GCTTCGCCCATGCCTCCTCGATTCCCGAGAAGCGCTCGCGGAACTCGGCGACGAACTTGTCCGGGGCGGTGAGGCGCTTGCCGCCCTTGGCGTCATAGAGCTTCCATCCCCGCGTGTCGGCATCATCCGACGACCGGCCGGCGATGCGCGAGAACGCCTCCCCGGTCACTTTCTTCAGCGCCGCCTTCTCCGCGTCCGTCAGCGAGTTGTACTTCGCCGGGTTCATGATCAGCGCGAAGCTTGCGTTGTAGAAGCCACCCGGGACACTGGTGACGCTCTTGATCAGGTCCTCCAGACGCCACCCGCCGAAGACGTCGGCTGGCATGAACGCGCCATCGACGATCCCGCCGTTGAGGAGCTCGTAGAGCTCGCTTGCCGGCCGCGAGAGTGGCGCGGCGCCGAGCGCCTCGGCGACCTGGAACGCGATGCCGCCGGGGGCGCGGATCTTCTTGCCCTGGACAGAAGCGACGCTGTCGAACGGCTGGCGCGGCGACATCAGGTGACCCGGCCCGGGGGTGAACATCGCCAGCGGCACCACCCCGTCGTGCTCGTTCGCCTTGGCGAGGCGCCGCTCGAAAACCCGCTGGTATGCAACCGACAGCGTCTCGGCCTTGTCTGCAAGGAACGGCATTTCGGCCACCTTTGTCAGCCCGAAGCGGCCGGCGGTGTACCCGTGCACGATGAAGCTGATGTCCACGAGGCCGTCACGCACGCCGTCGAAGGTCTGGGCGGCGCCCATGGGGGCTCTCGGCAGGTAGCGGATCCTGAGCGCGCCGCCCGATTCGCTCTCGACCATCTTGGCCCATTCGTTCTGCATCAGCTGGGTGAAATGGTGCTTCGGCGGCGTCCAGCCCGATACGGTCAGGACCGTCTGCGCATTGAGGGCCGCGGAGCCCGCGATGGCGGCCGCGGCCACGACAGACATGAAAACACGTCGGGAGATCTTCACTTCGTTCCTCCTGTTAGCCAGCTTGTATGTTGCTTCGTTGATTCGTCCGGATTTCCGGCTGCGCGGCATGATTCACGGCGAGCAGCCGGCGCACGTGGGCGTACCAGTGGTCGGCAGGGTCGGCCAGGCGCGTATGCGTGGCGAAGTGATCGTCGCCGGGATACACCTGAGTGGTGACTTCGCTCTGCTGCGCGGCAAGCGCCTCGCGCATCGTCGCCCCCGCGCGCCGGATGTGGGGCATGTCGCGTCCGCCCCAGCTCAAATGGAACGGCGTGACGTTGCCTTCGACGAACAGGATGGGACTCGCGTCCCGGTCGTCCGAACGCCGCGCCAGCAGGTACTTGTACACCCTTGCTTCACTGCTGGTCTCGTCGACGTCGCCGTAGCGCAGATCGAAGGGAGCGCTCACCGGCATGCAGGCGGCGAACGCGCCGGCTTCACCGCGCAGCACGACCATCGATGCGAGTTGTCCTCCGGCGGAGTGGCCCGCCGCCACGACGCGCTCGACGTCGCCGCCATAATCGGCTGCGTGGAGACGCAGCCAGCGAAAGGCCTCGCGTGCATCCTCGTACTGGGCCGGCCAGCGGTGCTCCGGGGCTAGCCGGTAAGTGACGCCGACGAACAGCGCCGGGAGGGCGGTAACCGCTGGCGCCATGAAGCGCAGCCAGTGCAACCCTCCGGCGATCCAGGCGCCACCGTGCAGGAACGCCACGACCGGCAGCCTTGGGGCGGAGATGCCCGACGGGGCGAAGATCTCCAGGCACTGCGAGGGGTGCTCGCCGTATGAGACCCGTGCCACCGGCTCGATTCCCGCCTTCCCCGAAAGGCGGGTCGCCAACTCGTCGTACGCGACAGCTCCGGCGGGTGTTCCGGACGACGACGAATCCACTTTCCCAGGCACGCGGTCCAACGCATCCTCCTCTTGTCCAAACCTGGATTGATACCGGAGGGGAAGCACCCCGTACATGATCCCCAGGGATCATGCAGGCCCGGCAGGGGCGTTTGAAGGGGGAGGCTGCTTGCCTTCCCTGCGCTCAATGCGGGCGCGGGTTCACGACGGGTGCGGCGTTGGCTGCCTGACGCCGGTAGAAGGCCGACAGCAGCTCGCGGCGGTTCCTGGTTCCGGTCTTCGACAGAATGCTGCGCACATGGTGCTTGATGGTCGGAATAGCAAGCCCGAGGGCCCGACCGATGTCTTCGTTCGACTTCCCGGCCAGTGCAAGGTCGAGCACCTGACGCTCCCGTGTGGAAAGCGCCAGCACGAGCGGATCGTCTTCGTGAGGCGGCAGAGCAGAGCACCATGCCGCGGAGAACACCGGCTGGATCGCCTCCAGGGTCTCCATCTCGCGACGGGTGAACTCGCTGCTACCAGGCGTTCGGGCGAACCGCACGCCTCCCCTGATCCGTCCTCGATCATCGCGGAAGAACAGCTCGGCCTTGAAGGCGACGCCGACGGCATGCCGGAAGCCGGCGATGTAGTCCGGCGATTCGCGAACGCAGGAGAAGCCGTCACGTGTTCCGAACACGCTTCGGCGACTCTGCGCGAAATGCCTGGGATGGTAGGGGTCGAGCTCGACGAACCGCCGATAGAGTTCGCCCCAGTAGCGCTCGCTCCAGCTGCTGACATGGCCGAACGGCTGCAGCGCGCTGTCGACTTCGTAGACGATGACTCGCTGTGCCGGAACGATCGCCGTGGCGGCACGCAGTACGGACTCCTTGACTTGGTCCCGATTGGACAACAAGCATCTCCTCGAGGCAGGAAACCGGGGCGCAGGACTGTACGCGAATGATACCGGAAGGCTGCCCGAGCCACTTTCCCGGCGCGAGCGTCCGGGCCTCTGCGCTCCCACCGGGAAGCGGCGAAAAAAAGCGGCCCCGAAGGGCCGCTTTCCTTGCAGGCTGCGAGCAGCCGGCCGACAGGACCTACATGTCCATGCCGCCCATGCCGCCCATGCCGCCCATTCCACCCATGCCGCCACCCATGCCGCCGGCCGGCTTGTCTTCCGGCATCTCGGCCACGAGGGCGTCGGTGGTCAGCAGCAGGCCGGCGATCGACGCGGCGTTCTGCAGAGCGGTGCGGGTGACCTTGGTCGGGTCGACCACGCCGAACTCCACCAGGTCGCCGTACTCGCCGTTGGCCGCGTTGTAGCCGTAGTTGCCCTTGCCTTCGAGCACCTTGTTGACGATCACGCTGGCTTCGTCGCCGGCGTTGTTGACGATCTGGCGCAGGGGCTCCTCGACCGCACGCATGACGATCTTCACGCCTGCATCCTGATCGACGTTGTCGCCCTGGACCTTGATGGCGTTGCGGGCACGCAGGAGGGCCACGCCGCCGCCAGCGACGATGCCTTCCTCGACGGCGGCACGGGTCGCGTGCAGCGCGTCTTCGACGCGAGCCTTCTTCTCCTTCATCTCGACTTCGGTCGCCGCGCCGACACGGATCACCGCCACGCCGCCGGCCAGCTTGGCCACGCGCTCCTGCAGCTTCTCGCGATCGTAGTCGCTGGTGGCTTCCTCGATCTGGGCGCGGATCGCCTTGACGCGGGCCTCGATTGCCTTGCTTTCGCCGGCACCGTCGATGATGATGGTGTTCTCCTTGCCGATCTCGATGCGTTTGGCGCTGCCGAGGTCCTGCAGGGAGGCCTTCTCCAGCGTCATGCCGGTCTCTTCGGCGATCACGACGCCGCCGGTCAGGATGGCCATGTCTTCCAGCATCGCCTTGCGACGGTCGCCGAAGCCCGGGGCCTTCACGGCGCAGGTCTTCAGGATGCCGCGGATGTTGTTCACCACCAGGGTCGCGAGCGCTTCGCCCTCGACTTCCTCGGCGACGATCAGCAGCGGCCGGCCGGCCTTGGCAACCTGCTCCAGCACCGGCAGGAGATCACGGATGTTGCTGATCTTCTTGTCGTGCAGCAGCACGAACGGGTCTTCCAGGACGGCGACCTGCTTCTCCGGGTTGTTGATGAAGTAGGGCGAGAGATAGCCACGGTCGAACTGCATGCCCTCGACGACGTCGAGCTCGTTGTTGAGCGACTTGCCGTCCTCGACGGTGATGACGCCTTCCTTGCCGACCTTCTCCATCGCGTCCGAGATGATCTTGCCGATCTCGGGATCGCTGTTGGCCGAGATGGCGCCGACCTGGGCGATCTCCTTGCTGGTGGTGCAGGGCTTGCTGTTCTTCGCGAGCTGCTCGGTCAGGGCGACGACCGCCTTGTCGATGCCACGCTTCAGGTCCATCGGGTTCATGCCGGCGGCGACGTACTTCATGCCCTCGCGGACGATCGCCTGGGCGAGCACCGTGGCGGTGGTGGTTCCGTCACCGGCGTTGTCGCTGGTCTTGGAAGCGACTT
>JAEWGX010000007.1 GCA_023388075.1 Pseudomonadota bacterium
TCATGTTTGTCCCGTACGGATCGTCTGCCCGCCGATCAACGCTGCACCAGGGCATCGTTGACCACCCGCGGTGTCAGGAACACCAGCAGCTCGGTGCGGTCGTTGGTCTTGGTCGTGCTCTTGAACAGGTAGCCGAGCACCGGGATGTCGCCTAGCAGCGGCACCTTGTCGGTCCGGTTGCGCTCGAACTGCTCGTAGATGCCGCCGATCACGACCGTGCCGCCGTTCTCCACCAGCACCTCGGTCTGCACGTGGCGGGTGTCGATCGCGAACCCGGCCGGGGTGAGCTGGCCCACCGCGTCACGGTTGACGTCGACCGTCAGGATCACGTTGCCCTCCGGCGTGATCTGCGGGGTCACCTCCAGGCGCAGGTTGGCCTTGCGGAACGAGACCGCGGTGGCGCCGCTCGAGGTCGACGACTGGTACGGCAGCTCGGTACCCTGCTCGATCAGCGCCTTCTTCTGGTTGGCGGTCAGCACCCGCGGGCTGGACACCACCTTGCCGCGCTGGTCCGCCTCCAGGGCCGACAGCTCGAGGTTGATGAATCGGGTCAGGCTCGAACCGAAAAGGCTGATCGCGAACGAGGCCGGCGTGGTGCCCGAGATGGACGCGGCCGGCAGGTTGACGAAGTTCGAGTTCTCCAGCGCGGTGGCCATGCCGAGGCCGGGCGCGGCGTTCGGGATGTCCGTGCCGAGCTGCGACGAGAGCTCCGCGGCGCCGTTGAGGTTGCCCGAGATCACGCCGTAGCCCACGCCGGTGGAGCTGCCGGTGCCGTAGGTCGGCACGTTGTACGCCACGTTCTGGCCGGTGACCGGATCGACGCGCGCCTGGGTGTTGTAGATCAGGCTGCGGCGATCGTAGTAGCCGAGCTTGGAGCCTAGGTTGCGCGAGAAGCGGTCGTCGGCCTCGACGATACGCGCCTCGATCAGCACCTGGCGGACCGGGATGTCGATCTGCTGGATGAGTCGGCGAACCTCCTCGAGCCGGGCCGGCGTATCCAGCACGAAGAGCTTGTTCGTCCGGGCGTCGACCAGCGCGCTGCCGCGCTTGGAGAGGATCGGCTGCTTCTCGTCGGAGAGCAGGTCCTTCACCTCGCCGGCCTTCTGGTAGTTCAGCGTGAAGGTCTCGCTGCGCACCACTTCCAGGTCGGCGATCTGCTGGCGCGCCTCGAGATCGAGCTTCTCCTTGGTGGCGAGCTCCTCGCGCGGCGCGATCAGGATGACGTTGCCGTTCTTGCGCATGTCGAGGCCGCGCGACTGCAGGATGATGTCCAGCGCCTGGTCCCACGGCACGTCCTTCAGCCGCAGCGTGAGGTTTCCACCCACGGAGTCGCTGGTGACGATGTTCAGGTTGGTGAAGTCCGCGATCACCTGCAGCAGCGCGCGCACGTCCACGTTCTGGAAGTTGAGCGACAGGCGCTCGCCGCGGTAGCCCTGGCGCGTGCCTTGCTGCAGCTTGTTCGGGTCTTCCTTGATCTCCTTCACCTCGACGACGAACTGCGTGTCGCTCTGGTAGGCGTTGTGCTCCCAGAGGCCATGCGGCTCGATCACCATGCGGGCGGAGTCGCCCTGCTGGAAGGCGCGAATGGTGCTGACCGGGGTGCCGAAGTCGGCGACGTCCAGGCGACGACGCAGGTTGTCCGGCAGGCGGGCGCTCTGGAAGTCGACCACGATCGCCTTGCCCTGCTGCCGGATGTCGACGCCGGTCTGGGAATCCGAGAGCTCCACCACGACGCGGCCCTCGCCGTCCTTGCCGCGACGGAAGTCGATGTCACGCAGCGAGTGCGACAGCGACGGATCACCCTTGGCGAAGTTGTACGGCGCGGTGGTCACGCCGGTGGCAGCCGCCGCGACCTGCGTGGTCTGGTCCAGCGACACCACCAGCGTGTTCCCTTCGATGGTCGACTGGAAGCTGAGCGGCCGCTTCAGGTTCAGCACCACCCGCGAGCGCCCGGTGCCCTGCACCACGTTGACGCTGTGCACGTCCCCGTTGGTGAGCTCGACCAGGCTCTTGGCGAGCTTGCTGTCCGTGTCCCGGAAGTCCATCGCGACCCGCGGCGGATTGCTGATCGTGAAGCTGGGCGGCGCGTCGGTCGGCGGATTCGCCAGCTGGATGCGCAGCACCGTGGCGGTGCCGTGCTGAGAGCTGGTGATCGACTCGATGGAGTTGCTCTGCGCCCAGGCAGCCAGCGGGCCGGCAGCCCCGAGGCACAGCGCCGCGGTGACGATACTGTTCTTGATCATGCGCATTGCGTGTCTCGTTTCGGGACGGTTCATTTCTGGGCCTCTTGCAGCGCAAGCGAGGTGTCGCGTTCCACCCAGTCGCCGGCGGCGTCCTGGACCAGCTCTTTCAGACCGACTTCGGTCTCGGAAATCCGTGTCACCCGGCCGAAGTTCTGGCCGAGGTAGCTGCCCAGCTTCACCTGGAAGATCACCTTGTCCGCCTCGAGCAGGGCCACCGGGCCGGTGCTGGTGCGATTCAGGTGTCCCACCAGCCGGATGGCGTCGAGCGGGAACGCCTCGAGCGGCTCGCGCCGCCGGTTGAGGTCCGGCTTGATGCCGCCCTTGTTGCGGTCGGCGAAGCGGGCCAGCGCCACCTGCAGCTTGGCATTGGAGAAGGGATCGACGTCCACGCGCGCCTCGTAGCGGAAAGGCACGAAGCGCTTGGGCTCGGCGATGCGCACCGTGCGCCGCGGCGTGTTGGCGCGGGTCTCGTCCATCCACGCCTGGATCTCGGAGACGTCGTCGGTGCATCCGGCGAGCGCGAGGCCGAGCAGGGCGATCGCTGCCACGCCCGGCAGGCGCGCGCGCATCACCGAAGGATTGGCGGGCTTCTTCATTTCCTGCCTCCCTTGGCGCCGCCCTTGGCGGCGGCGGCCTTGGCCGCGCGTTGCGCCTCGATCTCGTCGCGGTCGAGGTAGCGGAAAGTCTTGGCGGTCGCGTCCATCTCGAGCAGGCCGGTCTTGGGCTGGCGCTTGATGTTGAGGTTGTTGAGCGTCACGATCCGGGGCAGGTTGGCGATGTCGCTGCTGAAGGCGCCGAGGTCGTGATAGTTGCCCAGCACCTTCACGGTGATCGGCAGCTCCGCGTAGTAGTCCTTCACCTGCACCTGGCCGGGCTTGAAGAGCTGCAGCTGGGCGCCGCGGCCGACGCCGGCCTGGTTGATGTCGGTGAGCAGGGCGTCCATCTCGGCCCGGCTCGGCAGCTGCTTCTCCAGCACGCCCACGTACTGCTCCACCTGGGCCTTCTGCCGGCGCAGGTCGTCGAGGTTGACGGCCTTCTTGACCTTGTCCTGGAACTCGCCGCGCAGTTGCAGCTCCTGCTTCTGGCCCGCCTCGAGCTCCTCGATCAGCCCGCGCCAGTAGACCAGCCAGCCGACGAAGAGCAGGGCGGCGAGCAGCCCGATGAGAAGCAGCGTCCGCGGCAACGCCGGCCACAGCCCGGGATGCCGGCCCTGCAGGCCCTCGAACTGCCGCGTGACGGCGCTGAAGTCGATCTCGATGTTCTTCATCGTGCGTTCCCCGTACCGGCCGCCACCTTCACCGGCGAGCCGGCCTTCACGCTGCGCACCGGTGCCGTGCCGGGCGCGCCATCCTGCCCTTCGGGGCTGCGCCGCTTGATCAGGACGTTGAGCTTGAACTCATAGGCGCGGCGGATGTCGCTGCCGGGGCCGGTCGCCTTGGCGTCCTTACCGTCCTTGAGCAGGACCTCCTTGATCTCGTCGAGCTGCGGCTTCTCGATCCACTCGTTCTCGTCGCCAAGGTTGCGCAGCAGCTCGGCGACCCGCTCGTTGGACTGGGCGAAGCCGTGCATGGAGACCTTGAGGTCGAGCTGGTCGAGCTTCTCGAGGAACACGCCCTCGGGCATCAGCTTGACCAGCTCGTCGAAGAGATGGACCGGGACGGTGCGATCGGCCTGCAGGTCCTCGACCGCCTTCTGGCGGGCCTGCAGCGACGCGATCTCCTGCTCCAGGGTCTTGATCTCGGCGATCTCGATATCCAGCTTGGCGATGGCGGCCTTGACGTAGGCGTTTCGTGCCGCCTGGGCCTCGATCTGCTGGTTGATGACGAAGCCGCCCGCGAACGCGAGAGCCGCGCCGGCGATCACCGTGATCGCGATGGTCCCGACGAAGTCCTTCTTGCGGCGCTCGCGCCGCATCTCGCGATGCGGCAGCAGGTTGATCCTGATCATGCGTCGAACCTCCGCATCGCCAGCCCGCAGCTCACCAGCATCGCGGGCGCGTCGAGCCGCATCTGCTTCTCGCGGACACCGCCTGCGATCTCCATGCCCTGGAAGGGGCTCAGGATCTCGGTGGGCACGTTGGTCTTCTTGATCACCGCCTCGACCAGGCCGGGCGTGACCGCGGTGCCACCGGCGAGGAAGATCCGGTCGACCCGGGTGTAGGGCGTGGAGGTGAAGAAGAACTGCAGCGACCGGCTGATGTCGGTCGCCCCCTGGTCCACGAACGGCAGCAGCAGCTCCTTCTCGTAGTTGTCGGGCAGGTCGCCGCTGCGCTTCTTGATTTCCGCCTCCTCGGGCGTGAGGCCATAGAGGCGGACGATGTCCTGGGTGAGCTGGTTGCCGCCGAACGCCTGTTCCCGCTCGAATACCGTCTGGCCGTTCAGCACCACGCTGAGACTGGTGGACATCTGGCCGATGTCGAACACGGCGAGGATCAGGCCCTCGCCGTGATTGGGCAGGAAGCTCACGATGTGGTCGATGGAGCTCTTGGCCGCGTAGGGCTCGACGTCGACGATCATGGGCTTCAGGCCGGCCATCTCGGCCACCACCACCCGGTCGTCGACCTTCTCCTTGCGGGAGGCCGCAAGCAGCACGTCGACGTCCTCGGGCGAGTTGGGCGAGGGACCGAGGATCTGGAAATCGAGGTTCACCTCCTCGATCGCGAAGGGGATGTACTGGCTGGCCTCGGACTCCACCTGCATCTCGTAGTCGTCGTCACGCAGGCCGGCAGGCAGCGTGATGCGCTTCGTGATGACCGAGGCCGAGGGCAGCGCGAGCGCCGCGCTCTTGGTCCTGGTGCCCGCCTTGCGCAGCGCCCGCATCAGCGCCTCGGCGACCACCTCCGGCTTCTCGACGTTGCCGTCGACGATCGCCCCGCGCTCGATCGGCTCGATGGCGTAGCGCTCCAGGCGCATCGCCGCCTGCTTGCCGGGCGCGAGCTCGACGACCTTCACGCTCGAGGCACTAAAATCGATCCCGAGCAGGGGAGCGGGCCCGCGCGCGAAGAGAGATTGAAGATCGAGTCCCACAAAACCACCCCCTAAACGGGAAAAATACTTACGTATTAGAGACTTACGACGACTTCTGATAATTCGCCTGAGACACCGGCAACATTCAGATCCAACTGTAAAGACTTTTATCCGGCGAGTGATCGTCCCTGCCAACCGCCGATCGCCACCCCTGCTCCGCCGGTCGTCACGCGCCGAAAGACAGTCGAAATTCGCACTCGAGCGGCGGTACCGGTACGTCGTTTGCGCAACTGCCGGCCACAGGCAGACAACCGCAGGTATATAGTGAAGCCCGCCTCCGAACGACTCCCTCCCGATGAACTGCTGGCGCGAGCCTCCCGGGCGGTACCGGTCGGCGGTTCCCGGCCACAGCCGTTGAAGAAGCTATGAAGGCAGATACGCCGCCCCGCGCCCCCGGCGCACGCAAGGACAGGAAAGACTCCCGACGCCCCGCCCCCCGCAAGGCCGCTCGGCCGGCGGGCCGCAAGTGGACGGCCGGGCGGATCCTGGCCTACCTGGTCGCCATCCCCCTCGGCCTCGCGCTCGTGGTGGGCCTGACGGGCGCGCTGGCCGCGGTGCTCACCGCGAACCGGCTGCCGTCGATCGCGGTGCTGACGGACTATCGTCCCAAGGTGCCGATGCACGTCTACACCAGCGACGGCGTGCTGATCGGGGAGTACGGCGAGGAGCGGCGCAGCGTCGTGCGCATGGCCGACTTCCCGGAACCGATGCGCCAGGCGCTCCTCGCGGCGGAGGACGACGGCTTCTACGAGCATTCCGGCGTCGACCTGCCGGGCATCGTGCGGGCGGCGATCGCGAACCTGCGCGCGGGCGGCCGCGCCCAGGGTGCCAGCACCATCACCATGCAGGTGGCGCGCAACTTCTTCCTGACCCGCGAGCGCAGCTACGTCCGCAAGATCTACGAGGTGCTGCTCACCTGGAAGATCGAGCAGGCGCTCACCAAGGACCAGATCCTCGAGATCTACGCCAACCAGATCTTCCTCGGGCAGCGGGCATACGGCTTCGGCGCGGCGGCCGAGACCTACTTCGGCAAGCCGATCGGCGAGCTGACGGTGGCCCAGATGGCGATGCTCGCGGGCCTGCCGAAGGCGCCGGCGCGGGACAATCCGATCGTCAATCCCAAGCGGGCGAAGGAGCGACAGCTCTACGTGCTCTCGCGGATGCACTCCCTCGGCTATCTCGACGACGCGCAGTACGCCGCGGCGCGCGAGGAGGAGCTGCACGTGCAGCCGGCACGCCGGACCCTGCCGCTGCGCGCGGACTGGGCTTCGGAGATGGCGCGCCAGCTTGCCTACGAGATGTTCAAGGACGAGGCGTATACCTCGGGCCTGGCGGTCTACACGACGCTGCGCGCCAAGGACCAGCGGGCGGCGAACGCCGCGGTGCGCAAGTCGGTGGTGGACTACGACCGCAAGCAGGGCTACCGCGGACCGGAAGGTTACGTGGAGATGTCCTCCAATGCGCAGGCCCTGGAGGAGCGCATCGACGATGCCATCGCCCAGACGGGAGACCTGCAGGACTATCTGGCCGCCGTGGTGCTCGCCGCCGACCCGAAGCGCGTCACGGTGACCCGGGGCCGCGGCGCGAGCTTCGACATCCAGGGTGACGGACTCAAGTTCGTGGCGCGCTGGCTCAACCCGAAGGCCGCCTCGGATCGACAGATCCGACCCGGCGCGATCGTGCGCATCTGGGAAGGCCCGAAGGGCTGGGAGATCGTGCAGGCACCCGACGTGGAGGCCGCCTTCGTCGGGATCGACACCGAGAGCGGCGCCGTGCGCGCGCTGGTCGGCGGGTTCGACTACGGCCGGAGCAAGTTCAACCGCGTGACCCAGTCCATCCGCCAGCCCGGTTCGGCCTTCAAGCCATTCATCTACTCGGCCGCGCTGGAGAAGGGGTTCATGGCCAGCACCGTCATCAACGACGCGCCGGTCATCCTGGATCCGGCAACCACCGGCGGGCAGCTCTGGGAACCGAAGAACTACGACGGCAAGTACGAAGGTCCGATGACGCTGCGCACCGCCCTCGCGCGCTCGAAGAACATGGTCTCCATCCGGATCCTGCAGAGCATCGGCGTCGACTACGCGCAGGACTATCTCACCCGGTTCGGCTTCCAGCCGGAGAAGAATCCGGCCTATCTCACCATGGCGCTCGGCGCGGGCAACATCACACCCTGGCAGCTCTCCAGCGGCATCGCCGTGTTCGCCAACGGCGGCTACCGGGTCGAGCCGTACATCATCGAGAAGATCACCGACGGCTCCGGCAAGGTGGTCGCCTCGGCCAACCCGGTGATGGCGGGCGACGAGAACGCGCGCGCCATCGATGCGCGCAACGCGTTCATCATGGACAGCCTGCTGCGAGACGTGGTGAAGCACGGCACCGCGAGGGCCGCCCTGACGCTCAAGCGGGGCGACCTCGCCGGCAAGACCGGCACGACCAACGACGCGCACGACGCATGGTTCGCCGGATACGCGACGGGCATCGCCGCCGTGGGCTGGGTGGGATTCGACCAGCCGAAGTCGCTCGGAGAGCGCGAGACGGGTGGCGGGCTCGCGCTGCCGATGTGGATCAGCTACATGCGCGAGGTCCTCCCGGACATCCCCGAGAAGAAGCCGAGCGTCCCACCGGGCATCATGCAGGTGAACGGCGAGTACTACTTCGACGAGATGGGTCCCGGGCAGGGGATCGGCTCGCTCGGCGTCGCCGAGGACGGCCTCGCCACCGATCCGAAATCCCAGAGCATCCGCGACCAGATCTTCTAGAGGACGTCATGCGATTTGTCGCCGCCGCGACTGCAGGCGGCGCGCGCGCGGCGATCGGCGACGCGGGGCGGTATAGTTCCGTATGCGCCTGATTGCCACCATCGTCCTCTCCGCCGTGATGCTGTGCGGTTGCGGCCAGAAGGGTCCGCTCTACCTGCCCGCCGGCGTGCCCCCCCCGCCGCCACCCGCCGCCACGCCGGCGAATCTTCCGCCCGGTGCGCAGACGCCGATCACCGAAACGCCGGACGCCGGAACCGGCGTGAGGCAGCGATGAGCGCCAAGGCGTTGCCGGGAGACGACTGGCTGAGGCGCGAGCCCGACGGCCGCCTGCTTGCCGACGGCATCGACCTCGCAGGGCTCGCGGACCAGTTCGGAACTCCGCTCTACGTCTATTCGCGATCCTCGATCGAAGCCACCTGCGGGCGCTTCCGCCAGGCGCTCGCGGGCCGCAACGCCACGCTCTGCTATGCGCTCAAGGCGAACAGCAATCTCGCGATCATCGAGCTGATGGGGCGCCTCGGTTGCGGCTTCGACATCGTCTCGGGTGGCGAGCTGGAACGCGTGATCGCCGCCGGCTGCGACCCGACCAAGGTGGTGTTCTCGGGCGTGGGCAAGTCAGGGGCGGAGATGGCGCGGGCCCTCGAGGTGGGAGTGCGCTGCTTCAACGTGGAATCGCCGGCGGAGCTGGAGCGGCTCGATGCGGTGGCGGGGGAGCTCGGGCGGGTCGCGCCGGTGTCCATCCGCGTGAATCCGGACGTCGATGCGTCCACGCATCCCTACATCTCCACCGGGCTCAAGGAAAACAAGTTCGGCGTTTCCTGGGAGACCGCCCTGCCCACCTACCGCAAGGCGGCCGCGCTGCGCAATCTCGACGTCGTGGGCATCGATTGCCACATCGGCTCGCAGATCACCGAGATCTCGCCCTTCCTTGCCGCGCTGGACCGGGTGCTGGAAATGGTGCAGGCATTGCGCCGCGATGGCATCGTCCTTCGCCACATCGACCTCGGCGGCGGCCTCGGCATCCGCTACTCGGACGAGCGACCGCCCGAGCCGAAGCTGCTGATGGACGCGCTCTTCCGGCGCATCGGGCAGCTCTGCGAGGGCGAGCCGCCCGAGGTGATGTTCGAGTTCGGCCGGGCCCTGGTGGGGAACGCGGGGCTGCTGCTCACCCGGGTGGAGTACCTGAAGAACAACCAGGACAAGCACTTCGCCGTGGTGGACGCCGCCATGAACGATCTGCTCCGACCGTCCCTCTACGACGCCTTCCACGCCATCGAGCCGGTCGTCCGGCGCGATGGCCTGGCGCGGCGCTACGACGTGGTCGGACCGATCTGCGAGTCGGGCGACTGGCTGGGTCGCGACCGCGAGCTGGCGATCGCGCAGGGCGACCTGCTCGCCATCCTGTCGGCAGGCGCCTACGGCTTCGCGATGGCTTCGAACTACAACACCCGGCCGCGAGCCGCCGAGCTGCTGATCGATCGGGGCAGCGCCTATACGATCCGGGAACGCGAGACGATCTCGGAGCTGCTGCGTCCGGAGCGCCGGCTGCGGGACTGACCGCCGGCCGCCGCGCGGCGCTGGCGCCATCGCAGGAGCAGCCTGGAGCCGAGCAGCACGGCGGCGACGGCGGCGAAGACGAGGGGCTCGGCCAGGTCGTTCTTGCCCTGCTTGAGCCACCAGAAATGCAGGACGCCCAGCACCAGGACGAGGTACGCGAGGCGATGCAACTGTGACCAGCGCCGCCCCAGGCGGCGCATCATCCGGTTGGTCGAGGTGACGGCGAGCGGGACCAGCAGCAGGAAGGCGGCGAATCCGACGGTGATGAAGGGCCGCTTCCAGACGTCGGCCAGGATGTCGTCCAGCGCGAACCACTGGTCGAACCAGACGTAGGTCACGAAGTGGACCGCCGCGTAGAAGAACGCGAAGAGCCCCAGCATGCGCCGCAGGCGCAGGAGCGCCTGCCAGCCCGACAGCCGGCGCAGGGGCGTGACGGCAAGCGTGATGCAGAGGAAGGTGAGCGCCCACCAGCCCGTGGAGTGGGTGACGAACTCCACCGGATTCGCGCCGAGCCCGCCTCGATACCCCAGGACGAAGAGCCGCACGAACGGGACCAGCGAGACGGCGAAGACCCCCGCCTTGATCCATCGCAGTGAGGTGCCGGTGCTCACGGGGACGTGCCGGAGGCAGCGGACAGTGCGGGCGCGCCGGCGGCTGCGGTCAGTAGAACTTGCGCAGGTCCATGCCGGCGTAGAGCTGGGCCACCTGCTCGGCGTAGCCGTTGAACATCAGCGTCTTGCGCTTGGGCGTGAAGAAGCCGTCCTCGCCGATGCGCCGCTCGGTCGCCTGCGACCAGCGTGGATGGTCGACCTCCGGATTGACGTTGGAGTAGAAGCCATACTCGCTTGGCGCCGCGCGGCCCCAGCTGTTGATCGGCTGCTGCTCCATGAAGCGGATGCTCACGATCGACTTGGCCGACTTGAAGCCGTACTTCCAAGGGACGGTCACCCGCACCGGTGCGCCGTTCTGGTTGGGCAGGACGCGGCCGTACATGCCGAAGGTGAGGAGCGTGAGCGGGTGCATCGCCTCGTCCATGCGCAGGCCCTCGCGATAGGGCCAGTCCAGCACGCCGGAGCGCACCCCGGGCATCTGCTTCGGATCCGCGAGCGTCACGAACTGGAGGTACTTCGCATTGCCGGTCGGCTCGACGCGCTTGATCAGCTCTGCGAGCGGATAGCCCACCCACGGGATCACCATGGACCAGCCTTCTACGCAGCGCATGCGATAGATGCGCTCTTCCTGGGGCGCGAGCTTCAGCAGCTCGTCGATATCGTAGGTGCCGGGCTTGGCCACCTCCCCTTCGACCTCGACGGTCCAGGGCCGGGTTCGCAGGCGGTCCGCGTAGCGGGCCGGATCGGACTTGTCCGTCCCGAACTCGTAGAAGTTGTTGTACGTCGACGCGTCCTGGAAGCTTGTCTGCCGCTCCATGGTGGAGAAGGGCCCCCGCTTCGCCTCGAGGCTGGCGGGCGAGGAACGGGCATCCGCCCGCGCCAATGCGGCGCCGCTGCCGAAAACGCCGACCAGGCCGGCCGATGCGGCGCCGATGCCGGCCGCCGCGAGCCAGCGGCGGCGATCGCGATACACCGTCTCCGGGGTGATCTCCGACCCGGGAGGATTCGAGGGATCCGATGACTTGATCAGCATGCCACCTCCGTTTCGGGGCGCTCGCGCGCGGCGCGCACCGGGCGCCAGCCGTCAACGGATATGGTATGTCATCGCCGCGGGCGAAGGAGCCGGACGGGCGGATGCCCGTGATGCCGGGCAGGATGCTCGCCGGCGGCGGATATCGCGCGGCTCAGCGCAGGCCGGCGGCGTATTCCGAGACGGCCTTGATCTCGCGATCCGAGAGACGGGAGGCGATGGTGGCCATCGAGGCATCGTTGGCACGCGCGCCGCTGCGGAAGGCGATCAGCTGCGCCTCCGTGTACTCCGCGAACTGACCGCCGAGACCCGGATACTGCGCCGGGATGCCGGAGCCGGTGGGGCCATGGCAACCGGCACAGGCCGGCACGCCCTTGGACTCGACCCCGCCGCGGTAGATGTCGCGGCCGAGCTCGACCAGGTCCTTGTCACGCGCCGCCGACGGCTGGAACGGCTTGGCGCTGTAGTACGCCGCGAGGTTGCGCATGTCGTCATCGGAGAGATTCGCGACGAGCGGCGTCATGATCGCGCTCTGCCGGGCCGCCGGCGCGTCGCCTTCCGGGTCCTTGAAGTCCCTCAACTGCTTGCTCAGGTACTCCTGATGCTGCGAGGCGATCTTCGGATTCATCGGCGCGATGCTGTTGCCGTCCGGCCCGTGGCAGGCAGCGCAGAGCTCGGTGGCGATCTTTTCGGCCTTGGCCGGATCCGGCTTGGCCGGGCCCTGGGCGGCGTCCTGTGCAGCCGCCGGGCTCGAGAGGAGAAGCGAAGCGCCGACGGCAGCGCTGACCAGGGCGCCGAGAGCAGCCGCGGTTCCAGCCATGATCCGGGTATCGATCCAGGCGATGATCACGCAAGCGCCGCTCGCAACCGGTTTCCTCATCGCGCGCATTCCTCAGTTCGCTGACCAGCAAACTCTTGAGTATACGATAATGCCTGGATGAAACTGCTGGCAACGGCGCGATTCACCGACACCGTCGTGAGGCTCGGGCGGCTCGCCCAGGTGAATCCCACGGGGCTTCCGGAGGTCGCCTTCGTCGGACGCTCCAACGCCGGCAAGTCCTCGTGCATCAACCTCATCTGCAACCGCCGCCGGCTCGCCTTCTCCAGCCGGACACCGGGGCGCACCCAGGCACTTAACTACTTCGCCGTCGGCGTCGATCCCGCGCAGGCGCCAGTCGGTTTCCTCGTGGACACACCGGGCTATGGGTTCGCCGCGGCCGCGCCCGAGGCGAAGCGGTCCTGGCAGTCGCTGGCCGGCGACTACATCCGATCGCGCAAGCCGCTCGTCGGCGTCGTCCTGATGCTGGACAGCCGTCGCCGCCTCACCGAGCTGGACCGCCAGCTACTCGCGTGGACGCCTCCGCAGCTCGCGCAGGTGATCGTGCTCACCAAGGCCGACAAGTTGTCGCGCCAGCAGCTGCGCGAGTCGCTGCGCGACGTCGCAGGCGATCCGGTGCTCGCCCAGCGCTCGGGCGGCGTGCTCGTCCTGCCCTTCTCGGTGCTGTCGCGCATGGGCGTCGAGCCGTTGCAACAGGCGGTGGAATCGCTGCTCACCGG
Organism: Pseudomonadota bacterium; assembly: GCA_023388075.1. Lineage (GTDB taxonomy): Bacteria > Pseudomonadota > Gammaproteobacteria > Burkholderiales > Burkholderiaceae_E > Lautropia. The sequence continues at coordinate 12,784 of JAEWGX010000007.1, forward strand.
CACCGCGACGGACTGGGAAGGCATCGCCGAGCGCCACGACGGGCTGCCGCTCGGTTGGCGGCCGCCGCAGCCGGGAGGCGGCGCGGATGACACCAGCAACGCCCCGGTGGCGCACCCGCCCGGTCCCGACGAATCGACCGCGCACCGCCTGGAGCCGCACCAATGACTGACGGAGCCGCATCATGACCGACCACCCGTTCTTTCCGCCACCCTTTCCGGCAAGCCGGCTGCGCCGCAACCGGCGCGACGATTTCAGCCGCCGCCTGGTGCAGGAGCACCGCCTCGCGCCCGACGACCTGATCCTTCCGGTGTTCGTGCACGAGGCGCAGGCCGCGGCGGGCCGGGCGCCGCTGCCGGTTCCCTCCATGCCGGGCGTGCATCGCCACACCATCGACCAACTGCTGCCGGTGGCCGAGCAATGCCTGCGCAGCCGGATCCCGGTGATGGCGATCTTTCCGGTGATCGAGCCGGACTTGAAGACGCCGGATGGACGGGTGGCGACCGACCCGGACGGGCTGGTGCCGCGCACCGCCCGCGCGCTGAAGTCGCGCTTCCCTGAGCTGGGGATCCTGGCCGACGTGGCGCTCGATCCGTTCACCAGCCACGGCCAGGACGGCGTGGTGGACGACGCCGGCTACATCCTCAACGACGAGACGGTGGAACTCCTGCGGGCGCAGTCGCTGGTGCAGGCCGGCGCCGGGGTGGACGTCGTCGCGCCATCGGACATGATGGACGGGCGCATCGGCGCGATCCGCCAGTCGCTCGAGGCGAACGGCTTCAGGCATACGAAGATCATGGCCTATGCCGCGAAGTACGCCTCCGGCTTCTACGGGCCATTCCGGGACGCCGTCGGCTCCGCATCCAACCTGGGGCGCGGTTCCAAGAAGACCTACCAGATGGACCCGGCCAATGGCGACGAGGCGCTGCGCGAGGTCGCCATGGATATCCAGGAAGGCGCCGACATGGTGATGGTGAAGCCGGGCATGCCCTACCTCGACATCGTGCGGCGGGTGAAGGAAACCTTCCGGTTCCCCACCTTCGTCTACCAGGTGAGCGGGGAGTACGCGATGCTGAAGGCCGCCGCGGCGAACGGCTGGCTGGACGAGCGCACCGTCGCGATGGAGGCGCTGGTCGGCATGAAGCGCGCCGGCGCCGACGGCATCCTCACCTACTTCGCGCTGGATGCGGCGCGCTGGATCACCGAGGACAAGTGAGCCCGCCCGGGCGGCCGGGCGGATCGCCGGCGACCCCGCCGGCGAGTCTCGATCAGGTTCGCGTGCAGCCGCATGGCGGCCGGGCGCCGTCAGCCGGCGGCGTCTTCCTCGGCCGGTGACTCCGGGCGGTCCATCAGCTCGACATAGGCCATCGGGGCGTTGTCACCCTGGCGGAAGCCGAACTTGAGGATACGCACATAGCCGCCGTTGCGGTTGGCATAGCGCGGGCCGAGCTCGTCGAACACCTTGACCACCATCTCGCGGTCCCGCAGGCGATCGAAGGCGAGCCGCCGGTTGGCGAGGCTCGGCTTCTTGCCCAGGGTGATGATCGGCTCGACCACGCGACGCAGCTCCTTTGCCTTGGGCAAGGTCGTCTTGATCACCTCGTGCCGCAGCAGCGAGTTGGTCATGTTCTGGAGCATCGCGAGGCGGTGCGAGCTCGTGCGGTTGAGTTTCCTGAGGCCCAGACGATGGCGCATGATTCAGTCCTTGTAGCGGCGCCTAGCTGCGCTCGAGCCCGGCAGGCGGCCAGTTCTCCAGCCGCATGCCCAGCGTCAAGCCTCGCGAGGCCAGCACTTCCTTGATCTCGTTGAGCGACTTGCGTCCGAGGTTGGGCGTCTTGAGGAGCTCGTTCTCGGTGCGCTGGATCAGGTCGCCGATGTAGTAGATGTTCTCCGCCTTGAGGCAGTTGGCCGACCGCACGGTGAGCTCGAGATCGTCCACCGGACGCAGCAGGATCGGATCCACCTGCGACGGCCGGCCGCCCATGGTGCCGAGGCCGCCGGCGGTGCCATGGGAGATCTCCAGCACCGGCTCGGCGCCTTCCAGCGCGGCGAACACGGAGAGCTGCTCCACCAGGATGCGCGCGGATTGCCGCACCGCTTCCTCGGGGGCGATGACGCCGTTGGTTTCGATGTCGATCAGCAGCTTGTCGAGGTCGGTGCGCTGCTCGACCCGCGCGCTCTCCACCGCGTAGCTCACCCGGCGCACCGGCGAGAAGGATGCATCCAGCACCACGCGGCCGATGGTCTTGGTGTCCATCAGCGAGCGCAGCGTGCCCGGCACGTAGCCGCGACCCTTCTCGACCTTGATCTGCATGTCGAGCTTGCCGCCCTCGGTGAGCGTGGCGATCACGTGGTCGCCGTTGATCACCTCGACGTCGTGCGGGATGTCGATGTCCGACGCCGTCACCGGCCCCGGGGAATCCTTGCGCAGCGTGAGGAAGACCTCGTCACGGTTGTGCAGCTTGAAGACGACGCCCTTCAGGTTGAGGAGCAGGTCCACGACGTCCTCGCGGACGCCGTCGATGGTGGAGTACTCGTGCACCACGCCGGAGATCTGCACCTCGGTCGGCGCATAGCCGACCATCGACGACAGCAGCACCCGCCGCAAGGCGTTGCCGAGCGTGTGACCGTAGCCGCGCTCGAAGGGCTCCATCACCACGCGGGCGTGCGAGGGCCCGAGTTGTTCCACCTCGACGATGCGTGGCTTGAGCATGGCAGTCTGCATGATATGAACTATCCCCCTGTTAGCGCGAGTACAACTCGACGATGAGGCTTTCGTTGATGTCGGCAGCGATATCGGACCGCTCCGGAAGGGCCTTCAGCACGCCCTCGACCTTGTTCTTGTCGACCGACACCCAGGAAGGAAAGCCGTTCTGCTCGGCGAGGTTCAGCGCGTCCTGGATCCGCGCCTGCTTCTTCGCGCGCTCGCGCACGGAGATGACGTCGTTCGGGCGCACCAGCGCCGACGGCACGTTCAACGTTGCGCCGTTGACCAGGATCGCGCGGTGGGTCACCAGTTGGCGTGCTTCCGCCCGCGTCGAGGCGATGCCCATGCGATAGACGACGTTGTCAAGGCGCGACTCCAGCAGCGCGAGCAGCAACTCGCCGGTGTTGCCGCGCCGGCGCGACGCTTCGGCGAAGTAGCGCCGGAACTGGCGCTCCAGCACCCCGTACATGCGCTTGACCTTCTGCTTCTCGCGAAGCTGCAGCCCGTAGTCGCTGGTGCGCTGGCCGCTGATCCGGCCGTGCTGGCCCGGCTTGGTGTCGACCTTGCACTTGGAATCGAGCGAGCGCCGCGCGCTCTTCAGGAAGAGATCCGTCCCTTCCCGGCGGGAAAGCTTCGCCTTCGGTCCGATATAACGTGCCACTTTACGTTCCTTCGATGCTACGCGGGGTTTCCGCGGTTAGTCCGGGCGCAGAGGCGAGGTCGCTTGCGCACGAACAAGGTGGTCTTCCATGCAGGCGCCCTTCCGGCCGCCCGCAAGTCGATGGTGTCCTCGCCTAGATCCGGCGCTTCTTGGGCGGACGGCAGCCGTTGTGCGGCAGCGGCGTCACGTCCGAGATGGAGAGGATCTTGATGCCCAGCGCATTGAGCGCCCGCACCGACGAATCCCGCCCGGGACCCGGACCTTTCACCCTCACGTCCAGGTTCTTGATGCCGCTCTCCATCGCGGCCCGGCCGGCGGCTTCGGCCGCCACCTGCGCCGCGAACGGCGTGGACTTGCGGGACCCCTTGAAGCCGGCCCCTCCCGAGGTCGCCCAGGAAAGCGCGTTGCCCTGGCGGTCCGTGATGGTGATGATGGTGTTGTTGAACGACGCGTGCACGTGCGCGATGCCGTCCGAGATGTTCTTCTTGACCTTCTTGCGGGCGCGCTGCGCGGCCGCGACCTGCTGCGGGCTGGGATTTCTTGCCATGGCTTCTGCTTGCGCTCCTGTTTACTTCTTCAACGCGACGCCGGCCTTGCTCGGCCCCTTGCGCGTGCGGGCATTGGTGCGGGTCCGCTGGCCGCGCACGGGCAGGCCGCGGCGATGCCGCACCCCGCGGTAGCAGCCGAGGTCCATCAGCCGCTTGATCGACATCGAGATCTCCCGGCGCAGGTCCCCTTCGGTCACGAAGCGGCCGATCTGCTCCCGGATGCGCTCGAGCTCGCTGTCCGAGAGGTCCTTGACCTTCTTCGTGTGGGCGATCCCGACGGCGTCGCAGATGGCGCGCGCGCGAGCGCGGCCGATGCCGTAGATGGACGTGAGGCCGATCTCGGCGTGCTGCCGATCGGGTACGTTGACTCCTGCGATACGTGCCATAACTGGTTTACCTCGCTCAACCCTGGCGCTGCTTGTGGCGCGGATCCGTGCAGATCACCCGCACGACGCCGTTGCGCCGGATGATCTTGCAGTAGCGGCACATCTTCTTGACGCTTGCCATGACCTTCATGTTCGTTCCCCTGCTAACCTTTCTCGAAAATTCCTACTTGGCGCGGAAGACGATCCGCGCGCGGGAGAGGTCGTACGGCGTCAGCTCCACCGTGACCCTGTCGCCCGGCAGGATGCGGATGTAGTGCATGCGCATCTTTCCCGAGATGTGCCCCAGCACCACGTGGCCGTTTTCCAGCTTCACCCTGAACGTGGCGTTGGGTAGGTTCTCCAACACCTCGCCTTGCATCTGGATGACATCTTCCTTCGACATTGCGCTCCCGCGGTCGTTCCCGCCCTAGCGGCCCGGCGAACCGAGTCCCTTGAAACTCGTCTTCTTCAGCAGGCTCTCGTACTGGTTGGACATGATGTACGCCTGAACCTGCGCCATGAAGTCCATGGTCACCACCACGATGATGAGCAGTGAGGTACCGCCGAAGTAGAAGGGCACGTTCCACTCCAGCACCATGAACTCCGGCAACAGGCAGACCAGCGTGATGTAGATCGCGCCCGCAAGCGTGAGCCGCATCAGGATCCGGTCGATGTACCGCGCGGTCTGCTCTCCGGGCCGGATCCCCGGCAGCATCGCCCCGCTCTTCTTCAGGTTCTCCGCGGTCTCCCGGCTGTTGAACACCAGCGCCGTATAGAAGAAGCAGAAGAAGATGATCGCCGCCGCGTACAGCCCGATGTACAGCGGCTGCCCCGGCGACAACGTCGCCGCCAGGTCCCTGATCCAGCCGGTGAGTCCCGTGGCTTCGCCCGAGGTGAACCACTGCGCCAGCGTCGCCGGGAACAGGATGATCGACGAGGCGAAGATCGGCGGGATCACCCCCGACATGTTGAGCTTGAGCGGCAGATGCGAGCTCTGGCCCTGGTAGATCTTGTTCCCGACCTGGCGCTTGGCATAGTTGACCGTGATCTTGCGCTGGCCCCGCTCCACGAAGACGCAGAACGCCGTCACCAGGACCACCAGCGCGACGATGATCAGCGCGATCACCGGGTTCATCGACCCGTTGCTGACCAGTTGCCCCATGCCGCCGATCGCGCTGGGAAGCCCGGCGACGATTCCGGCGAAGATGATGATCGAGATCCCGTTGCCCAGCCCCCGCTCGGTGATCTGCTCACCCAGCCACATCAGGAACATGGTGCCGGTTACCAGGGAAACAACCGTCACGAACCGGAAGCCCGGGCCCGGATCGATCACCAGGTTCGCCTGCGTCTCCAGCGCGATCGAGATCGACAGCGCCTGGAAGGTGGCGAGCGCGAGCGTGAACCAGCGCGTGTACTTGGTGATGGTGCGCCGCCCGGCCTCGCCTTCCTTCTTGATCGCCTCCAGCTGCGGCACCACCACGGTGAGCAGCTGCATGATGATCGAGGCCGAGATGTACGGCATGATCCCCAGCGCGAAGACCGTGAACCGCGACAGCGCCCCGCCCGAGAACATGTTGAACATGCCGAGCACGCCGCCCTGCTGGCTGCGGAACAGGTCCGCGAGCGCATCCGGGTTGATGCCGGGCACGGGGATGTGCGCGCCGACGCGGTAGACCACGAGCGCGAGCAGGAGGAACAGGAGCCGGCGCTTCAGGTCGCCGTACTTCCCGCCGCCCCTGGTCAGCGTCGAGGGGTTGGTGGCCATGCTAGCGGCCTGCTCCTTCCGGCGATTGCGCCTCTGCAACCGGCTTGGCCTGCGGCACCAGCACGCTGCCGCCCGCCGCCTCGATGGCGGCGCGCGCGCCCTTGGTCACGCCGATCCCCGTCAGGCTGACTTTGCGGGTCAGGCTGCCGGAGAGGATCACCTTGGCGCCCAGCGCGAGCTGGGGCACGACGCCAGCCTGCTTGAGGACCAGCAGGTCCACGTCGACCGCCTCCAGGCGCTCCAGGTCCGACAGGCGCACTTCCGCCGTCAGGCCCGCCATCGGCGACTTGAAGCCGCGCTTTGGCAGCCGGCGCTGCAGCGGCATCTGGCCGCCCTCGAAGCCGACCTTGTGGAAGCCGCCCGAACGGGACTTCTGGCCCTTGTGGCCGCGCCCCGCCGTCTTGCCCATGCCGGAGCCGATGCCGCGGCCCACCCGCTTGCCGACGTGCCGCGAGCCTTCCGCTGGCTTGAGTTGGTTCAGTCTCATGTCAGTCCTCTACCTTCACCAGGTAGGCCACCTTGTTGATCATCCCGCGCACCGCGGGCGTGTCCTCCAGCTCGCGGACCTGGTTGATCCGCTTCAGTCCAAGGCCGAGGACCGTATCCCGATGGCCACCCGCGGTCCGGCTTGCGCTGCGGACCAGCTTGACCTTCAGGGTCTTCTTCGCTTCGTTGCTCATCGCCTTCGCTCCGGGACGGCTCAACCCAGGATTTCCTCGACCGACTTGCCGCGCTTGGCGGCGATCTCGGACGGGGTGGACAGCTTGGTGAACGCATTCAGGGTGGCGCGAACCAGGTTGTACGGGTTGCTCGAGCCATGGCTCTTCGCCACCACGTTGGTCACGCCCATCACGTCGAACACCGCGCGCATCGGGCCGCCGGCGATCACGCCGGTACCTTCGTCGGCGGGCGAGATGAACACCCGCGACGCGCCGTGGCGGCCGTGCACCACGTGGTGGATCGTGCCGTTCTTGAGCGGCACCTTGAAGAGCTTGCGCCGCGCCTCGTCCATCGCCTTCTGGACCGAGACCGGCACTTCGCGCGCCTTGCCCTTGCCCATGCCGACGCGGCCGTCGCCGTCACCGACGACCGCAAGCGCGGCGAAGCCGAGGATCCGGCCGCCCTTCACCACCTTGGTCACCCGGTTGATGCCGATCATCTTTTCCTTGAGACCGTCATCGCGTTCTTCGGTGCCGCGCTGCGGCCCCCTTGCCTGAACCTTTGCCATTACCTGTTCCTCAGAACTTCAGCCCGGCTTCCCGCGCGGCCTCGGCCAGCGCGCGGATGCGCCCGTGATAGCGATACCCGGAACGGTCGAAGGCGACCGAATCGATCCCGGCCTTGAGCGCCTTCTCGGCCACCCGCTTGCCGACCAGGGTGGCGGCGGCGACGTTGCCGCCCTTTCCGTTCAGCGCAGCCCGCACCTCGGCCTCGTTGGTGGAGGCGGTCACCAGCACCCGGTCGCCTTCGGGGGCGATGATGTTGGCGTAGATGTGCGTGTTGCTGCGGAACACCGCCAGCCGGCCCACCCGCAGCTCGCGGATCTTGAGCCGGGTCTGGCGCGAGCGGCGCAGCCGCGAAGCCTTCTTGTCAAATGCCATTGCTGTTCCTCGAGCCCGTTCTGCCTGTCGGGATCACTTCTTCTTCGTCTCTTTCATGACGACGCGCTCGTCCGAGTAGCGCACGCCCTTGCCCTTGTAGG
>JAEWGX010000045.1 GCA_023388075.1 Pseudomonadota bacterium
TGCGACCTGGGAACTTCGTAGGCAGCGTCGAGGAGTGCCTATGTTGAACTGGATGGTATGGACGACGCCGGTCGCGGTGTTCTTCGCCTGCGTCGGGCTGCTGCTGGTCGCCATGACAGCCTGGGAGCTGCGCTCGCCGACGGTGATGCGCAAGGGCTTCCTGCCGGTGGCGACGACGCGCGGCGACCGCCTCTTCATCGGCCTGCTTGCCGCGGGCTACATCAACCTGATCTGGCTCGGCCTGGGCGAGCGGATGATGGACTGGTTCGCGCTCGGGCAGGAGCCGAGCGCCTGGATCGGCGCCGGCCTGTCGGCCATCGTGCTGGTCGTCATCATGGCAAGGGGTTAGTCCCCTCCGGGGACGCAATCCGGACCGGCCTGCCCGTCCCCCCGGGCCGGTCCGCGCGGTACCACAGGAGGACCTGAGGAGATATCCGATGAGGCTCACCCGAAGCGCTGCCGCAATCGCGGCGGCCAGTGTGCTCGGCGCTGCGGCGCCGGCAGTGGTCGTCGCCGACGAGGCGGCGGCCAGGAAGTGGATCGACGACGAGTTCCAGCCATCCACGCTCTCCAAGGACCAGCAGATGGCGGAGATGAAGTGGTTCATCGAGGCGGCGGCCAAGCTCAAGGCGAAGGGCCTCTCCGAGGTCAACGTCGTCTCCGAGACCATCACGACCCACGAGTACGAATCCAAGACGCTCGCCCGTGCCTTCGAGGAGATCACCGGCATCAAGGTGAACCACGACCTCATCCAGGAGGGCGACGTCGTGGAGAAGCTCCAGACCTCGATGCAGTCCGGGAAGTCGATCTACGACGGCTGGATCTCGGATTCCGACCTGATCGGCACGCACTACCGCTACGGCCAGATCATGCCGTTGTCGGACTACATGAGCGGGCCGGGCAAGGACTTCACCAATCCGAACCTCGACCTGAAGGACTTCATCGGCGCGAGCTTCACCACCGCGCCGGACGGCAAGCTCTACCAGTTGCCGGACCAGCAGTTCGCCAACCTCTACTGGTTCCGCGCGGACCTCTTCGGGCGCAAGGACCTGCAGGAGAAGTTCAAGGCGAAGTACGGCTATGACCTCGGGGTCCCGCAGAACTGGTCGGCGTACGAGGACATCGCGGAGTTCTTCACCAACGACGTGAAGGAGGTCGACGGCCGGCGCATCTACGGCCACATGGACTACGGCAAGAAGGACCCTTCGCTCGGGTGGCGCTTCACCGACGCCTGGCTCTCCATGGCCGGCACGGCGGACAAGGGCATCCCCAACGGGATGCCGGTGGATGAATGGGGCATCCGGGTCGCGGACGACAAGTGCACGCCGGTCGGCGCCTCCGTGTCACGCGGCGGCGCGACCAACTCGCCGGCGGCGGTCTACGCGCTGACCAAGTACGTGGACTGGATGAAGAAGTACGCGCCGCCCCAGGCGACCGGCATGACCTTCGGCGAGGCCGGCCCCGTGCCCGCCCAGGGCCAGGTCGCCCAGCAGATCTTCTGGTACACCGCCTTCACCGCGGACATGACCAAGAAGGGCCTGCCGGTGGTCAACGACGACGGCACGCCCAAGTGGCGGATGGCGCCTTCGCCCTACGGCCCCTACTGGAAGGACGGCATGCAGAACGGCTACCAGGACGTCGGCTCCTGGACGTTCTTCAAGGGCCACGATCCGGACCGGACCGCCGGCGCGTGGCTCTACGCCCAGTTCGTGACCAGCAAGACCGCGAGCCTGAAGAAGTCGATCGTCGGGCTGACGTTCATCCGCGATTCCGACATCCGCCACCAGTACTTCACCGACAACGCGGCGCGGTACGGCGGGCTGATCGAGTTCTACCGCAGCCCGGCGCGGGTGGCCTGGACGCCGACCGGCAACAACGTGCCCGACTATCCGAAGCTCGCGCAGCTCTGGTGGAAGAACGTGGCCGTGGCGGTGACCGGCGAGATGACGCCCCAGAAGGCGATGGATACCCTCGCCGACGAGATGGACCAGATCATGGCCCGGCTGCAGCGGGTTGGCATGACGAACTGTCCGCCCAAGCTCAACCCGAAGGGTGACCCGGGCAAGTGGCTGGGCGCGGATGGCGCCCCCTGGAAGAAGCTCGACGACGAGAAGCCCAAGGGCGAGACCATTCCCTACGAGCGACTGCTGTCGGCGTGGCGGGAAGGGAAGGTACGCTGAGCGGGGGTCGATTGGCCACGCGGCCGTAGGGGTATTCCGGCCAGCCGGTCGGTGCGGCTGCCGCCGTGCCGTGGCGTCAACCGGCCCTGGATCCGGTCCGTTATCGGGATGTCGGCCCGCAATGGGTCGGCACCCTCTCCTAAGACGACACTCTGTCTTGGTCCGCGCCTGTCGCAAGATGGGCGCGGTTTTTTTTGGGAACGCACACCGCCGATGCGGTATCCAATGGGGGAGGGCCGATCCGGTTCGTGTAACGGATTTCGACGGCCCGGAAACAGATTCTTGCCATCCGGAGCTCGCCATGCAACCTGCCGTCGCACCCCTGGATATCGGGCAGATGTCGGATGCGGACATCGCCCGGCGGGTTGCGGACGGTGATCGCGCCGTTTTCACGGCGCTGATGAAGCGCCACAACCAGTCGCTCTACCGCGCCGCTCGCAGCATCCTGAAGGACGAGGCGGAGGCCGAGGATGCGGTGCAGGAGGCCTACCTGCACGCCTATCGTGCCATCGCCGGATTCCGCGGCGACGCCCGCTTGTCCACCTGGCTGGTCAGCATCGCCGTGAACCAGGCGCTGGGCCGCCGGCGGCAGCGGACCCGCCGCGCCGAGGTCGTCTGGCTCGGCACGGACGCGGCGCTCGACCCGGAGTTGGAGATGACGATCGACCCGTCCCAGGAAGACCCCGAGCGTGCCGCTTGGCGCGCCCAGATCCGCGCGATGATCGAGGCCGGCATCGATCGGCTGCCCGAGGCCTTCCGGACGGTGTTCGTGCTGCGCGGCGTCGAGGAATTGACGGTGGAGGAGACCGCCGTCGCCCTGGGCATTCCGGCGGCGACGGTGCGCACCCGGTTCTTCCGCGCTCGCGCGCTGCTTCGCGAGTCGCTTGCGCGCGAGGTCGACAGCGGCATCGACAACGCCTTCGGCTTCGCCGGCGAACGCTGCGACCGCATCGTCGCGAGGGTCCTCGCCAGCCTGCCGCCCCCCTGACGGCCGCCCCGGCCCGCAGCCGGGGCGCTCGGTCCTTTCCCAGTTCCCTTCCCCAGGTGCGCGGCACGCCCGCGACCTTCGTTCGTCCTCGTCCATCTCCTACAGGAGCATCGCCATGTCACCCTCCGGTTCCTTCCTCGACCAATCGATCCGCCTGCCGCGACGCTCGCTCCTCGGGACGTCCGGCCTGCTGCTCTCGGGCGCCGCGGTGCTCATGCTCGCGGGCAAGGGCGCCCATGCCGCGAAGGCGGGCGCGGGCGGCGATCGTGGCAGCGAGGCCGCGGCCGCCGACGTCGCCATCCTGAACAGCGCGCTCGGGGCCGAGCTGGAGGCGATCGCCGCCTACCAGGTCGGTGCCGAAAGCGGATTGCTGGAAAAGCCGGTCCGCGCCCTCGCGCTCACCTTCCAGGGACATCACAAGGCCCACGCGGACGTGCTGGCGCAGACGGTGGGCAAGCTCGGCGGCAAGGCGGTGTCGGCGAAGGCGCGCTATGCCTTTCCCACCGAGTCGCTGAAGAGCCAGGCCGACGTGCTGCGATTCGCGGCGGGGCTCGAGAAGGGCGCCGTCAGCGCCTACCTGGGCGCGGTGCCGATCTTCGACAATCGCGACCTGGCCAAGGCCGCGGCCAGCATCCTCGGGGACGAGGCGATGCACTGGGCGATCCTGCGCAATGCCCTGGGCGAGGTGCCGGTGCCCGATGCGTTCGTGTCATGACGCCGGGGCGCGACATCGCGCGCGGGCCAGGCGCGGCACCGCGGCGGCTGGCAGGGTGGCGGGATGCCGGTGCGGCGGCCGGGATCCTGCTGGGTTGCCTGCTCGCGCTGCCGGCCGCGGCGAACGGCGACGCGGAGCGCGGCAAGGCGATCTACAGCCGTTGCATCGCGTGCCATGCGCTCGCCTACGATCGCACCGGCCCCCGCCACTGCGGGCTCCTTGGCCGTCGCGCCGGCGCGGTGCCGGGGTTCTCTTACTCGCCGGCGCTGAAGCGCTCCGGCATCGTCTGGACCGCCGCCACGCTGGACACCTTCCTCAGGGACCCCATGAAGGCAGTGCCGGGCACCAGCATGGGCTACGCCGGCGTGAAGGATTCCGCCGAGCGCGCCGACCTGGTCGCCTACCTCGCGAAGGCGAGCGATAGCGACGAGTGCCGCGGGGACTGACGCCCCGATCGCCCCGTCGGCGCTCCTAGCGCGAGCCCGCCTTGCGCGCGGCCGCGAGCGCGGCGGCGAGCGCGCCCATCGGCGCCGGCGCGGGTGCCTTGGCCGGCGGGGCGGCACGGCCGCCGCGGTTGCCGGGCGTGCCGCCACGCTCGCCTGGCTGGCGGCGGGCAGGGGCACCCGGCTCGTCGTCGAGCCGCATCGACAGCCCGATACGCTGCCGCTTCGGATCCACCTCCATCACCTTGACGCGCACCAGGTCGCCGGTGCGCACCACCTCGCGCGGGTCGCGCACGAACCTGCTCGACAAGGCGGACACGTGGACCAGTCCGTCCTGGTGCACGCCGATGTCGACGAAGGCGCCGAAGTTGGCCACGTTGGTCACCACGCCCTCCAGGATCATGCCCGGCTCGAGGTCCGTCAGCTTCTCGACGCCCTCGCGGAAGGAGGCGGTCCTGAACTCCGGCCGCGGATCGCGCCCGGGTTTCTCCAGCTCCTGGAGAATGTCGCGCACCGTGGGCAGGCCGAAGCGGTCGTCGACATACTTCTCCGGCCGCAACCGCGCGATCACTTCCTGCCGCCCCATGACCTCGCGCGCGTCCATGGCGATGTCGGCGAGCATGCGCTTGACCAGCGGATAGGCTTCCGGGTGCACGCCGGAGGCATCGAGCGGGTCGTCGCCGTCGTTGACCCGCAGGAATCCCGCGGCCTGCTCGAAGGCACGCTCGCCGAGGCGGCTTACCGCAAGCAGCGACTTGCGGTTGCGGAAGGCGCCGTGGGTATCGCGATGCTTGACGATGTTCTCCGCGAGCGACGGCGTCAGTCCGGCGATGCGTGCGAGCAGCTGCGCGCTCGCCATGTTGACGTCCACCCCCACGCCGTTCACGCAATCCTCCACCACCGCGTCGAGCTGCCGCGCGAGGCGCGTCTGGCTCACGTCGTGCTGGTACTGTCCGACGCCGATCGCCTTCGGATCGATCTTCACCAGCTCGGCAAGCGGATCCTGCAGGCGGCGCGCGATCGAGACCGCGCCGCGCAGGCTTACGTCGAGCTCCGGGAACTCGCGCGCGGCGAGCTCCGATGCCGAATAGACCGAGGCGCCTGCCTCGGACACCACCGCACGGGTGAGTCGCGCCTGCGGATGCCGCCTGGCGAGCTCGGCCACCAGCTTCTCTGTCTCCCGCGAGGCGGTGCCGTTGCCGATCGCGACCAGCTCGACCTGGTGGCGCGCGGCCAGCGCGGCGAGCGTCGCGAGCGCGCCTTCCCAGTCGTTGCGCGGCGCATGAGGGTGGATCGTCGAGGTCTCGACCAGCTTGCCGGTCGCGTCCACGACGGCCACCTTCACGCCGGTGCGAAGCCCGGGATCCAGCCCCATGGTGACCCGTCGCCCGGCCGGTGCGGCGAGCAGCAGATCCTGGAGGTTGCGGCCGAAGACCCGGATCGCCTCCTCCTCGGCCCGCTCGCGCAGCGCCCCGAGCAGCTCGGTCTCCATCTGCCAGGCGAGCTTCACCTGCCAGGTCCAGCGCACCGCCTGGCGCAGCCACCCGTCGGCCGGCCGACCGAGGTCCTCGAGGCCGAAGTGCCCGGCGATCATCTGCTCGCAACGACCCGGCGCGGTCCGCGCGCGGGTGCGCTCGCCCGAAGCCGCGGCCGCAGCCTCGTCCTCGAGATCCTCCGGCATCCGGAGCGCCAGCGCGAGGACCTCCTCGCGACGACCGCGCAGCAGCGCGAGCGCACGATGCGACGGAACATCCTTGATCGGCTCGCGATAGTCGAAGTAGTCCGCGAACTTGACGCCCGCCTCGGCCTTGCCGTCGGCCACCCTCGATACCAGGACGCCACGCGACTGCAGCGTCTCGCGCAGGCGTGCGAGCAGGTTGGCATCCTCGGCGAAGCGGTCCATCAGCACGTGCCGCGCGCCCTCGAGGGCCGCCTTCACGTCGGCGACGCCGGGGTTGTCGCCGTCGGGCGTGGCGAAGGGTGGCTTCAGGAAAGCAAGCGCCTCCTGCTCGGGGTTGCGCGTCGGGTCCGAGAGCAGGAGGTCGGCCAAGGCTTCGAGCCCGGCCTCGCGCGCGAGCTGCGCCTTGGTGCGCCGCTTCACCTTGTACGGTGCATAGAGATCTTCGAGGCGCTGCTTGCTGTCGGCCGCGTCGATCTGCGCGGCGAGCGCGGGCGTGAGCTTGCCCTGGGCCTCGATCGACTCCAGGATCGCCTCCCGGCGCGCGTCCAGCTCGCGCAGGTAGCCGAGGCGATCCGCGAGCTCACGCAACTGCGTGTCGTCCAGCCCCTGGGTCGCCTCCTTTCGGTAGCGCGCGATGAAGGGCACGGTTGCGCCGCCGTCCAGCAGCGCGATGGTGGCCAGCGCCTGTTGCGGGCGGATGGACAGCTCGCCGGCGAGCCGTTCGTGAAGCGGAGAAGGCATGGGACTGCGGATGCCGTGATTCGAGGCGGCGGATTGTAACGGGCCGATGCAGACCTGTCGCACCGGCCCCGTGGTTCCTCTATAGAATCGGCTCGTCCCGGCAACGAGGCGGAGAAGAATCATGCCAAGAGCCCCTGTCGAGAGCGAGGCAGGAAACGGCGCCCCATCGCCGTCGCCGGTTCTGGGCGGCACCATCGACGTCCTGCTGGTCGATGACCAGCAGGCAAGCCTCGACGCGCTCGATGCGGCGCTCGAGCCCGGCGACTACCGGATCGTGCACGCGCGATCGGCGCAGGAGGCCTTGCTGACACTGCTGGACGGCGAATTCGCCGCGATCGTGGTCGACGTCAACATCCCGCTGGTCAACGGCATCGAGCTTGCGCGGATCATCAAGCAGCGCTCGCGCACGCGCGACATTCCCATCCTGTTCCTCAACGCGTACCGGGTGGACGAGCACGACATCCTGCTCGGGTACGATGCTGGCGCGGTGGACTACCTGACCAAGCCGGTCCATCCGCGGATCCTCCGCTCGAAGATCGGAGCCTATGCGGACCTCTACCGCAAGACCCGCGAGCTTGCCGAGACGAATGCCGCGCTGTCGCTGCAGGTGGCCGAACGGGTCAAGGCGCAGGAGGCGCTGCGCGAGGCCAACCGCGGGCTGGAGAAGCGGGTGGAAGACCGGACTGCCGAGCTGCGCGCCGCGATGGAGCGCGAGTATGCCGCGCGGGTCGAGGCCGAGGAGCAGAGTCGGCTCAAGGAGGAGTTCCTGGCCATCGTGAGCCACGAGCTGCGCACGCCGCTCAACGCGATCTATGGGTGGTCCCAGCTCCTCGGGCGCAGCGGCATCGAGCCCGAGGTCGTCGCCGAGGGGCTTGGCGCGATCCGCCGCAATGCCAAGGCGCAGGCGCATCTGATCGAGGACCTTCTGGACATGAGCCGCATCGCCTCCGGCAAGGCGCGGCTGGACAAGGTTCCGGTCAGCGTGGAGGAGATCGTCGCGGCGGCGGCGCAGACCGTGCAGCCGACCGCGGTGGCGAGCGGCGTGCGGCTGGCGCTGCCGGAGGCGATCGCGGCCGGTAGGCGCGAGACGTGGGTGATGGGCGATGCCGGCCGCCTGCAGCAGATCATCGGCAACCTGCTCATCAATGCCGTGAAGTTCACGCCGCACGGCGGCACCGTCACGGTGCAGTTGGAGACCTCGGCTGCAGAGGTGGAGATCGGCGTGCGCGATACCGGCCAGGGAATCGATCCGCGCTTCCTGCCTCACCTCTTCAGCAAGTTCCGCCAGGCCGACGGCTCCACCACCCGCCGGCATGGTGGTCTCGGCCTGGGGCTCTCCATCGTGCGCCAGCTGGTGGAGTTGCATGGCGGTCGCGTGCGCGCCGAAAGCGCCGGCGTCGGCAAGGGTGCGCTCTTCTCGGTGCGCTTGCCGCTGATGCAGGCGTGGACGCCGGCCCGCAGCGCGACGGAAGCCGCCAGGGCGCCAGGGCAGGGCGCGGCGGACGCCCCGACGCCCGGGCTTGCCGGCCTGCGAGTTCTCGCGGTGGACGATGAAGCGGATGCGCGCCAGCTCATCCAGCGCGCGCTGGGAGAGCTGGACGCGCTCGTGACCGTCGCGGCGTCGGCGGACGAGGCGCTTGCGCTGCTCGAGGCGCACGGCTTCGACGTCCTGGTGAGCGATATCGGCATGGCGCGCGCCGACGGCTACGAGCTGATCCGCAACGTCCGCGGACGCGAGACGCGAGGCGACCGCATCCCGGCGATCGCGCTCACCGCCTATGCGCGCCACGAGGACCGGGGCGTTGCGCTCGCCGCCGGCTTCGACGAGCACCTGGCCAAGCCGCTGGATGCCGGCCAGCTTGCCGCGGCGATCACACGGCTGATGCGCCGCAGCGACCCGGAGTCGGCGCAGGCGGCATGAATGCGGGACCGCGCGTGCGGCGCGGATCGATTCGACGCGCGGCGCGCCTGCCTGGCGCGGCGGTGTCGGCGGCACGGCGCCCGGTGGCGCCAGAACGGAGCGAGGAATGGGCACCTTCAAGGCGATTCTGATCGACAAGACCGGTACGGGGCAGCAAGCCGAGCTGCGCGAGCTCGACGACGACATGCTCGGCGACGCCCTGCAGGACGGCGAGGTGCTGGTGCGGGTCACCCACTCGACCGTCAACTACAAGGACGCGCTGGCAATCACCGGCAAGGCGCCGGTCGTGCGGCGCTTCCCTCTCATCGCCGGCATCGACTTCGCCGGCGTGGTGGAGGTGTCGCGGGATCCGGCGTTCAGGGCCGACGATCCGGTGGTGGCCACCGGCTTCGGTGCCGGCGAGACTCGACACGGCGGCTACGCCCAGAAGGCCCGCTGCCAGGCGGCGCAACTGGTGAAGCTTCCCGCCGGCCTCTCCCCGGCCCAGGCGATGGGCATCGGCACGGCGGGGCTGACGGCAATGCTCTGCCTGCTCGCCCTGGAGCGCCATGGGCTCACGCCGGCCGATGGCCCGGCGGTGGTGACAGGCGCCGTCGGCGGCGTCGGTTCGGTCGCGGTTTCCATCATGGCTCGCCGCGGCTGGGAAGTGGTCGGCTCCACCGGCCGCGAGCAGGAGGCGGACTACCTGAAGCGACTGGGGGCGCGCGGCATCATCCCGCGCGGCGAGCTGGCCGAGCCAGGCAAGCCGCTCGGCAAGGAAACCTGGGCGGCCGGCATCGACACCGTCGGCTCCACGACCCTCGCCAATCTCTGCTCGCGGCTGCGCTACGGCGGGGCGGTCGCGGCCTGCGGACTGGCCGGCGGCATGGACCTGCCGGCCTCCGTCGCGCCGTTCATCCTGCGCGGTGTGTCGCTGCTCGGCGTGGATTCCGTGATGGCGCCGATGGCCGTGCGCCGCACTGCGTGGGAACGGCTCGGTGCCGACCTCGACCCGGCGCACCTCGCGGAGATGACGACGCCCATCGGCCTGGACCGGGTGGTCGAGGTCGCGCCGGAGGTGCTGGCCGGGCGCGTGCGCGGCCGGCTCGTGGTGGAGATCGAGTGAGGCGGGCGAATTGATCGAGTGGGGCTATCTCGCGGTCGCCATCGTCGCCGAGGTGATCGCCACCTCCGCGCTCAAGGCATCCGAGAGCTTCAGCCGGCTCGCGCCGTCGATCGTCGTCGTGGCCGGCTACGCGCTCGCCTTCTTCATGCTCTCGCTGACGCTGCGCGCCATACCCGTCGGTGTCGCCTACGCGATCTGGTCCGGCGTCGGCATCGTGCTGATCTCGCTGGTTGGCTGGATCGCGTTCGGCCAGGTGCTCGATGCCGGGGCGATGATCGGCATGGGCCTCATCATCGCCGGCGTGGTGGTGATCAACCTTTTCTCGCAGGCCGCGGCGCGCTGAAGGCGCGCCGACCGAAACGCTCAGCCTTGCGCCGCCGATGCGCGGTCGCGACGAAGGAGCGAGTTCCGGCCCGAGCGGTCCGTTCCGCGCAGCAGGTAAACCTGCCGGTCCGAGTGGTCCAGGATGCCGAGGCGCTTCGCCTTCTCGCGCGCGAGGTCACGATCGAACACGCTCGTGGTCGGCATGAACCGCATTGTCATGCCACGGCGCGGGCGCGGCGAGCGGTTGGGCTCCGATCCGTGCAGCAGGTAGACGTCGTGCAGCGAGACCTGGCCCGCCTTCAGCACGATGTCGACGGCGTCGGCTTCGTCGTACTCGGACGGATCGAGCTCCTGCGTGAGCGTCACGTCGTCGCTCGCGAGCGTGTTGTGCGCCCGCAGGGCCCGGGCCGTGTGCGAACCGCGAATCACGCGCAGGCAGCCGTTCTCCGGCGTCGAATCGTCCAGCGCGAGCCACACCGTGCAGGTGGCGAGCGGCGCGATCGGCCAGTACTCGCCGTCCTGGTGCCACGGCGTGCGCTTGCCGGAGAGCGCCGGCTTGGCGAAGAAGCTCATGTTCCAGAGGGCGATGTCGGGGCCGATCAGCTGCTCGACCATGTCGAGGATGGCGGGGTCGTCGGCGTAGTCGAGGAAGGCCGCGTCGTAGTCGAGGAGGGTGGCGCAGTAGTCGCGAAAGCGCGGCTCGCGCGCGAGCAGCGCGGCGTGGCGGGCACGGACGGCCTCGAGCGTGGCTTCCGGAACGCGGAAGTCCGGGATGACGTAGCCGTCACGGTGATAGCGGGCGATCTGGTCGGCGGTGAGCATGGCGTTTGGCTCGAACTGGGGGTTGTCGACAGCAGTCTAACCTGACGAGACCGTGCCCGCCGTAGATGCCGATGCAGCGCAGGTGCAGCTCGTCGATCCGGGTCGACGCGGCCGTGGCGCCGACCCGGAGCAGCCGGGAGGGCGGGGCGCCTTCGCATGAGATCGCGTTCGAGATCGCCGGACGACGGCAGGATGGGCGGATGACGCAGGTTCGACCGGAGCTCGTGGACAGCGAGGGATATGCGGCGCTCAGCGCGCGGGGAATTGCCGTCGTGGTGAAGCGGATGGTGGGGCTCGGGATTTGCGCCGCTGGAGCCTGGTCTCAACTTGCCGGAGGCGATTGCGGATGCCGGTCACTTCATGGCGCGGTTGAAGGCGTTCGGGGTGGTCTCGAGGTCAGATCGACGTGCACGATTGAAGCGATGCCGTGGGACGTCGTCGCCGGCCTGCGTGTCGTGCATCCGCAGGGAGGGGGCGTGTGCGATCCGCCGATCGCGCGCGAGCGGCCGGACGCCGGCGGGCAGGGCGCCGGTGCAGTCGGCGCAGTTGGCGCAGTTGGCGCCGACGAGTCGTCCGAGTTAGGCGTTGAAGCCTGGCGGTCAGCTTCGCAGGGTGACCAACCCCGGATCGTCCGCGTGCTCCAGCAGGATCGTCCGCACCCATGCCTGCCAGGCCTGGCCGAACGCTTCCCGTTGACCGGAGGTCGCGTGCGGCGCCAGCGCCGCCTGCATCGCCGTCCGCAGGTTGGCGGGCCGGGGCGCCACGGCGGAATCGAAGGACACTTCGACCTGCCTGCCGGAGTCCAGCCGAGTGAAACGCATGTCCGCCTGCATCGGGACGTCGAAGTGAAGGAGGGTGCGCCGCGCATGCCGACCGGCCAGGCCCTTGAAGCCGCCGGCGCCCGCAGCGCCGGTGACCAGCCCGGCCACGCTGGCGATGACGCCGGCCACGCCGGCATCCTCCGGCTCGCGCAGCTCCACCTTGATGTCCCCGCGCCGTGGCAGCTCCTCCCCATACAGCCGGGCCAGCGCAGCCTTCGTCATCAGCCACGCGCCGGCGACCGTGGGGCAGGAGTGGCCGCAGAGCTTCACGGCATCGAGGTAGCTGTACTCGATCATGCCGTCCTGCACCGCGCCCAGGGTGTCCGCGAGCGCATCCTGCATCCGGATGCGAGGGACCGACTCGAAGAAGTCGGGTGTTCGGGTGGGCGTGTCAGGGTCGTTGCGGATGTCCATCTCCAACTCCGGATCCAAGGGCGAACTGTAGGAGGACATTGTGGACCCCGGGGCAGCGTGGTCGGCCGGTCGGATTCGCGCCGACTTGGCACAGATCAAGAAAACGCGGGTCGAGGCAGGATGGGTTCGGCTGCGACGCGCTGACTATAATGCGCTCGCGGGCCTCTAGCTCATGCCTGGTTAGAGCAGCGGACTCATAATCCGTTGGTGCGGGGTTCGACTCCCCGGGGGCCCACCACCGCTGACTGGAGACTGGCCGTTGCAGGGCCGCCCCGGCAGCGGCAATGCATCCCTTCAGCGAGGCGGCCGTCAAGAACGTCGAGGCCCGTCTGATATGGCGGGGCCCGTACATCCCGCCGCCGGTAATCGCGCCCCCGGGCGTCTACGTACCTTTTTCCTGGGCGCGCCTTTGGCGACCGTGTCTACCTGGCGGGGCACTGCCCGCAGGCACGGGACGGCGAACGCGGTCCGTTCGGGCGCGTCGGCGCCGAGATTACCGTCGAGGAGGCGAGTCGGGCGGCGGCCTTCGCCTCGACCTGATCGGCGAGGAAAGCTTGGTGTCGAGCGCGAAGTCCATCCGCTCCACTCGTGAACTCAACACAGGGCACCTCGAGGCTGCATGCCGGGTCCGTCGCTTGCAGTCGCCGCCGCGCGCCTTGGTCGATGGGTCTTTCAGACCTTCCTGAGCGCATCTGAAGACCGGGTGCATCTGTAAAAACAGGAAGGTTCTGAATGAAAAGGCTCACGAGTTCACTGTTGATCGCTCTTATACAAGGCTTCTTCTTTCATACAGCATTGGCGCAAGACGGCAGGACAGCGTTGGTACCTTTGCCTTCGGTCGACGATTTCACCAACGGTAAGGATGGATGGGGCTTTGGAATAGGCCTCGGTATCGAGTACGAGTCCGCCTACGAAGGGTCGGACGAGTTCAATTTCGAGGTCGAGCCGGCCGGTGGGATCCAGTGGCGCAGAGGCAATGATGTTTTCTATTGGGCGGGTGAATCACTGGGCTGGCGTGGTCTTCGCGCCGATACCTGGCTGCTCGAGGCCGCTGTGGGCTTCGATGACGGCCGTAAGGAAAGTGATTCCGATGACGGTCGTCTGAATGGACTTGGCGACACCGACGAGCGGGTTGAACTGGTGCTGCAGGCACGTTTTGCTCTCGATGCCGATTGGCGCTATTGGTTGGTGGGCCGGGTTGTGACCGGACGCAATGGGCAGCTTGGCCTGTTTGGCGTGGGCCGTCGCTTCGGTGATAGGCTCGACGGATCCGGATCCGAGATCAATGCCGTTGCGGTGTTTCACAGCAGCAAGTTCGCCAACAAGGATTTCGGCGTCAACGCACAGCAGTCGGCCGCATCCGGATTGAATCAGACCGAGTTGGGTAGCGGATTGCGCTCCCTTGGGCTCAACTACGTTTATCGCCACAACCTCTCCAGGAATTGGCAGATCTTCGGCGAGGCACTCTATGAGCGTTTCAGTAGCGACGTTCGGGATAGCCCGATTGCGCGCAGCAGCTATGAGGCCGAAGTAGGCGTCGGCTTCATCTATCGATTCCAGATCAACTGACGTTCGGTCGGAGAGCTGGCTTCAGCCGGCCCCGCGGTGGGCAGGGGCCACCACGCTGCACAGGTATCTCGAATGCGCCAGTGAGTTCCCCGGAGCCCGCCTTGGGGCAAGGATCGGATTGGGTCCATGCGCTGGTTGGTCAACCCACCAAGCGATGGGTCGACCTTTGGCAAGTCAAAGCACTGGGAAGCCGTTCTCGTCGAACCGCATGAACCCGTAGCCCTCCTGCGATTCGAGAATCATCATCAGCTCGCTCCAGCCGAGGCAACCGGACGGCAGGGAAGGGTCGTTGTTGACCTCGTCGACCTTGGCGGCGCTGACGTAGTGAGGCTTGTCCTTGCCGCACTGTTCGACAAACGGCGTGAACGTCGGTACGAAGGGCGCCATCAAGCCGTAGGTGCGCTCTTCGTTGAATTCCGTGAAGAACTTGGTGAACGTCCACCCGCAATAGGCCACCTGGATCGCCGGTACGTAGGTGCAGCCTTCGCGGTCGATGAGCTCGAACTGGTCGATGGACGCCATGTGCTGGAGCCAAGGTTTCTCACCGTCGGGCTCGATGTCGGGGTAGGTGTCCCGGCATGCCTGCGCCGATGCCGGCAGCGGATGCCCTCCCAACTGGGCCCGTCCCACGCAGGTGACGGCCAGAAGCAGGTCGACGGGATCGCGCGTTTCCACGCCCTCCTCGTCGCCCAGCACCCAGCCGGTCTGGCCTACCACAGGGAGCGGCTCGCCCTTTGGCTCGTCGGCCTGCGGCGGGATGACAGGGTCCTGCGCTAGCGGGGGAACGACGGGGTCTTGATGGTCTTGCGGTGGCGGGTCCGAGGGCTTGAACGAAGGAGGCGG
This sequence comes from Pseudomonadota bacterium, assembly GCA_023388075.1. GTDB lineage: Bacteria > Pseudomonadota > Gammaproteobacteria > Burkholderiales > Burkholderiaceae_E > Lautropia. The sequence goes on from JAEWGX010000045.1 coordinate 14,568, forward strand.
CTCCTGCGCACTTGGCACCGTTATCCGGACGGGGGCTGCAGGTGGGCGGCGGTGTCGTGCAGGGTAGCGTGATCCAGTTCACGAAAGCACCCTGCCGAGAGCAAGCCATCGATCCCGTGATCGTCCGGGGACGTCGACGCCCTATCCGCGCACCAACCTGATCAGCGTGATCTCCGACGGCGCGCCCAGCCGCATCGGCGGCCCCCAGTAGCCCGTGCCGCGGCTGGTGTAGACCCACATCGAGCGCAATCGGGCCAGGCCGGCCGTGTAGGGCTGCTGGAGCCTGACGAAGAAGTTCCAGGGCAGGAACTGTCCGCCGTGGGTATGGCCCGAGAGCTGCAAGTCGAAGCCGGCCTCTGCGGCCGCAGCCGCGCTCCTCGGCTGATGCGCCAGCAGGACCTTCACGCTGCCGTCAGGCGCGCCACGTAGGGCGGCGGCCGGGTCGCTGCGATGCGCCTCGCTGAAATGATGTCCGGAGAAATCGGTGACCCCTGCCATGACAAGCTTGGCGCCGCCGTGGTTGATCACGACGTGCTGATTGAGCAGGATCTGGAATCCGAGCCGCCGGAACTCGGCAAGCCACGGGCCGGCGCCGCTGTAGTACTCGTGGTTGCCTGTGACGAAGAACGTGCCGAACTTCGACTGCAAGCGGGCGAGTGGCGCAACGTCCTTCGCGAGGTCCGGAACCGTGCCGTCCACCAGGTCGCCCGTGATGGCGACGACGTCCGGCTGCAGGCGATTCACTCGCTCGACGATGGCTTCGACATAGTCTCGACCGATCGTGTTGCCGACATGGATGTCGCTGATCTGCGCGATGGTGAACCCTGCCAGCGAGCCCGCCAGTCCGGCGATCGGGATATCGACTCGCCGGACTGCCGCCGTTCGTCTTGCACCGATCCAGCCAGCGGACGCTGCCGACAACGCAAGAATCGGGACAGCCAATGCGCTGTACTCGCGCAGCCTCCCGGCATCCGGCCATACCGCCGGCCATCCCGGCTGCGCCCACGCAGTCGGGACGATCCAGGCCGCCAACTGGCTCAGTACCAGGACACCATCACGCAACAGGGTGAACACCAGCAGGCTCGAGGCCAGGCCGACCATCAGGAAGCCGGTCGCCTTCAGCCGCTGGCCGTGGACGGAGAGCGCTCGTCCCCTGCGTCGCAACAGGAGCAGTGCCCCGGGGATCGAGACCGCCGAGAGCGCCAGAAGCCCGCCTACGGTCAACTGTACGACGGGCCAGGCGCCAAGGTCCGGCACGACCCGGAAGGCGACGTAAGCGTGCAGCGTCAGCAGGATCGAGACGATGTAGGTCATTCGAGGAACCGACGTGGGAGTAGCGCGGTGGCCGCAAGCACGACGGTACGCCGAAGGTGGTGGTCGATCGGGTCGAAGTCAATAGTGGTGTCGTTGGTTTCCGGCGCAGGGCGAGGACAAGTCGTCGTCATGCGGCAAGACGCTCCGATTCCGGGCGCACTCTACACCGCGCAATACCGCTGCTGGATCTCCTCGTCCGCCAGCAGCTCCGCCGCCAGCCCCGAGTGCACGATCCTCCCCTGGTCGATCACGTACGCCCGGTCCGAGATCGTCAACGCCCGCTCCACGTTCTGCTCCACCAGCAGCAGGGTGGTCCCCTGCGCCTTCATCCGCAGGAACAGCGCGAACATCTCCTCCACCAGCAGCGGCATGATGCCTTCGCTGGGCTCGTCGAGCAGGATCATCCGGGGCCGGGCGACCATCGCGCGCGCGATGGCCAGCATCTGCTGCTCGCCGCCGGAGAGCGACGTGCCTTCCTGGTCGAGCCGCTCCTTGAGCCGGGGAAAGGTTTCCGCGATCTCCTCGACCCTGGCCGCCAGGTCGTGGCGGCCGGTGCCGGCGAGCAGGCCGAGCTGGAGATTCTCGCGCACGGTCAGCGTGCTCACGATGCGCCGGTCCTCGGGCACGTAGGCGAGGCCGTGGTGATAGCGCGCGTGGGCGGGGCCATCCAGGATCTCGCGTCCCTGGAACCGCACCTTGCCGGCCCGCTTGGCAACCAGGCCCATGATCGCGCGCAGCGTGGTGGTCTTGCCGGCGCCGTTGCGGCCGAGCAGGGTGACGATCTCGCCGGGGGCCACCTGGAACGACAGGCCCTGGATCACGTGGCTGTGGTCGTACCACGCATGGAGGTCCTGCACGTCGAGCATCGGCGCTTCCACGTTGGCTACCCCTGGCCGAGGTACACGCGGCGCACCTCGTCGTTGCCGCGGATCTCCGCCGGGGTTCCCTGCGCGAGCAGGGCGCCCTGGTGCAGGACGATCAGGCGTTGGCAGATGCCCATCACCAGCTTCATCTTGTGCTCGACCAGGATGATGGTCCGTTCGGCAGCGAGATCCACGATCAGGTCCATCATCACCCGCGTCTCTTCCGGCGACATGCCGGCGGTGGGCTCGTCCATCAGCAGCAGCTTGGGCTGGGACGCCAGCGCCATGGCGATCTCCAGCGCCCGCTGCTGGCCATGCGCCAGGTCGGCGGCCGGCTTGGCGCGCAGGTCCGCGAGCCCTACCCGGCGCAGGAGGGCATCGGCCTGCTCCGCGAGCTCCGGCAGGGAGCTGCGCGGCCGCCAGATGTCGAAGCGCGAGGCCATCGCCTGGGCGGCCACCCGCACGTTCTCGTGCGCGGACAGCTGCTTGAAGACATTGGTGATCTGGAAGCTCTTGGCGATCCCGATGCGGGCGAACTCGTGCTGCTTGAGGTGGGTGATGTCCCGTCCCTGGAACCAGATGGTGCCGGAAGTGGGCGGAATGGAGCCGCTGATGACGTTGAAGAAGGTGCTCTTGCCGGCGCCGTTGGGTCCGATGATCGCCGTGAGCTGGTCGGGCGGAAAGTCGACGGTGAAGTCGCGCAGCGCCACGAACGCGCCGAAGCGCCGGCCGACCGCCTCGGTCCGCAGGATCGGCATCGGTGCCTGGGCGGACGGTGCCGCGCCCACGCCGGGCGCCGCCGCCGCGACGTCCACCACGCTGCCCGTGGCGCTCACCGCCGGGCCTCCCAACGCTCCAGCCAGTTCATCAGCGATCCCCAGATGCCGCGCGGGAAGAAGAGCACGAAGAACATGAAGATCCCCCCGACGACCGCCATCCAGTAGCGGGTGGCGTTGGTCACGATGTCCTCGAGGTAGAGGAACACCGCCGCGCCGACGAACGGCCCGAAGAAGGTCCCCATGCCGCCCAGCAGGCTCATCATCACCACCTGGCCCGACTGCAGGTAATGCAGGGAATCGATCGGCACGATCGACAGGTGCAGCGCGCGCAGCGTGCCCGCCAGCCCGCAGATGCCCGCCGACAGCACGAACGCCAGCCACTTGCTGCGGGCGACGTCGTAGCCGCAGGCGGCGGCCCGCTTCTCGTTCTCGCGGATGGTCTCGATCACCGCGCCGAACGGCGAGTCCAGGATCCGGGAGACGAACCAGAGCGCCAGCACCACGATCAGGGCCATGATGTAGTACTTGGTGATCGGATCGAAGAAGTCGAGCCGCCAGCCGAACAGGTCGATCGGCTCGAGCCGGATGCCGCGCAGGCCGTTCTCGCCGCCGGTCCAGGCCTCCGCCTTGTAGAACAGGTAATAGACGATCTGGCCGAGCGCGAGGGTCACCATGGCGAAGTAGATGCCTCGGGTGCGGATGGCCAGGAAGCCGATGATGGCGCCGGCGGCCGTTGCCGCCGCGACGCCCACCAGGATGGCCAGCCACCAGCTCAGGCCCCCATGCACGATGCTCATGCCGGCGAGGTAACTGCCGACGCCGAGAAACGCCGCATGGCCGAACGACAACAGGCCGGTGTAGCCGAGCAGCAGGTTGAAGCCGACGGCAAAGAGGCCGTAGATGAGGATGTTGACGGCAAGCGCCTCGTACGGCAGGAGCCAGGGCATCAGCACGAGGAAGCCGGCGGCCAGCGGGACGCGGTGCCGGCGTCCCCAGGCGAGCAGTGACGGGTTGTCGGCGCGCATTCAGCTCATCAGCCCGGCGCGACCGAAGAATCCCTGCGGGCGAACCAGCAGCACCACGGCCATCAGCACATAGATCGACATCTCCGCGAGCGTCGGCGCGATCAGCGACGTCATGCTGAAGACGATGCCGACCAGCAGGCCCGCGATCACCGCGCCGGGCAGCGACCCCATGCCGCCGACCACCGTCACCACGAACGACTCGGCGAGGATGGGTATGCCCATCTCCGGAGTGACCGCGCGGGTCGGCGCCGCCAGCACGCCGGAGATGCCGGCGATGGCGGTGCCGAGCCCGAACACGAGCCACCAGGTTCTCGCCACGTCGATGCCGAGCACGCGCACGATCTCGGGGTCACGGGCGCCCGCGCGGATGATGAGGCCGAAGCGCGTCTTCTCGATGAAGAGCCACAGCGCCAGGATGATCGCGGCGGTGATGCCGATCAGGAAGAGGCGATAGGTCGGGAAGTGGCCGAAGCCGAGGTTGGTCGCGCCGCGCAGCGCCGCCGGGGTGCTGCTCGGCACGCCCTCGATGCCGAACAGGAAGCGGATCGCGTCGATCAGGACGTAGCCCAGCCCGAAGGTGAGCAGCAGCGGGTAGTCGATGCCGCGGCCGTAGAGCGGGCGCACCAGCACGCGTTCGGTGGCGAGTCCGAGGGCGCCCACCACCAGCGGCACCAGCAGCAGGCTGAACCAGAAGCTCCCGGTGAGGCCCAGGAAGTACACCCCGAGGAAGGCGCCGACCATGAAGAAGGCGCCATGCGCGAAGTTCACGATGGTGAGCATGCCGAAGATGAGCGACAGGCCGATGGCGAGCAGCGCGTAGATGGAGCCCAGCGCGATGCCCGTCACCGCCTGCAGCATCAGCAGCTGTGGGGTGATGCCTTCCATGGCCGTCCGGATCCCTCGGTCGTCTCAGGCCTTGTGGCCCAGCTCTCCGCACGATCGCAGCAGGCCTTCGTCCGGCGCCTCCGTCGACAGGACGCTGAAGACGTCGTACTTGTCCTTCATGTTCTTCGACTTCGACTCGACCAGGATGACCGACTGCACCGACTGGTGGTCGCACTTGCGGTAGTGCTGCGGGCCCTTGTACCAGTCGTACTTCATCATCTCCATGGCGGCGCTGAGCTTCATCGAGTCGGTCGACTTGGCGTCCACGATCCCCTGCAGGACGCTGCGCACGCCGGCGTAGCCGAGGGCGCCGTAGTCCGACGGCACCGTGCCGTTGTAGGCCTTGCGGAACTTGTCGTTGAAGGTCTTGGCCGACGGCACCTGGTCCTCGATGCCCCAGTAGTAGGAAGTCCCGCCCATGATCCCGTCGAACGCATCGGCGCCGCCGGTGAGCCGTGCGGTGTAGAGCAGCACCGGCGTGATGATCTTGGTGCTTTCCTTGAGGCCGAAGTCGGTTGCCTGCTTGGCGGCATTCACCAGGTCGCGTCCGAAGTTGCACAGCACCAGGATGTCCGGCTTGAGCGCCTGGATGCGCGGCAGGAAGGCGGAGTAGTCGGCGGTGCCGAGCGGATGCCGGATGTCCGCCACCGTCTGCACCCCGAGCGGCTTGCCGGCCCGCTCGAAGCCGCGCACCATCTCGTGGCCGTAGGCATAGTCGGCCGTCAGGTAGGCGATGCGCTTGCCGAACTTGCCGAACGCATAGCGGGCGACGGCTCCGGAGGTGATGTGCGGGTTGAGCGCCTCGTGGAAGGTGAAGGGGCTCCAGTCCTTGACCTCGTTGATCGCGTCGGACTGGCTGATGGAGTTGAAGAGGATCTTGCGATCGCGGCAGACCGCGTTGATGGTGAGCTGCGTTGCCGCGGAGAGCGAGCCGACGACGCAGTGGACCTTGTCGTTCTCGATCAGCTCCAACGTGCGGGTGGCGGCCTCGCCGGGATTGAGCTTGGTGTCGCGCACCAGCAGCTCGGCCTTGCGGCCGTCGTAGCCGCCGGCATCGTTGAACTCCTTGACCGCCAGCTCCGCGGCACGGACCTGGTCCTGGGCTTCGGAGGAGAAAGGCCCGGTCAGCGGAACCGGAAAGCCGATCCGTAGCGGCCCTTCCTGGGCCCGGACGATGTTGAACAGGGGAAGGCCGGCCGCGGCGGTACCGCCGACCAGCAGCTTTCTGCGAAGGCTGGAACTTCTTGTCATGTCGGTCTCCTCGATGTCGAAACGTTGTCGACGGGTTGCCAATCAGCCGGTCATGTACCGGATCCCACTGAGCCGCGAACGCGCTTCTGCCTGCAAGGCGAGGTCGATGGCCGTCTCCTCCATGACCTTCTGCGGGGTGCGCGACGCCCCTGCATGCCTGCCTTCGAGATAGGCGCCGAGCTCCCGGCCCCGCGCCACGATGTCCGCGCCGGCCGTGAGCCGGCTCGCTTCGTATGCCGCCAGCGCCGCCGGCGTCGTCCCCAGCCGCGCCAGCGCCAGCGCCAGCGCCATGGCATCCTCGCCCGCCTTGGTCACGCCCATGCCGACGTGCGGACGGGCGGTGAAGGCGGCGTCGCCCAGGAGCGCCACCCGGCCGAAGGCGAGCGCCGGCGACTCGAGGTCCTGGATCGGCTGCAGGAACGGCTGCGGCGTCTTCTGCAGGATCTCCGCGAACTGCGGCGCGAGCAGGTCCTGCGCGGCCTGCCGCACGGCGGCAAGCTCCCTCCAATGGACCTTCTGCGGCGCGATGCCGCCCTCGTGGCAGGTGCCGTCGGCATCGGTGAGCAGGCGGCGCAGCTCCGGGCCCGGCGCCGGCCGGTACCACACGAAGTTGTAGCAGCGCTGCCCGATGCCGGTCGCATCGTTGGGCCCCGCCACCGGGTAGCCGAGCATCTGCTCGTGCGGCGGCAGGCCGAATCCGAAGTGCTCGAACAACGTGCGCAGCGTGAAGGCGGAGAGGCTCGCCTCGTCGCAGATGCCGCGCCATGCGACATAGCCGGCGTAGCGAGGCTGGGCGTCGGGCGCGAGGGCCTGGCGCAGGCCCGAGCGGATGCCGTCGGCCGCGACCAGCAGCGAGGCGCGGTGCGTCCTGCCGTTGGCGCAGGCCACGGTGACGCCGTCGGCGTCCTGTTCGACGCCGGTCACCGCTTCGCCGAGCAGGTGGCGATCGGCCGGCACTGCCCGCAGCAGCAGGCTGTAGAGCCTTCCCCAGGAGGTGAGGACCTGGTCGTAGTCCCGGCGCGCGACCACCGCGCCGTCCGGCCCGAGCACCACCCGGCCCGGGACCCTGACACCCAGCGTGTCGTCGATCGGCACACCGCAGGCACGCAGCGCCTGGACCAGGCGCGAGTGGGTCACTATGCCCGCGCCTCTGCCGTGCAGGGGCACCGGCGAGCGCTCCAGCACCCTGACGTCGATGCCCTGGCGATGCAGCATGGCGGCCGCCATCAGGCCGCCGAGCGAGCCGCCGGCGACCAGGACCTGCGCGGGGCTCGCTTCAGTGGGCTGCAAGCGCCTTGCCTTCGGCTGCCGGGAAGTTGAGCTCCACCACGATCCCGTTGGGGTCGTCGACGAAGACCTGGTGCAGGCCGAGAACCGGTACCTCGCGTTCGCGATAGGGCACGCCGGCCGAGTCCAGCCGCTTCATCATGTCCGCCAGGCCGGTGGCGAAGAACGCCACGTGGTCGACAGCGCCGCTGCCGTGCAGCCCGGTGTTGTCCCGCTCGCCCAGGTACTGGTTCAGGCCGTTCGGATCGTCCGGATCCAGGCCGATGACATGCACCACCGCGTTGGCATAGTCCCCGGTGTCTCCCGCATAGAGCCAGATGCCGGGGAAGGGAAAGGGCGGGCGCGGCCCGTCGACGAACCCGAGCACCTCGGCATAGAAGCGTCGGGTGGCGTCCAGGTCGAGCGTCCGGATCGAGAAGTGGTTCAGGGACAGGTGCATCTTCGTTTCCTCATGCCGCCTTGCCGAGCGTCCGGCCTGCAGCCTTGGGTGCGCCGGGCATCACGGCGGCGGCGTGGGCGAGGTAGGACTGCACCCGGTCCCGGATGATCTGCGCGGTCATCGCCGGATCGTCCTGGCCGTCGAACGACTGGCCATAGACGTACCGCCAGATGCCGAGCGAGTAGACCAGCCCGCCATGCAGCCCCATCAGCAGCGCCTGCTCGCGGGCGGTCGCCCGGGCGCGCGAGCGGTTGCCGAATGCCTTGCGGGTCTCCCGCAGGATCTTCGGCAGCAGGCGCTCCTGCAGCAACGCGAAGTACCGAGACGGGATCACCCCATCGCTCAAGCCGGAGCCGACGATGATCCGGATCCATTCGGGCGTCAGGATTGTCGCCAGGTAGGATTCGTACAGCGCGCACAGCTTCTCCTCGATGGGCATCGGCCGATCCAGCAGGCGCTCCCACTGCGGGTCCCAACGACCCACGAACAACTCCTCGTAGACTCGGTCGATCAGCGCCTGCTTGGTCGGGAAGTAGTGGTAGAGCAGGGTATGGGCAATGCCGATCTCCTTGGCCAGGTCCCGGATCTGTGCGTCCAGCCCGCGTCGGGAGAAGAAGGCGATGGCACCCGAGACGATCTGCTCCTCGCGCGCGGCGGCGGACATGCGCTGCCGCGGCCTGATAGTCCTTGCCATCCCTCTATCCGCGACCTCGCGTCTCGTGTCGGTTCCACGCGGGCCACCCGCGCCAGCTCGTGCAGTGATACCAGCGGAATCGTATTGACCAGTTGCTCAGCAATGATGGAGAATCTTTACCAGCCGGTCAATAGCAGGTGCCATGAAGAGCCCGCGCTTCGACTACATCAAGCCAGAGACGATGCCCCAGGTCTTCGAGCTGCTCGCTCGTCATGGTGACCAGGCGCGGATTCTCGCCGGCGGCCAGACGCTGATGGCCACGCTGAACATGCGTCTGTCCGAGCCCGCGATCCTGATCGACATCAACGGGCTGTCGGAGCTCAAGGCCATCACGCTGCAGGGCAGCACGCTGCGGATCGGCGCGCTGGCCACGCACACGGAGATCGAGGAGTCGGATCTCGTTGCGCTGCATGCGCCCCTGGTGAGCGCCGCCGCGCCGCAGATCGGCCACCGCGCGATCCGCAACCTCGGCACCTTCGGCGGATCGCTCGCCTACGCGGATCCGGCCGCGGAGTGGCCCGCCTGTGCGCTCGCGCTGGAGGGCAGCATCGTCCTGCGGAGTGCGCGCGGGGAACGGCGCGTGCCCGCGACCGATTTCTTCCAGGGCCTCTACACCACGCAGGCCGCGAGCGACGAGATCGTGGCCGCCTGCGAGCTTCCGGCGATCGCGGCCGGCCAGCGGCACGACTTCAGCGAGTTGGCCCGGCGCCATGGCGACTACGCGATCGCGGGCCTCGCGGCCGTGGCCACCCGGCTCGACGCCGATGACCATGCCGCGCCGCGCCTGGGCGACGTCCGGCTCGCGTTCTTCGCCGTCGCGGATCGGCCGGTGAGGGCTCGCCGCGCCGAGGCGCTCCTTGGCGGCGCGCTGGTCGACGACGACCTGCTGGACGCCGCGGCGAAGAGCCTCGTGGAGGAGATCGACATGGTGGCGGATCTGACCCACAGCCGGGTGGCGAAGCAGCACCTGGCCACGGTCCTGATGCGGCGCGCGATCAGGCGCCTGTGTGCCTGACCAGGCCGACTCACGGTGAGCAAGCCATGTCGAACAACCTGACCGCAGCGATCGAACTGACCGTCAACGGAACCCGGGTCAGCCGCACGGTCGATTGCCGCAAGCATCTCGTCGATTTCCTGCGCGAGGACCTCGGCCTGACCGGCTCGCACTTGGGCTGCGAGCACGGCGTCTGCGGCGCCTGCACTGTCCGGCTCGACGGCCGGATCGTCCGCGGCTGCCTGGTCCTCGCCGCCCGGGCCGACGGCTGCCAGGTCGAGACCGCGGAGAATCCGCAGGCCGGGCCGGTCATGAAGGCGCTGCAGGAGGCGTTCATCGCGCGCAACGCCTTGCAGTGCGGCTACTGCACCTCCGGCATGCTGCTGACCGCGCAGGAGCTGGTACAGAAGCGGCCGCAGGCGACGCGCGACGAGATCCGCGACTGGATGAGCGGCAACTACTGCCGTTGCACCGGCTATCACGCCATCGTCGATGCGGTGGCCGACGTGCTGGCGCAGCAGGGCGCCGATCCGGGCAGGCAGCCGGACGGCGAAGGCCGCCAGGAGTCGGCATCATGAATCGCCCGCGCGACCTTCCGCTGCGATCGCGCATCGCGCCGGTGCTGGACGACCAGGTCCACATCGGCGAGCGGCTCTCGCGGCCGGGCCTGGGCCGGCTGGTGCAGGGGCGTGGTCGCTACGTCGACGACCTGCAGCTGCCGCGGCTGGTGCACGTGGTCTACTGGCGCTGCCCTGTTGCCCATGCCCGCATCCTCCGGATCGATGCGGGCGAGGCCAAGCGCATGCCGGGCGTGGTCGCGGTCTTCGATGGCGCCGACATCGCCCGGGTGTGCAAGCCGTTCGTCGGCGTGCTGAGCCATCTCGCGGGCATCAAGAGCGCCCCGCAGTTCGCCATGGCGATCGACCGCGCCTGCTGGCAGGGCGAGCCGGTGGTTGCGGTGGTCGCCGAGACGCGCGCGCAGGCGGAGGATGCCCTGGGCGTGCTGCAGGTGGACTGGGAGGCGCTGCCGGCGGTGCTGGACGCGGAAACCGCCCTGGACCCGGAGACGCCCGTGATCCATCCGGAGCTGGGCGACAACCTCTGCTTCCGGCGCACGCTGGACGTCGGAAGCGTCGATGCCGCGTTCGCCGGCGCGGACGCGATCTTCGAGGATACGTTCGTCTTCGGGCGCCACACCGGCGTGACGCTGGAGCCCCGCTGCCAGGTCGCGGACTGGAATCCGGCCGACGGCCACCTGACGGTGCATCACTCATGCCAGGCGCCGCACATGATGCACGACCTCTACTGCCGGCAGTTCGACCTGCAGGAGTCGCAGGTCCGGGTCATCTGCAAGGATGTCGGCGGCTCCTTCGGCATCAAGGTGCATGCCTACCCCGACGACTTCGCCACGGTCGCCTGCTCCATACTGCTGCAGCGGCCGGTCAAGTTCGTTGCCGACCGGCTGGAGTCCTTCGTCTCCGACATCCATGCGCGCGAGCACCGCATCAGGGCCCGCATCGCGGCGCGCGCCGACGGCGAGATCCTGGCGTTCGAGATCGACGACCTGACCGGCATCGGACCCTATTCGGTCTTCCCGCGCACCAGCGGCATCGAGGGCAACCAGGTGGTGTCGCTGACCGGCGGGCCGTACCGCCACGAGAGCTACCGGGCCCTGCTCAACGTGGTGTTCCAGAACAAGGTGCCGACCTGCCAGTATCGTGGCGTGGGGCATCCGATCGCCTGCGCGGTGACCGAGGGCCTCGTCGACGGCGTGGCGCGCAAGCTCGGCATCGACCCGTTGGAGCTGCGGCTGCGCAACGTCATTCCGGACGACGCCTACCCGGCCACCGGCGCCTCCGGCATCCAGTTCGAGGTGCTCACGCATCAGGCCTGCCTGCAGCAGGCGCGCTCGCTGGTGGGCTACGAGGCGCTCCGGGCGGAGCAGGCCACGCTGCGCGCCAAGGGCATCTTCCGCGGAATCGGCATCGCGGTCGTCATCGAGCTGACCAACCCGAGCGCCGCCTTCTATGGCGTCGGCGGGGCGCGGATCGCGTCGCAGGACGGGGCGACCGTGCGGCTCGAGCCGTCCGGGGTGGTCACGGTGATGGCCAGCGTCGGCGAGCAGGGGCAGGGCGCGGAGGCGGTGTTCGCGCAGATCGCGGCCGACGCGGTGGGGGTGCCGATCGCGAGGGTGCGGGTGATCACCGGCGATACCGACGTGACGCCCTACGGCGGCGGCACCTGGGCGTCCCGCGGCACCGGCATCTGCGGCGAGGCCGTGCTGCAGGCGGGGCTTGCCCTGCGCGCGAACATCCTGGGGACCGCGGCGATCATCAGCCAGCGGCCCCGGGAGGAGCTCGCGGTTCGCGACGGTGAGATCGTGGATGCCCGGACCGGCGAGCAGGTGCTTGCGATGAGCGAGCTCGGGCGCATCGCCTACTTCCGGACCGACACGCTGCCGCGCGATTTTTCCCCCGAGCTGGTCGTCACGCGCCATTTCGCCCAGCGCGACTTCCCCTTCATCTTCACCAACGGGGTGCAGGTGTCGTACGTGGAGGTCGATACCGACACCGGCTTCGTCAAGCTGCTCAAGCACTGGGCGGTGGAGGATTGCGGGCGGGTCATCAATCCGATGCTGGTCGACGAGCAGATGCGCGGCGCGATCGTCCAGGGAATCGGCGCGGCGCTCTTCGAGGAGTGCCTGTACGATGAGGACGGCTCGATCCGCAACGGCAGCATGGCCGACTACCTCGTGCCGATGGCGGCCGAGATGCCGGACATCTTCGTCAGCCATGTCCAGTCCCCGACGAAGAGCTCGCGGCTCGGCGCCAAGGGCGCGGGCGAGGCCGGCACCGCCGGCGCGCCGGGCGCGGTGGTCAACGCCATCAACGACGCGCTGTCGCCGTTCGGCGTGACCGTGAACTCGCAGCCGGTGACGCCGGAGAAGATCCTGCGGGCGTTGGGCAGGATCGGCTGAGGCCGTACCTCCGCCGCCCGCGTCCATCGATTGACTCGCCAGCGATGAACACGATCCTCGGCGCCAATGGCGTGATCGGCCGCGAGTTGTCCCGCGCGCTGTTCACGGCGGCTGGCGGCGTGCGCCAGGTCAGCCGGCATCCGCGAGCCGTCAACTCGTCCGACGAGACCATGGCAGCGGACCTGCTCGATCCTCAGGAGACCGCCAGCGCGGTGTCGGGCAGCACCACCGCTTACCTGGTCGCCGGACTCGCGTACGACGCGCGGGTGTGGGAAGCGCAGTGGCCGCGGCTGATGCGCAACGTCATCGACGCCTGCAAGCGGCATGGCAGCCGCCTCGTGTTCCTGGACAACGTCTATGCCTATGGCCGCGTCGAGGGGGCGATGACCGAAGCGACCGCCTTCAATCCGATCAGCCGCAAGGGTGAAGTCAGGGCGAGGATCGCCACGATGCTGTTGGACGAGATGCGGGCCGGAAACCTGGAGGCGATGATCGTGCGCTCCGCCGACTTCTACGGGCCGGGTGCCACCAACAGCTTTCCGCATGTCATGGTGTTCGAGCGGCTGAAGTCGCGCAAGCGGCCGCGCTGGATCGGCAACCCGGACGCGGTTCACTCCTTCACCTACACGCCCGATCTCGGAGACGCGTTGGCGGCGCTGGGGAACACGGCAGGCGCCTACGGACAGACCTGGCACGCACCGACGAGCGGAGAGTCGCTCAGCGGCGGCGCTTTCGTGCGCCTGGCCTGCGAATGGGCAGGGCGGCCCTACGCGCTTCAGACGATGCCGCGCGCGGTTCTGCACGCATTGGGCTGGGTCGTTCCGGTCCTGCGCGAGAACCGCGAGATGATGTACCAGTACGACTACGACTACCGATTCGACGGCAGCAAGGCGGAGGCCTTTTTGGGGAGGGCGCCCACTTCCTATAGCGACGGCATCGCCGCGTGCCTGTCTCGCTCGAGCTGAGCCGCCACTTCGCGGTTGTGCCTCGACGCCGCGATCCCCACGTCACTCCGGCAGCGTATACCGCGTCTCCACCGCCGCGCGCACCAGCGCCCGCGTCTGGCCCGGATCCAGGTCCATGCGCCCTTCGATGTCTTCGACGGCGTCCGCGAGCTCCCGGTTCTTGATCACGTCTCGCATCCATCGCGAGTAGTCGTGGCGGCGCAGGTGGTACATCCACGTCTCGTCGCCGATGCCTTCCGCGATCTGGCAGAAGACGGCGAGATTCTGGGCCTTCAGATTGTGCTTGCCGAACGGGCCACGGAAGTAGAAGCTGTTGTAGCGCACGTCGCCTTCGGCGTACTTCCGGTAGTGCCGGATCCGCTCCGCCACCCCCGGGATGGGACGCATGGGAAAAGGGCCTTCCGAGGAGTGGACGAACCAGCAGGCCGCCTGGTCGCCTGAAGCGCCGCAGGGGGGCAGGTCCAGGTATTCGCGTCCGCTTGCGGCGGCGAACTCGCCCAAGGTCTTGTCGGGATGGTCACCCACGGCGATCACGACATCGATGGAGGAGAGTATCGAGGGCGCGAGGCGGTCCGGATGGACCGTGACGAAGATGGTTTCCTTGGTGAGCTGCGGCACGCGGTTCCAGAGCCTGGGGAGAAGATGGTGCGCTTCGTCGACCAGCAGCCAGTGAGGCCGTCCGGTCCGCAGCCGCATCGCATGAAGGTGGGGCAGCAGCTCCGCGAAGAAGGCGGGCCTGTCCGCCAGCGGAACGCCGAGCAGGTTGGAGTTGATGTGGACGTAGGGGTCCCGCAGGACCGCGAGGATCTCCGCGATGCTGGGCGCGCGCTGCTGGTCGCCGATCGTCACCAGGACATTCAGGCTCACGTAGTCGCCCTCCGGGTCGATCACGCACACCTGGTAGTGCTTGCCGGCGAAGCGCTCGATCAGTCCGCTTGCGAAGGTCGACTTGCCGCTGCCCGACGGGCCGGTCACCAGCACGTTGCAACCATAGGGCGGCAGCCACACCGCCGTGCCGTCCGGCCGTGTACCGAGCGCGACATGATGCCGGGTGAGTTGCGGGGCGACAGAGGCGAGATCGTCGGCCATCAGGCCGTCGATCACTTCGATGACGCCATCGCCCGCGGGCGCGTCGGTCACGAAGGCGGCTATGGACTTGATCGAGTCGACGGCGTTGGAAACGGCGACAGGACATTCCGCCAGGCGCATCAGGGAATGGTCGTTCTCCGCGTCGCCGATCGCCACCATCTGGTGCGGCGACATCCCGAGCTTTCGGAGCGCGACCTTCGTCCCGGACGCCTTGTTGACTCCCGGCGGCAGCACCATGACCGCGTCGAGATTGAAGATGAGCTGCAGCTCCAGGCCGAGCTCCTGGATTGCCCCGAGCACCCGCATCTCCTGAGGCGCGTGGGTCGCCACGATGACCTCGCCGATCTCCAGGGGCTGGACCTTGCGGCTGCGCAGTGCCTCGACGAAGGCTTCCGGCGGTGCCTCGGCGAGCAGCTCGGTGACCTGGGTGGCGGGCTGATAGAGGAGTGCACCGTTCTCGGCAACGACGTAGTCGAAGAGCTCGAGGCAGTCGCACAATACCAGGAGGTCTTCGATTCTCCGCCCGGTCACCAGGAGCGTCCGCCGACCGGAGGAGCGGAGCCGCTCGAGCGCGTCGCGGGCCCGGTCCGACACGCGGCCGTCTGTCGCCAGGGTGTTGTCGTAGTCCGTCGCCAGAGCGAGATATCGCATGTGCGTGGCCGTTACCGTGGTCGCTGGTCCAGCCTCGCGCGACCGTGAGACACCAGCGTGGATACGGCGGGCGGTTTGGGGACATCCCGCCCGCCGGAGGCTGCCAGGGGCAACGGCAGCCGGTATGAGGCCGTCGTGCCTGCGCAGGCAGGTCGAGATTGTACCGAGGGATCTCCGGCGCCGGATTCCGCCTTGGTGAGATCATCTGCCAATGCTCCGGACAGGTCGGGGCGTCCCATCGATTGGAGAACACGAATGAAGGCGAACTCGATCCTCGAAACGATCGGCAACACCCCGCATGTGCGCATCAATCGCCTGTTCGGCAACGACCACGAAGTCTGGATCAAGTCGGAACGGGCCAATCCCGGTGGCTCCATCAAGGACAGGATCGCTCTGTCGATGGTGGAGGACGCCGAGCGCAACGGCGTGCTCGAGCCCGGTGGCACGATCGTCGAGCCGACCTCCGGCAACACCGGTATCGGGCTTGCCATGGTTGCCGCGGTCAAGGGCTACAAGCTGATCCTGGTGATGCCGGACTCGATGTCGATAGAGCGGCGTCGCCTGATGCTCGCGTACGGCGCCACTTTCGAGCTGACGCCGCGGGAGAAGGGCATGCCCGGGGCGATCGCACGGGCAAAGGAGATTCTCGCGGCAACGCCGGGCGGATGGATCCCGCAGCAGTTCGAGAACCCATCCAACGTGGAGGTGCACGCCCGTACGACCGCGCGCGAGATACTGCGTGACTTCCCCGAAGGGCTGGACTGCCTGATCACCGGCGTCGGCACCGGCGGCCACATCACCGGTTGCGCCCGGGTGCTGAAGGAGGCCTGGCCGAAGCTGAAGGTGTTCGCCGTGGAGCCGTCCGCGTCGCAGGTGATCGGTGGCGGCAAGCATTCGCCGCATCCGATCCAGGGAATCGGCGCGGGCTTCGTTCCCAGGATACTGGAGATCGGCCTGCTCGACGGTACGATCGCGGTCGAGGCGGACGACGCCAAGCAGTTCGCGCGGGACTGCGCCAGCAAGGAGGGAATACTGGTCGGCATCTCGTCGGGGGCCGCGCTTGCGGCGATCGCCAGCAAGCTGAAGGAGCTGCCCAAGGGCGCGCGGGTGCTCGGCTTCAACTACGATACCGGTGAGCGCTATCTCTCCACCGAGGGATTCCTGCCGGCCTGATCGCGCCGCACGCGATTCCGAACCGGAGACAACTCGATGATCACCAACGCCGCTACCGGCACGAACGTCCACGAGATCGCCGACGGTATCTACCGCATCAATACCCCGATCGATTTTCCTGACGGCCAGGGGTTCAGCTTCAACCAGTACCTGCTGGTCGACGATGCGCCGGTGCTGTTCCACACCGGTCCGCGGCGCATCTTTCCAGTGGTGAGCGAGGCCGTCGCCGCGATCATGCCCGTCGCCCGGCTGCGCTACGTCGGGTTGTCTCACGTGGAGGCCGACGAGTGTGGTGCGTTGAACGAATGGCTGGCGTGCGCGCCGCACGCCGAGCCGCTGTGCGGACAACTCGCCGCCGCCGTCTCGATCGAGGACATGGCGGACCGTCCGCCGCGCGCCCTGGCGGATGGCGAGACGCTCGCGATCGGCCGCCACGCGTTGCAGTGGTTCGATACCCCCCATGTGCCGCACGGCTGGGAATGCGGCCTGATGATGGATTCGCTGACCGGCACCTTCTTCTGCGGCGACCTGTTCACCCAGCCGGGGCACGGCGAGAAGGCTTTGACCGATGCCGACATCCTGGCGCCCAGCGAGGCGTTTCGCCAGCCGATGGACTATTTCTCGCACGCGCCACAGACAGCCGCGATCCTCACCCGCCTTGCCGAGCACGGGCCGCGGACCCTGGGGTGCATGCACGGCAGCGCGTGGCAGGGCGATGGCGGCGCGTTGCTTCGAGAGTTGGCGAAGGCGCTCGGTGACAGGCGATGAGAGCCAGGAGCCGTTCATGCACGGCTAGCGCAGCTTGACCAGGGAGGAATCATTGCGGTGGAAACCGAGTCTGGAGACGTATCGTCACTGTCAGGCCTGCTCCTCGAGCAGGCCCCCGACGCGCTCATCTTCGCCGACCTGAAGGGGATCATCCGGCTCTGGAACGCGGCCGCGGAGCGGCTCTTCGGCTTTGCCGCCAGTGAAGTCATTGGCAGCAGCCTGGACGTGATCATTCCGGAACGGTTCCGGCAGGCCCACTGGCGCGGATTCGACCGCGCCATCGCCGAGGGGACCACCAAGTACGCTGGCCAGGCGCTGGTCACCCGGGCCGTCCACAAGGAGGGCCGGACACTATACGTCGAGCTTGCGTTCGCGCTGCCCCGAGATGGCGCCGGCGAGGTGGTGGGGGTGCTGGCCAGCGCGCGGGACGGAACCGAGAGGTATCTCGCCGGCAGGCAGCGGTCTGCACAATAGGAGGTCGTCGGCGCCAAGAGGGCCGTGACCATTGCCTCAGGGCTCGGTTCTATCGGGCCGCGCTGCGGCGCGCAACGGCTCCAACTCCGCCTCCAGGATCCGGTGCAGCCCATGCTGCTCGGCTTGAATCGCTTTCAGGGGTCCGCCAACGCTAAGCGAGATAGCGGGTCGGCCGACGGGTACGGGTACCAGAACCGCCAGCGCTGCGATGCCCGGCATCGATGTTCCCGGAGAAAGGGAAAACCCCCTGCGTTTGGTCTTGGCGCGCTCGGCCAGCGCATCCGTCAGTCGAACCCGGAGTTGCGGATCCGACTCGAGCGCATTGGCTTTGCGCAGTAGAAGTGCGATGTCTTTCTCGGGTACTGTGGTCAGCAGGATCCGCCCGGCAGCGCTGCGAAAGAGCGGGCGACGCGAGCCCAGGTCCGCCACTGCCGAGTCCTTTCGCGTACCCTGAAGCACATGCATATGGCGCACATGGACCCCCTCGACTTTGCCCATCATGACGGTATGACCGCAGGCATCACGCACTCGCGTCATCAGCCGCAGCATGCCGGCGCCGGAGAACAGGTCGGCCTCGATCCAGGCGGTCGCGAGGGCCAGACGGATGTTGGGCACGTACATCCCCGATCGGGGGTCGTGATCGAAGTAGCCCAGGTCGCACAGGCTGCGCAGCAGCATCGACGTGCTGGATTGCGGATAGCCGAGCGTCGTGCACACCTCCTTGACAGTGGCCGGCTTCTGCCACTGCGAGAAGAACTCCAGTAGTTCCAACACCCGCTGGGCCGACTTGACACCGCGGACGAGAGCTTCCTTCGGAGCGGCACCCATATCAAGGACATGATACTGGATCGCATATGTGATTCAAGGCGGCATGGCTGGCCATCAGGCGGCACAGTAGCAGGATGCCTGGCAAAACTATCCCGGAGACACCATCTGCCGGAGCGGCAGTGAGTGAATCGACGCCGGTTCTGACGCTGGATGGGCCCCTCGCGGTAATAACACTGAATCGGCCGACCCATCGCCATCGCTTGCACGCCGCGGACCTGGTTGTCCTGAAGGACCATCTGAGCCGGATCGACGCCGATCCGGCGATCCGTGTTGCGGTATTGCAGTCGGACGCAACCGCGGCGAATGGTGTCTTCTGTGCCGGCTACCACATCGGGGAGCATGGCGCCGAAGCCGACGATGCGACCTTCGCCCAGATAGTCGATATGCTCGAGGATCTACGACCACCAACCCTCTGCGCCCTGAGTGGCGATGTGTATGGTGGTGCCACCGATCTCGTTCTCGCCTGCGACTTCACGATCGCCGTTGACACGGTTCGGATGCGGATGCCCGCCGCGGCGCTGGGACTGCACTATTACCCCAGCGGCATTGTCCGCTACGTGTCGCGTCTAGGGGTGCTCCAGGCCAAGCGCGCATTTCTCACGGCGACCCATTTCGAAGCGGACGAGTTGCTGGCGATCGGGTACGTCCAAGCGCTTACCCAAGCCGACCGACTGGCGGAAGAGATCACCGCGCTGGCTGCACGGATCGTGCAACTCGCACCCATGGCCGTACAGCTCTTGAAGAGATCGATAAACGAAGTGGCACGGGGCGACTACGATCCCGCACGATTGCTCGCCAGGCAGCGGGACACTCAAGCGTCACGGGACTTCACCGAAGGCCAGGCCGCATTCTTCGAACGCCGGCCGCCGCACTTCACTGGTCACTAGAAGAGGGGAATCGGTGTTTGCAACGTCGAATCCTCACCGTCCGCTAGAAGGGGTGACGGTTCTCGAGTTCGCGCAGATCATGGCCGGGCCGGTATGCGGGCTGATGCTGGCCGATCTGGGGGCTGAGGTGATCAAGATCGAGAAGTTCCCGGCCGGAGACGACGCGCGGCACTACCAGAAGCCTGGCGACACCGGTTTGTCCCCAGCCTTTCGAATGATCAACCGCGACAAGCGGTCGCTGGCGGTCGACGTCCGGACGGACGCTGGTCGTGCCGTGATCGAGCGACTCGTCCGCCAGGCCGATGTCGTGACCGAGAATTTCCGCCGCGGGGTCATGGACAGGCTTGGACTCGGATTCGAACGCCTACTGGCCATCAACCCGGCAATCGTCTACTGCTCGATCAGTGGTTACGGGCATACCGGGCCTCTCGCGGACAAGGGTGGCTTCGATCTGATCCTTCAGGCTTTCAGCGGACTCATCGCCGCGACCGGGGAAGCAGACCGCCCGCCGGTCAAACCCGCCATCTCTGTTTCCGACGTCAACGCGGGGATCCTCGCCGCTCTTGGAATTCTGGCTGCATACGTGCACCGCCTGAAGACAGGCGAGGGCCAGCGGGTGGAGACCTCACTTCTTCAGGGCGCCATCCAGCAGACCTACTGGATGGCCGCAACCTGGTTTTCGACCGGCCGGGAAACTCCGCGACTCGGCACAGCGCATCCGCTGATCGCACCCTATCAGGTGTTTGCCTGCCAGGATCGCGGCATCGCGATTGGCGGTGCCAACGTGAATGCTTGGGAGCGGATCTGCAGAGTGCTAGGGAAGCCGGAATGGCCGCGCGATCCACGATTCGAGACGCCGCAGGCTCGTGTCGCGAACCGAGCCGCCCTGCAGACAGCGATCGAGGCCGAACTGGCTCACGCAACCGCAGCCGAGTGGTGTGCTCGCTTTGATGCGGCGGGCGTACCGGTTGGCCCTGTCAACACGGTGGGTGAAGCGCTCGATCACGAACAGACCCGGGCTGTCGGTATGGTCGTCGACGTGGAGGACGGCCAGGGCGGTTTCGATCGTGGCATTGGTCTGCCCGTCACGCTGAGCCGTCGACAAAGCAAGGAATCCAGTCGCCGCGCGCCTCTTGTTGGCCAGCATTCGGTCGAGGTGCTCACGGCCTTCGGCTTTACCGTCGAAGAGATACGGCAATTGTGCGCCACCAGCATCGTCTATCAGTCTGAGTGCAAGCCAGGAGATATGCCATGAAGCCGCCCCGTCTTCCAAGTTTGATTGCAGGAACGCTCCTGACAACCGCGCTGGCGATCGCAGCTCCGATCGCCTGGGCTCAGGACGCAGCACCCGTGCGCCTGCTGGTTGGTCTGGCTGCCGGCGGAAGCCTGGACATACTCGCTCGCGAACTCGCCGTCGGCATGGAGAAAGCGCTTGGTCGACCCGTGGTCGTAGAGAACCGGGCTGGAGCCGGGGGCCAGATCGCGGCCCAGACGCTGAAGGCAGCACGACCGGACGGCAATACGCTACTGGTGACCAATAGCCATTCCCTGACAATGATTCCGAACGTGGTCCGGGATCCGGGCTATGACGTCACCCGCGACTTCGTTCCCGTGGCACTGCTCGCCACCAATCCGGATGCTCTCGCTGCCAGCACCGTCACTATTGGCCACACACCGAAGGATCTCGCGGCGTTCGCCGACTGGGTTCGGAGGGAACCGGGCCGTGGCAACATCGGAGTGCCGGCGCCGGCGAGCGCACCGGACTTCACCGTGTCGGCCTTATCCAAAGCGCTCGACATCGATCTGCGCTCGGTTGCCTACCGCGGCGGCGCGCCGGTCGTACAAGACCTTCTGGCAGGGCAGATCGCCGCGGGCATCGCATCCGTCAGCGTCATGCAGTCGCAAGCGGCTAGCGGCAAGCTGAAACTGCTGGCGGTCAACGGCACTTCCCGCTCGCCACTGTCCCCGGATGTCCCGACCTTCGCCGAGCTCGGCATCCAGGGAATGGAGAGCCAGATGTTCATCGCCGTCATGGCACCATCCGGTACGCCCGAGCAACGGCTGCAGGCCTTGAGTGCGGCCATTGACACGACAATGGCTCAGCCTAGGATGCGGGAGCGTTTGAGCTCCCTCGGCATGACGGTAGAACAAGGCAATGGAGAAGAGCTTGCAGAGCGCATCCGTCGTGCAGCCACGGCCGATGCCGGGATGGTTTCGCGGGCGGGCTTTGCGCCGCAGTAGCCAACGTCGAGAGATACTGCTGCCTACCAACCCACGGCGGCCAGCAGCGCCCTGCAGGTCATGTAGATCAGCAGGAGGGACCCGATGGTCCACCACGTCGCTCGGGTGTCGTGCGTCCTGGCGGTCAGGTACGCGCCGAAGTGCAGGAGGCGCGAGGCGACGTAGCCGTAGAGTACCCACTGAGCCTGCAGCAACGGCGGTTCGCTGAGGACGTAGAGGAAACCGGCAACCAGGAAGAAGGGCACGTTCTCCAGGTCATTGAGATGGATGCGACGAACGCGCTCCACCCGCTCGTCCGGCTCGAGCTGGCGAGGGCTGGGATCGGGGTTGAGTCGCGTCTTTCGCAGGTCCTCGGGCGAACGGAAGCCGCCGTTGGCCTGCATCATGCGACCCACGGTGAGCCACGACATTCCCACCGACTTCAGGATCATGAGCGACGCGGCAATCGCCCAGGTGGCGACGAGCGGACTTTGCAGTGTCATCGATTCCATGGTCAGATTCCTTGCGTTTTGCCGCTCCAGGGCCGTTCCTCGGAGCCGCAGCCGGGACCCGGCGCCTAATCTGGTGGCGCCAATTGCCCGAGCACCGTCGGCAGCAGCTCGCTCACAGTGGGATGAATGCGCATCCGTTGCAGAAATGCCGGATAGGGGAGCCTGTCGTAGACTGCATCGAGCAGCGAGTGGACCACCTCGTCGGCGCCGGTGCCGAGCAAGGACGCGCCCAGGATCCGCTTGGAGTCGCGCTCGACATGGATCTTCAGGAATCCCTCGCTCTCGCCCTTCTCCCTCGCTCGGGCCACCCGGGTCATCGGGATCTTGCCGACCTGCGAATCGATGCCAGCCTTGCGGATTTCGCGGGCGTTCATGCCCACCCGCCCAAGCGGCGGATCGGTGAAGAGCGCATACACCGGCACCCGGTCGGTATGCTTGCGTCCGGCATTCGCGAGCAGGTTGTCCGCGACGATCTCGTAGTCGTTGTAGGCGGTGTGCGTGAAGGCGCCCTTGCCGTTGCAGTCGCCGAGCGCCCAGACCCGCGGATTGGAGGTGCGAAGCGCCTCGTCGACCTCGATGTAGCCGCGACTGTCCCGCTCGACGCCGGCCGCGTCCAGGCCGAGATCGTCGGTGTTCGGCGTTCGGCCCATCGCGAGCAGCAGGTGCGTACCGCCCACACGGGGCTCGCCACGGCCGCATTCGACACCGACCGAGAGCCCGTCGCGCTCGCGTCGAACGTCGATGCAGGTGGCTTCGCATCTCAGGTGGATCCCCTCGTTCCGCAGGAACGCCTCGATCGCCTCCGACACGTCCTCGTCTTCCCGTGCCACTACCTGGGGGCTCTTCTCCACCACCGTCACTTGGGCACCGAAGCGGCGCATCATCTGCGCGAACTCGAGGCCGACGTAGCTGCCGCCGATCACGACGAGGTGCTCCGGCACCGAGTCGAGCGCCATCATGTCGACGCTGGTCAGGAACGGCACGGTGTCGAGGCCCGGAAGCGGAGGCACGAGCGGCCGTCCGCCCACGTCGAGGAAGATCCGGTCGGCGGTGAGGCGCTCGCCGTTCACCTCGACGATCGCCGCATCCTTGAATCGCGCATGGCCGCGATACACGGTTGTGCGCTCCAGGCCGTCCATCCACTGTTCCACGCCGTCGCGGGACCTGGCCACGATCGCGTCCTTGCGGGCCCTGACCTTCGCCATGTCGACGCGCGGCAAGCTGTCGAGCACGACGCCGTATTCGCCGGCACGCCGGGCGATCTGCGCGCAATAGGCGCTCGCGATCATCGCCTTTGTCGGCGTGCACCCGTCGTTCACGCAGGTCCCGCCGAAGCGCCCGCGTTCGATCACCGCCACCTTCATTCCGGAGCCGGCGAGGCGGGCCGCGAGCGGCGGACCGGCCTGTCCGGTGCCGATCACGATCGCGTCGAAGGTGTGCATCGTTTCAGCCTCCCGCGCGTCGGGCCCTGCGCCGTCGTAGAGCCATCCATTCGCGCTTCAGGCACAGCATGCGCCTCGCCGCCGGTCGCTTCAAGTCGGGACCGCGTTTGCCGCTGCGTGTGGACGCTACACTTCCCGGGCGGCAGGCGTGCCCGACCTTCCTGGACGGCACACCTGCCTGGCGCGATCTTACTGGAGAGCCAACGTGTGGTGGGAGCAGATCCTGGCGACGTTGCAGCATGAGTTCTCGGATCTGGGCGACCTGACGGACGTCGCGCGCGTGAGCGTTCGGCTGCTGGTCGCGCTCGCTCTGGGGGCGCTGCTCGGCTACGAACGCGAATCGGTCGGGGCCGCCGCCGGGCTGCGCACCCACATGCTGGTGGCCATGGGCTCCGCGCTGTTCGCGCTGGTGCCGCTGCAGGCCGGGATGCCGCTGCAGGACATGTCGCGCGTGATGCAGGGGATCATTGCCGGGGTCGGGTTCCTGGGCGCGGGGGCCATCCTCAAGATGCGCAACGGCGAGATCTCCGGGCTGACGACCGCGGCGGGCATCTGGCTGACCGCGGCCGTGGGCGTGGCGGCCGGCCTCGGACTGATCGCGACCGCCCTCCTGAGCGCATTCCTGGCATGGGTCGTACTTTCGGTTCTCCGGCGCATCAAGGATCGGATCGAGACCTTCGACGATCAGGCCGCCGCCGATGCACGTGCGAGGGCGCGGCGCGCACCGGACTCGCGGGGGGCGGCACCGGACGGGCCCGCCGAGGACGGCGAGGTCCTGCAGCTCCAGGATCCGGGAGGAAGGGAGGTGGACGGCAGGTGAGCAGGGAAGACATGACGGCCGGCAGGATCGTCGCACTTATTGGGAGCGCCCGGCGCATCGCCGTGCTCACCGGCGCGGGCATGTCCGCCGAAAGCGGGATCCCGACCTTCCGAGGTGATCGCAATGGCCTCTGGGCACGGTTCGACCCGATGGCCCTCGCGACGAAGGAGGCCTATTACCGCGACAAGGCGCTCGTCTGGGGCTGGTATCGCTGGCGCATGGCGCTGGTGGCACAGGCCCAGCCGAATGCCGGCCATGTCGCGATCGCCCGATCGCAGTCGCTGTTCGAGCGGCTCGACGTGGTCACGCAGAACGTGGACGACCTTCACGAGCGCGCCGGAACCCGCGACGTGGTGCACGTTCACGGCAGCCTGTTCGCCATCCGATGCCTGGAATGCCACGAACCGCATGCTGGCGGGCCGCCGGATCCGTCGGCGGCGGTCGAACCGAGCCTGCGCGTCGAGCCGCCGCCCTGCACGCATTGCGGCGCACCGGTGCGTCCGGGTGTCGTATGGTTCGGCGAATCGCTGCCGGAGGCGGCATGGGAAAGCGCGGTGGCCGCGGTATCGCACTGCGATGCGCTGCTGGTCGTCGGAACTTCCGGCGTTGTGCACCCCGCCGCCGGCTTGCCGGAGCTGGCCCGCCGACGGAGCAAGCCGGTGGTGGAGATCAATCCCGAAGAGACGGCCATCAGCCGGCTTGCAAACGTGTCATGGCGGGTATCGGCGGCCGTGGGCCTGCCGGCGCTGGTGGAGAGCCTGGGTGGCTCGACGACGCGCTGATGACGCCGCCGGTCAGCCAGCCTCCTGGTCGCCTGCCATGCCGGCGGCCAGGTAGTCCTTGATCCGATCCACGCGCGGCCCGACCGCATTCACGGCAGCCCGCAGCGCTTCAGGCGTGACTTTCAGCGCACCCGCCCAGCGCTGCAGCGACTCGGGATCGTCCAGTTCGACGTTTTCCCGGGAATCGGGATTGGTCGCAGCTTTCGTTTCACCCGACATCTCGAAATCCTTCCGGGGTGGTCAGGAGGCTTTCAGGTCATCCAACGTCTTTCCGCTGGCGAGCGCGTCCTTGAGCCAACCGGGCCGGCGCCCGCGTCCGGACCAGGTATTGCCCTGCTCGTCGCGATACATCGCGCGGCTGCCATGGCGACGCCGGGCCGCACTCGCGTCGTGCTGCGCAGAACCATTGGCGAGGCGTACCCGCGGCTCCGAGCGAACGCGCCGACTGCCACGGGCCGCCGCGCCGCGCCTGCCGGGCGGCTCGCTTCCCAGGCCGAGATCCTGCGCCGAAAGGTCGTAATAGGCGATCGCCTCCTTGATCCGGGCCACCACTCCGGCGGCTTCCTTCTTGCGCAATTGTGCTGCTTCGCGTTCGAGCGCCTTGATCTGCTGCTCGATCTTGGCTAGAGATTTCGGCATGACTGCAATCCTCCGAATAAAGCGGAAGCATAACGGGAACGGATTGCAGCCGAATTCCGATAGGCATAGGCCGGACGGTCTTTCTTTGCAGGCGCGGTAATTCGATGCTAATGCGCCAATCGGTCAATTGCGCCCTGTTCAGGCGTGCGCCTGCATTTCCTGGTGCAATTCCTGCCGCAAACGGCGCATTCCGTTTCGCGCGGCCCCGCCTGCCTGCATCAGGTTGATCCAGAGCCAACCCTGCGAAAGCAGGAGAATGATTCCGGCAGCACGGGCGAAATGCTCGGGACGCAGTGTGGCTGCGACAAGGAGGAAAATGGCCACGACCTGGAGCACGAATTGCCCGAGCATGGCCCGCTGCCCGATCAGGTCACGCGCATTCGGGACCCGAATGCGCGTTCCCGCGACCGCCGTCTGCAGGTGATACCAGACCAGGAAGGGCACGATGCGGTAGAGCATGCCGTTGACCACTGAGGCGGCAAATCCCACAATGGCGAGAATGCCCAGCGCGAGCGGCCAGGCTGCCGATTCGCGCAGGAGTGGCCGGAACGCGCCGAGCATCCAGACAAGTGCGCAGCCCAGCAGGGCGCTCGCGCCGAGATACCAGAAGAGCGTCGTCGCTTCCAGCTTCGGACGCTTGCGGCGCCACAGCAGGCGCAGGGTCACGGCCGCGAAAAGCGCGTAGCCGATGGCGGCGGCCCCCGCGCTGAGCCATGTGACCAGGGTGGAGAGGTCGCTGGCGGTGCCTTCGGTTGCGGCATCGGGCGCCCGGATCGCCCCGGACAAGGCAGGCCCGCAGACGACGGCCGCCGTCCAGAGCGCGATCGAGGCGAGCAAGGCAGCGGGCAGCCACCGGCGCATCGCCCCCGGATAGTCGGCAGTGACCTGGAACATCGGGACCACCTGGTACGCCACCGCGATCACCAGCAGGCCCACCCAGCCGCCCAGGCCCCAGAGCGCATGCACATGCGCGAGTGTCGGGAGCGATAGATCGGCCAAGTCCCGGCCTGCGAGGGAGGCGGGGAGAACGGCAAGGCCGCCGAACGCCGCCGCCAGCGCCAGGCCGAGGGCGACGGTGACGACCAGCGCGGCGAGCGCCAACCGGATCCCCCTCGGCGTCGGCCCGGCGACGCCGCCCCGGCGCGCGCCGATCGCGGCGGCAACCACGAACCAGGTGAAGGCGGCGCCGAGCATCAGCATTGCCGCCAGGAACAGCCTCGACTCGCCGCGCAGGAATCCGGCGACGAGGGCGATGGTTCCGGCCGTCAGCAGCAGGTGGACGCCGCGTGCGGTGCGTGCGGTGCCCGCCACCGCCACGCCCGCGACCACGGGCAGGATCTGGATCAGCGCGCCCAGCATGGCCATTCCCAGGAAGCCGAGCGTCATGAGATGGGTGAGGGCGAGCGTGGTCGGCGACCAGCGCGAAGCCAGCCCGTCCGTCCCCGTTGCCGCCAGCAGCGACCCGGCCGCCATCGCGAACGCCGGGGCCGTGAGAAAGAAGCGCAGTGGCGCTGCCAGCGGCGGTGACAGGTCGAACGAGGCGACGCGCTGCATCAGCCGCGCATCCGGATGACGATCTCGTAGATATAGTCGTCGCGCAGCGTCGCGTCGTATTCGTAGCCGTTCTGGGCGAGGATGCGATAGAGCGGGCGCGGCTCGCGGTCGATCAGCATGCGCAACCGCTGTCCCGGCTGCAGCTGCGACAGCGCTTCCATCACCCGCTCCAGTGGCTCGGGCGGCTGCAGGCCGCAGACGTCGAGCTCGACGATGTCTTCCCCGGCCATCAGGCGTCCGCCGCTTCCGCCGCGAGCGAGGCGATTTGCGGCAGGAGCTCGTCCTGTCGTCCGGCGAGCGCCCGGTCCATCATGGGATAGAGCACTCCCTCTTCCTTCAGGTCGTGCTGCTGCGCCAGTATGCGCAGCATCTCGGAGCTGCCGAGCCATGCCTCGACCTCGCGGTGGGTCAGCGCATCCTGGACCCGCCGCACCAGGGAGCGGAGCTCCCGATGCTCGGCCCGCATCATCGCGGTCGGCCCGCCGGTCATGCCGGTCTCCTCCTCGAAGGCGGGGAAGAGCACCTCTTCCTCCATGGCAAGGTGCGCGTCGAGTGCGTCGCCGTAGCGCCGGAAGGCGGCGCCGGCCGCCTCCCAATCGCCGGCGAGCACGGCCTCCTCTGCCGCGACGAAATGCGCGTCGCAACGGCGGTGGTCCGCCGACATGTACTCCCGGATCCTGCTCATCATCGGTCTCCTGCCAATCGTCCGCGGCGGTGCCGCGACACCCTCGCCCAGGCCGGACGCGCGGTCGCGACCCGCCAGCACCAGGTGCCAGGGTAGTCCATCCCGGCGACCGGATTCCTTGACTCGGGTCAGGAAACTGGGGATTGCCGCGCGGAACTGCGCTGCGACGGCTGCGCCGCCCCGAACCGGGACTTGATCGTGTCCGCCACCCGGATCGCGAGCGCCAGCACGGTGAGCGTCGGTGGCGCGGAGCCGCTGGTCGGGAACACGGCGCTGCTGGCGATGAAGAGGTTGGCGATGCCGTGAACCCGGCATTCCGCGTCGACCACGCCGCGGCGCGGATCGCTCGACATCCGGGTGGTGCCCGAGGGGTGGTGGGCAGACATCCGGGCGACCACCGGCAGCTCGCCGCGACGCGAAAGACGCAGCGTACCCAGCCCGGCTTCCTCGAATGCCGCCTTCAGGATCTCCTGCGTGCGCAGGATGCTCTGGATGTCCAGGACGTTCCAGCGGAAGTTCACGTGCGCGGCCGGCATGCCGACGCCGTCACGATCGGCGCCGAGGGTGACGCGATTGTCGTAGTCCGGGGATTGCTCGCACGTCTGATGCACGTCGAGCCCGTCGAACCGCGCATCCAGGTCCGGCAGGGCCGCCCAGCCGCCGTTGTCGAGGTTGTACTGCGTCTGGAAGCGCGACCGTCGATGCACGCGGATGTAGAACAGGTCGTCGAGGCCGCGAAGGAGGCGGCCAAGCTGCGCGCCTGGATCGGCGGGTAGCCGCCGCTCGCGGATCGCATCGCGAAAGGCGCGCGCGGCGCGGTAGGCTGGCGAGCGGCTGGTCGTGGCGCGGCCGAAAGGCTGCACCACGAGCTTGCGACGCGGTGACCGCTCCCGCGGCGAGAAGCTCACCAGGCTGGACAGGAGCTGCTCGGACTCCAGCAGCCGCGCGGACAGCGTCAGCTTGCCGAGGCGGTGCTGGCCGCGCACCTGCCGCAGGTCGTAGAAGCCAAAGCGCCCCAGCCGGCCGTCCGCGGGCACCAGGACTCCGGCCTTCATGATCTGCCGGTCCATCAGGAACCGGCCGACGAGGTCGTGACGGTTGCCCAGGCCGTCCGGAGCGAAGCGTCGCGACGCGAGCAGCAGCCGCGGGACCTCGAATCCGCCCTGCGCGAGCACGACCATCCGGGCGGCGATCCGGAAGCCGCGGCCGTCCAGGCAGGCCACCCGCACGCCGGTGACGCGGCTCGCGTCGCGATCGGTCTCGAGCTCCACCACGTTGGACCAGGTGAGCAGCTTCACGTGGTCGCTTGCCTTGAGGCGGCGCGGCAGGGCGCGTTGGAAGAGCGACTGCGGACTCAGGGCCAGCATGCGTGTGCCCAGCCGCTCGCCGGGAAAGGCAAATGGCTGGAATGCGTCCTCCGCCCAGCTCTGCGGCAGGTTGTCGAAGGGGCCGGCGCCGCAGAGCGCATGCGCGCGGATGTAGTACGGCTCCAGCGCCTCCATGTCGATCGGCCAGCCGCTGTGGGCGAGCCAGCTTCGCCTGCGGAAATCACTGGCGTCCAACGGCATCACGTGGATGTGCATCTTTCCGGCCACGTCGACGTCCCACTGCGCGGACGTGCCGCCCACCCGGCGCGTGCGGGCATGGCGTGGATCGGGATACAGGTCGTCGTTGTCCTCGACGGTGCATGCGGACAACGCCTCGGTCGTGGCATCCTGCGCAAAGCCACCGGACTCCACCACGACGATCCGCAGGCCGCGGTCCATCAGCTCCGACGCGGTGGCGAGTCCGGCGGGTCCGGCGCCGACGATGCACACGTCGCAGCCCAGCTTCGAGCCGTTCTCGATGGTCCTGCCGTCGATGATCATCGGGTCGCGTGGTCAGCCCTGCGGCAGGATCCGTTCGAGTGCTTCGTCGAAGTGGCGATCGAGACGCTTCCGCTCGGTGTCGTGCGCCTCGAGGTCGCGGCTGGCAACCAGGATCGCGGCGGCCGACTTGACGATCCGATCGCGGTAGGCCGGCGGCAGGTCGCGGCCCGGCTGCCGACGGATCCAGTCGCTCGCGGCATTCGTGGCGGCCTTGAAATCGGTCGCGAGGTAGAGTACCCGCGCCTGCGCGTCGAGAATCGCCCGCTGGACGTCGGCGAGCGCCTCGCGCCGCATCGACTCGATGGTGCGCCCTTCCAGGTAGGCATCGAGGGGGTTGCGGTCCTCCAGGGCGGGAACCGCAAGCGCTTCCGCTTCCTTGGCCTTCCACTGGTGCAGCGCGCTGGATAGCCGGTGCGCGCCGGTGAGCGAGGAGACGACGGTCGGCTTCGGGGGCTGCTCCAGCAACTCGACGCGCCGGGCTTGCGGAACACAGGCGAGCGCGGCGGTTTGGTCGCCCTGCAGGTCGGCTGCCGCGCGCGGGTTGGCACACGCAGTCGCGACTGGTGGGAGCGGCGCGAAGCCCGCGGTTGCCGCCGGCAGGCCGGCGACTACCACCATGGCAGCCGTCGCGAGCGGTACGAGCGCGCGCCAGGGCGGGGAGCAGGCCGGCCGGTCGATTCGAAGCCAGGATTTCGTCGGTCGCGTCATGCGCCGATCTTGGCGAGTGGACGAGCTGCGCCGCCCGTATCGGAGCCGGGCGGGGCCTCGCGCGGGATGCGCGGCGCCGGGACGTTGCGTGCTGGCAAATTACCTTGCGTTAGGCCGATGCTCCGATTCGGTCGTTCGGATCCCGGCGTCGAGCGCCTATAGTGCTCGGCTTCGCTCCAGCCCGCCTGCGGGCATCGCTATCCGAGAAGCCGTGACACGATGGACATGACCCTGCCGACGATGCCGGAAGCCGGCATCAGCGAGACTGATCGCGAGCTCATCCGCCAACTGGCGCGCTCGCTCACGCCGGACCAGGCCCTCTGGGTGGGCGGCTACCTCGCCGGCGCGGCGCGGGCTCGCATCGATCAACCGTCCGTCGGTACCGCCGGCAGCGTCCCGACGGTGCAGCACCCCGCGGCGGCGCAGGCGGCGAGCACCGTGCGGATCCTCTACGCGAGCGAGACCGGCAATGCCGCCGCGCTCGCCCGGGACCTGGAGGGGCGGGTGGCATCCAAGGGGCTGGTCGCGAAGGCCGAGGACGTCGCGCGGTACCGGCACCGTGGCCTCGTGGACGAAGAGGTGGTGCTCTTTGTCGCCAGCACCCACGGCGACGGCGATCCGCCGCAGTCCGCGACCGGCTTCTTCGAGTACCTGCAGGGGCGCAAGGCGCCGCAACTTTCCCGGCTGCGTTATGCGGTCCTGGCGCTCGGTGATTCCACCTACGAGTTCTTCTGCGAGGCCGGCAGGCGCCTCGACCTGCGCCTGGCGGAGCTGGGCGCGACCCGCCTGCTCGATCGCCGCGATTGCGACGTGGACTATGGCGCCGAAGCCGCGGCGTGGATGGACGAGGCGATCGCGCGCCTGCAGGAAATCTTCACGGTGGCTGCGCCCGTTGGCCTGTCCCGGCAACTGCCGGGCATCGCCGGCACTCCGGCATTCCTGGCCGCGACACCCGCCTACGACAAGGCGCGACCGTTTCCCGCCGAAGTGACTGCCAGCATCCGCATCACCGGTCGCGGATCCGAGCGCGACACGCGTCACCTGGAGCTCGATCTGTCCGATTCGGGGCTCGAGTACCGCCCGGGCGACGCGCTCGGCATCATTCCGCGCAACGATCCGGCTGCCGCGCAGGCGCTGATGGATGTCTTCGGATGGAGCGGCACCGAGACGCTGGATACGATGCCGGGCAGGGCGGGGCCAGGGACGCTTGCCGAGGCGCTCGGTTCGGCTTGCGAGATTGCCGCCCTCACGCCGCGCTTCGTCCAACGATGGGCGGAGCTTGCCGGCGACGCGTCGCTTGTCGCGCTGGCGAGCGACCGCCGGAGCCTGGCGGAGCTCATGGCCAGCCATCATGTCATCGACCTGGTGCGCGCCCATCCCGTGGCGGGCCTTGCGCCGCATGAGCTGGTCGACGCGCTGCGGCCGCTGCAGCCCAGGCTCTACTCGATTGCCTCGAGCGCGGCGTTCGCGCCGGACGAGGTGCATATCTGCCTTGCGCCGGTACGCTACCGCCTGCACGGCAGCGAGCGACGCGGAGTTGCCTCGGCCTTCCTGGCTGACAGGGTCGGGCCGGGCGAGCTGGTGCCGGTCTACATCCAGCGCAACGACAATTTCCGGCTGCCGCAGGATGGCGATGCGCCGATCGTGATGATCGGCGCGGGGACCGGCGTCGCGCCGTATCGCGGCTTCATGCAGGAGCGCGAGGCCCGCGGCATCCGCGGCCGGAGCTGGCTCGTGTTCGGCGAGCGCCATTTCCGCAGCGATTTCCTCTATCAGGCGGAATGGCAGGACTGGCTGCGCGGCGGCGTGCTCGGCCGCATCGACCTCGCTTTCTCGCGTGACCAGGCGCGCAAGGTCTACGTCCAGGACCGGTTGCGCGAGCATGGAGCCGAGCTCTACCGGTGGATCGAGGACGGCGCCCATCTCTACGTCTGCGGCGACGCGACTCGCATGGCGCGCGACGTCCACGATGCACTCCTGGACGTCATCGCGGCCGTGCGCTCGCGCGGCGAGGAGGACGCCCGCGAGTACCTGGCCGAGCTCCAGTCCGCCGGTCGATACCAGCGCGACGTGTATTGAGGAGAGCCGACATGATGACGGTCGATCGCAGCTTCGACATCTCGCAGCCGCTGGAGGCGCTCTCCGCCGACGAGCGGCTCAAGGCGGGCAGCAACCAGCTTCGCGGCACCATCCGGGAAAGCCTGGCGGACCCGGTCACGGGCGCGGTGCGCGAGCCGGACGCCAAGCTGATGAAGTTCCATGGCATCTACCAGCAGGACGATCGGGACCTGCGCGACGAGCGGCGGCAACAGAAGCTGGAGCCGGCCTATCAGTTCATGATCCGGGTGCGGCTGCCCGGCGGTGTCTGCACGCCGCAGCAGTGGCTGAAGCTCGCGGATCTCGCGCTCGCCTACGGTGACGGGAGCCTGCGCCTCACGACGCGGCAGACCTTCCAGTTCCACGGCGTCCTCAAGGGCAACGTCAAGGCGACGATGCAAGGGTTGCACGAGGTCCTGCTGGACACCATCGCCGCCTGCGGCGACGTGCCGCGCGGCGTGATGTCGGCGGTCAACCCGCACCTTTCCGCGCTGCATCGCGAGGTCTACGAGCTCGCGCGGCGCACCTCCGACCACCTCATCCCTGCGCAGCGTGCCTGGCACGAGATCTGGCTGGACGGCGCGAAGGTGCTCTCCTCGGCGCACCCGGAGGAGGGCGAAGCGCCGGAGGAACCCTTCTTCGGCAGGACCTATCTTCCGCGCAAGTTCAAGGTGGGCTTCGCCATTCCGCCCGGCAACGATATCGACGTCTTCACCCAGGACCTCGGTTTCATCGCCATCGCGGACGGCGAGGCGCTTGCCGGATTCAACGTCACGGTGGGCGGCGGCATGGGGCGCACCGACCGCGCGCCGCACACCTATCCCCGCCTGGGCGACGTGGCCGGCTACATTCCGAAGGAGCGGCTGCTGGAAGTGGCCACCGCCATCGTCGCGATCCAACGCGACTTCGGCAACCGCGCGGACCGCAGCCGCGCCCGCTTCAAGTACACCATCGACGACAAGGGGCTCGACTGGTTCCTGGACGAGCTGGCGTCGCGTCTCGGCTACCGGCTCGAGCCGCCGCGCGAGTTCCACTTCACCACCCAGGCCGATGCCCACGGCTGGAACCAGGGCTCCGACGGAAAGTGGCACTACACGCTGTTCGTGGAGAACGGCCGGGTGCGGGACGGCGGCTCGCTCGCGCTGATGACCGCGCTGCGCGAGATCGCGCGGCTCCACGATGGCGAGCTTCATGTCACGCCGAACCAGAACGTCGTGGTCGCGCGCGTCGACGGGAAGGAGCGCCCACGAATCGCGGCGGTGCTGGAGAAATACGGGCTGACCGGGCCCGGCGGCGCCAGCCCCTTGCGCCGCAATGCGATGGCCTGTGTCGGGTTCCCGACCTGCGGCCTCGCGATGGCCGAGAGCGAGCGCTACCTGCCGTCGCTCGTGACCGCGACCGAGGCGCTCCTTGCCCGCCATGGGCTTGCCGACGAGCCGATCGTGATGCGGATGACGGGCTGCCCCAACGGATGCGCCCGGCCCTACGTCGCGGAGATCGCGTTCAGCGGCCGCGCCCCCGGAAAGTACAACATGTACCTCGGCGGACGACCCGACGGTCAGCGACTTAACCGGCTGTACCTCGAGAACATCGGCGAGGAACGGATCCTGGCGGAGCTCGATGCCGTCCTGGGCCGCTACGCGCGCGAGCGCAGGGCCGGCGAATGCTTCGGTGACTTCGCCGCGCGTGCCGGCATCGTGCGCGCGGTCACCAGCGGTCGCGACTTCAACGCCTGAGCGGTGCCGCGTCCCGGCCTTCAGTCGAGCTCGAGCGCGACGAACCGGTGCTCCTCGCCGCGCAGGGTCAACACCGGAACCGGCCCGCCGGCGGCACCGGCGGCCTCCAGCCCCTCGCGCAAGGCCGTGACGTCTCCCACCGGTCGACCGCCGACCTGCAGGATCAGGTCGCCGGCCTTGAGGTCCGCGCGAACCGCGGGCGACATCGCGGACACCGACTGCACGTAGAGCCCCTCGGCCAGGCCGCGGCGCTGGCGCTCCTGGGGACTCAGGCGGCGCACCTCCACGCCAAGCGGCGTCAACCGATCGTTGAGCGAGACCGAGATCGACTCCGAAGGTGACGGCGCACTCTTCGCGGAGGCCACGGTGACGGACACCTCCAGCGCCTCGCCGTCGCGCAGGACATCCAGGAGCAGCTCGGCTTCGAGCGGCTGGCTGCCGACAGCGCGCTGCAGGTCGAGCGCGCTTTCGATCGGCCGACCGGCTGCCTGCAGCACGATGTCGCCGACCGCGAGACCGGACCGGCTGGCCGGGCTGTCGGGATCGACCGCGACGAGCAGCGCGCCCCGGGCCCGGTCCAGCCCGAACGCGCGAGCGAGCTCCGTCGTGACCGCCTGGGTCCGTACGCCGATGTGTCCCCGTTCGATCGGCGTGCCGTCGCGCAGCTCGTCGGCGATCCGCATGGCCAGGTCGATCGGAATGGCGAAGGAAAGTCCCTGGAACCCGCCCGAGCGGGTCCAGATGCGACTGTTGATGCCGATCACCTCGCCTGCCGAATTGAAGAGCGGGCCGCCGGAGTTGCCGGGGTTGATGGCAGCGTCCGTCTGGATGAAAGGCACGAGGAGGTCGTCGACGTTGCGCGACTTGGCCGAGACGATCCCGGCGGTGACGCTGTGCTCGAAGCCGAACGGCGAGCCGATCGCCGCCACCGGCTCGCCGACGCGGACCCGGTCGGGGTCGCCGATGCGCACCGCCGGCAGGTCCGCTGCGTCGACCTTCAGGAGCGCCACGTCGGTGGTCGCATCCTCGCCGACGATGCGGGCGGCGAGCTCGCGCTTGTCCTTCAGGGTGACACGGATGCGCGTGCCGTGCTGGACGACATGCGCGTTGGTGAGGATGTAGCCGTCGGCGCTGACGATGAAGCCGGAGCCGAAGGCTTTCGACGGCTGGGTTGCCGGCGGCGTGGTGGACGCGGTGCCGTCATCCGGCTTCGCCAGCTTCTCGCGCACGCTCACGTGCACGACCGCGGCGCCGTGATGCTCCACCAGCGCCGCGTAGTCCACTGACGCCGGGCCGGCGGCGATGGTCGGCACGGAAAGGGTCGCGGCGGCGAGCGCGGTCGCGAGTGCCGCCAGGTGCGGGCGGATCGAGGCGAGCGTGGTCATTGCGGCAGAATCGGCCAACCGGCAGACCGGGCCAATCGCCCGGTGACGATCGGCGGTGCCCGGCCGAACGCTGGTCGGCCGATGCGACGTCACAACGGCCAGGGATCCTTGGCGAGGGCGACCGCGACGATGTAGCCGAACACCGCGAGCGCGAGGACCCACGCGGCGACCCGGGTGCCGAGCGTGCGCCCACGCTTCAGGGCGACGGTGCCCAGCGCGACGTAGATCAGGAGCGCCACGATCTTCGCGAGCAGCCACGGCGCATCGACGGGGTTCAGGCGCGCGAGCCAGAGCATCCCGAGCGCCGCGGCGAGCAGCGCCGTATCGATCAGGTGGGGAAGGACCCGCAGCCAACGGGCGCGCAAGGCGCCGGGCCTTGCCAGCATGAGCCCGCCGCGCGCGACGAAGAGAAGCCCGGTGGCCGCCGCGCAGGCCACGTGTGCCTGCTTGAGGAGCGCATAGTCGAGCACGGCCGTGAGGGGCACTGGAGGCGCGGACCCGTCGCGCTAGCCTGCCGGCTTGCCCGCGCCCGCGTCCAGGACCTGTCGGATCAGGCGCTCGAGCTCCGCCGGCGGCAGGGCCCCGCTCAGCCGCCCGGCCTCGCGTCCGCCGACGAACCAGGCAAGCGTCGGGATGGAGCGTATCCGAAAGTGCTGTGCGAGCTCCGGCTCCGCCTCGGTGTCCACCTTGACGAACACGACCTGGCCGGCGTACCGCCCCGCCGCGGCGGCGAAGGTGGGTGCGAAGCCGACGCAGGGTCCGCACCAGGGCGCCCAGAAATCGACCAGCACCGGCAAGCGTTGCTGCCCGACGAGCTCCGCGAGCAGGCTGGCCCCGGCCGCAAGCGGGGCGTCGAGCAGCGAGCGGTGGCAACGACCGCAGGTCGGTCCGTCGGCGAGTCGATCGGCGGGGACCCGGTTGCGCTGCGAGCAATGCGGGCAGCTCAGTTCCATGAAGGCAATCGGTATGCGTAAGCGAAGGCGGTTCACGGCACTGTGCCCGCCGTTCGAGGCGCGGTCAAGCGCCCGGGCCCCTGGGCGCTACGTCGGACCGGGGGGAGCGAGCCGGGCCTCCGTCTCCGGTTCGTCGGGCTCGCGCGTTTCAGTCCGTCGGCCGCCCAGGAACTCGCCCAGGCTCGCGAGACTCTCGAAGTGATCGCACAGGACACGCAGGCTCACCAGCAGCGGGACAGCCATGAGCGCGCCGGGGACGCCCCAGACCCAACCCCAGACGACGACCGTCAGGAAGACCATCACCGGGTTCATCTCGAAACGCTTGCCGAGCAGCATCGGCGTGATGATCTGTCCCTCGATCGTGGTGCAGGCGAAGTAGAGGGCGGGCACCAGCATCGCCGAGCCGGCCGTATCGAAGGACACCAGGGCCACGATACTCACCACCACCAGGCCCACGAGGGCGCCGACGTACGGCACGTAGTTGAGCAAGGCCGCCATCACGCCCCACAGCAGGGGATTGGGCATGCCGAGCGCCCACAGCACCGCGGCGATGACGGCGCCGAGGCTGGCATTGATCAAGGTGATGGCAAGCAGGTACTGCGAGACTTCCTCCTCCACCGTATGCAGTATCCGGATCGCCCGTTTCTTCTCGGTCATCGTCGGAAGCACCCGCACCAGCTTCTCGTAGAACATGCGGCCGTAGGCAAGCAGGAAGAACATCAGCACGATGGTCACGCCGGCCGTCGTGGCGACCGACACGGCGCTGCCGGCGGCGCGCTGCACCAGGCCGGGCTGCTGCACCACCACCTTCTGCACGGTGGGATCCTGGCTGCCCGAGGCGATCTCCTCCACCTGCTTGGATGCGTTGACAGCCGCATCCACCGGCTTGCGCATCGATGCGACCTTGTCGCGCAATTGCCGCCCGGTCTGCGGCGCGCCGTCGATCCAGCCGCTGACCGGCCCGCTCAGGTAGTACGCCCCGGCCGCCACCCCGCCCACCAGCGCCACCATGATGGCCAGCGACGATGCCCATTCGGGCACCCGGTAGCGCGCGAGCAGGCGCACGACGGGGCTCAGCGTCAACGTGAGCATGATCGCCAGCGCGATCGGAAGCAGGATCTGCTTGGCGAGAAAGAGCGCGGCAACGACGAGAATGACGAAGGTGCCGACGATGGAGAATCGCAGCGCGGTGTTGCCGAGCAGGCCTTCCTGCTCGGAC
Organism: Pseudomonadota bacterium; assembly: GCA_023388075.1. Lineage (GTDB taxonomy): Bacteria > Pseudomonadota > Gammaproteobacteria > Burkholderiales > Burkholderiaceae_E > Lautropia. Next base: position 52,531 of record JAEWGX010000045.1, read on the forward strand.
TCCGGGGCCGCCGGGGCCGGCAACGTGTCGAGTTCGGTAGGGTGGGGCGGCAGGGGCATCGCATGTCTCCGGTGGCCGGCGCGGCGCGGCAGTCGCGCGAGCCAAGGCACGACTCGGGCCCGCCCCGCCTCGCGTCCCAATGATGCGGCAGCGGGGCCGAAGAAGGCACGCCCGCGCCTGGCAACGCCCGGCCGCAGCGGACACGCCATGAAGGACCCGCCCAAAAAAGAGGGCCGCATCAGCGGCCCTCGTGAACGAAACTTGGGAGATCGGATCGACTCCAGCCTTTGCAACGCCGATCCGGTCCTCATCGTGAGTCGAGGGCCGCGGGCGGCCAAGCGGACCGCGACATCCGGCGGCTTGGGACCGAAGCCCGGTTCCCGCCGTCGCCAGCTCACACACCACGCGGACCGTTGCCGATATGAGACAAACCGCGGGCATACCGCTTGCGACTCACGGCGCAACCCGGCGACTTCGGCCGGTCCCCCCGGCCGCGGTGATGCACCGCGGCATGAGTGGAACCGGAGAAAGCGCACATGAAGCCGACGAACGTCGCGCTAGAGTGGCTGGGCGGTATCTCCGGCGCTGTCGGAGACGATTTCGGTCCTTCTTCGGGAGCAAGTCAGATGCAGCCGTCCGTCGAATCGAGCCTGGTCGGGACGCGGGTGCTGCCCCGCGCTTTCGTGGGCTCCCAAGCCGCCTACGAGCAGATCTGCTCCTATGGCAGGGCGATGGGATGGTCGGACAAGCCGTTCGACTTCGTCGTGCAACAGTGGCTGCAGTCGCGGCCGGCGCCTTCCCAAGTCGCGCTGTGCGACCCGCTCCCCGTCGGACGCTGATCGACCGATCCCTTCTTTTCCCTAGTCCGTCGCGCCCGTCGCGCCCGTCGCGAGCCAGGCTTCCACCAGGCTGGTCCAGTAGGCCGCCCCCGTCTCCAGGTTGCCGTCGTCGAAGTCGTAGCGCGCGTTGTGCAGCATCGGCGAGTCCACGCCGTTGCCAAGGCGCAGGAAGCAGCCAGGGCGATGCTGCAGGTAGTAGGCGAAGTCCTCGCTGCCGGTCACTGGCCCGAACGGTGACACCACCCGATCCTCTCCTGCCAGCTCCAGCGCAACGCGCCGCGCGAACTCGGTTTCCGCGGGGCTGTTGACCACCACCGGATAGCCTTCTTCCCAAGTGATCTCGGCACGGGCCCCGTAACCCTCCGCGTGGCGGGTGACCAGGGTGACGATGCGCTCGCGCAGGGCCTGGCGAACCGTCTCGCTGAAGGACCGGACGCTCAGTCCCAGACGCGCCTCCTCCGGGATCACGTTGGGCGCCTGGCCGGCGTGGAGGGTGCCGACGGTCACCACGGCGGTCTGCGTCGGATCGATATTGCGCGACACCACGCTCTGCAGCGCCAGCACCAGGCTGCCGGCGACCAGCACCGGATCGACCGCGAGATGCGGCCGAGCGGCATGCCCGCCCTTCCCAAGGATGCGGATCTGCACCGTGTCCGACGCCGACATGAAGGGGCCGCTGCCGAAGAGAAAGGTGCCGACCGGCGCGCCGGGGTGGTTGTGCAGGCCGAAGATCGCGTCGCAGGGGAAACGCTCGAACAGGCCGTCGGCGATCATGCGCTGCGCGCCGCTGTCCTTTCCCGCTTCCTCGGCCGGTTGGAACACGAGGTGGACGGTGCCGCAGAAGCGGCGTCGCCCGGCCAGCCGCCGGGCGGCGCCCAGCAGCATGGTGGTGTGGCCGTCGTGGCCGCAGGCGTGCATCACGCCGGGTCGGCGGCTGGCGTAGGGCAGGCCGGTTTCCTCCTGCAGCGGCAACGCGTCCAGGTCCGCGCGGATCGCAACCGAGCGGCGTCCGTCGCCAATGGCCAGCGTGCCGACGACGCCATGGCCGCCGACGTCGCGCGTGACGGCGTAGCCCCATTGCGCGAGCCGCTCGGCCACGAGCGCAGCGGTGCGGGCTTCCTGGAACGAGAGCTCCGGCTCGCGGTGAAGATCGTGTCGGATGCCGGTGAGCAGTGCCGCCTCGTCGTCGGCATCGGATGCGAAGGTCGTGGTCATGGCGGTGCGCGTACGGGAACGATCATGGTACCGTGTCGCGACCTGCGCGAGCCCACCAGCGCGCAGGCCGACACGAGGAGACGACGTTGACGATCAAGCTGCATCGCACGCTGCTGCTCACCGGCGCGGCCGGTGGCCTCGGACAGGTCCTGCGGGAGCGCCTGAAGGCGAATTGCGACATTCTTCGCCTCTCGGACATCGCCGACCTCGGCACGGCTGCACCCGGCGAGGAGCTCGCGCCGGCGGACCTGGCGGACGCGGCCGCGGTCGATCGCATGGTTGCAGGCGTGGATGCCATCGTGCATCTCGGCGCCTACTCGGTCGAGGGGCCCTTTCCGCCGATCCTCCAGGCCAACATCATCGGCGCCTACAACCTCTACGAGGCGGCGCGACGGCACGGGGTGAAGCGAGTGGTCTTCGCGAGCTCCAATCACGTCGTCGGCTTCTACCGCCAGAGCGAGACCCTCGACGCCAGCCACCCGCCGCGGCCGGACGGCATCTATGGCCTGAGCAAGGCGTTCGGCGAGGACCTGTCCCGGCTGTACTTCGACCGCTACGGCATCGAGACCGCGTGCCTGCGGATCGGATCCTCCTATCCCGAGCCGAAGGACCGGCGCATGCTCGCCACCTGGCTGAGCTACGACGACCTGCACCGCCTGGTCACCGCCTGCCTCACCACGCCGGTGCTCGGGCACACCATCGTCTTCGGCGTATCGGCGAATCCGGTCACCTGGTGGGACAACCGGCTGGCCCGCCATGTCGGCTTCTCACCGCGGGACAGCTCGGAGCAGTTCCGGGAAGCGGTCCATGCCCGCACGCCGCCGCCGGATCCGACCGATCCCGCGACGCTTCACCAGGGCGGCGTCTTCGTGCGCACGGGACCCTTCGACTGACCGACGCGCCCGGGCCGGCCGAAAGGTTCACAATAACCGCAACACCCGCGGCGCGGCTGCGGCGGCACGCGTGCCTGCCGTTGCCGCTGCCTGCATACCCGGTCATCGATGCGAGGAGCGACCAATGACGACGAAGCGGCACGACAACTACATCGACGGCGCCTGGACCCCCGGGGCGCGCTATTCACCGAACCTGAATCCTTCCAACCTCGCCGACGTCATCGGCGAATATGCGCAGGGCGACGCGACGCACCTCGATGCCGCGGTCGCCGCGGCCCGCAAGGCCTTTCCCGCCTGGTCGACCGGTAGCGTGCAGGCCCGCTTCGAGGCGCTGGACCGCATCGGCGACGAGATCCTGGCGCGCAGGGAGGAGCTCGGGACGCTGCTTTCACGGGAAGAGGGCAAGACACGTCCCGAAGGCATCGGCGAGGCCACCCGCGCCGGCCAGATCTTCAAGTTCTTCGCGGGCGAGTGCCTGAGGTTGTCGGGCGAGACCCTACCGTCGGTTCGGCCCGGCATCGGCGTCGAGATCACGCGGGAGCCGGTTGGCGTGGTCGGGTTGATCACCCCGTGGAACTTCCCCATCGCGATCCCCGCATGGAAGGTCGCGCCCGCGCTCGCCTACGGCAACTGCGTGGTGCTCAAGCCCGCGGACCTGGTGCCCGGCTGCGCCTGGGCGCTTGCCGAGATCATCTCGCGCAGCGGCATCCCGGCGGGCGTATTCAATCTGGTGATGGGACGCGGCAGCGTCATCGGGGATCCGCTGGTCGCGCATCCGGGCATCGACGCCGTGAGCTTCACGGGGTCGCAGAGCGTGGGTGCGCGGATCGCGAAGATCTGCGGCGAGAAGATGCGCAAGGTCCAGCTCGAGATGGGCGGAAAGAATCCGCAGGTGGTGCTGGACGACGCGGACCTGTCGGTCGCGGTCGAGCTCAGCGCGCAGAGTGCCTTCTATTCGACCGGGCAGCGCTGCACGGCGGCGAGCCGGCTCATCGTGACCGAGGGCATCTATCCGAAGTTCGTCGAGGCCCTCAAGGAGCGCATGGCCCGCATCAAGGTCGGCGATGCCCTCGAGGCCGGCGTCGACATGGGCCCGGTTTCCTCCCAGCCGCAGCTCGAGCAGAACCTGAGCTATCTCGAGATCGGCAAGGCCGAGGGCGGTGTCCTGGTCGCGGGCGGCGAGCGGCTGAAGCGCGGCACCGAGGGCTTCTACATGGCGCCGGCGCTGCTCACCGACACCACGTCGTCGATGCGCATCAACCGCGAGGAGGTCTTCGGCCCGGTCGCGAGCGTGATCCGGGTGAAGGACTACGAGGAAGCGCTCAGTGTCGCCAACGACACGCCGTTCGGCCTGTCCGCCGGCATCGCCACCACCTCGCTCAAGCACGCCACCCATTTCAAGCGGCACTCCGAAGCGGGCCTGGTGATGGTGAACCTTCCGACTGCGGGGGTCGACTACCACGTGCCGTTCGGCGGGCGCAAGGGCTCCAGCTTCGGGCCGCGCGAGCAGGGCCGCTACGCCCGCGAGTTCTACACGACGGTGAAGACCTCGTACACTCTGGCTTGAGCTCTCCGCGGGCTCTGAAGGAGGATCGCTCGATGCATACCGATCGGGACGCCCTGGCCGCAGCGCGGCCGGACGGGATGGACGAGGTCGAATGGGGCCTGCGCCTCGAGCTGGCTGCGTGCTACCGGCTGTTCGACCACCTCGGCTGGGCCGAGGCGATCTTCAACCACATCACGGTGCGCGTCCCTGGCCCGGACCCGCGGCTTCCGCACTACCTGATCAATCCGTTCGGCCTGCACTACAGCGAAGTGACCGCGACGAATCTGGTCAAGATCGACGTGGATGGCAAGGCCATCTCGGCGAGCGAGCACCCGGTCAACGTCGCGGGCTTCATCATCCACAGCGCGGTCCACCGTGCCCGCGAGGATGCGCACTGCATCATGCACGTGCATACCACCGCCGGCTGCGCGGTGGCCTGCAAGGAAAGCGGCCTGCGCCAGGACAACTTCTACAGCGTCATGCTGGCGGGCGACGTGGCCTATCACGACTACATGGGTGTCACCACCGACCCGGAGGAACAGCCCCTGCTGGTGCGCTCCCTCGGTCGCTGCAACCACCTGATCCTGCGCAACCACGGATTACTGGTCACCGGAGAGGACATCCCGGTGGCATTCCAGCGCCTCTGGACCTTGCAGCGGGCCTGCGAGGTGCAGCTTGCCAGCGATGCCGGGCTCGGCCCCAACCGGCAGGTCTCCCCGGAAATCCTCGCGCGCGTCCCGGAGACGGTGCGCGGGATGGCCACCGGCACGGTGAGCAACGCGCGCCGCATGTTCGACGCGATGGTGCGACGCGCCGGCGTCAGCTACGAGGCGCTGATCTGATGGCCGACGCGACGACTCCCGGACGCGACGGGTCGATGCCCGAGCCGACCCGGCTGGAGCGGGACACCTTCGGCGACATCGCGGTGCCTTCGGCCCGGCTGTGGGGCGCGCAGACCCAGCGCTCGCTGCAGAACTTCCGGATCTCGACCGAGCGGCAGCCGGTGGAGCTCATCCGGGCGCTCGCGCTGGTCAAGCGCGCGGCGGCCCAGGTGAACGCGGAGCTGGGCGCCCTGGCGCCGGAGCTGGCCGATGCGATCGTGCGCGCCGCCGACGAGATCCTGGACGGCCGGCACGACGCCGAGTTCCCGCTGGTCGTCTGGCAGACCGGCTCGGGTACGCAGACGAACATGAACCTCAACGAGGTGATCGCCAATCGGGCAAGCGAGCTGCTCGGTGGCGCGCGTGGCCAGGAGCGCAAGGTCCATCCCAACGACCACGTCAATCGCGGCCAGTCTTCCAACGACGTGTTCCCGACCGCGATGAACGTCGCGGTGGCGGTCGCGGTCACGGGGCGGTTGCTGCCGTCGCTGCAGGCGCTGCGCGACACGCTCGCCGCGAAGTCGCAGGCCTTCGCGGACATCGTCAAGATCGGGCGCACGCACCTGCAGGATGCGACGCCGCTCACCCTCGGCCAGGAGTTCTCCGGCTACGTCGCCCAGCTCGACCACGGCATGCGCCACGTGCGCGATTCGCTCGCCCACCTGCACGAGCTCGCGCTCGGCGGCACCGCGGTCGGCACCGGGCTCAACGCGCATCCCCGCTTCGCTGCCCGGGTGGCGGAAGTGATCGCGGGACTCACGGGGCTGCCCTTCGTCACAGCGCCGAACAAGTTCGAGTCGCTCGCCGCGGCCGACGCGCAGGTAAGCGCGCACGGCGCGCTCAAGACCGTGGCCGCGAGCCTGATGAAGATCGCGAACGACGTGCGCTGGCTGGCCAGCGGGCCGCGCAGCGGGCTTGGCGAGATCACCATTCCGGAGAACGAGCCGGGCAGCTCCATCATGCCGGGCAAGGTCAATCCGACCCAGTGCGAGGCGATGACGATGCTCTGCGCCCAGGTCTTCGGCAACGACGTGGCGGTCAACCTCGGGGGCGCCAGCGGCAACTTCGAGCTGAACGTCTTCAGGCCGATGATCGTGCACAACGTGCTCCAGTCGGTGCGGCTGCTTGCCGACGGCACCCGCAGCTTCAACGACCAGTGCGCGGTCGGCATCGAGCCGAACCGGCCGCGGATCAGCCAGCTCCTCGAGCAGTCGCTGATGCTGGTGACCGCCCTCAATCCCCACATCGGCTATGACCGCGCGGCGGAGATCGCCAAGAAGGCGCATCGGGAGGGGACGACGCTCAAGGCCGCCGCGCTCGCCACCGGCTACGTCGACGAGGCCCAGTTCGACGCCTGGGTACGGCCGGAGGACATGGTGGGGCCGACCGGGTAGCTGCTTCTCCGTTGCGGCAGCGCCCGGGAGGCGCGCGCCGGGCGGCGGCTCATGCGC
>JAEWGX010000018.1 GCA_023388075.1 Pseudomonadota bacterium
CCTTGATGTCGCGACCGAGGCACTGCACCTCGGCGCTCAGGGTGAGGCGCCGGGTGTCGCCGCGGCTCTCGTCGACGATGTGGTGCGATGGCGGGGCGATGCGGCTGATGCCGTACTCGCGGTCGAACACCTGCCAGATGTCCTGCGCGGTCAGCTCCTTGCCGGAATCGTCCATTACCGCCTGGACCACGTGGCTGAACTCGATCTGCAGCCGGCGCGGCAACTCGAGTCCGTACTCGCTCTCGAGCAGGTAAGAGATGCCCCCCTTGCCGGACTGGCTGTTCACCCGGATGACTGCCTCGTAGCTGCGCCCGAGATCCTTCGGATCGATCGGCAGGTACGGCATGACCCAGATGTCGCCTTCCTTGCGGGCGGCGAAGGCCTTCTTGATCGCATCCTGGTGCGAACCGGAAAACGAGGTGTAGACCAGGTCGCCGACGTACGGATGGCGCGGATGCACGGGAAGCTGGTTGCAGTGCTCCACCGTGCGGCGAATCTCGTCGATGTCGGAGAAGTCCAGCCCGGGCGCGACGCCCTGGCTGTAGAGGTTCAGCGCGATGTTGACCAGATCGACGTTGCCGGTGCGCTCGCCGTTGCCGAAGAGGCAGCCCTCGACCCGGTCCGCACCCGCCATGAGCGCGAACTCGCCCGCGGCGGTACCGGTGCCGCGGTCGTTGTGCGGATGGACCGAGAGCACGACCGAATCACGCCGCTCTATGTTCCGGTGCATCCACTCCATCATGTCGGCGAAGATGTTGGGTGTCGAGTGCTCCACGGTCGAGGGCAGGTTGATGATGCACTTGCGCTCCGGCGTCGCGCCCCACTCCTTCGTGACTGCGTCCACCACGCGCTTGGAGAAGGCGAGCTCGGTGCCGGAGAACATCTCCGGCGAGTACTCGTAGACCCACTCCGTCCCCGGGCGGGCAGCGGCCATCTCGCGGATCATGCGGGTGTGGCTTACCGCCAGGTCCACGATCTGGTCTTCATCGAGGCCGAGCACCACCTTGCGCATCACCGGCGCGGTCGCGTTGTAGAGGTGGAAGATCACGCGCTTCGCGCCGACGAGGGATTCGAAGGTGCGCTCGATGAGCTGGGAGCGGGCCTGCGTGAGCACCTGGATCGTCACGTCGTCCGGGATCAGGTGCTCTTCGATCAGCCGGCGGATAAAGTCGAAATCGATCTGCGAGGCGGAGGGGAACCCGACCTCGATCTCCTTGAAGCCGATGCGCACCAGGAGCTGGAACATGCGCAGCTTGCGGTCCCCGTCCATCGGCTCGATCAGCGCCTGGTTGCCGTCGCGCAGGTCGACGCTGCACCACAGCGGGGCGCGGGACAGCACGGCATCGGGCCAGGTGCGGTCCTGCAGCTTCACCGGGGGAAACTGGCGGTACTTGGTGGCTGGGTCCTTCAACATGTCGCTCTTCCTGGTTCCGTGGGTTGTGCGCTGGGACCAGCAACCCGGAAACAAAAACGGCCCGTTGCTGGTGCAGACGGGCCGTTTGACGTGGGTTCTTGCGCGCGCGCTACCGTCTCCGCCCGTGGGGGATGATGAGTAGCAGGCCTAGCGAGATCCGGTTCATTTTGTCGAATCTAGCACAAATCGCCTGGCAGGCAAATGGCCGTTGCGCGGCGGGTATAAGATGGCGCTCCGATCCGAACCGCATCGTGGGGACCGCCATGCCCAGGCAGAAGGACATCTCCCGCTACCGCAACATCGGCATCATCGCGCATATCGACGCCGGCAAGACCACGACGACAGAGCGGGTCCTCTACTACACCGGGCGCAAGCACCAGATGGTGGAGGTGCACGACACCAAGGAAGGCAAGGGCAGCACCACCACCGACTACATGGAGCAGGAGCGCAAGCGCGGGATCACCATCCAGAGCGCGGCGGTCTCCACCGAGTGGAAGGGCCACCAGATCAACCTGATCGACACGCCCGGCCACGTCGACTTCACCATCGAGGTCAACCGCAGCCTGCGGGTGCTGGACGGCGCGGTGGTCGTCTTCGACGGCGTGGCGGGCGTGGAGCCGCAGACCGAGACCAACTGGCGGCTCGCCAACCAGTACAACGTCTCGCGCCTGTGCTACGTCAACAAGATGGACCGCATGGGAGCGGACTTCGGCCACGCGGTGACCGGCATCCGCGAGCGGCTCGGCGCAAACGTGCTGCTCTGCCACGTGCCGCTCGGCAGCCACGACGAGTTCGTCGGGATGGCGGACCTGGTGGCCGGCGTGGGCTACCTCTGGAGCGACGAAGACCGGGACGCGGCCTGGGAGACCGTGCCGCTCGAGCAGCTTTCCGGGCGGCTGCGCCTGTCCTCCACCCGGGACGCGCAGTGGCTCGAGCGGCTCCTCCAGTTGCGCCAGGAGATGCTGGAGACGGCGCTCGCCCTGGACGAGGCGGCCTTTCTCGAGTTCGTCGAATCCGGCAAGTTCGACATCGAGGTCGTCAAGCGCTGCATTCGCAAGGGCACGGTGGCCGGCACGCTGGTGCCGGTCCTGTGCGGGTCCTCCTTCAAGAACAAGGGCGTGCAGCAGCTCCTCGACGCGGTGGTGGACTACCTGCCCTACCCGGGCGAGAGCGGCGGCATCCACCTCGTCGACCCCGACGGCAACATGATCGGCGAGCAGGAGATCCGCGACGACGCGCCGGTGCGAGCGCTCGCCTTCAAGATCATCAACGACCAGTACGGCACCCTCACCTTCGTGCGCGTCTATTCGGGCGTGGTCGCCAAGGGCGACGTGCTGCTCAACGTCACCCGCGGCAGGAAGGAGCGTATCGGCCGGATCGTGGAGGTCCAGGCCAACCACGTGAAGGACATCGAGGACGCGCGCGCCGGCGACATCTGCGCCTTCGTCTCCATGAAGGACACCGAGACCGGCGATTCGCTCTCGGATCCCGACCACCCCGCCTTGCTCGAGCGGATCCGCTTCCCGGAGCCGGTGATCAGCGTGTCGATCGAGCCGAAGCACCGCGACGACGTGGACAAGCTCACCAGCGCGCTGGTGAAGATGGCGCGGGCCGATCCATCGCTCAGCCTCAAGGTGGATCCGGAAACCGGCCAGACGGTGCTCGGCGGCATGGGCGAGCTGCACCTGGAGATCACGGTCGACCGGATGCGCTCGGAGCTCGCGGTGGAGGCCAACATGGGCAAGCCGCGGGTGAGCTTTCGCGAGGCCTTCGGCGCCCCGGTCGACCTCGTCTACACGCACAAGAAGCAGACCGGCGGCGCCGGCCAGTTCGCCGAGGTCAAGATGGCGTTCGAGCCGCAGGAGCGCGGCGCCGGCATCGCGTTCGCCGACGAGATCGTCGGCGGGCGCATCCCGCGCGAGTACATCCCGGCGGTCGAGCAGGCGATCCGCTCCGAGAGCCGGCAGGGCCAGCTCGCCGGCTACGAGGTGGTCGACTTCAAGGCGCGGCTGATCGACGGCAAGTTCCACGACGTCGACAGCTCCGCGCTCGCCTTCGAGATCGCCGGGCGCAGCGCCTTTCGCGAGGCCCATCGCTCCTCGAAGCCGCGGCTGCTGGAGCCGATCATGCGCATCGAGGTGGTCACCGAGGCGAGCTACCTCGGCGACGTGATCGGGGACATCAACCGCCGCCGCGGCCAGGTCACCGACCAGGGAGGCCGCGGGCCGCAGGCCTTCGTGCAGGGGTACGTGCCGCTCGCCGAGATGTTCGGCTACATCAACTACCTGCGCTCGGCGACCAGCGGCCGGGGCACGTACACCATGGAGTTCCACCACTACGCCGAGGTGCCGCAGGGGATGGTGGCGAAGCTCCTGGAGAAGGAGGCGCGCTAGGCGCCTTCCAGACCAGCGCAAGGGCGATCCGGGACGGTGGCGGACATTCGCAGCCTCGAGGCATTCGTCTGGATCGCCCACTTCGGCGGTTTCCGGGCCGCCGCCGAGAAGCTGCATACGACGCAGCCCGCAGTCTCGCAGCGGATCGCTCAGCTCGAACGCGAGCTCGGCGCGCGCCTCTTCGATCGCGAGCCGCGCCGCGTCGTGCTCACCGTGAAGGGGCAGGAGCTGCTGCCCTACGCCGAGCGCATCCTGCAACTGAGCTCCGACATGCTGGTTGCGGCACGCGACGCCAAGTCGATGCGCGGCCTGGTGCGACTCGGCGTGGCCGAGACCATCGTGCACACCTGGCTCTCCGGGCTGATCGAACGGCTGCACGCGAGCCATCCGCAGCTCACGCTGGAGATCGAGGTGGACACCTCGCCGCAGTTGCGCGAGCGGCTCACGTCGCACCAGCTCGACATCGCCTTCCTGCTCGGCCCGGTGGTGGAGCCGCGCATCGCCAACGTCGAGCTGTCGAGCTACCCGATGGCCTGGGTGGCCGATCCGCGCCTCGACGTGGGAGCGCAGCCGGTGCCGTTCGACGTGCTCGCGCGCTGGCCGATCATCACCTATCCGCGCCCGACGCTGCCCTACCAGACGGTGCGCCAGCTCTTCACGCGCGCGGGCATCCCGGCCGTGCGGATCTACGGCAACTCGTCGCTCAGCACCATCGTGCGCATGACGCTCGATCGCATCGGCGTGAGCGCGATCCCGCCGGTGGTGATCAGCCGCGAAATCGCCGACGGGCGGCTGCGGCTGCTGCGCGCCGAGCGGGAGCTTTCATCGCTCGACTTCTATGCGGCCTACCCCACCAAGCCGGACAGCCACCTCGCCGAGGCGATCGCGGGAATCGCCCGGGAGCTGGCTCAGGCCGAGCGATCGATTCCGTCGTGACGCGCCGGCGGTACCGATTGCCAAGAGTTCCCTGGATCGGCGTTTGCGAATAAGCTTTGCTTATCGCCCTCGATCCGGACTGATGATTGGACGGATCCCGCCCATCGTGCTTCGATAGCGCTTCCAGGAGGAGGCAGCTCGAGATGAACGCCACGACGAACGGCCCCCGGGTCTGGCGCAGCGGGCAGGAGGCCCGCCTCGCCATCCGCGCCGGCGAGCACCGCGGACCTACCAGCGGCATCGCCCCCGGCTTCGTGCAGGGCAACCTCGCGATCCTGCCGCGCGCGCTGGCCGACGACTTCTTCCGCTTCTGCCACGACAACCCCAAGCCCTGTCCGCTGCTCGCCGCGTCCGAGCCGGGCGACCCCCGCCTGCCCTCGCTCGGCGAGGACCTGGACATCCGGACGGACCTACCCCGCTATCGCATCTGGCGCAACGGCAAGCTGGTGGAGGAAGTGACGGACCTGAAGGCCGCGTGGCGCGATGACCTGGTCGCCTTCGTGATCGGCTGCTCATTCTCCTTCGAGGAAGCGCTGGTGGAGGACGGCATCCCGCTGCGCCACATCGAGCTCGACACCAACGTGCCGATGTACCGCACCAGCATCGCCACCCGACCCGCGGGGCCCTTCCACGGCCCGCTGGTGGTATCGATGCGACCACTGCGACCGGCCGATGCCATTCGCGCGGTCCAGATCACGACCCGGTTCCCCTCGGTCCACGGCGCGCCGGTGCATCTCGGCAAGCCGGAGCTGATCGGCATCGCGGACATCGGCAAGCCCGACTATGGTGATCCGGTGGAAGTGCGCGACGACGAGCTTCCGGTCTTCTGGGCTTGCGGGGTGACACCGCAGGCGGTCATCGCCACCGTGCGCCCGGAACTCTGCATCACGCATGCGCCCGGGCACATGCTGGTCACGGACCTGAGGAACAGCCGGCTCGCGATGCTCTGATCGCGATCCGCCGACATCCCGTTCACAACGAGAGGAGACGACATGAACAAGGGAATCTCGCAACGCGGCCGCCGCTGGGCCATCGTCACCGCCATCGCAACCGGGCTGACCTCCGGCCTGGCCGCCGGCGGCGCCAGCGCGCAGGAGCTGCCGAAGACCTCGCTCAAGGTCGTCGGCGCCTGGGGCAACCTGCTGCAGTACAAGGAGTTCGAGAAGCCCTTCTGGACCGAGGAGATCTCGAAGAAGTCGAACGGCGCGGTCACCGCCGAGATCACGCCCTTCAACGAGATGGGGCTCAAGGGCGCCGAAATCTTCCGGCTGATGCGCACCGGCGTGATCGACTTCGGCTCCACCGTGCTCGGCTACGTGGCCGCGGACGATGCCAGGAACGAAGCGGTGGACCTCGCGGGCCTCTCGCCGGACATCGAGACGGCCCGCAAGGTGTCGGACGCGTATAAACCGGTCTACGACAAGTTCTACGGCGATCGCTTCGGCATCAAGGTGCTGGGCATCTGGCCGTATTCCGCCCAGGTCCTGTTCTGCAACGCCGAAGTGAAGCAGCTTGCAGACCTGAAGGGCAAGAAGGTGCGCACCGGCAACCGCACGCTCGCGGAGTTCGTCGAGGCGTTCGGCGGCACGGGGGTCACCATGGCCTTCAACGAGGTGGTGCCCGCGCTGCAGAACAAGGTGGTGGATTGCGCCATCACCGGATCGCTCTCCGGCAACTCCGCCAAGTGGCACGAGGTCTCGACGCACCTCTACACCTTGCCGCTCGGTTGGAGCCACGTGATGCACGCGGTCAACCTCAAGCGCTGGAACTCGCTGGATCCGAAGGTCCGCGCCTTCCTCGAGAAGGAGATCGCGGGGCTCGAGGACCGCATCTGGAAGGCTGCAGCGGTGGAATCGGAGCAGGGCTTCATCTGCAATGCCGGCAAGGATGGCTGCACCATGGGCACCAAGGCCAAACTGACCGTGGTGCCGGTATCTGACGCGGACCGCAAGCTCCTGCAGCAGAAGCTGACCGAGGTGGTGTTGCCCAAGTGGGCTGCCCGCTGCCCGGGCGACTGCGTCCAGAACTGGAACGAGACCGTCGGCAAGGTGGTCGGCCTGACCGCGAAGAAGTAGGCCGGCGCGCCCCGACCGGCACACGACTGCCTTCGCGCCGTGACCTTTCTCGATCGCTGGATCCTGCTCGCGAACCGGTTGGCCCGCCCGGCCACCTGGTTCGCCGGCAGCCTGCTGCTCGCGGCGGCGCTGTTGGTATCGGTCGACGTGATCCTGCGCAAGCTCTTCGTGATGTCGATGGGCGGCTCGGACGAGTTGTCCGGCTACGCCTTCGCGATCGGCACCGCCTGGGCGTTCGCCTACACCCTGCTGCAGCGGGCCAACGTCAGGGTGGACGCGCTCTATGTCCATCTGCCGAGCCGAGCGCGCTCGACGCTGGACCTGCTCGGCCTGCTGTCGCTCGGCGTGTTCGTGGGCATACTGACCTGGCAGGCGTGGGTGGTGCTGGAGACGTCCCTTGCCTTCGAGGCGCGATCCACCACGCCGCTGCAGACGCCGCTCTGGATCCCGCAGTCGCTGTGGCTGATCGGCCTCGCGCTTTTCGTGTTCTGCTGGATCCCGCTCTTCCTGCGCCTGCTGCTGGCGCTGTTCGCCGGCGACGACAACACCGTGCATCGCCTGGGCGGCGCGCGCTCGCTGGACGAGGAGGCCGCCGACGAGACCGCCCACACGGCGCACATCGAGAGAGCGCTGTGATGGCTGCCGACTCCTGAGGGGACCGGACATGCTCTTCTCCACCCTCATGCTGCTGCTCGTGCTGCTCGCGCTGGCGCTGCCGGTCGCGGGCGCGCTGGGCGTGCTCGGGCTGCTGCTGGACCAGATCCACTCGTCGATGCCGCTCACGCTCGCGCTCGGCGAGGTCGCCTGGTCGACGTCCCAGGACTTCCTGCTGGTGGCGATCCCGATGTTCATCCTGCTCGGGGAGATCCTGCTGCGGGCAGGGGTGGCCGAGCGCATGTACGCCGCCATGGCCAACTGGCTCTCCTGGCTTCCCGGCGGCCTGATGCACTCCAACATCGGCGCGTGCACCGTATTCGCCGCCACCTCCGGTTCCTCGGTGGCGACCGCGGCGACGGTCGGCACCGTGTCGCTGCCGCTGATCGAGCGCTACGGCTACAACGAGCGCCTCTTCCTCGGCACGCTGGCCGCGGGCGGCACGCTCGGCATCCTGATCCCGCCCTCGATCAACATGATCATCTACGCGGTGCTGACGGACACCTCGATCCCGCGACTCTACCTCGCGGGGATCATTCCCGGGCTCGGCATGGCGCTGCTGTTCATGGCTCTTGTCTTCGGCCTGTGCCTGCTGCGCCCTGCCTGGGGCGGTCGCCGCCCCCCCACGAGTTGGAGCCAGCGGATCGCGAGCCTGCCGAGCCTGCTGCCGCCGATCGGCATCTTCCTCGTCGTGGTCGGCTCCATCTATGCCGGGCTCGCGACGCCCACCGAGGCCGCCTCGCTCGGCGTGGTCGCGGCGCTGGGGCTCGCCTGGGCGTACGGGAAGCTCTCCATCCGCATGCTCAAGGAGGTCTTCGAGAGCGCAATGCGGACCACCGCGATGGTGATGCTGATCATCGTTGCCTCGTACTTCCTCAACTTCGTCATTTCCGCGATCGGCCTCACCACTTTGCTGACCGACTTCATCCGGGGCCTGGGCCTGTCCCAGGCCGAGATGCTGATCGCGGTGGTGCTGTTCTACCTGGTGCTGGGCTGCTTCATGGAGACGCTCTCCATGATGATCACCACCATCCCGATCGTCGCGCCGGTGATGTTCGCGCTCGGCTTCGACCCCATCTGGTTCGGTATCGTGATCGTGATCCTCCTCGAGATGGCCCTGATCACGCCGCCGGTGGGGCTGAACCTCTTCGTGGTCCAGTCGCTGCGCAGCCGTGGCCCGATGACCGACGTGATGGTCGGCTCGTTTCCGTTCGTGATCATCATGCTGCTCACGATCGTCCTGCTCGCGTTGTTCCCGGGCCTGGCGACGTGGCTGCCGGGACTGCTCACCTGACCACCTCCGGGGAATCCCTGTGCTGCACTTCGAACGTCACGGCAACGGCCGCCTCGATCGCATCGCGATCCAGCCCGACAACCTGGTGATCGCCGGCTGGACCGGCCGCGACATGGCCGCCATCCAGCACCACATCGACGAGCTCGGCGCGATCGGGGTGCCCGCCCCCTCCAAGGTGCCGCTCTTCTACCGGCTCTCGGTCTCGCAGCTCACCCAGGCTGCGCGCATCCAGGTGCTGGGACCCGACACCTCCGGCGAGGTCGAGCCGGTTATCGTGGCGCTCGCGGATGGCCTGTGGGTGGGCGTCGGATCGGACCACACCGACCGCAAGGCCGAGGCCATCGGCGTCGCCCTGTCAAAGCAGCTCTGCCCCAAGGCCATCGGCACCGCGCTGTGGCGCTACGACGAAGTCCGGCCCCACTGGGACCGGCTGGTCCTGCGCGCCTGGGCCGTCATCGACGGTGCGCGAGTTCCCTACCAGGAAGGCGCGGTCGCGGGCATCCGCACCCCGCAGGAGCTCGTCGGGATGTACGCCGGGAATGGTGGCAACGCTCGCGACGACGCTACCGGGCTCGCCTCGGGCTGCGTCATGTTCTGCGGGACGCTGGCGGCGATCGGCGGGGTGCGGCCGGCCAGCCGCTTCGAGATGGAGCTCGAGGATCCGGTGCTCGACCGACGGCTGCGTCACGCCTACGACGTGGAAGCGTTGCCGGTCGTCCGCTGAACGTCCGCAGGCGCGGCCGGGCGCGGCCTCGCGATCGCGTCAGCGCGCCGGCTCGGCCGTGCGACGACGCGCCTGCAAGCTGGCGTGGGCCACCTCCTTGTTCTCCCGCCACCAGGCGATCATCGTGTCGTAATCGCCATCGAACTTGCGTGTCTTCAGTTCCTCCCACGCCACCGAGCAGACCGTGAACATGTCCCGGCTCAACGCCGTCCTGGTGGTCGCCCAGTCGCAGACCCAGAACATGCGCTCGAGCGCGGCGGCGTCCAGGTGAGCCAGGGCGGTAGGGGCAGGCCCTGACGATCTTTCCGACTGCGCGTGGACGCTCCCGGTGCCCGCCAGCATAGCCAGCGCGGCCAGGGCCACCAGCGCGACCCTGGGCCGCGGCGACGTCGACGCCCTGGGCCGCGGCGACGTCGACGCAGTGGGGACAGCCGGGCGCGCTGTCAGGCGAGACCGCCGCAGAAGCGAAGCGATGGATTTCACGTGCAAACCTCCAGGCTGACGGGGTACTGTTCACCCTAGGCCATGGCGCTCCCGGCGGCCTGAAACCATCCTGAAATTGCCCTGAAATTTCGACGATCGGACAGCGTGAACGATCGATCCGCGATACCCGACCCGGTGACGACCCGCCGCCTCCTGCTCGGCGGGCACGTGCTCGATCTCGACGAGGGCGAGCTTCGTGCCGCCGACGGCCGGCTGGCCGGCTTGCGCCGGCGCTCGCTCGCGCTGCTGCTGGACCTGGGTGCCCGGGCCGGGCAGGTGGTGAGCCGCGAAGACCTGATGCGCCGCGTCTGGCCGGGCCTCGTCGTCGGCGACGATTCCATCACCCAGGCCGTGGCAGACATCCGCCGGGTGATAGGAGACGACGAGCACCGCCTGTTGCAGACGGTGGCCCGGCGTGGCTACGTGCTCGTGCCGAGCGGGTTGGACGTGACGCCGCCGGGCCCGGCACCGGAACCGACCGCTGCAGGTTCGGCTGCCGCCGTCGATGCGGCCATGGCGCCGCAGGCCGCGGCTGCCGCTTCGCGACGCAGCCGCTGGGTCGCTGTCACGGCCTTGGCAGCCGGCCTGCTGGGAGCCGCGGCCTGGTTGTCGATCCAGCCGGCCGGCCCGCCCGAGGCCGGGTCGTCCACCACGTCCCCGTCACCAGCCGCGACGCAGGCGTTGTCGGTCGTGGTCCTGCCGCTGCAGGTAGACAGCCGCGCGCGCGACAGCGTCTGGTTCGCCGACGCGCTGCACGGCGACCTGATCACCGAGGTGTCGCGGCTGCACGACGTCATGGTGATCGCGCGCGACACGGCCTTCACCTACCGCGACCGCGACGTCGATCCGCGGCAGGTTGCACGAGAACTCGACGTGCGCTACGTGGTGCGCGGCACGCTGCGGCGCGACGAGGACCGGGTGCGCATGAGCATGTCCCTGATCGATGGCGAAAGCGGCGCCCAGCGCTGGGCCGAGCGCTACGACTTCAGTCGAGCCACCCTGCCGCAGGTGCTCGACGACCTCGCCGTCAACATCGAGCGCTCGCTGCAAGGCGCGCTGATTCGCAGCGCAGCGGCGCGGCACAACGCGTTGTCCGTGTCCGAGGCCTCCGCCGACGACCTCTCGATGCGTGCCTTCGCACTGTGGTATCGCGGCTTCAACCGCGACAACATCGGCGAAGCGCTGGACCTGGCCGAGCGCGCGGTGGCGCTGAACCCGGACTCCGTCCGAGGCTGGGCGGCCCTGTCCTTCATGGGCGTGCAGGCATTGACCAATGGTTGGGCGAAGGACCGCGCGGCGGTGCGGCGCCGCACGGTCGAAGCCGGCCCGCAGCTCGAACGGCTCGACACCGAAGGTTTCCACACCTATCAGTCCCGCGTCATCCGGGCCTTCCTGGCGAAGGACTGGCCCGAAATGCTGCGCTTGTCCGACGCCTGGGTGGACCGCCACCGTCACCCGGTGGCCTTCGGGGCGCTCGGGCTCGCGCTGACCTTGAACGGCCGGCACGACGAGGCACCTGCGAAGCTGGAGCGGGCGCTTCGCCTGAGTCCGCTCGATCCGTTCCGGGCCGAGTGGCAGTACCGCCTGGCGTTGGCGCACTTCGTGGGCGCACGCTATGAGCAGGCGCGGCATTGGGGGCGCAAGGCCGAAGCGAGCAACCCGTCGCTAGCCTGGCCGCCCGTGCACGCCGCCGCATCGCTGCGCCTGGGATCGCTCACCGAAGCGCAGGAAGCCCTCGATCGGTTGAAGAGTCGGCACCCCGAGATGACACTCTCGAAAATCGAGCAACGGCTGCCGAGCAAGGAAACGACGTTCGCCGAAGGCCTCGACCGTCTGACCGCGAGCCTTCGCGAGCTGGGGCTGCACTGACAAGAATCCACTATCACGTCTACGTCGTGCTGCTGAACCCGGCGGTCTGGTCGCATGCACGCTTCCGGGCCGCGAACCCGGATCATGAGGTCGGCAAGCCCTGCGTCTATGTCGGCATGACGGGTCAGGATCCCGACGTCCGCTTCGACAAGCACAAGGCCGGCATCCGGGCGAACCGGTTCGTCCAGCGCTACGGCGAGCGGCTGATGCCGGCGCTGTACGAGGTCTACAACCCGATGCCCTACGATGCCGCCCGCGACATGGAGATCGAGCTGGCCGAAGCGCTGCGCGAGCAGGGGTATGCGGTGTGGCAGGCCTGACCAGAGCGCTCAAAGGATGCGGCCGAGCGCCTCGTCGAGATGGCGCACCGTACGCTCGACGTTACCCAGCTTGTCGAGACCGAAGAGGCCGAGACGGAAGGTACGGAAATCCGCCGGCTCGTCGCACTGCAAGGGCACGCCAGCCGCAGTCTGCAGCCCCACGGCGGCGAACTTGCTTCCCGAGTGGATCTCGGGATCGTCGGTATAGCTCACCACCACCCCCGGCGCCTCGAAGCCGGGCGCCGCGACGCTCGGGAAACCGCGCTTGGCGAGCAGCGCGCGCACCGAATCCCCGAGCTTCTGCTGCGCGTCCCGCACCTTGTCGAAGCCCAGAGCCTCGGTTTCCAGCATGACGTCGCGCAGGCGCGCCAGCGCATCGGTCGGCAGCGTGGCGTGGTACAGGTGGCCGCCCTTCTCGTAGGCCTCCATGATCTGCAGCCACTTGCGCAGGTCGCAGGAGTAGCTGGTGCTGGCGGTGTGCTCGATGCGCTCGCGCGCGGTCCGCCCGAGCATCACCAGGGCGCAGCATGGCGAGGCACTCCAGCCCTTCTGCGGCGCGCTGATAAGGACATCGACGCCCATGGCCTCCATGTCTACCCAGATGGTGCCCGAGGCGACGCAGTCCAGGACGAACAGGCCGCCCGTTTCGTGGACCGCCGCTGCGACTGCGCGCAGGTAGTCGTCCGGCAGGATCATCCCCGAGGCCGTCTCGACGTGAGGCGCGAAGACGACGGCCGGCTTCTGTTCGCGGATCGCGGCGACCACCTCGTCGATCGGCGCCGGCGCGAACGGGGCCTGCCGTCCCGCGGACACCTGCCGGGCCTTCAACACCACGGTCCCGGACGTGACGCTACCGGTCTCGAAGATCTGCGACCAGCGATAGCTGAACCAGCCGTTGCGCAGCACCAGCGCCTTTTGCCCGGTGGCGAACTGGCGCGCCACCGCCTCCATGCCGAACGTGCCGCTGCCCGGGACCACTATGGCAGAGTGCGCGCGATAGACCGTCTTGAGGACCCGCGAAATGTCCTTCATGACGCCCTGGAACTTCCGGGACATGTGGTTCAGCGCGCGGTCGGTGTAGACCACCGAGTATTCGAGCAGGCCGTCGGGGTCGACGTCAGGCAGCAGGGCGGGCATGTGCGGTCTCCTTGGTCAGAGAGGCATTATCCGCCATGTCCCGCCGGGCCGGCTTGGGCGCCGGCAAGTCTCTCCTACCCCACGCGGATGCCGGTCGCCCGGATGATCGGTTCCCAGTACGCCCGCTCCGCGACGATGCGCTTCGCCATCTCCGCCGGCGTGCTCGATACCGCGACGATCCCCGACTCCGCGAACTTCGCGACCAGCTCGGGCCGCGCCACCGCCTCCCGGATCGCTTCCGCCCCTACTGCGACCTGGTTCGCGGGTACGCCGCCCGACGCATAGAACGCGAACCATTCGGACACGACGAGGTCGGGAAAGTCGAGCGTCGCGAAGACCGGCACGTCCGGCATGTAGCGCGTCGGCCGGGCCGCGGTGCTGGCAAGCACCCGCAGCCGGCCGGCGTCGCGATGCTGGCGCAGCACCCCTTCGGGCAGGATCAGACCGGCGATCTCGCCGCCGAGCAGCGCGACCACGACCTGTCCTCCACCGGGATAAGTGACGTTCTGCCACGTGACTCCGGCCTGCCGGAAGAGGAGCGCCTCCACCAGGTGCGGCAGGGTTCCCACGCCGGGAGATCCGATGTTGGCCGACTGCGGATGGCGGCGCATCCACTCCAGGAATCCCTTCAGGTCCCGCACGTCGCCGGGCACGGCAGGGCCGACCGCCAGGGCGAGCGGCATCTCGGCGGCGAGCGAGACCGGCTGCAGGTCGGCCGCCGGGTCGTACGAGAGCTTCTCGTACAGCACCGGATTCACGGTCGCGACCGAGCCCGCGCCAAGCATCAGGGTGGCCCCGTCCGCGGGGAACATCTTCAGCGCATTCACGGCGACCTGGGCGGCGGCGCCTGGACGGTTCTCGACGATCGCGCGTTGGAAATGCCCACCGCCCAGTTGCTCGGCCACGCGGCGCGCGACGATGTCAGGGGTGCTTCCGGCGCCGGCGCTGCAGAGGATGCGCAGCGTCGCGGGGGTCGACTGGGCGCGGGCAAGGGGGCTCGCGGCCAGCGCCAGCGAGGCCAGGGCGGCAGAGCCGGCGCGAAGCAGCTCGCGGCGTGTGCACGGGTCGCATTTCATCGGATCCTCCTGCAGCGGTTGTGGTGTGCTCGAATTTGCGCATACGGCCGGTCCTGGCGGAAGATGCGGAACGCGGCATGATGATGCCGTTCGTGCATCGCCCGGAGGGCCCATGCGCCTGCAGCGAATCGAGCAGTTCATTGCAGTGGTGGATGCCGGCAGCATCCGGGGCGCTTCGCGCCGCCTGGCCATCTCCCAGCCCGCCCTTACGCGCGCCTTGCAGCAACTGGAGGAAGAGCTCGGCGTGCAGTTGATGCAACGCAGCGTGCGCGGTGCGGTGCTGACCCGGGCCGGAGCCGCCTTCCTGGCGCGGGCGCGGGTCGCGGAAACCGAGCTGCGCAAGGGCGCCTACGAGGCGCGGCGCAGCGTCGCGGACGGCTGCGAGACGGTATCGCTCGGCGTCTCGTCCACGGCATCGAGCCTGCTGCTGCCGGAGTTCGCGACGACCATGCTGCAGAAGCGCCCGGGGTTGCAGGTGCGGGTGATGGAAGTGAGCCCGAGCGCCGTCTGGCCGCTGGTGCGTGAGGCGTCCCTGGATCTGGCCGTGGCGCACCGCACCCGCGACCACCTCGATGCCGGCCTGCGCTATCGCCCTCTGTTCGAGATCCAGATGCGCGTGGCAGCACGCCCCGGCCATCCGCTCGCCGGCACCCCGCGCACTTTTCACGAACTCGCGCGCTGCGAGTGGCTGTCGTTGGCTGCACCGGGTCCTTCCACCAACTTCCTCGCGCAGTCGTTCATGGCCGAAGGCCTGAGCGACCCGATACCGGCCGTGCATTGCAACTCGTACTCGGTCGCGCTGGACCTGGTTAGCGCGACCGACCTGCTGGCGGTGCTACCGCCGGCCAAGCTCCGTGCCTGCATGGCCGCGGGGCAGTTGGTGGAGATCCCGCTTGCCAAGCCGTTCGTACCGCTCCACGTCGGCCTCTATACGCGCGCCGATACACCGGCGACGCCAGCGACCCGGATGGCAGCGCAAGTGATCGTCGCGATGGCCCGCCGGATCACTTCGACGGGCGAGCTGCGCAGCACCGACCCGCTGGGCCTGCCACCTACCGCAGCGCGCAGCCCGGTCGCGCGGCCAATGACAGAAGCAGCCACCTGGTAGTAAGCTGCGTCGGCCGGTCTGCGGTCGTCCGGCCACACCGAACGGCGAGTGACGCCGAACCAGAACAACGAGGAACGAGGGAGACCCAGAATGAGCCGCTTCGAACCTGCCAGGGATGCCAGCCTGGGCCGTACCCGTCGTCGCTTCGGCGGCCTGCTCGTCGCGATTGCCGCGGCTGCCGTACCGATCCTGCTGGCGCACGCACCCGCGGCCGCGCAGGACACCTTCCCCACCCGCCAGCTTCGCATGATCGTTCCCTTCTCGGTTGGCGGGACCAGCGACGTGCTGGGACGGCTCATCGGCCAGGCGCTGGGCGACGCCCTCGGCCACCAGGTGGTGATCGAGAATCGCCCCGGCGCCAACGGCAACATCGGCGCCGACCTGGTCGCCAAGGCGGCGCCGGACGGCTACACCCTGCTGCTCGTAGCCGACGGCACCATGGTGATCAACCCGAGCATGTACCCGAACCTGCCGTTCGACCCGGTCCGGGACTTCGCGCCGGTGGCGCGTGTCGCGCTGGTGCCGCTCATCATCGTTGCGAACCCCAAGTTCGCGGCGACCTCGCCCGCCGAGCTGGTCGCGCTGGGCAAGTCGAGCCCGACCGAGCTCTTCTTCGCCTCCGCCGGCCCGGGCAGCACCGGACATCTCGCCGGCGAGCTGCTCAAGAGCCGCACTGGCATGAAGATGACCCACGTCGCCTACAAGGGCGGCGGCCAGGCGGTGACCGACGTGGTCGCCGGCCAGATCCCGCTCCTCGTCACCGCGCTCGCCACGGCCGGGCAGTTCATCAAGGACGGGCGACTGAAGGCGGTGGCGATGACGTCCGGCAAGCGGGTCGCGGGTGCGCCCGACGTCCCGACGCTCGCCGAATCCGGCGCCCCCGGCACGGAGGGATTCGACGTCGCCTCCTGGTACGGCATCGTCGCGCCGGCGGGCACGCCCGAGCCGGTGGTGCGGCGGCTCAACGCGGAGCTGGTGAAGATCCTCGGGTCCGCGGAGATTCGCGCGCGGCTGCAGGTTCTCGGCGCCGAGCCGATCGGCGACAGCCCGCAGGAATTCGCCGGCGTCATTCGAGACGATCTGGCCCGCTGGGCCAAGATCGTCAAGGACGCCGGCATCGCCTTCAAGTGACCGGCCCCCGCATGGACATTCGCCTCGCCACACCCGCAGACCACCTGGCCTGGCTGGACCTCTGGCGCGGCTACCAGGTCTTCTACAAGGTCGACATCGACGCCGCGACCACGGCGATGGCCTGGCAGCGCATGCTCGACGACAGCGAGCCGATGTGGTGCGCAGTGGCGGAGGACGACGGCAAGCTGGTCGGCATCGTCCACTACCTCACCCACCGCAGCACCTGGACGATCGGCAACTACTGCTACCTGCAGGACCTGTTCGTCGACCGAAGCCGGCGCGCGCAGGGCATCGGCCGCGCCCTGATCCGGCATGTCTACGATCGCGCCGCTGCGATGGGCTGCTCCCGCGTCTGGTGGCTGACCCATGAGACCAACACCGACGCGATGAAGCTCTACGACCAGGTGGCCGATCGCAGCGGGTTCGTGCAGTACCGCAAGCTGCTGGTCTGAGGGCCTGACGCCTTCACGGGGCCGGGCTTCGCCGAGCCTGGCCCCCGCGCTCGGGTACCATCTCCGCAGGACATTGGACCGGCGTCCCGCGTCGACGCCGGTCCTGCAAGAGGAGATTCCCATGAGCGCAACCTTCGCCTCCAAGGCGGACCTCACCGCCAAGAAGACCACCTTCACCCAGCTCTCCGAGAACGCCTACGCCTATACCGCCGAAGGCGACCCGAACTCGGGCGTGATCATCGGCGACGACGCCTGCATGATCATCGACACCACCGCCACCCCGGTGATGGCCCAGGACCTGATCGCGCGCATCCGCGAGGTCACCGACAAGCCGATCAAGTGGGTGGTGCTGTCGCACTATCACGCGGTGCGCGTGCTCGGCGCGTCGGCCTACGTCAAGGAAGGCGCGCAGGCGGTGATCGCGAGCCGGGGCACCTACGATCTGATCCAGGAACGCGGCGCCGCCGACATGAAGAGCGAGATCGAGCGCTTTCCGCGGCTCTTCCAGGCAGTGGAATCGATCCCCGGGCTAACCTGGCCGGACATCACCTTCGAGCGGGAGATGACGCTGCATCTGGGCAAGCTCGAGGTGAAGCTGATGCACATCGGCCCGGGTCACACGCGCGGCGACACGATCGCCTGGATCCCGTCGCAGAAGGTGTGCTTCTCCGGTGACCTGGTCGAATACAACGCCGGGGTCTATACCGGCGACGCGCAACTCGAGGAATGGCCGACCACCCTGGAAGCGCTGCGCGCGCTCGGCGCCCAGAAGCTGGTGCCGGGACGCGGACCGGCCCTGGAGAATGCAGCCGACGTCAACAAGGGGATCGACTACACCAAGAAGTGGGTCACGGACCTGTACCAGACGGCGAAGAAGGGCGTGGCGGCCGGCAAGTCGCTCAAGCAGGTGTTCGAGGACACCCGCAAGGTGATGGATCCGGTCTTCGGCCACGTCTTCATCTACGAGCACTGCCTGCCGTTCGATGTCTCGCGGGCCTACGACGAGGCGAGCGGCACCAAGGTGCCGCGAGTCTGGACCGCGGAGCGCGACATCGAGATGTGGAAGTCGCTGCAGAGCTGATCGCTGCGTCGGAATGCGACTCAGTCGCGGCATGACAATCCGAACGCAGCGTGCATGCGCATCCGCTATCGCGGAGATTGACGTTATGCATTGGCCTCGCCGCCAGGTCTTTGATACGGTAACGCGGCGCATCGGCGGCGCCGCAGCGGTGCTCCGCCGGAATGTCGTTTTCATCCAGTGAGAGGAGGGAGATCATGGCCAACTTGAAGGGTTCCCGGACCGAGCAGAACCTGAAGGACGCCTTTTCCGGCGAATCGCAGGCGAACCGGCGCTACCTGTACTTCGCCAACAAGGCGGACGTGGAGGGCCAGAACGACGTCGCGGCCCTCTTCCGCTCCACCGCCGAAGGCGAGACCGGCCACGCGCACGGCCACCTGGAGTACCTGGAAGCCGTGGGCGATCCCGCCACCGGCCTGCCGATCGGCAACAGCCGCCAGAACCTCGCCGCTGCGGTCGCCGGTGAGACGCACGAGTACACCGACATGTATCCGGGCATGGCCAAGACCGCCCGCGAGGAAGGCTTCGACGAGATCGCGGACTGGTTCGAGACGCTCGCCAAGGCCGAGCGCTCGCACGCCAACCGCTACCAGAAGGCGCTGGACGCGTTCGTCGACTGACCGCGCCGGCGGTCGTCACGCGGGTCGGGGCCCGCCCCACGGAGTGTGGGGTCGGGATCCGGCCCGTTTCTGCTTTCCCACCGCTTCGCGACACGAGGACGGCGCGGCATGACACGAGAAGGCAACCTCGAGGCGCCGACGCGCCATCCGATCGACTGGCAGGACCCGTCGTTCTACGACGAGGCGGCCACGCTCACGGAACTGGAACGGGTCTTCGACATCTGCCACGGCTGCCGCAGATGCGTGAGCCTGTGCCAGTCGTTTCCGACGCTGTTCGACCTGGTGGATGCCACCGACGACGGCGAGGTCCACGGTGTTCCCAAGTCGTCCTATCAGGACGTGGTCGACCAGTGCTACCTGTGCGACCTCTGCTACATGACGAAGTGTCCGTACGTGCCGCCGCATCCGTGGAACGTCGACTTCCCGCACCTGATGTTGCGCGCCAAGGCGATCAGGTTCCGCAAGGGCGAGGTCGCGCGAAGCGAACGGTTCCTCGCCTCCACCGACGTGCACGGCCAGTTCGCCGGCATCCCGGTCGTGGTCCAGGCGGTCAACGCGGTCAATCGCACCCGCCCGGCACGCAAGCTGATGGACAAGACGCTCGGCGTCCATCCCGACGCCTGGATGCCGTCGCTCGCCACCCGGCGGTTCCGCTGGAGCGCCGACAAGTCGCGCGGTGATCCGCAGCGGGCAGTGGACGGCGAGCGGGCCCCCGGCAAGGTGGCGGTCTTCGCCACCTGCTACGTGAACTACAACGAGCCCGGCATCGGCCACGACCTGCTGAAGGTGCTGGCGCACAACGACATCCCCTACGTGATCGTCGAGAAGGAGCGCTGCTGCGGCATGCCGCGGTTGGAACTCGGCGACCTCGATTCGGTGGCGGCCAGCAAGGCGGCCAACGTGCCGGTGCTGGCGCGCTACGCCCGCGAGGGCTACGCCATCCTGAGCGCCATCCCGAGCTGCACGCTGATGTTCAAGCAGGAGCTGCCGCTGATGTTCCCGGACTGCGCCGAGACGGCTGCCGTCCGTGACGCGATGTTCGATCCCTTCGAGTACCTCGTGGCGCGCCATCGCGACGGCCTGCTCAAGACCGATTTCAAGCAGGCACTCGGCAAGGTGAGCTACCACGTGCCGTGCCATGGCCGGGTCCAGAAGGTCGGTCGCAAGACCGAGGAGATACTGAAGCTGGTGGGCGAGACGGTGGAGGTGACGCTCAACACCGTCGAGCGCTGTTCCGGGCACGCCGGCACCTACGGCGTGAAGACCCGGTACCACCCGAATGCGATGAAGATCGGCCGTCCGGTCTTTCGCTCGATGGCCAAGGACGAACCCGATCACATCAGCAGCGATTGCGCGCTGGCGGGACATCACATCGCGCAAGGCATGGCGCAGGCCGGCACCCCCGCCCGCAGCCTCGCCCACCCGCTGTCGCTGCTGCGCATGGCATACGGGCTCGATTGAAGGAGCACCCCATGACAACGATCACACCCGACAGCCTGATGACCCTGGAGGCCTACGACAAGCATCGCAAGGCGCACAAGGCGCAGAGGATCGCGCATCGTCGCCTGCGCAGCGTGCACCTCGGCGAGCACCTGAACCTGCAGTTCGAGGACGAGCAGACGGTCCGGGTGCAGATCCAGGAGATGCTGCGCATCGAAAAGATCTTCGAGGAGGAAGGCATCCAGGCGGAGATCGATGCCTACGCGCCGCTGGTGCCGGACGGCAGCAACTGGAAGGCCACCGTCCTGATCGAGTTCCCGGATCCGAACCAGCGGCGGCGCGAGCTCGCGCGGCTGATCGGCATCGAGGATCGCCTCTTCGTCGAGGTGGAGGGCCAACCCCGCGTCTACGCGATCGCGGACGAGGACCTGGACCGCGAGAACGACGAGAAGACCTCCGCGGTTCACTTCGTCCGGTTCGAATTCGCCGATTCGATGCGACGAGCCATCCTGGCCGGCGCGAGCGTGAAGCTCGGCTGCGACCACACCAACTATCCCGCGCACGTCGAGATCGCCCCGGAGACCCTGGTCAGCCTGGCAGGCGACCTGAAGTAGGGCGCCCCTCCCGGCCAGGCGCCTCTCTCCCGGGTAGCCGCCTTCCCGGCGGTTGACTCCCGCGCGATCGACCCGATCTCTTCAAGTGGACGGGCAAGATCCGGCGTGCGCCGTCACGCCCGCCCCATAGTCAAACGCGAATCCGCCAATTTATTTAATTCATTTTACGTATCGATCGGTATCGCGGATCATTCTCATCCAGCAGTTCTTCTCACCCTCAACCAAGATCAGGAAAAAGCTCCAATGTCGTTGATCAACACCCAAATCAAGCCGTTCAAAACCCAGGCCTACAAGGACGGCAAGTTCATCGAAGTGACGGACCAGACGCTGAAGGGCAAGTGGTCGGTGGTCGTGTTCTACCCGGCCGACTTCACGTTCGTGTGCCCGACCGAGCTCGAGGACCTGGCGGACAACTACGAAGCCTTCAAGAAGCTCGGCGTCGAGATCTACAGCGTGTCCACCGACACCCATTTCGCGCACAAGGCCTGGCACGACACGTCGCCCGCCATCGGCAAGGTGAAGTACACGATGCTCGGTGACCCCACCACCACGATCGCCCGCAACTTCGAGGTGCTGATCGAGGAAGAAGGCCTGGCGCTGCGCGGCACCTTCGTGATCAACCCCGAAGGCCAGATCAAGCTCTGCGAGATCCACGACAACGGCATCGGCCGTGACGCCTCCGAGCTGCTTCGCAAGGTCAAGGCCGCACAGTACGTGGCCGCGCACCCGAACGAAGTC
>JAEWGX010000026.1 GCA_023388075.1 Pseudomonadota bacterium
CACGCCCATGGGGCGCGGGTCGGGCTGGCCGCTCTGCCATTGCTTGGCCGCGTCGATCACCCGGGCATGGGCTTCGAGCAGCTCCTGCATGAACGCGCTGCGCTCGTCCTGCGGCACCCCGACCGCGCGCGAGCCTTCGGCGAGCGCGCGAATCAGCTTGGGCAGCAGCGAGGCGAGCCGCGAGATCTCCTCGGGATGCTTCGGCGCGACGCTCCAGATCAGGAACTCCGCGACCTGCATGGCCTTCTGCTCCGGCGTCGATGCCGCCGCCTGCCTGGCGTCGACGGCGACACCGTCGCTCGCGCCGCGCCGTTCCCTGACCGCGCCCTCCATGCCGGCGGTGTCCATCGCGGAACCGTCCTGGCTGCCCTCCTCTTCGCGCGACCCGGGGGAAGCGAGCGCCTCCACCCGCGAGCGAGCGATCACCGGCGTCCACCAGCGCAGCAGGAACTCCCGGATGAAGGCCGGCGTTTCCTGGTCGACGCGCACGGCGACCTCGCTGCGGGCTTCCTCCAGCGCGAGCGAGTACGCCTCCTCGCGCTCGGCGGCCTTGAGCTGGGCCGCGATCTCCGACGCGCGACGGGTGGCCTCCTGCTGGTGCAGCTCGTCGATGCGGTCGATCGCCTCGAGGAAGCTGGACAGGTCGGAGGTGAAGCCGGCGATGAGCTCGTCCACCACGACCGCGAGGCCCTTGACCAGCGGCGCCTCGACCGACAGGTCGGCATCCGGATCGGCCGCGAGCTGCGTGATGCGGTCGATCAACTGTCGCATCGGATGCTGGCGACGCGCGAAGAAGCTGCGATCGAGCAGCGCCGCCTTGACCGCCACCACCTGCAGCCGCAGGAGCTGGTGCTTCACCGGCTCGGCGAGCGACTTGTCGGCGTAGATGTAGTCGAAGACGACCGACACCAGCTCCACCGTCATCTGGTCGAGCGGCGTGCCGTTCTCCTTGACCTTCTGGAGCAGCAGCGGCAGCAGCTCCATCACCATCAGCGCGCCGATCGGATCGCCTTCGGCGCCCTCGGCCGCGCCTGCCCCGTTCTCCAGGATGCGATAGCGGGCATCGGCGCCGATCTCGCGCTGCACTTCGGTGAGCGAATCGAGCAGCGGCCCCTGGACCGGATCGATCGGCAGGTCGGCCATGCCGAACATGCCGGGGTCGGCCAGCATGCGCGCGGCATCGCCGCGGCCCTCCGGCGTGCCGAGCGAGGCCTTCATCAGGGCCTGCTGCAGGGCGGCCATGCTGCCCGCGGACATCGTGATGGCGCCGGGCTGGCCGAGCTCCATCAGCGCCGACGGCGAGGCAGTGCCGGCATGGACGCCGCCATGGCCGGCGCTACCGTAGCCGCGGGCGCCGGCGTAGGCGCCGCTGCCGCCGTACGACGCGTGACCCGCATCGGCGCCGGCATGGCCGGCGGGCTGGCCGGCGTGCGCGCCATGGCCGGGGCTGCGCTCGATGCCCGGCCGGCCCACGCGGGGCTTGATCTTCGGCAGGATCTGGTTGGCCACCAGGCGGCCGTTGACGCTCGAGTAGACGGCGTTCAGGTTGCCGGTCACGTGCGGCTCGAACGCGGCGAGCAGCGCGTTGCGGACCTCGACGCTCGGCGCGAGCTCGTTCACCGCGATGCGCAGCGCCTCGTAGATCGCCTCGGGCGCGGCGGGGTGGCTCATCTCGTCGAACCAGTCGCGCTCGAGCAGCGCCCCGAGACGCGCACGAATGCCAAGGACCTCGTTCGGGTCCAACCGGCTGCGGGCGCGCTGGATCAGGCGGTCGACGTCGATCTTGTCGGAGATCACCTCGTCGGAGACGAGCGACAGGTCGTCGGCGGAGACCGGCCCGGTACTGGTTGCCGGCCCCTGATCCGCGTCAGCCCGCGCGAAGAGGCGCCGCTCGAAGATGTCGGCGAAGTAGCGCCGGAAGTTCTGCTCGATCGACTTGCGCTGCTCGCGCACCAGCATGACGGCATCGAGCAGCGCGCGCTGGCGGTCGCTGCGCGTGGCCTTGAGGGCCTCGATCGTGAGGTCCTCGGCCATCTTCTCGAGGGCCTTGGCCACGACCGTGGAGAGCTTCTCGAGCACGAGCTCGCGACAGTCCTCGAGCAGGCGGGCGCGCTGCCGTGAATCGAGGCGTGGGCCCTCGGTCGCGCCATGCGTGGCCGTGTAGGGGCCGTGCTTCGGGGAAGTGCTGGTATCCATTGAGCCGTCGTGACAACGAGTGAGTCGACGGGGCCAGCCTACCGAGAGGTGTTGCGCCACGTCAACAGATCGCCGCCCGCGAGGCGCCAAGCGCCGTTGGGTGGCTGACGGACGGCATACGGTCCCCGCTTTCGTCCGTTCGTCGGTCACCGGCGGCCCGGCGAACCGCCACGTCGGAAGGAGGACGGCCCGCGCTCAGCGCGACGAGCTGACGTCGGTCACGGCCCAGGCCGTCATGTTGACGATGCGGCGGATCGTCGCCGAGGGCGTGAGGATGTGCACCGGTCGCGCCGCGCCGAGCAGCACCGGTCCGATGGTGACGTTGTTGCCCGCGGTCGACTTGAGCAGGTTGTACGCGATGTTGGCGGCGTCGATATTGGGGAGCACCAGCAGGTTGGCGTCACCCTCGAGGGTGCTCACCGGGAAGAAGCGCTTGCGATAGACCGAGTTGATCGCGGTGTCCGAATGCATCTCGCCGTCCACCTCCAGGTCCGGCGCGAGATCGCGCAGCAGCTCGAGCACCCGCCGCATCTTGCGCGCCGACGGCAGGTCCGATGAGCCGAAGTTGGAGTGCGACAGCAGCGCCACCTTCGGTGCCACGCCCACGCGGCGCAGCTCCTCCGCCGCGAGCACCGTCATCTGCGCGAGATCCTCCGCGGTCGGATCGTAGTTCACGTGCGTGTCCACCAGGGTCACCTGGCGATTGGCCAGCACCACGGTGTTCATCGCGGCGTAGACGTCGACGCCCTCCCGCCGGCCGATCACCTGGTCGATGTAGGGCAGGTGCAGGCTGTAGGAGCCGTAGGTGCCGCAGATCATCCCGTCGGCATCGCCGAGGCGCACCATCATCGCGCCGATCAGCGTGAGGCGCCGGCGCATCTCGATCTTGGCGAGCTGCTCGGTGATTCCGCGGCGGCCCATGATCCGCAGGTATTCCTGCCAGTAGCGCCGGTAGCGCTCGTCCCACTCCGGATTCACCACCTCCACGTCCTTTCCGAGGCGCAGCCGCAGGCCGTAGCGGGCGATCCGCTTCTCGATCACGCTGGGGCGCCCAATGAGGATCGGCCGGGCCAGGTGCTCGTCCACCACGATCTGCACCGCGCGCAGCACCCGCTCCTCCTCGCCCTCGGCGAAGACGATGCGGCACGACTCGAGCTGCTTCGCCGCCGCGAAGATCGGCTTCATGAACGCGCCCGAGTGGTACACGAAGCGCTTGAGCATGTCGCGGTAGCTGTCGAAGTCTGCGATCGGGCGGGTGGCGACACCCGAGTCCATCGCCGCCTTCGCCACCGCCGGCGCGATCGAGAGGATCAGGCGCGGATCGAAGGGGCGCGGAATCAGATACTCCGGCCCGAACGGAGGGAGGTTCGCGCCGTAGGCGACGGCAACCTCGTCCGACGTCTCTGCCCTGGCCAGGTCCGCGATCGCGCGCACCGCCGCCTTCTCCATCTCCACCGTGATGGTGGTCGCGCCGACATCCAGCGCGCCGCGGAAGATGAAGGGAAAGCACAGGACGTTGTTGACCTGGTTCGGGTAGTCGCTGCGCCCCGTGGCGACGACCGCGTCGCTGCGCACGGCGAAGACGTCCTCAGGCAGGATCTCCGGATGGGGGTTGGCCAGCGCCAGCACGAGCGGCTTCGGCGCCATGCGGGCCACCATGTCCTGCGTCAGGACGCCGCCCGCCGAGAGACCGAGAAAGACGTCCGCTCCCTCGATCACCTCGGCGAGCGTGCGGGCGTCCGTCTTCTGGGCATAGCGCGCCTTGTCCTCGTCCATCAGGGCCGTGCGGCCTTCGTAGACCAGGCCCTCGATGTCGCTCACCCAGATGTTGGCGCGCGGAAGGCCGAGCTCCACCAGCAGCTGCAGGCACGCCATCGCCGCCGCACCGGCGCCGCTCACCGCGAACCTGCACTGGGGAAGCTGCTTGCCCACCACTTCGAGCCCGTTCAGGATGGCTGCCGCGACGATGATGGCCGTGCCGTGCTGGTCGTCGTGGAACACCGGGATCGAGAGGCGGCTGCGCAGCTTGCGCTCGATGTAGAAGCACTCCGGCGCCTTGATGTCCTCGAGGTTGATGCCGCCGAAGGTCGGCTCGAGCGCCGCGATGATGTCGATCAGCTTGTCCGGGTCGTTCTCGTTCAGCTCCAGGTCGAACACGTCGATACCGGCGAACTTCTTGAAGAGCACCGCCTTGCCTTCCATGACCGGCTTCGAGGCGAGCGGACCGATGTTGCCCAGTCCCAGCACGGCGGTACCGTTGGTCACCACGGCGACCAGGTTGCCGCGACTGGTGTAGCGGAAGGCATTGGCCGGATCGGCGACGATCTCCTGGCACGCGGCAGCGACGCCGGGGGTGTAGGCAAGCGCCAGGTCGCGCTGGTTGGAGAGCGACTTGGTCGGCATGACCGAAATCTTGCCGGGGCCGCCGGCTTCGTGGTACTCGAGTGCTGCTGTGCGAAGCTGCGGATCCATTGCGCCCTCGTCTCGTTCGTTGTGGCTGCGAGTGTACCGGGTCGTTGGCTACGGTTACGCCTGGGCGATGCGCGGGGCGTCGGGGCGGGGCGCCGGAGGGGCTCGCCGTCGCTTCGCGCCGGTTCCCGCGGCGGGCGCGTATGCTCTGTCCAGTCGCCGGGCGGTGGGCGGATTCGGATCGATTCCGGGTCGAGCGTCCACCGTCGGGGCGCCCTGCCGGATCACGAGGAACCAGAGGGGCCATTCATGCGGTTCACCGAGGACGAGGTTCTTCATGCCCAGACCGTGGTCTACGGGTCCATGCCGCCCACGCCGCAGTTTGCCTGGCCACTGCTGCGTGAGCGGGTGGGGATTCCGGTGTGGGTGAAGCACGAGAACCACACGCCCGCCGGCGCTTTCAAGATCCGCGGGGGGCTCGTGTATTTCGCGCAGCTCTCTGCTTCCGCCAGGCCACCGGCTACGGTCATCTCGGCGACCCGCGGCAATCACGGCCAGTCGGTTGGCTGGGGCGCGCGCAAGCATGGACTGCGGGCGACCATCGTGGTGCCCCGGGGGAACTCCATGGAAAAGAATGCCGCGATGCGGGCGCTGGGCGTGAACCTGGTGGAGCATGGCGACGAGTTCCAGGAAGCCCGGGAGTACGCCAATGCGCTCGCGGAAGAACGGGGCCTGCACGTGGTGCCGTCGTTTCACCGCCTCCTGGTCCAGGGCGTGATGACCTACTGGCTCGAGTTCTTCAACCACTTCCCGAAGGGCGAGGAGCCCGACGTCGTTTACGTTCCGATCGGCCTTGGCTCCGGATTCGCCGCCGCGGCTGCCGCCCGTGCCCACACCGGCGCGAGATCGAAGCTGGTAGGCGTCGTGTCCGCGAACGCCACGACCTATCTCGATTCCTTCAAGGCGAGGAAGGTCCTCGCGTCGCCGGTCTCCACGCGAATTGCCGACGGGTTGGCGTGCCGCGTGGCGGAAGAGGAAGCCTTGGCGATCGTCCTGCGGGAGGCCGAGGACATCGTTGCCGTCGCCGACGACCAGATCGAGGAAGCCATGCGGATCCTCTTCACCGACACGCACAACGTCGCGGAAGGCGCTGGCGCAGCAGGACTCGCCGCCGCCATGCAAACCCACGGCCGTTGGAAGGCAAGGTCCGTGGGATTCGCGCTCACCGGAGGCAACGTCGACCGAAGTGTCTATGCCGAGGTGGTTCGCGGGTCGGCGTGACGCGCGGGCGGCGTTGCGGACTGGTTCGTATAAGCTGTTCGTCGGCTCGAACTGACCTGTCGACCCCGGAGAAACGTATGACCAATGGCAGGAACGTCGCCCATCTCCTGGAATGTCTGCGCCACTTCGGAGATCCGGCGAAGCGACGTCGGTACCTGGAGCTTTATGACGACTCCATAGTGCTTCACGGATATGGCCTTGCTCCGGGAATCGCAGCGGTCAGGGCGCATTACGAGGCGTTGTGGGCTGCTTTCCCCGACGTGCAGATTCGCACTGACGAGGTCTTCGAGGCAGGAGACAAGGTTGTCTCGCGCTTCGCCGTGCTCGGAACGCATACGGGGCCCTTCCGGGGGATCGCGGCGACGGGCAAGCACGTCCAGTACGATGGAATCACCATCTTGCGTTTTGCCAAGGGCCGCTGCATCGAACGATGGAGCCAGACGGACCGACTGTCCCTGATGCAACAACTCGGAAGGATATAGGAGCCGCGCGGCGTCCCACGAGCAACCCTGGCGCCGAAGTTTCGGGAAGCGATGCCCAGGACTGCGCCCGCCCCCGCGCGGACCGGAGTCCGGCGCAAGGATCAACTCAAGGACATCGCGAGCACCTCCGCAACATGCAGTGCCCGCCGCCCCGTCCCATCCGCGATCTGGTGCCGGCAGCTGGTGCCGTCGGCTACGACCAGTGTGTCGTCGGTAGCCGCGCGCACGGCCGGCAGCAGCGAGAGCTCGCCCATCGCCCGCGAGGCGTCGTAGTGCTCCGCTTCATAGCCGAAAGCGCCGGCCATGCCGCAGCAACTGGACTCGACCAGCGAAACCTCGAGCCCCGGCACGAGCGCGAGCACGCGCTCGATCGGACGCACCGCGTCGAACGCCTTCTGGTGGCAGTGCCCGTGCAGCAGCGCACGCGAAGGGCCGATCGGAGAGAGATCGAGCTCCAGGCGACCTAGGCGGTGCTCGCGGTCGAGGAACTCCTCCAGCAGCAGCGCGCGCGGTGCCAGGGTCGCGGCGAGCGGGGCGTCCTCACCGAGGCCGAGGACCAGGAACTCGTCGCGCATGGTGAGCAGGCACGAGGGCTCTAGCCCGACGACGGTCGCGCCACGCTCCAGGTACGGCGCGAGCGCCGCGAGAGTGCGCCGCGCCTCTGCCCTCGCCTCGTCGACGAGTCCGGCCGAGAGCCAGGTCCGGCCGCAGCAGAGCGGCCGCTTCGGTTCGGCATCGCCCGGCGCCGGGCCGGCGACGTGGACCGCATAGCCGGCGGCCCGCAGCACCCGCTCGGCCGCCTCGAGGATGGCCGGCTCGAACGCATTGTCGAAGGTGTCCACCCACAGCACGACCTCGCCAGCCTGCCCTGTCGCGGCAGCATTCCCGGCGCCCGATGCTCCGGCGCCCGCAGCGGTGCCGACCGAAGCCGCCCGGGCCGCGGCCGCGGCGCGCCGACGCAGGAAGGTGTCGCTGCGCCACCTCGGCAGCGACCGCCGCGCGGAGAAGCCCAGCAGTCGCTCCATCAGCCGCGCCGCACCCGGTACGCGATCGCGCGCATTGAAGAGCCACGGCAGGCGCGCGGCCAGTCCGGCGTAGCGCGGCAGCGCGGCGACCAGCCTCTCGCGCCGGCTCAACCGCCCTTCGGCGGCCCGCCGGTGCTGCACCTCGATCTTCATGCGCGCCATGTCGATGCCGGTGGGGCAATCGCGGCGGCATCCCTTGCAACTCACGCAAAGCGACAGCGCTTCGGCGACCGCGTCGGAGCCAAGGCCAGCGGGGCCGAGCTGGCCGCTCAGCGCGAGGCGCAGGGTGTTGGCGCGGCCGCGCGTGAGATCCCGCTCGTTGCGGGTCACGCGAAAGCTCGGGCACATGGTGCCGGCGTCGAACTTGCGACAGTGCCCGTTGTTGTTGCACATCTCGACGGCCTTGGCGAGGCCGCCGGTGGGGTCGCCGCCGGTCCCCGGCGCGGTGACGCACTCGGTGGCCGGGTCGTTCTTCACGTCCCAGGCCGACCAGTCGAGCGCGGTCGCGAGCGGCGCGACCGAGTAGCCCGGCTTGTAGCGAAAGAGGCTCGCATCGTCCATGCGTGTCGGCCGCACGATCTTGCCCGGGTTCATCAGGCCGTCGGGATCGAAGAGGTCCTTGATCTCCTCGAAGCTTCGGGTGAGGCGCTCGCCGAACTGCCAGCCGACCCATTCGCTGCGCACCAGGCCGTCACCGTGCTCGCCGGAGAAGGCGCCCTTGTAGCGGCGCACCAGCGCGGCGGCTTCCTCGGCGATGGCACGCATCTTCGCGGCGCCGCCTTCCGGTCCGCCGGCACGCATGTCGAGGATCGGCCGCACGTGCAGCGTGCCCACGGAGGCATGCGCGTACCAGGTGCCGCGGGTGCCGTGGCGGGCGAAGACCTCGGTGAGCCGGTCGGTGTACTCGGCCAGATGCTCGAGCGGCACCGCGCAGTCCTCGATGAAGCTCACCGGCTTGCCGTCACCCTTGAGCGACATCATGATGTTGAGGCCCGCCTTGCGCACATCCCAGAGCGCCTTCTGCGCGGCGGCATCCTCCATGCGGACCACGGTGTCCGGCAATCCGACGTCGCCCATCGTTTCCTCGAGCCGCGCGAGCTTCTCCGGCAGCGCCCCCCGGTCATCCCCGGCGAACTCCACCAGCAGGATGGCCTGCGGCGTTGGCGCCGCGGGATCGACCAGCGCCGATTCGATCACCGGCCGGAAAGCCGGATTGTCTCGGGCGAGATCGATCATGGTGCGATCCACCAGCTCGACCGCGACCGGCCCCAGCGCCACGATGTGCCGGGCACTCTCCATCGCGCGGTGAAAGCTCGCGAAGTTCACCACGCCCAGCACCTTGTGCGCCGGCAGGCGCGCCAGCTTCAGCTTCAGCCGGTTGAACCAGGCGAGGGTGCCCTCGGAACCGACGAGGAGATGAGCGAGATTCACCGAGCCGTCGTCGGTGTACGGCCGTACCGAGCGAGGATGGAAGACGTCGAGGTTGTAGCCGCCCACCCGGCGCATGACCGTCGGCCAGCGACGCTCGATCTCGTCGCGCTCGCGCTCGGCGATCTCGAAGAGGCGCGCCACCAGCCGTCCGATGCGGCCGCTGTCCAGCCGCAGCGTCGAGTTGGTGCCGAACGGCCCGAAGTGCTGGGCTGTGCCATCGGCCAGCACCGCATCGATGCCGAGCACGTTGTGCACCATGTTGCCGTAGGCGATCGAGCGCGAGCCGCAGGAGTTGTTGCCGGCCATGCCGCCGATGGTGGCCTGCGCCGAGGTCGACACGTCGACCGGGAACCAGAGGCCGTGCGGCCTCAGGAAGGCGTTCAGGTCATCCAGGACCATGCCCGGCTGCACCTCGGCCGTCATCGCGGCGGCGTCGAAGGCGACCAGCTTGCGCAGGTGCTTGCTCACGTCGATCACCAGCGCTTCGCCGACGGTCTGGCCGCACTGGCTGGTGCCGGCACCGCGCGGCAGGACGGGTATCCGCAGCTCGCGGGCCAGCTCCAACGCGGCGAGGACATCGACCTCGTCGGCCGGGACCACCACGCCCACCGGGTCGACCTGGTAGATCGATGCGTCGGTGGCATAGCGGCCCCGCGAGGCCGCATCGAACAGCACCTCGCCGCGCAGCACACGGCGCAGGCGCTGCGCGATCCGACCGCGGTCCGCGGGGGCGGCACGCAGCGAGTCGGCCCGTGCGGGGGCGTTCACCGCCCACCCCGGGATACGTACCGCGACGGCGCGGGAGGAGCCTCCACCGGGTCCAGCCACTGGGCAAGCACCGCGTCGCGCTTGTTGCGCAGGTGCCGCTCCAGCAGCGCGCGCAGCGCGGCCCCGTCGCGGGCCTGCAGCGCCTGGATCATGGCTTCGTGCTCGCGCGCCGCCTCGTCCCACTTGTCGCGATCGAAGTTGGAGCTGAAGCGCAGGTTCTGGATCCGCGTGTTCACGCTGTCGTAGGTCTCGGAAAGCGCCGCGTTGCGCGCGCAACGGTTGATGGCGAGGTGGATGCGGCGGTTGCGGTCGTAGTACGAGGGCAAGTCGCCACGCGCGTGCGCGGCCATCATCTCGGCATGCAGGGCGCGGATCATCGCAAGCTCTTCCGCCCCGTGGCGGACGGCGGCAAGCTCGCCCGAGAGGCCTTCCAGCGCGCCCATCAGCTCGAACAGCTCGGCGACATCGGTGGGCGCCAGGGCGACCACGCGCGCGCCCCGGTTCGGCGAGAGCTCCACCAGTCGCTCGGTGGCGAGCACCTTGAGCGCCTCGCGCAGCGGCGTGCGCGAGACCTGGAGCTGCTCGCAGAGCACCCGTTCGTTGAGCCGGGCGCCGGGCGGCAGCCGCCCCTCCGTAAGCAGCCCGCGCAGCCGGTCCGCGACCTCCTCGTGGAGCGGCCTGCGCCCGATGGGCAGCCCCAGGGCGGCTGCCTCGTCGAGAGGCGACTCCCCGGAGCGATCGAGGGCGGGGTCGAACGGTGTCTGCGCGGGGCGGTCCAGTGTGTCGAGCTGCATGGGTGCGAGGGCGGCTTGAGGGGCGAGGTTGCCTCCGGCGAATTTTGCATACAAAATGCATTCCTGCAAGTTGCCTGGCGAGTCGCGCACCCGCGCCAAGTGACACCCTTCCTACGCCTGCCAAACGGATCCGCCGATGAAACTGTCCAACGGCCTCGCCCTCAACGGCCACCCCTCCGGCCGCCACTTCCTCCAGATCCCGGGCCCGACCAACGTGCCGGACCGCATCCTGAGGGCGATGGACTATCCCACCATCGACCACCGCGGCCCCGAGTTCCAGCAGCTCGGCAAGTCGGTCCTCGCCGGAATCCGCCGGATCTTCCAGACCGCTTCACCGGTGGTGATCTACCCCGCCTCCGGCACCGGCGCCTGGGAGGCCGCGCTCGTCAACACCCTTTCGCCCGGCGATGCCGTGCTGATGTGCGAAACCGGCCAGTTCGCGGCGCTCTGGAAGCGGATGGCGGACCGGCTCGGGCTCGCCGTCGACTTCCTGCCGGGGGACTGGCGCCGCGGCGCCGATCCCGCGCTGATCGAGGAGAGGCTCGCGGCCGATCGCGCCCATCGCTACAAGGCCGTCTGCGTGGTGCACAACGAAACCGCCACGGGCGTCGCCAGCCGCATCCCGCAGGTGCGCGCGGCGATCGACCGTGCCGGGCACCCCGCCCTGCTGATGGTGGACACCATCTCGTCGCTCGCATCCATCGACTACCGTCATGACGAATGGGGGGTGGACGTGAGCGTGGCCGGATCGCAGAAGGGCCTGATGCTGCCCCCGGGGCTCTCCTTCAAC
The DNA here is from genome assembly GCA_023388075.1 of Pseudomonadota bacterium. Classification (GTDB taxonomy): domain Bacteria; phylum Pseudomonadota; class Gammaproteobacteria; order Burkholderiales; family Burkholderiaceae_E; genus Lautropia. Next base: position 11,177 of record JAEWGX010000026.1, read on the forward strand.
GCGGTCGGCCCCCGCGCGCTGGAGGCGGCCAAGACCGCGCGGCTGCCCCGCGCCTACTGGGACTGGGCCGACATGCTGGCGTCCAACGCCAACGGGTACTTTCCCTCCACGCCTGCCACCAACCTGCTCTACGGCTTGCACGAGGCGATCGCGATGCTGGAGGAGGAAGGCCTGGCCAACGTCTTCGCCCGCCACCGGCGCCTGGCCGAGGCGACCCGCGCGGCGGTGAACGGCTGGGAGCTCGAGATCCTCTGCGCCGAGCCGGCCGAGTACAGCCCGTCGCTCACGGCGGTCATGATGCCCGGCGGCAGCGGGGCGGACGCCTTCCGCAAGGTGGCGCTCGCGCGGTTCAACCTCTCGCTCGGCCAGGGGCTGGGACGCGTCGCGGACAAGGTGTTCCGCATCGGCCATCTCGGCGACTTCAACGAGCTGATGCTGATGGGCACGCTCTCCGGGGTGGAGATGGCGCTCGGGCTCGCGGGCGTCCCCCATCGCAAGGGCGGCGTGCTGGCGGCGATGGCGCACCTCGAGTCGACCGCGGCGTGACGGTCGGAGCCATGCCCGCCTGGTGAGGCGCCGACCCCGACAGGCTTCCCGGCGCGCCTCCTCAGCCTCCGGCCAACCCGGGGAACACGTCCCCCAGCAGGACGATCCCGCCCGGGCCTTCGGTGCGGTACCCGGGCAGGTGGTCGACCGCCGCCCGGTAGGCGTCGCTCGTCAGCACGTCGATCGTCGCGCGAAGTGCCGGCGAGTCGGTGTTGCGTCGATGGCAGAGCAGCAGGTAGCGCTCGGTCGTCACCGGGACGAACTCGAGCCCGAAGCGCCGTGCCGGAACCTCGATGCCGAGCCCGACGTCGGCCATCCCACTGGCGACGAACGCGGCAACCGCGGCATGCGTGAACTCGAACTGGGCGTAGCCGTTGACCCGATCGGCAGCCAGCCCCCGGTCCCGCAGCTCCAGGTCCAGCAACAACCGGGTACCGGATCCGGGCTGCCTGTTGATGAAGCGGACGTCGTCGCGCACCAGGTCGTCGATGCCGTAGATGCGCTTGGGGTTGCCCGCGGCGACGATCAGTCCCTGGCGCCGGCTCACCACGAAGATGACGCGCTGCTCGCGCGGATCCAGCCAGGGCCGGTAGTGATCCACCACCGTCCCTTCGAAGCGGCCGACCGGCACGGGGAACCCGGCCACCTCGCAGGCACCGCTGCGCAGCGCGTCCAGCGCCTCGCCCGAGGCGCAGTACTTGATCGCGTGCGGCACCCCGCGCGCGATCAGGAACTCGTTCAGCGTCTGCACGGCGAAGCCGTGGCTCGCGTGGATGCGCAGCTGGGCCGACGACGCCGACAGCACGGCCCGGATCTCGCTGCCCACTTCCGAGGCGAGCGTATCCAGGGCAGGCGTGAGCCGCGCCCGGATCCGGCGCTCGGCCCATGCGATCCGCTCGCCCAGGGCGGTCAGCCGCGAGCCCCTGCCCCGGGCCTTGATCACCAGCGGCTCGCCGAACACGGCTTCCCCGGCCCGCAACAGGTCCCATGCATGGCGATAGGACAGGCCACCGGCCGCGCACGCGGCCGCGAGGCTGCCATGCTCCTGGATCAGCACCAGCAGCGCGACGGTCCGGCCCGACAGCGCCGCGCCGTCGCGACGGCGAATGCAGAGTTGCGGATCGATCGAGACATCGAGCATCGGCTTTCCTCGAGCGGCCGGGAATCCGGCGGGCGGACGCGCCGCCGAATGCCCACGTGCGCCGGTCGCATGCGACCAGGGGATAATATGCGGACTGCCGCCTATTCAGACGGCGGCGACGCACATATTGTGACCGGGGTATGCCCCGCGTATAGTTGCCTGACGGCCACGATATTTGTGCACTGCGCAGCCGATCTCGTGCACCGCGCGGCCGATGCACTCCGGTCGATGCACTGAGGACCGGACAGGAGACCCAAGTTGACTCTCGACCTCGCCGCCCTCGACCAGGTACTGGAAGCCCATCGGGAACGCCCGGGAGGCCTGCTGCCGGCGCTGCACGACGTCCAGGCGAGCTTCGGCTGCGTGCCGAAGGAAGCGGTGCCGCGAATCGCGGCGGCGTTCAACCTGTCGCGCGCCGAAGTCCACGGCGTGGTCACGTACTACCACCACTTCCGCCAGTCGCCGCCGGGGCGGCATGTGATCAGGCTGTGCCAGGCCGAGGCCTGTCAATCGATGGGGGCGCAGGCGCTGCTTGACCATGCGCGAAGCGCGCTCGGTGTCGAACCGGGCCAGACCACCGCCGATGGCACGGTCACGCTGGAGGTCGCCTACTGCCTGGGCCTGTGCGCGTCGTCGCCTGCCCTGCTGCTCGATGACGACGAGGCCGCCTGCGTGCACGGGCGGGTCACCCCGGCCGCGTTCGATGCGCTGGTCGCGTCGCTGCGGACCGTGGGCGCCGCCTCGGCGCCGGCGGCCGGGACGGTGGAGGGATCGCGATGAACGCGGTCGCGACTGCCGCCGCGGGGACGCCCCGCCGCCTCTACGTGCCGCGCGACGTGGCGGCGCTCGCGGTCGGCGCCGACACGGTCGCGACGGCGCTCGCCGCCGGCGCGAAACGGCGCGGCGTGCCGGTCGAGATCGTCCGGACCGGGTCGCGCGGACTGTTCTGGCTGGAGCCGCTGGTCGAATGCGACGGACCTGCCGGTCGCCTCGGCTTCGGGCCGGTGACGCCGGAAGCGGTCGAATCGCTGCTGGATGCCGGCCTGCTCGAGGCGGGCGAAGGCGCCGTGTCGCATGCGCTCGCCCTCGGGCCGGTCGAAGACCTGCCCTACCTGCGCGCACAGCAGCGCCTGACGTTCGCGCGCATGGGCGTCGTCGATCCGCGGTCGATCGCCGACTATGCCGCGCACGACGGCTGGACCGGGCTGCGCCGCGCGCTCGCCCTGGCGCCAGCCGAGATCGTCACCGAAGTCCTGGAGTCGGGCCTGCGCGGCCGGGGCGGCGCCGCCTTCCCGACCGGCGTCAAGTGGCAGACGGTGGCGCAGGCCCCGCTGCGTCCGGCGGGCAGCGGGCCGGCGCCGCGCCGCTACGTGGTCTGCAACGCGGACGAGGGTGACTCCGGGACGTTCTCCGACCGGATGGTGATGGAGGGCGATCCCTTCATGCTGATCGAGGGCATGGCGATCGCCGGGCTTGCCGTGGGCGCGACCCAGGGCTATGTCTACATCCGCTCCGAGTACCCCCACGCGATCGCGACGATGACCGAAGCGATCCGGCAGGCGACCGCGGCGGGCTGGCTGGGCGAGGACGTCGGCGGCAGCGGCCGCGCGTTCCACCTCGAGGTGCGCAAGGCCGCGGGCTCCTATGTGTGCGGCGAGGAAACGGCGCTGCTGGAAAGCCTGGAGGGGCGGCGCGGGCTGGTTCGCGCCAAGCCGCCGCTCCCGGCGCTCGTCGGCCTGTTCGGACAACCCACTCTCGTCAACAACGTGATCTCGTTCGCCGCGGTGCCGATGATCCTCGCGCGCGGCGCGGCGTTCTACCGCGATTTCGGCGTGGGCCGCTCGCGCGGCACGCTGCCGTTCCAGCTCGCGGGCAACGTGCGCCGCGGCGGGCTGGTGGAGCTCGCCTTCGGCGTGACCCTGCGCCAGCTCGTCGAGGATTTCGGCGGCGGGACGGCGAGCGGTCGGCCGGTCAAGGCGGTGCAGGTGGGCGGGCCGCTCGGCGCCTACCTCCCGCCGTCTCAGTGGGACGTGCCGATCGACTACGAGGAGTACACCGCGATCGGCGCGGTGGTGGGCCACGGCGGCATCGTCGTGCACGACGACACCGCCAACCTCGCCGGCCTCGCGCGCTACGCGATGGAGTTCTGCGCGATCGAGTCGTGCGGCAAGTGCACGCCGTGCCGGATCGGCTCCACCCGTGGCGTCGAGGTGATCGACCGCATCGCGGCGTCGGCGCAGGCCCACTCGCGCGATGGCCAGGTCGCGCTGCTGCGCGATCTCTGCGATACGATGCTGCATGGCAGCCTCTGCGCGATGGGGGGGATGACGCCGTACCCGGTGCTCTCCGCCCTGGACCACTATCCGGAGGACTTCGGCCTGCCCGCGGCGGCGACGGTGCCGGCAGGTGCGCCGGCAGGCGCTAGGCCGGAGCAGACTGGCGCAAGGCCGGGACAGACCGTTTGAGAGCGGCGCTGCCGCCAAGGACACCACGATGCTGCAAGCACGCGAACTGATCCGCGAACGCGACTACGGCACGCCGCACGTCGCGGCCACCGAGACCGTGACATTGACGATCGACGGCCAGTCGGTGACGGTGCCGCGGGGCACGTCGCTGATGCGCGCGGCCGCCGAGCTCGGCGTCTCGGTGCCCAAGCTCTGCGCCACCGACAGCCTTGAGGCATTCGGGTCCTGCCGGCTGTGCCTGGTGGAGATCGACGGCCGGCGCGGTTATCCGGCCTCCTGCACGACTCCGGCCGAAGACGGCATGACCGTGCGCACGCAGTCGCCGAAGCTCGAGCAGCTTCGCCAGGGCGTGATGGAGCTCTACCTCTCCGACCATCCGGCGGAGTCGGTGCTGCGCGACGACGGCAGCCGGGAGCTGCACGACATGGCGCGGTCGCTCGGCGTGACCGGGGTCCGCTACGGGCACGACGGCCACGCGGGCGCCAACCATCTGGACGCGCCCAAGGACGAATCGAACCCCTATTTCACCTTCGATCCGGCCCAGTGCATCGTCTGCAGCCGCTGCGTGCGGGCCTGCGAGGAGATCCAGGGCACCTTCGCGCTCACCATCAGCGGGCGCGGCTTCGAATCGCGCGTGTCGGCCGGCCAGGACGAGTCGTTCATGGCATCGGAATGCGTGAGCTGCGGCGCGTGCGTCGAAGCCTGCCCCACCGGCTCGCTCCTGGAGAAGTCGGTGATCCAGGCCGGCCGTCCGGACCATTCGGTGGTCACGACGTGCGCCTACTGCGGCGTGGGCTGCGGCTTCAAGGCCGAGCTGAAGGACGGCGAGGTGGTGCGGATGACGCCTTGGAAGGACGGCCGCGCCAACGAAGGCCACGCCTGTGTGAAAGGTCGCTTCGCCTGGGGCTACGCCACGCATCCGGATCGGATCACGCAGCCGATGATCCGCGAGAGGATCACCGATCCGTGGCGGGAAGTGAGCTGGGACGAGGCCTTCGCCTACGCCGCCGACCGCCTGCGCCGGATCCAGCAGAAGTACGGACGCGGATCGATCGGCGGCATCACCTCGTCGCGCTGCACGAACGAGGAGACCTACCTGGTCCAGAAGCTGGTGCGCGCCGCGTTCGGCAACAACAACGTCGACACCTGCGCCCGCGTCTGCCACTCTCCCACCGGCTACGGGCTGAAGCAGACCCTGGGCGAGTCGGCCGGTACGCAGGATTTCAGCTCCATCGACCACGCCGACGTGATCGTGGTCATCGGCGCGAACCCGACCGACGGGCATCCGGTCTTCGCCTCACGGATGAAGCGCCGGCTGCGCCAGGGCGCGCGGCTGATCGTGGTCGACCCGCGGCGGATCGACCTGGTCAAATCGCCTCACGTGCAGGCGGACCACCACCTCAAGCTCAGGCCCGGCACCAACGTCGCGATCCTCAACGCGCTCGCGCACGTGGTCGTCACCGAAGGGCTGGTGAACGAAGCCTTCGTGCAGGCGCGCTGCGAGGACCCTTCCTTCGCCGACTGGCGCGCGTTCGTCGCGCGCCCCGAGCATTCGCCCGAGGCGCTGGAAGCGGAGACCGGCGTGCCGGCCACCGAGGTCCGCGCCGCGGCGCGGCTGTACGCGCGCGGCCCGGATGGCGCGGGCGGGCACAACGCGGCGATCTACTACGGCCTGGGCGTCACCGAGCACAGCCAGGGCTCGACCGCGGTGATGGGGATCGCCAACCTCGCGATGGCCACCGGCAACGTCGGCCGCGTCGGCGTCGGCGTGAACCCGCTGCGCGGACAGAACAACGTGCAGGGATCCTGCGACATGGGCTCGTTCCCTCACGAGCTGCCCGGCTATCGCCACGTCTCCGACAGCACCGTGCGCTCTCAGTTCGAGGCGGCCTGGAACGTCGCGATCGAGCCGGAGCCGGGACTGCGGATCCCGAACATGTTCGACGCCGCGCTGGCGGGCTCGTTCAAGGGCCTGTACTGCGAGGGCGAGGACATCGTCCAGTCCGACCCGAACACCCAGCACGTCGCCGCGGCGCTGATGGCCATGGAGTGCATCGTGGTCCAGGACATCTTCCTGAACGAGACCGCCAAGTACGCCCACGTGTTCCTGCCCGGCTCGTCCTTCCTCGAGAAGGACGGGACCTTCACCAATTCCGAGCGGCGGATCTCGCGGGTGCGCCGGGTGATGCCCCCGCTCGCCGGCCTGGCGGACTGGGAGGTCACGGTCCGGCTCTCCAATGCGCTCGGCTATCCGATGGATTATTCGCATCCGTCGGAGATCATGGACGAGATCGCCCGCCTCACGCCGACCTTCTCCGGCGTGAGCTTCGCCCGGATCGACGAGCTGGGCAGCGTGCAGTGGCCGTGCAACGACACTGCGCCGGACGGCACGCCGGTCATGCACGTCGACAGCTTCGTCCGCGGCCTGGGCCGCTTCATGCTGACGCCGTACGTGGCCACCGGCGAGAAGGTGACGCGGCGATTCCCGCTGCTGATGACCACGGGCCGTATCCTGACCCAGTACAACGTCGGCGCGCAGACGCGACGGACCGAGAACGTACGCTGGCACGACGAGGACCGCCTGGAGATCCATCCGCATGACGCGGAGGAGCGCGGCATCCGCGACGGCAGCTGGGTCGGCGTCAAGAGCCGGGCGGGTGAGACGGTGCTGCGCGCCGAGATCACCGACCGGGTCCAGCCCGGCGTGGTCTACACCACGTTCCACTTCCCCGAGTCGGGCGCCAACGTGGTCACCACCGACAACTCGGACTGGGCCACCAACTGCCCGGAGTACAAGGTGACCGCGGTGCAGGTGATGCCGGTCATGCAGCCTTCGGAATGGCAGCGCGAGTATCACCGCTTCGATCGCGTGCAGCGGGACCTGCTCGCGGCGCGGCTACCGGCCGGCAGCGACGCCGAGGTCACGCAGTGAATGCGGCGGGCGCGTCGGACGGCGGCTGGCGCTCGCTTCCGGTCACCACCTGGCGCGGCGAGCAACCGACGCGGACGGTCGACGCGGTCGCCTGCGAGGTGCCGATCGCGCTAGAGTTCAACGGCATCGCCCACGCGGTGATGCTCGCGTCGCCGACCGACCTGCCGGACTTCGCCCTCGGGTTCTCGCTCTCGGAAGGCGTCCTGGACAGCCCCGACGACCTGCTGGAGATCGATGCCGACGAAAGCGCGGAAGGCATCACGCTGCGCCTGCGCATCGGTGGCGCCGCGTTCCATCGACTGAAGGTGCGGCGCCGCTCGCTCGCGGGACGCACCGGGTGCGGCCTGTGCGGGGTCGAGGCGCTGTCCCAGGTGGTCCGCGACATCCCCCCGCTGCCCCGATCGGGCGCGCGCTTCGAGCCGGCCGCCGTCGGTGCCGCGTTCGCCGCACTGCGCAGCCGCCAGCGTCTGCATGACGCCACCGGGGCGGTGCACGCCGCCGCGTGGGCCTCGGCAGACGGCACGATCGAGCTGATTCGCGAGGACGTGGGCCGGCACAACGCCCTGGACAAGCTGATCGGCGCCCTGGCGCGCCAGGACGGGCCGGCGCCGGCACGGGACGCCGCCGCGGGCGTCGGTGGATCATCCGGAGCCGGCTTCATCGCGGTCAGCAGCCGCGCCAGCGTCGAGATGGTCCAGAAGGCGGTCATCGCGGGCGCGCCCCTGCTCGCCGCGGCCTCGGCCGCGACCACGCTCGCGGTCGACGTCGCCCGTGCGAGCCGCCTCACCCTGGTCGGCTTCGTGCGCAGCGATCGATTGACCGTCTACAGCCACCCTGCCCGCCTGAGCCCGCGCGACGCCGCGCCGGCGGGCACTGCAACGGAAACGACGCGAGAGACTTCATCGTGCACGCCGAGCCCCTAGTCAAGATGGTCAACGAGATCGGCCGTCACTTCGAGGCCATGCCCCAGCGCGACGCCGCGCTGAAAAGCGTCGCGCAGCACCTGAAGAGCTTCTGGGATCCCAGGATGCGGCGCGCGCTCCTCGCGCACGTCGACGCGCATGCGGCCTCGCGCAGCGACGACGGGCTGCTGCCGTTCGCCGCGGCCGCGATCGCGGCGCATCGGACGCTGATCGAATGAGCCGCTGAGCGCGCCTACCCACGCCGCTCCTGCGGCCGCGGCTCGTAGCGATCCTCGAGCGCCGCCCAGCGGGAGAACCCGATGATCCGCTTGTATTCCTCGAAACCCACTCCGCTGCCGACGAGCTTCAGCTCGCCGCTCTTCAGGTCCGCCAGGCTGTCCTGCATGAGCCGGGTGATGCGCATCAGGAGCGAGATCCCGTAGATGACGATGCGGAATCCGAGCGACTCCAGCTCCGCCGGCCTCAGGATGGGCGTGCGCCCGCCCTCTAGCATGTTGGCCATCAGCCGGATGCCGGCGAGCTCGGCACCGATGCGCCGCATTTCCTCCACCGATTCCGGGGCCTCCACGAACACCGCGTCGGCGCCAGCCCGCGCGTAGCGCTCGCCGCGGCGCAGCGCCTCCTCGATGCCGTGGACTTCACGGGCATCCGTGCGCGCGATGATGTAGGTGGCAGGGTCCAGCCGGTTCTCCGCTGCCGCCCGGATGCGGCCCTCCATCTGGCCGGTGGCGAGGAGCTCCTTGCCGGCGATGTGGCCGCAACGCTTCGGCGAGACCTGGTCCTCGAAGAACAACGCCTGCGCGCCCATGCGCTCATAAGTGTGCACGGCGTGGACGACGTTCTTGACGTCGCCGTAGCCGTTGTCGATATCGACCAGCACGGGAAGGTCGCTGGCGGCCATGATGTCGCGGATGCCGGCGGAGATCTCGCCGAGCCCGGCCAGTCCGATGTCGGGCAGCCCGTAACGCACGCCGACGAGCGGGAAGCCGCCGATGAAATAGGCCTTGAATCCGGCCTGCCGGATCAGCATGGCCGACAACGCATCGTGCGCGCCGGGCAGCACCAGCGGCCGTTCGGTCTCCACCAGTTCCCGGAAATGCGTACCCTTCACCGCGGTCATGTCAGCCTCCGTCCCCACGTCCTGGCTCGCCGGCCCGATGCTGCCGCCGCCAATGATATTGCGCCGCGGCGGTACCATCCATTTGACCTCGCCCATCAGCTGCAGGCGCGCCGAACGCATCGTCGAGGCTTGGTTCGATCTCAGCGCCGGCAGGAAACCGGATCTTCCGACTTCAATGAGTACCGCTCTCCCCTTTCCTCTCGCCGCACGCACCGCCCGCATCGAGCCCTTCCACGTCATGGAGCTCGTCAAGCGGGCGGCAGCGCTGCAGGCATCCGGCCGCCCGGTGATCCACATGAGCATCGGCGAACCCGACTTCACCGCGCCGCCGCCGGTGATCACGGCCATGGAGCAGGCCGCGCGCGAGGGGCACACCGGCTATACGCCCGCGCTCGGCATCGAGCCGCTGCGCCGCGCGATCGCCGACGACTACCGCAACCGCTACGGCGTGGAAGTCGATCCGCACCGGATCATCGTGACGGCGGGTGCCTCCGCCGCGCTCACGCTTGCCTGCACCGCGCTGGTCAACCCGGGCGACGAGGTGCTGCTCACGGACCCGAGCTATCCCTGCAACCGCCACTTCATCGCTGCGGCCGACGGCGTGCCGCTCCTGGTCCCGGTCGGGCCGCAGACGCGCTTCCAGCTCACGGCCGAGCTGCTGCGCCAGCATTGGAACGCTGGCGCCGATCGCGTCAAGGGCGTCATGATCGCCTCGCCCGCCAATCCCACCGGCACGTCGATCCCTTTCGACGAGTTGACCGCCATCGTGCAGGAAGTGCGCCAGCGCGGCGGCTTCACGCTGGTGGACGAGATCTACCTCGATCTCTCCTACGGAATGCCGGGAGAACCGGCAAGGCCGCGTACCGCGCTCGAGTTGGGGGACGACGTCATCGTCACCAACAGTTTCTCCAAGTTCTTCAGCATGACCGGCTGGCGGCTGGGCTGGATGGTGGTGCCGCCCGCGCTGGTGCCTGTCTTCGAAAAGCTCGCGCAGAACCTCTACATCTGCCCTTCCGCGCTCGCGCAGCACGCGGCGCTCGCGTGCTTCACACCGGCATGCCTGGGCATCTACGGGCAGCGGCGCGAGTCGTTCCGCGAGCGGCGGGACTTCATCGTGCCGGCACTGGAATCGATCGGCCTCCAGGTACCGGCACATCCGGATGGGGCCTTCTACGTCTACGTCGACTGCAGCGGCACCGGCCTCACCAGCACGGAGCTCTGCAACCGGCTGCTTGAGGAGGCGTACGTGTCGCTCGTGCCGGGCACGGACTTCGGCCACGCCGAGCCGGAGCGCTACCTGCGCTTGTCCTATGCCACGGCGCGCCCACTGCTGGCGGAGGCGATCGATCGCATGGGCGACTGGCTGAAGCGCCGCAGCCAGGCCTGATGCCGGCGCGGGTGAAGGCGCCGCCTCAGGCCTTCGCGAGCTGCCACGCCACCACCACCGCGAGTGCCGTCGGCACCGCGAAGACGACGGCGAGGATCGGCAGCTCCTGGGCGACCGTGTAGCCTGCCTTGGTGACCCCGACCCACAGGTTGACCAGGGACACCACCAGCCACAGCGGCACGAAGGCCTTCGCGGCCACGGCCATGCCGGCGGCGTCTTCACCCCAGAGCTTGCCGAACAACACGAAGACGCCAAGCAGGACGGCGCCACCGATGATGACGAGCAGCATGTGCATCTCTACCTCCAGGTCATTTCTGCCGGCCCACGCTTGCTGCCGACGATCGAAGCGGGCCGGTGCTACATCCCCAGGCTGCGCCCCGTCCCGACACCGGATGCGGTGGTCGACCCGGCGTGTGCCGAACCACTGCCGGCTTCGATGACCGGCGCGTCCAGCGCCCGCACCACCGCGTCGAACTCGTCCCTGCGATCCAGCACCTTGGCACCGTAGCCGCCATCGCTCGGGAGCAGCGCGGCGCCCACGTAGGCCTTGAGGCCCGCCGCGATGTCGCCGTAGCGATCGATATACTCGCTCAGGATGCGCGTGCCGACGCGGATGTTGGCCAGCGGCTCCCAGGCGGCGTCGACGCCGCCGAACCGCTCGAACTTGCTCGCGTGCACGCGGGTCAGCACCTGCATCAGGCCCTCCGCGCCGGCGACGCTCGCCGCGCGGTAGTCGAAGCTCGATTCCACCGCGATCACGGCCAGGACGAGATGGGGATCCACCCGGTACTCGCGGGCCGCCCGGTAGGCGTAGTGCACGAAGCGCTCGACCAGGCGGCTGCCCACGCGGTAGCTGCGTGCGATGTGGCTCGCGATCGCGCGTTGCTCCCGGGACAGGCGCACCGGCGGCAGCGGCTTGGCGTCGTAGGGAATGGGAACGCGCGCCGTCTGCACCGGATCGTCGCGCAACCGGTCGGCCGCGACTGGTGGCGGCGACCCGATCGGGTTGTCGTCGGGCCCCGCGACATGGTCGTCTGGCACCGCGATCCAACCGTCGTGCTCCACGGTGGCGCTCGCGTTGCACGGTGCCGCCGCGAACACCGCGGCGACCAGCGGCGACAGGCAAGACTTGATGGCCATCCAGGCTCCTTGTCGATCGCGGAGCTTCTCTGTCTCCGTAGGATTGGCGGTCGTGCGGGCATCCGGACAGCGACGGATGCCGGGCTGGCGGGCCGCGAAGGTCTTGCGCCGCGGCCGGGCGTGGCGAATTCTAGCAGCGCGCCTGGTGGCCACCGCGAGGGTTTTCCCGGCCGAATGATCGACTGCTTCACGGGCGCGGGACGGATCGATTCCCCGCCGTGAGAAAATCCACGCGATGAGCGCACGATACACCGACCTTCGCGACTTCCTGAGGCTGCTTGAATCGCGAGGCGAGCTCAAGCGCATCGCCGAGCCGGTCTCGCCGCACCTGGAGATGACCGAGATCTCGGACCGGGTGCTGCGCGCGGCCGGCCCGGCGCTGCTCTTCGAGAATCCCCGGCACGGCGAACGGCATTGGGACATCCCCGTGCTCGCGAATCTCTTCGGCACGCCCGAGCGGGTCGCGCTCGGCATGGGCGAGGAGTCCGTGCAGGCACTGCGCGAGGTCGGCAAGCTGCTCGCGTACCTGAAGGAACCGGAACCGCCTCGCGGGCTGCGGGACGCCTGGGAGAAGTGGCCGGTCCTCAAGCAGGTGCTCAACATGGCCCCGCGCGTGGTCGGCAAGCCACCGTGCCAGCAGCAGGTCATCGAGCGCGAGGCGGTCGACCTGGAACGGCTGCCCGTCCAGACCTGCTGGCCCGGGGACGCCGGGCCGCTCGTCACCTGGGGCCTGGTCGTCACGCGCGGACCCGCGCGACCGCGACAGAACCTCGGCATCTATCGCCAGCAGGTGATCGGCCGGGACAAGCTCATCATGCGCTGGCTGGCGCATCGCGGCGGCGCGCTGGATTTCCAGGCGCATCGCGCGGCTCGCCCCGGCACGCCGTTCCCGATCGCCGTCGTGCTGGGCGCGGATCCGGCCACCACGCTCGGCGCCGTCACGCCGGTGCCCGATTCACTCTCCGAGTACCAGTTCGCCGGGCTCTTGCGCGGCGCGAAGACCGAGCTCGCCGCCTGCCTGGGCAGCGACCTGCAGGTGCCGGCTTCCGCGGAGATCGTGCTGGAAGGCGCGATCCATCCCGATGCCGACGGAACCGCGACCGAAGCGCATGCGCGCCGGCTCAGCCACGCCGGCAGCCTCCCGCCCCAGGCGTCGACGGGCTACGAGATGGCGATCGAGGGTCCCTTCGGCGACCACACCGGCTACTACAACGAGCGCGAGTGGTTTCCGGTCTTCACGGTCGAGCGGATCACGATGCGCGAGCGGCCGCTCTACCACTCGACCTACACCGGCAAGCCGCCGGACGAGCCGGCCGTCCTGGGCGTCGCCTTGAACGAGGTGTTCGTGCCGCTGCTTCGCAAGCAGTTTCCCGAGATCACGGATTTCTACCTGCCCCCCGAAGGCTGCTCCTACCGGCTTGCGGTGGTTTCGATGCGCAAGGCCTATCCGGGGCACGCCAAGCGGGTGATGTTCGGCATCTGGAGCTTCCTTCGCCAGTTCATGTACACCAAGTTCATCGTGGTCTGCGACGACGACGTGGACGTGCGCGACTGGAAGGAGGTCATCTGGGCGATGACCACCCGGGTGGACCCGGTGCGGGACATGACGCTGGTGGAGAACACGCCCATCGACTACCTCGACTTCGCCTCGCCCGTGAGCGGCCTCGGCTCCAAGGTGGGCATCGACGCCACCGGCAAGTGGCACGGCGAGACCAACCGCGAATGGGGTCGCGTGATCGCGATGGATGCCACGGTCAAGGACCGGGTGGACGCGATCTGGTCGAAGCTCGGGCTGTAGCCGGGGCAGGCGCGAGCCTCGAGGCGGCGGCGCTCAGCCGTTCTGGTACACCCAGCGCAGGACGGCGTCCTGCGCCTTGCGCGCGCCCTCGGCGAGCGGCCGGTTGATCAGCAACGCCACCGCATAGCGCTCGCCGGATTCCGCGGTCACGTAGCCCGCGATGGCCCGCACGTCGCGCAGCGTCCCGGTCTTGATGAAGGCGTTGCCTGCGACCGGATGGCGGCGCAGCCGCGCCCGCATGGTGCCGTCGATGCCGACCTGCGGCAGCGAATCGATGAAGAGCCCGGCATTCGGTCCCTGGTCGGCATGCGCGAGCACCGCGGTCAGGTCGCGCGCGGAGATGCGCTCGATCCGCGAAAGCCCGGAGCCGTTCTCGATCACCAGCGACGGCAGCGGCAGCCCCTGCCCGAAATACCAGTCAGAGACCACGCGGCGAGCATCCTCGAGGGTGGCCGGCGTCTCCTGGCGGTCAGCGGCGATCTGCAGGAGCAGCATTCGCGCCATGACGTTGTTGCTGAACTTGTTCACGTCGCGCACCACGTCGAGCAGGTTGCGCGGCGAAACCCAGCGATAGTAGGCCTCGCCCTTGGCGGCACCGGGGACCACCCGCGTCGAGCCGTCGAAGGTGCCGCCCGCGTTCTTCCAGGCGGCCTTGAAGAAGCCGTGGATGAACTGCCGGTGCGAAAGCGCGGCGGCGTAGAAGTACTGCTCGCCGCAGGCCCGCACCTGGGTCCCGCGGATGCGGATCCGGGGACGCGACTCCGTGCCCACCGCATCGTCGATGGAGAAGCCGGTGCTGCCCGGACGGCATCGTCCCTTCAGCACCTTCACGTCGTTGACGACCCGCACGTCGGCGAGCGGCGGATCGAGCGATACCGCGCGCGTCTTCGGATCGATCACGAACCGCGTGGACTTGAAGTTCATCAACGCCGCGTACGGCCGCACGTTGTACGGCTGGGAATCGTCGCCGTCGAAGGCTTCCAGCCGCTCCGGCCCCGCCGCGTAGAGCGAGTCGTCGATGACCAGGTCGCCGCGGATCTCGCGCAGCCCGGCGAGCCGCAGCTTGCCGACCAGCTCGGTCATGTCCTCGATGACCAGCTTCGGGTCGCCGCCGCCCTTGATGATCAGGTCGCCCAGCAGGACATCGCCCTCCACGCGACCGGCGGCATGTACCTCGGTGATCCAGCGGTAGTCCGGCCCCAGCAGCTCCATCGCGGCATGCGTGGTGACGAGCTTCATGGTCGAGGCCGGATTGAGCGGCTTGTCCGGCTCGTGCTCGGCCCGAAGCGAGCCGGCGCCGAGGGGAAGCACCATCAGGCCGTACTGGTCCGGCCGGATCCCGGCCGCGGCGATGAGCCGCTCGATCGCCGACGCATCCTGGACCGTGGTGCGGCCTTCCGTCGCGGCGCCGGCGCCGGACGCCGCGAAAGCGAGCGACCCGCTCGCGAGGAGCGCCGCCGCCACGACCTTCCCGAACCTCATGTCCGGTCCCCTTCGCCTGCATCCACCGCACCGTGCCCGCCCATCGTCCTCGCCGCCTTCGTCCGCTCACGTTGTGTTCAGCGATGGCCATCCTTCCATCGCAGGATCGCGGCGGATTATCGGTCGGCAGGCCGTCTTTGCAGCCACGCGGCTGACGGACGAGCCATAGCGGCGGACGACGGCAGCGCGCCCGCTCGAGCCGGCCGGCCGCGGCTGACGGATGGCGCGCTCAGGCGGTCCTGCGGCGGGCGAGCAGCTGGGGGCCGTACTGCGCCAGCGCGACGCCGAGGAGCGTGATCGCGGCGCCGACGATCTTGTTGATCGTCATGATCTCGCCCATGACGAGAACCGATACCGCGCCGGCGACCACGGGCATCAGGTACATCAGCGGTGCGGTGCGCGCGACCCCGCGAATCGCGTTGACCCAGCCCCAGACGATCCAGCCGAGGAAGGCGGAGACCAGCACGGCCCAGAAGAACCCGGCCCAGATCGACCAGTCGAGCGCTGCCCAGTCGACGCCCATGCCGGCCTGCCAGGAGAGGCCCACGAGGAGCGGGCTCGCGAGCAGCGTGGTGTAGGCCATCACCGGCACGCCGCCCATGCGCATGATCACTTCCTTGGCGGCAACGGTGTAGTACGAGAAGAACGACGCGGCCACCAGCAGGATGAGGTCGCCGCTTCCCGCGCGCCAGGCCTCGCCCAGGAACTTGTCGGACAGGAACACCACCACGCCGCCGCAGGCGATGGCGACTCCGGCCACCTGCGCGCGCTTCAGCCGCTCCACCCCGGTGAAGCGCAGGATGAGCAACGTGAAGAGCGGACCGCAGGCGAGAATCAGCGCCGAGGAGAAGGCGGTGGAGAGATGGATGCCGTAGGTGACCAGGCCGACGTGCAGGACGTGGCCTGCCAGCGCGAGCTTCATGAGCAGCCACAGGTCCGAGCGATCGACCGGCGGCCAGTCGATCCCGTAGCGCACGCACATCCACAGCGCCGCGCATACCGGCATGATCAGGAAACGGCCGAACAGGAACCCCGGCGGCGTCAGCACCGGAAAGATGAGCTTCTGGACGGTGAAGTTGGTGCCCCAGACGAAGACGAGGGCAAGCGCAATCCACAGCGCGCGGCGTTGCGCTTCGGGGGTGGCAATCAATGGGGTGAAACGTGGGTGGACGCCACATGATAGGCATGCGCCGCGACTTCTCAAAATGAAGGGGGCCCGGCTTCTCGCGATGACGCGGGCCGGCGATTGAACCGGCGGCGCCATCCCGGCGACCCAAGGTCCGGATCCGTCCCGCCGCGGCTCTCGCCGCACCCGCCGCCGAGCCCGGCGTTCGACGGCTTGGCAACGGCGCCGCGCGGGGACTATATTCGGATCGCATCCGTCCGCGGGTGGCGCGCGTCCGTCGCGATTCTCCTCCGGAGACTACCCGCCATGCGCAAGAGATACTGCCTGCCCCTGCCGCCCGTGCTCGCGGCGCTCGTGATCGCCGCCTCCGCGCTGGCGGTGGTGCCGTCGCCGTCGTCGGCGCAGGGGACGGCGGCCGAGGCACGCCCGTACCTGCAGGTGGAGGGCGGATCGCATGGCGCCTTCATCCGGCGCATCGATGTCGCGCCGGAGCGCGGCCTGGTCGTCACCGCCTCGGACGACAAGACCGCCCGGATCTGGAGCCTTGCCACTGGCGAGCTGCGCCAGATCCTGCGCCCGGCAGTCGGCAGCGGCGATCTCGGCCGGCTCTACGGCGCGGCCATCCATCCGACGGAGGACGTGGTCGCGATCGGCGGGACCACCGGGCGCGGCACCGGCGAGCACCGCCTATTGCTGTACTCGCCCACCAGCGGCGCGCTGCTCGCCGCCTTCGACGCCCGCGGCGGCGACATCCGCAAGCTCGCCTGGACGCGCGACGGCAGCCTGCTGCTCGCGGTCTACGCCGGGGACAACGCCCTGCGGGCCTTCGATCGGAACGGCGTCCTGGTCCACGAGCAACCGCTCACCGCTCCCTCGTACGGACTTGCCGTCTCCGCCGACGGCAAGGCGGCGGCGAGCTCGCTCGACGGCCGCATCGTGGTGGTCACGGCGCGAGGCGGGCGCGTCGCCCCGCTGCAGACCATCCGCGCCCACAGCGACCAGGCGGTCGGCGTCTCGTTCTCGCCCGACGGCGCGCGGCTGGTGGTGGGCTTTCGCAAGGCACGGGTGGCGCCGGAGGTGATCGACGTCGCGAGCGGGCGCTCCCTGATGCGGCTCGCGGCCAACGACGTGGTGGACGGGACGCAGCTCAGCGTCGCCTGGTCCGCGGACGGCCGGCGGATCGCCGTCGGCGGCTCCGGCTACAACGCGCGCAAGCGCTTCCCGGTGTTCTTCCACGACGCGGCGACCGGCGCGGTGGTCGGACAGCAGGACGTGGCCCGTGACACCGTGTTCGACCTGGTCGCGCTGCCGGACGGCGCGGTCGCCTGGGCGAGCCACGACGGCACCTGGGGCGTGTCGTCGGCGCAGTCCACCGCGCTCGCGATCGAATCGCGCATCGCGGACCTGAAAGGCCCCGAGACGCTGCGCGTCAGCCGCGACGGCCGCAAGGTCGGCTGGACCTTCTCCTGGGGAAGCGACCCGGCCACCTTCGACTTCGAACGGCGAATGGTGGTGACGACAGGCGGCGTCGCCCGCGAGCTGGAGGCGCCCGCGCCCGACGGCGGCAGCGGACGCGCCGTCTGGCAGGACACGCTGCAGGCGCGGGTCAACGGCCGCGCCGTGGAGCTGGACCCCGCGGAGGTCTCGCGCGCGCTCGACTTCTTCCCCGGCAGCACCGACGCGGCGCTCGGCACCAGCTTCCGGCTGCTGCGCATCGACGGCCGCGGCCGCATCGCCTGGCAGGTGCGAACCGCCGGCGAGGTGAGATCGGTCAACGTGACGGGCGACGGCCGCATGATCGTGACCGGCCTGTCGGACGGGACGCTGCGCTGGTGGCGCGCGAGCGACGGCGCGGAGCTGCTGGCGCTGCTTGCCACGCGCGATGGCCGCTGGGTCGCCTGGACGCCCGAAGGATACTTCGACGCAAGCGCGGGCGCGGACCGGCTGGTGGGCTGGACCGTCAACCGCAGCACCGGGGAGGCGGCCGACCACTTCTCGCTCAATCGCTTCCGCGACCGATACGGCCGGCCGGACCTGGTCGATCGGGTTTTGCAGGCAGCCACCCCGGTCGCGGCCCTGGACACGGCGCCACGCACCGCGCGCGCTGGCGAGCCGGCGCCCGCCACGCC
>JAEWGX010000085.1 GCA_023388075.1 Pseudomonadota bacterium
ACCCGGCGATCCTGCTGTTCTGCTGCATCGGGGCGTATTCGGTCAACAACAACACGTTCGACGTGTTCATGACCATTCCGTTCGCGATCCTGGGCTACGCCTTCAAGAAGCTCGACTGCGAGCCGGCGCCGCTGCTGCTCGGCTTCGTGCTGGGCAAGCTGATGGAGGAGTACCTGCGCCGGGCGCTGACCATCTCGCGCGGCGACGCCACGGTGTTCTTCACTCGGCCGCTGTCGCTGGTGCTGCTCGTCATCGCCGCCGTGCTGCTGGTCCTGGTGTTCAGCCCGAAGATCGCGAAGAAGCGCGAGGAGGCCTTCCAGGAAGAGTAGCCGCGCGCCGTTTCGGTCACGCCTTGGTGGCGTGGGCGGGGCCGAAGTGGCGGCGCCAGCTCCGATCCAAGAGAAAAGACACCGCACCGATGGCCTGCGCCACTGGTTGCGGTGCCTTTCCTGTGTGAAGGTCGATCGTTACGCGACCAGGTTTTGGGGAACGCCCTCGTCGGCCTGCATCGCCACGAGATCCTGCGGGACGCCTTCGTCGGCTTGCATCGCCACGAGGTCCTGCGGGACGCCTTCATCCGCTTGCATCGCCACCAGGTTCTGCGGGACACCCTCGTCGGCTTGCATCGCCACCAGGTTCTGCGGGACGCCTTCATCGGCTTGCATCGCCACGAAGTGCTGTGGCACGCCTTCGTCCGAGTCGACGTGGGCGGCCGAGACGCCGGCGGCGAAAATGGCCAGGATAGAGGCAACGATCAGGGATTTGCGCGCTTTCATCTTTTCCACTCCTTCAATGTCTGTTGTGTCTTCGATAGCTTCGTTGCGAAGCACCATGGAGACAATGTACTGCCTTGAAGGATTAGAATAAATCCGCCTGAAGTGTTAATACTGTTTCGCTGCAAGCAACAATCCAGGGCAATGATCGGCTACGACCCAGCGACGACGATCCGCGAGTCGCTCCTGTTGCCCCACTCGCCCCATGACCCCAGGTAGTTACGCACCCGCGGGTAGCCGAGCGACTTCAGCGCGATCAGCGTGCTGGCGGAGCGATAGCCGCCGTGGCAGACCGCGATGACCTCCTTCTCCGGCGTCACGCCCTTCGATCGATAGAGATCGCCGATGGCTTGTGGCGACCGGAACGCACCGGCCTCGTCGAGGTGATCGCGCCAGAACACGTGCACCGCGCCAGGAATCGTGCCGGCCCGCCGTGCACGCCGCTCGGTACCCATGTGCTCGGACAGGCGCCGGACGTCGACGATGACCGCCGATTCGTCGTCGATCGCCCGGTGCACGTCGAAGCGGGTGGCTAGCAGGCCGCGATCGACCGTGCCATTGAACGGCGGCGGCGTCGGTGGCGCCTTGGCCGGATCCACGGGCGGGGGCGCGGATGTCGCCTTGACGAGCTCCGCGCCCGCCGCGATCCATGCCTGGGTGCCGCCGTCGAGCAGCCTGACATCCGGATGCCCGAGCACCGCGAGCAGCCAGACCGCCCGGGAAGCGCGCTCTCCGCTCTCGTGGTCGTACACCACCACCGGCCGATCGGTGGTGATCCCTCGGCTGCCGACCAGGATCCGCGCCATCGCGAGAAAGGCTTCCAGCGGTGCCTCGGACGTGTCGACGAGGCTCACGCCGTAGAGGTCGAGGTGCCGGCTGCCCTCGATGTGGCCGAGGGCGAAATGCTCCGCCGGCCGCAGGTCCAGGAGGATCACGTCCCGGCGGCGAGCCTGCAGCTCGGCCGCGTCGATGAGATAGCGGCGATCCGGGAATGAGGCGGCCGGGCCGGGGGCTTCGTCATGCGCGGTGCTCGTCATCGGGCAATCCTACCGCGACCCCCGCGCCGGCGGCCTCGCCCCATCGCTCGCGCGCGTACCGCGCCAGGCTTCGCGGCGCAAGGCCGGTCAGGCGGCGCACACCATCGGCGACCTCGGCGGTATCTCCTGCCCGCACGAGGTCGAACAGGCCCGCCAGCATCCGCGCGTACGTCTCGGGAACGCCGCCCTGGGCCAGCACCGCGATGTAGCGCTGCGGGGTCACCGGCTCGTAGCGGATGGCGCGGCCGGCGACGGACGACAGCAGCGCGACGGCCTGGTGCAGGTCGAGCGCTTGCGGCCCCGTGAGCTCGAAAGACTGGCCGTCGAAGCGGTCGGTGCCCAGCGCGGCAACGGCCGCGTCGGCGATGTCGCGGCCGTCGACGAAGCTGATGCGCCCACCGGCAGCGGGCAGCGACAGGACGCCCGATGCCACGCCCTCGGCCCAGAACGTGTGGAAGTTGTCGCTGAACCAGTTCGGCCGCAGAACGACGCCCCGGGCCCCCACGGTCCTCATGTGCCGCTCGGCCACGGCATACGGATTCGACGGATCACGGTCGGCGCGGTGCTGGGACAGCAGCACGACCCTGATCGACCGCCTGGCGGCCTGCTCGATCATCGGATGCAGGGCGCCGGCCACGTCGAGATTCTCGGACGGATTGACCAGGAAGATCCGGTCGACGCCCTCCAGCGCGTGCGGGTAGGTGTCGGGCTGGGCAAGATCCAGCCGGACGGACTCGGCGCCCGCGACCGGACGCCCCGTTCGCGAGGCGGCGCGCACGCGATGGCCTGCGGCGAGCAGCCCGGGCACCAGCGAAGCGCCGATCGTGCCGGTCGCCCCGACCACGAGCACAGACCCCAGGGACACGCCCACCCCCGGCCGGGCAGCGCGCTCCGGAGCGTGCTCGACAGCAAGGCGGTGAGCGGCGGCAGGGAGGATCGGGTTGAATGCGTCTTTCATGATGGTCTCCAGGATGTCGATGGCTTTACCGGGTCGCATGCCGCTTGAGTTGAAGGGCTGCTAATCAGTGCCCTCACTGTAGACAGCACACTGCTCGGTGATTAGCCCCTGGCGACGAACGATATCTTGAAGCTAAACTTCAAGACCGAAACCAGTACCGGTTGAACCGGGGAGACGAGGCTGGAGGATCTCAAGCGCTTCGCGATCTTCGCCGAGGTGGTCCGCTGCGGCTCCCTGTCGGCGGCTGCCCGTTTCCTGGGCATCAGTCCCTCCGCGGTGAGCCAGCAGCTGAGGGCGCTGGAGGCAGAGCATCGGGTCACGCTGCTGAACCGCACCACGCGCAAGCTCACGCTGACCGCGACAGGCGCGCGCGTCGCGCAGCATGCCCGCGCGATGCTCGAGGCCGCGGCTCGCGCCAGGGAACAGCTCGCGCGTGTTCGCGACATCCCGGAGGGCGAGCTGCGCGTGGCCGCGCCGGTCGGCTTCGCCCGCTTCCTGGGCCCAGCGCTGGCGCCCCTGCTGGCGGAGTACCCGGACCTGACGCTCACCCTGCTCGTCGCCGACGAGCCCATCGACCTGATCGACCAGCGCATCGACGTCGCGATCCGCGCCCGCGCGCTGCCGGACTCGGACTGGGTGGCGCAACCGCTGTTCCGCCTGGAGTGCCGGATCTGCGCGGCCCCCGCCTACCTCGCGACTGCCGGCATCCCCGCGACGCCGCGATCCCTGGCCGACCATCAGTGGATCGGCTTCACCACGGCAGGCGACACGGCACGACTCGATCTGCGCGACGACGCGGGGAATGTCGAGCGGGTCGAGGTCCGGCAGCGCTTTGGCGGCAACAGCCTCATCACGCTTCGCGAGCTCTGCGTGGCTGGCCTCGGCCTCGCGGTGCTGGTATCGGCGGAGGCGCGCGATCAGCTCAATGCGGGCCGGCTGGTCCCGGTGCTGGACGGCTGGCGGGTGTCGCCGCTGCCGTTCTGGGCCGTCACTCACGGCCGGGATCGACCGGCGCGGGTGACGCGCGCGATCGCCGCGCTGCGTGACTCCATGCTCCGCTCGAACGATGCGCTGCCCTGGTGACCGCCGTGCTCAGGCCCGAGGCGGGTCGGTCCTGGCGAGCCGCTCGAGGTCCCGCCTTGCGCGCTTGCGCACTTCCCCGATGCGCGCGGCGATCCAGTCGAGCGCGAACCCGGCCGTCGGGTCGTCTCCGATCATCGCCTGGTAGCGCGCCCTCGCCAGGAAGAGATCGTTCAACTTGCCCATGCGGTCCTGGATCGGCTTGAGCGATGCCAGGTAACGTTTCACCCCCTTTCGACGCAGGGCGGGCGCGAAGAACTCGGCCGCGTAGCGCTGGCGCTTGATCCGCTTCCGAACGGAATGCAACGCCGCTTCGTCAAGCGTGTCGAACCGCTTCGCATCCGCCGCGATGCGGCGATGCCATCGCCGCAAGCGCTGCTCCGCTCGCCGCTGAAACGCGATGGCAGGGCGATCGTGAGGCCGCGACGTCGCATCGGTCGGTGACGCGACCGGCTCGAGGCCGTCGCCCGGCGAATCCGCGCCCGAGGCCGGCTCGGGCGACACGCCTTTGCTTTCGGCAGCTTGCTCCGACAGGCCGACCCGCCACGCGATCCAGGGCGAGGAGCGTCTTCCGGGTGCCAGGATCGCGCACGAGCTTCGCCGGATCGAGAGGCTCGGATACCGTGAGCGGATCCAGTGGTGGTGCGCCGGCCGCAGTTCGATCTCTGACTGGGTGGCCACCATGGTGGAAGACGGCCCGAAGGGAAGCGACTCTACGTTGGGGAGACTACGGTTGGTTGCCCGGCCGCTTCGCCTGGTGGACCGTGCCCGCATCAAGCAGCGCGGCGATCTCGGCATCGGTATAGCCGACGGCCGCCAGCAGCTCGCTGGTGTGCTCGCCCACGCGCGGCGCCCGGGTCGGCAACTGTGCGGGTGTGCGATCGAAGCGCGGTGCCGGAGCGGGTTGCGTGACACCCTCGTCCGTCACGAACGTCCGGCGCGCCGCGTTGTGCGGATGGCCAGGCGCCTCGGTCATCGAGAGGACGGGCGCAAAGCAGGCGTCGCTGCCTTCGAGGAGCCGGCACCATTCGTCCCGGGTCCGCGTCCGGAAGATGGCGGCCAGCTCGCGGCGCAAGGCTGGCCACCGTGCCGCCTCCCATTGCTCCTCGAACCGCGCATCGTCGACACCGCAGAGTTCCAGCAGGCGACGATAGAACTGCGGCTCGATCGCCCCCACCGAGACGTGGCGTCCGTCGGCGCATTCATAGCTGCCGTAGAAATGTGCCGCGCCGTCGAGAAAGTTGCGCTCGCGCGCATCCTGCCAGAGCCCCTTGGCCAGCAAGCCGTAGGGCAGCGCCATCATGAGCGCGGCGCCGTCGGTCATCGCCGCATCCACCACCTGCCCTTCCCCGTCCCTCTGTGCCTGCGCCAGCGCGGCGAGGACGCCGACCGCGAGCAGCATGCCGCCGCCTCCGTAGTCGCCCACCAGGTTGAGCGGTGGCACCGGCGGCCGATCCGCGGCGCCGATGCCGTGCAGCGCCCCCGAGAGCGCGATGTAGTTGATGTCGTGCCCGGCAGCCTGCGCAAGCGGCCCGTCCTGCCCCCAACCGGTCATGCGGCCGTAGACAAGCCGGCGATTGCGCTCGCGACAGGGCCCGGGACCGAGCCCGAGCTTCTCGGCAACGCCAGGCCGATAGCCTTCGACCAGGATGTCCGCGCGCTCCACCAGGCGCATGACCGCACCGAGGCCGCGCGGGTCCTTCAGGTCCACCGAGAGCGAGCGCCGCCCCCGGTCCACGATGCCGTCGTTGCGCAGCAGGGCTTGCATCGGTCCCGAGCCGACCGAAGGCAGGCGGTCCACCCGGATCACCGCGGCGCCGAGGTCCGCGAGCATCATGCAGGCGAACGGGCCCGGCCCGATGCCCGCGAGCTCCACCACCGTCACGTGCTCGAGTGGTCCCGGCATCGCAGGCAAGCCGTCAGCGGATCGGTCTCATTCCCTGCCGAACTCGACAGCGTCGTGGCTCGATCCCTGCCAGAGGGCCGGCGGATAGAAGCCGGCGAACTCGTCGTGGATCCGTCGATACGGCAGGTCCGACCAGACGCCGTGGTCCCGCAGGTAGCTCATGTGACGGGTGCCGGCGGCGTCGAACTGCTGGAGGATCGCATCGGAGCTGCCGTCGAACTCCGTGGGCGGCACCCCCATGCGCGCGCAGAGCGTCGTATTGAAGGCCGGCGCAGCCTTGAGCCATCGTCCCTCCAGGTGCAGCGCCGCCCATCCATGATGGATGAAGACGTCCTTGCCGCCCATTCGCTCCTTGAGCTTCGCCGAGGTGAAGTGGTTGACCACGTCCGAGAGCCCGATCGCGGCCGGGATGCCGACGCTGCGCGCGGCAGCGGCAAGCAGCACCGCCTTGGGGATGCAGTAGGCATGGCCTTCGGCCAGCACGGTGCTGGCGCGATACTTCTCCGGAACGAGGCGCACGTTGTAGGGGTCGTAGCGGATATCGTCGCGAACGGCGCGGAAGAGCCGCACGGCCTGCTCGCGCGGCGTGTCGGCACCGGCCACCGCCTCGCGCGCGAAGCGCTCCACCCGTGGGTCCCGGTAGTCCAGGAACTCGGTCGCCTTCAGGTACAGCGGCCCGGGCTCCGGCCAGCCGTACGGGGTGAATTCGTTGCTCGTCATCGCGCCTTCCTGCATGCAAGCGTCTAGTCTAGCGCGACCGCCATGTGCCCTGCGGCCGGCCGGCTCCGTTAACGCGAAGACCCTCCCCGCAGGGTCCTCACGGGGCCCTGGAGGCCAGCGCCCGCTCCATCAGCTCGCGCGCCACCACCTTGAGCGCCAGCGTCTCCTCGGCGCCCTCGAAAATGGAGAGCACCCGCGCGTCGACGAAGTAGCGGCTGACCGGGCTTTCCTCCGCGTAGCCCATGCCGCCGTGCATCTGCAGGGCCTCGCGCGTGACCAGCTCGGCGGAGCGGCAGGCGAGCAGCTTCACCAGGCTCGCTTCCATCCGCCCGTGGCCCGAGTCGACCAGCCGCGCCACCGCGTAGGCCAGTTGCCGGCAGGCGGCGAGCCGCGCAGCCATGCGGGCGAGCTTGGCGCGCGAAAGCGGAAAGTCCGCGAGGGGCGCGCCGAAGACCCGGCGCTCGGTGGCGTAGCGGATGGCCGCGCGCAGCGCCGCGCGCATCACGCCGCAGGCGCGCGCTGCGGTCTGCATGCGTCCGCCCACCATGCCCGCCATGGTGAGGTAGAAGCCACGCCCGAGCCCCGCCTCGCCGCCGACCACGTTGGCATCGGGAACGAAGAACCGCTCGAAGGCGAGATCGAACGAGTGCATGCCGCGATAGCCGATAGTGGGAATGGCGCGGCCGGAGAGTACGCCGCCGCCCTCCTGGCGCACTTCGAAGTCGTGCCCGTCGAAGGACGGCTTCTCCACCAGCAGCACGCTGAGGCCACGGTGCCCGAGCGAGCGGTCCGGATCCGTGCGGGTGACCACCATGAGCAGGCCCGCCTTGCCGGCGAAGGTGCACCAGGTCTTCGCGCCATCGAGCAGCCAGCCGCCGGGAACGCGTGTGCCCTTGAGCGCCAGGCTTGCCACGTCCGAGCCGTAGTCCGGTTCGGTGATGGCGATCGCGCAAAGCGGGTCGCCGGCCGCGATGCGCGGCAGCCAGAGCGACTTCTGTTCGTCCGTGCCGCCCGCGAGCAGCGCCCGCGCGAGGATCTCCGGCCGCGTGATGAGGCTGCCCGCCGCCGCGAGCGAACCCTCGGACAGCGCCTCGGTGACGACCACCATCAGCAGGGTGTCCTCTCCCTCGTCCGGCCCGCTGCCACCATACGACGCCGGTATCGCCAGCCCGAAGACGCCCATCTCGCGCAGCGGCTGCAGCAGGCTCTCGGGCACGGTGAGGTCGTTGCGATGGATCGATTCGGCGAGCGGCGCGACGACCTCCGCGGAGAACCGGCGAAAGCTGGCCTGCGCGAGGGCGTGATCCTCGTCGAGCGGCGGCGCGCCCGCGTCTGCGTCCGAGGCGATCACCGCGCGACCGGCGGCTTCGAGCGCGGCCGATCCCGCGGCCTCGCGACGCAACCGCATCCAGGAGGGATCGGCAGCGATCGCATGCAGCCGGGCGGCATCCAGGCCGGTCTCGAGGAAGAGCGACTGCAGCCGCGAATGCACGTCGCCGGCGGCCTCGACGCCGTGGATGAGCGACAGCGCGATACGCAGCGACGGCGCGTCCACTTCCAGCCCTGCGATGAAGGTCTCGGCGGCGAGCAGGTCGGCGCCGGCCCACGCAAGCTCGAACGCCGCGACCTGGTGGCGGTCCATCGCGGCGGGATCGAGGCGACCGTCCACCACGCAGTCGCGAGCGAGCGCGGCGGTTGCCGCATCGAAGGCCCCGCGCAGCGATTGGAGCACCCGCCGCATCGCCGGGACCTGCGCCCGGATCGCGTCCGGATCGGCCCGCTGCGTCAATGCCTTTCCGCCCATGCGCGCGTCCCTCGTCCCTCGGTGGCCCCGGGCTGCATTCAGAACGAACGCGGCAGCCCGAGGACGTGCTCCGCGACGTAGGAAAGGATGAGGTTGGTGGAGATCGGCGCCACCTGATAGAGCCGGGTCTCGCGAAACTTGCGCTCCACGTCGTACTCATGGGCGAAGCCGAAGCCGCCATGGAACTGGATGCAGGCGTTGGCGGCCTCCCAGGAGGCCTTCGCGGCCAGGTATTTCGCCATGTTCGCCTCCGCGCCACAGGGCTGGTGCGCATCGAACAGGTCGCAGGCCTTCCACCGCATCAGGTTGGCCGCCTCGACCTCGATGTAGGCCTCCGCGATGGGGAACTGAACGCCCTGGTTCTGTCCGATGGGGCGACCGAACACCTGTCGCTCCTTCGCGTAGCGGCTGACCCGATCGATGAACCAGTAACCGTCGCCGATGCATTCGGCGGCGATGAGGGTACGCTCGGCGTTGAGCCCGTCCAGGATGTACCGGAAGCCCTTGCCTTCCTCGCCGATCAGGTTCTCGGCCGGGATCTCCAGGTTTTCGAAGAAGAGCTCGTTCGTCTCGTGGTTCACCATGTTGGCGATCGGCCGCACCGCCAGCCCGCGGCCGACGGCCTCGCGCAGGTCCACGATGAAGATCGACATGCCGTCGGACTTGCGCACGACCTCGTCGAGCGGCGTCGTCCGCGCGAGCAGGATCATGAAGTCCGAGTGGCGGATGCGCGAGATCCAGACCTTCTGCCCGTTCACCACGTAGCGGTCGCCCTTGCGGACCGCCGTGGTGCGGATGCGCGTGGTGTCGGTACCGGTGCCGGGTTCGGTCACGGCCATCGACTGCAGGCGCCATTCGCCGCTCGCGATCTTCGGCAGGTACCGCCGCTTCTGCTCCGCCGACCCGTGCCGCAGCAGCGTCCCCATGTTGTACATCTGGCCATGGCAGGCGCCCGAGTTGCCGCCGGCGCGGTTGATCTCCTCCATGATCACGGAGGCCTCCGCCAGGCCCAGGCCGGAGCCGCCGTACTCCTGCGGGATCAGTGCCGCAAGCCAACCGGCGCGCGTCAGCGCCTCGACGAAGGCCTCGGGATAGCCGCGATCGGCGTCCACCTTGCGATGGTATTCGTCGGGGAAGGCGCGGCAGAGGTCGCGCACTGCCTCGCGCATCTCCTGGTAGCGTTCGTGTCGGTGTTCCATCGTTGCATCCGCCTCCAGCGTCTCACGCGATACTACCGGCCAACTCCTCGCGAAACTGCGGCCCCGCGATGCCGATCATCCGCTCCATGCGTTCCCGCAGGCCTACGCCGCGCAGATCGGCGGCACCATGCTCGGTGACGACGACGCCGGCATCGCTTCGCGCGACCGTCACCGGTCCGGCGAGCCTGGCGACGATGCGGCTGCGCCCTCCCACGGCCGCCGGCAGCGCGATGATCGGCGTGCCGCCGCGGCTGCGGGCGGCTCCGCGCAGGAAGTCCACGATTCCCCCGACCGCGCCGACGTAGATGCCGCCAGCCACCTCCGCATTCACCTGGCCGGTGAGGTCCACCTCTACCGCGGAATTGATCGCCACCAGCCGATCGAGCGAGGCGAGCACCGCCGGGTCGTGTGTGTAGGCGGTTCCGCGCAGTTGCAGGGCGGAGTTGCGGTGCGCGAGGCGGCGCAGCCGCGAGCCGCCCATGAGCAGCCCCGTGACAGTCACGCCGCGGTCGATCGACTTGCGGGCATTGGTCACCGCCCCGGCCTCGATCAGGTCGACGACTCCGTCGTCGAGCACGCCGGAGTGCACTCCGAGATCACGGCGGTCGCCCAGGCACGCGAGCACCGCCCCCGGGACGCTGCCGATGCCGAACTGCAGCGTCGCCCCGTCGTCCACGAACCCGGCGACATGCCGGCCGATCGCCGTCTCGAGCGCCCCGGGCATGCGTCGGGCGGCGTCGAGCGGCGGCTCCGAGGCATCGACCAGCATCGCGAAGTCATCGCGGCGCAGGCACCTCTCGCCGTGCGTCCACGGGACCTCGGGGTTGACTTCGCCAAGAACGGCCCGAGCCGTCTGCAGCGCGGCGATCAGGTGATCGTTGGCGAGCCCCAGGCTGTAGCGGCCCTGCTCGTCCGGCGGCGAGACCTGCAGCAGCACGACATCGACCCGCAACGGCCCGTCCACCATCAGGCGCGGCAGCGTGGCGTAGTGGAAAGGGATCAGCTCGAGCACGCCGGCGGCGGCCAGCGCCCGGTTCGCTCCGCTGCCGCAATAGGAGACGAAGTCGAATGCGTCGGCGTGGTCGGGCGCGACCGTGTCGCCGGCGCCGATCCCGAGCAGGAGTCGGGTGCGGGCGAAGCGGTGTCGCTGCGCCACGAGCGCGCGCGTCAACCCGCGCGGCTCGGCTTGCGCCTGCCCCCACGTCACGGTGTCGCCGGGGCGCACGAAGTCCCCGAGATCCGGCATCCGATCGCTCATACTTCGTCCCTTGCGGCACGCCACCCGATGAGGACTGGCCGGCCATGCTGCAATGTAACCAACCTGGAAGGCTCATGCGAAAGTTGACTCTCGAGGAACTCCCGGCGCACGTGGGCGAAGAGCTTGCCGTCGGCAAGTGGATTACCATCGACCAGGCCCGCATCGATCTGTTCGCGGATGCGACCGGCGACCATCAGTGGATCCATGTCGACCCGGCACGCGCCGCCGACGGCCCCTACGGACGCACCGTGGCCCATGGATTCCTGACGCTTTCGCTGATCCCGATCCTGTTCCAGGACGCGCTCGAGATCGCCGCGAAGCTCAGCATCAACTACGGCCTCGACCGGGTCCGCTTTCCCCATCCGGTGCTGGTCGACAGCCGGATCCGCGGCCGCTTCAAGCTGCTGGAGGCCCGGCCGCTGCCCCCGATCGGCGCCATGGCGGGACTGCAGGTGAAGATGGAAGCCACGCTCGAATGCGAGGGTGCCGACAAGCCCGCCTGCGTGGCCGAGCTGGTGACGCGCCGCTACGCCTGAGGTGCCTACGCCTGAGGCGCCTACTGGCGCCACTCGACGCACTCCGCCGGATCCGCGCGGGTCGTCCGGAATGCGTTGGCCGGATGCGCCGGATCGGCGTAGCCAAACGAGATGCCGCACACGATCAAGCGGTCCGCGGGGATGCCGAGCTGCTCGCGCAGCGGACCGGGATGCGCGGCGAGCGCGGCCTGGGCGATGGTCGCCACGCCGAGGCTCGTGGCGGCCAGCATGAAGTTGCTCACGTAGGCGCCGCAGTCCACCGCGCCGTACACGCCGAGTGCCGCATCGGTCGTGACGATCGCGACATGCGGGGCCCCGAAGAAGCGGAAGTTCTCCAGCGCCTGGGCTGCCGAGGCATGGCGATCGCCGCGACCGATCCCCAAAGCCTCGTACAGGCCCCAACCACACTCCCGGCGGCGTTCCTGGTAGACGCCGCGGTAGGCCTCCGGCCACGCGAAGTCGGGCGCCGGGGTCGCGTGTCGCGCCGCTTCCGGGAGCGCGACGCGCAGCCGCTCGATCGCGGCACCGCTGGCCAGGTACAGCCTCCAGGGCTGGGCGTTGCACCAGGAGGCGGTGCGCTGCGCGGCCCCGAGGATCGCGTCGATGGTTTCGCGGGGCACGGGCCGCTCGAGGAAGGCGCGGCAGCTGTGGCGGACACCCAGCGCCTCGGCGAGCGTCATGCGGTCCCCGCTCATGTCATTGCCCTCCATCCGGTCCGCGCACGATGCCGCGGTCGTGCAGGCGCCCATACTCGGCGCCGGAGATGCCCAGCAGGTCACCGAGGACCTGTTCGGTGTGCTCGCCCAGCCGCGGCGCCGGTGCCGCCGGGATCCGCGGCACCCCGCCGAACTCCAGGGGAATGGCAGGAGCGAGCAGCTCGCCCACGCCCGGCTGCCGGATGCGGGTGAACATCGGGTTCGCCGGCGAGCATTCCGGATCGTCCCGCACCAACTCCGCGACCGTCTGGTAGCGCCCCCAGCAGACGCCGTGGCGATCGAACTCTTCCGCGACCTGTCCGGACGTCCGTGCGGCGATCCAGGGCTCGATCGCCTGGGCGATCTCGCGCCGTGCCGCGAAGCGGTCGCCTTCGCGCGCCAGGTCCAGTTGCAGTCGCCTGCCCAGCGCCTCCATGGCGGGGGCAAGGCCGGTCGCCGCACAGAGGGCACGCCACTGCCTGGGCGTCAAGGCGACCACCATCACGCGGCGACCGTCCGCGCACGTGAAATCGCGGCCGAACGCACCGAAGAGGTAGTTGCCGTGGCGCGGGCGTTCGTGGCCGAGCTGCGCCTCGGCGATGAAGCCCAGATGGCCCATCACCGAGAGCGCGACATCCTGCAGCGCGAGCCGCACGTGCTGGCCGGCGCCGGTGCGGCGCCGATGACGCTCCGCCGCCAGCAGCCCGGTGGCGATCATCTGGCCGGTGCAGAGGTCCCACGCGGGCAGCACGTGGTTCACCACCTCCTCGCTGTCCGCGGGACCGGTGAGCAGGGGCAGGCCCATCCTCGTGTTCACCGTGTAGTCCACCGCGGGGCCGCCGTGCCGGTCGCCGGTCAGCGTGACCTGGATCAGGTCCGGACGTCGCCGGCGCAGCGCGTCCGGCTCCAGCCAGCCACGCGCCGGGAAGTTGCTGACGAGCATGCCGGCGTCCT
The DNA here is from genome assembly GCA_023388075.1 of Pseudomonadota bacterium. Classification (GTDB taxonomy): domain Bacteria; phylum Pseudomonadota; class Gammaproteobacteria; order Burkholderiales; family Burkholderiaceae_E; genus Lautropia. Next base: position 12,921 of record JAEWGX010000085.1, read on the forward strand.
CCCCCGGTGCGCACGCGATCGCCATGGCGAGCTCGCGCCCCTCCTCGGAGGCGAGATCGAGCGCGACCGAACGCTTGGACTTGTTGAGGCCGCACCAGAAGAGGCTGATCCCGTCGCCGCTGATCGGCCAGCGTCGATGGTCCAGCCCGCCGCCGACGGCGTCGATGCGGATCACGTCAGCGCCCAGTTGCGCAAGCGTCATGCCGCCGAGGGGAGCCGCCACATAGGCGGCGGCCTCGACCATTCGCATGCCCTGCAGGATGCCGCCTGCCGGCGATTCGGTGAAAGAGAGCGAGTCCATGCGATCGGGTCGGTTGGCGGCGCGCCGGAGCGGCCCAGGGGGAATAGCCTACCAGCTATCGCTGGTTACCCGCCTGCTCGCCCGCAGGGGCCGGCGCCCGGCCCGCGCGCCTTGGCGAATGCTACGAGGCGACCGGCGCGGCATCGCGCGAGACGACGCCCCACGGTGATTCGGCAAGCCATCGCCGCAGGTCATCCGCCGGAACCGGCTTGCTCGCGAAGAGGCCCTGGACCAGGTCGCACCCGAGCCCCGCGAGCGCGTTCATCGCCTGCTCGGTCTCCACACCCTCGGCGACCACCCGGAGTCCGAGACGGTGCGCAAGCTCGATGGTGGAGCGCACGATGGCGAAGTCGTCCGGGTCCTCCAGCATGCCCTTGATGAACTCGCGGTCGATCTTGAGCTCGTCCACCGGAAGGCGGTTGAGATAGGACAGCGAGGAGAAGCCGGTGCCGAAGTCGTCGATCGACAGCCGCACCCCGAGCGCGTCGATCTCGCGAAGGATCGCGAGTGCTCGCTCCGGGTCCTCGATGAAGCTGCTTTCGGTGAGCTCGAGGCACACGAGCCCGGGCGGCACCGCATGCCGCGCGAGCAACTGGCCCAGCAGGGCCGGCAGCCTGCCGTCGGCGAGGTCGCGCGCGGAGATGTTGATCGAGACCTCGAGCGGCATGCCGTCGGCATGCCAGCGCCCGCACTGTCCGATCGCCTGCTCGAGCATCCATCGGGTGACCTGGCGCACGAAGCCGGTCCGCTCGGCGTGCGGCATGAACGCGCCCGGCGCGAGCAGGCCGCGCGAACGGTGCTGCCACCGGACCAGAGCTTCGACGCCGCGGGTGACACCGGAGGCGAGCTCGATCTTGGGCTGGTAGTACACCCGCAGGTCGTCGGCCGCGACCGCCCGGCGCAGCTCGCCGAGCAGCGAGAGATGGTCCTGCTGCGCAACGCCGAAGCGCGGATCGGAGAACGCGTAGCCACGCTCGCCGCGCTTGGCCGCGGCCATCGCCATGGCGGCCTGGCGGATCAGCGTGCCGGCATCGGCGCCGTCCACCGGATAGCGGGCAATGCCGATGCTGCCGCCCACGTCGAGCGGCTGGTCGTCGAGCATCACCGGGTAGTTCATCATCTCGAGCAGCATCTGCGCCATGCGCTCGGGGTCGGTGCTGCCGCCGCTGCCGCCTATTCCTTCGATGCCTTCGACGGCGTCGCCGAGCGGCCGCAGGAGCAGGGCGAACTCGTCGCCGCCGAGCCGCGCGAGGATGGCCGACGGCGGGGCGAGCTGCCTCAGGCGCAGCGCCACCTGGCAGAGCACGTGATCGCCGGCGCGATGCCCGAGCGCATCGTTGATCGGCTTGAAGCGGTCGAGGCCCAGCACCAGGAGCGCAAGTGCGGTACCGGAGCCGTGCGGCCCCCGGATCGCCGCGTCGAGCTCCTCGTTGAACCGCGCGCGATTGGGCAGCCCGGTGAGCGCGTCCTGGTAGGCGAGCCGCAGGATGTCCTGCTCCCGCGCGGCAATCTCTTCGCGCATGCCGTTGAAGCGATGGGCGAGCGCGCCGAGCTCGTCGCATCCGCCCACGGCAACGGGTTCGCCGTAGTCGCCCTCGCCCACGCGCCGCGCTCCCTGGTGGAGCCGTGCGAGCGGCCGCGTGATGCCGCGCGCGAGGAGCCCGCCGAGAAGGATCGCGACGAGCAGGCTGCACAGCGCAAGCGCGACCAGGCGCTGCCGCAGCCAGGCGAAGGCAGCCAGCTTGTCGTCGACCGGACGCTGCAGGACCGCATGCATCGGCGGCTGCGATCCCGGCGACAGGTCCACGACTCGGCCGCCGAAGCGCACGCCGCCGAGCTCGACCGGCGCCGCGCCCGGCAAGCGGTACCCGGCCAGCGCCAGGCCGCGCAGCGCCCGCCGCGGCTGGCCTTCAAGTGTCGAGGCGACTATCGAGCGATCGGCTGCCGCACCGCGAAGGAAAGAGACGTCCAGGCCAGTCAGTCCGTGCAGGTCGCGTGCGAGCCGATCGTCGATCTCGAAGCCGACCGCCAGCCAGGCGATGAGATCCGGCGCGCGCACGGGCACCACGACCACCTGCATCGGGACGTCGCCCGGGCTGACGATCCTGCTCGCGCCGCCCTTGAGCCGAGCCGTTTCGAGCAGATCGGGAAACCCGAAGTCGGGGGGACGGTCGTCGTCATCCGGGGACGTGCGCCGGGCGCCGGCGCGGATCGCCTGCGCCACCACCTTGCCGTCGAGCGAGACGAGCTGCACCGTGGCGGCGTCGATTCGCCCGCCATGGGTGTCGAGCACCGCGTTGACGGTACCCGCATCCCGTGCCGCGATGGCTTCGCGAAGGCCGGGGTCGGTGGCGAGCAGCGTCGCCGCCTGCGCGAGCTGCCTGCGGTCGTGCTCGAGCAGGCGAGCGAGCACCCGCTCGCCCGCGACCAGCTCCTGCTCCAGTTGCGCCCGCGCGTTGCGCGCGCTCGCGGCGTCCACCAGCCAGTAGCCGATTCCCTGCGCCGCGACCACGGACAGTGCCAGCGAGACGACGAGGCGGGTACGCAGGCGTCCGATTCTCGGCCAGCGCATGTCATTCGCCCGAGGGCGTCCGAAGCGACGCGTTCATCCATCCGAGTGTACGAAGGCGACGCGTGAACCGGCTGGCCACCCATCGGATGGCGCCGAGGGTTCATCGGGAGAGTCGTTGCCTGGTCGCAACGGCGCGCGATGAGCGGTCGCGCAAGCGGAAGACCCGGGTGCTGCCACTTTCGAAGCGGACCCGCCGGCCGTTGACCTCGAGCAGGATCGGCGCCGAACCGGTGTTGCGACCGCGCACGGTGAGCGCGGCCGGCGTCAGGCGCAGGTCGAGCGCCTGTCCGCGATAGCGGATGCGAAACTCCATGCGGCGCAGCTCCGGCGGCAGCCGCGGATGCAGCCGGAGCACGCCGTCGCGCACCTCGATGCCCGTGCAGACGCGCTGGATCAGGTCCACGGTGCCCGCCATGGCGCCGAGGTGGATGCCTTCGGCCGTCGTGCCGCCCTGGATGTCGCTCACGTCGCTCTGCAGTGCCTCCGCGAAGAAGGCCATCGCACGGCTGCGGTCCGACCGGGCGAGCACCCAGGCGAGCGCCACGCGGCTCAGCGTCGATCCATGCGACGAGCGCACTGCGTAGTACTCGACGTTGCGAACCAGCTCCGCGGTCGTGAGACGGTAGCCCAGCCGTTCCAGCAGCCCGCGGAGCTCGTCGGCCGTGAAGATGTAGACGAGCATCAGCACGTCGGCCTGCTTGGAAAGCTTGTAGCGGTTCGCGCTGTCGTCCTCCGCCTCGAGGATGAGGTCCATGCGCTGGATGTTCCCGTAGCGGGCGCGGTAGGCCTCCCAGTCGAGCTCCTCGAGCTTCTCGTAGCCTTCGAACTGGCTGATGATGCCGTCGTCGTGGAACGGGACGAACATGCGGTGGCTGATGTCCTCCCAGCGCCGCAGCTCGCCTCCCGTGATACCGAGGCGTCCCATCAGCTCGATGCGATCCATCTCCGAGACGGTGCGCAGGACGTCGAGCGCGCGGCAAAGCACCCACACCGCCATCACGTTGGTATAGGCGTTGTTGTCGAGCCCCGGACGATCCGACCACGGATAGCCTTCGTGGTACTCGTCCGGACCCATCACCCCGCGGATCTCGTAGCGCTCGCGCTCCGCATTGAACGTGGCGAGGCTCGACCAGAACTGCGCGATCGAGAGGATCAGCTCGGCGCCGTGCGCATGCAGGAAGTCGGTGTCCTCGGTGACCTGGAAGTACTGCCAGACGTTGTAGGCGATCGCGCTGCCCACGTGGCGCTGCTGCCAGGAGTTGTCCGGCACCCAGCGGCCGGATCGCCAGTTGAGGTTCAGCTCCTGCGTCTCCTCCTGCCCGTCGCTGCCGCTCTGCCAGGGAAACATCGCGCCGCGCAGCCCGGCGCGGCGGGCCGCCTCCCGCGCCTCGCCGAGGCGGCGGGCGCGATACATCAGGAGGGACCGGGTGATCTCCGGCATCCGGTGGTTGAAAACCGGGAAGATGAACAGCTCGTCCCAGAAGACGTGTCCCTGGTAGGCCTCGCCGGTCCATCCGCGCGCCGGCACGCCGATGTCCAGGTCGATCGAATGCGGCGACACCGCCTGCAAGAGGTGGAAGATGTTGAGCCGCAGCAGCATCAGCGCGTTGAGTCCGCTGAAGCCGGAGCCTTCCGGCTCGAGATGGATGTCGAACCGGCGCCACAGCCGGCGCCACGCGCGCCGGTGCGCATCCGCAAGCGCCGCGAAGGTTCCGGCCCGCGCGATCGCGGTCCGGGAGGCAAGCTCGCATTCCGAGATGGCGCGATCGCGTGAGGTGTACAGGGCACAGGCCTTCTCGACGACGATCGGCTGGCCGGCGATCGCCTCGACGGTGAACTCCTGACCGACGTACCCCGGCCTCTCCACGGTGCGCCGCGCCGGTGCGAGCCTCGCCCCTGCGCGACTGACGCGCGTGCGCGCGGCCTGCGCGACGCGCACGCGCGACTGGCTGGTCTCGACGGTGAGGACGATCTCGTCGCCGCCGATGACTCGAACGCTCTCCGGCACCAGATGACGGTTGTTGAAGCGCTCGTAGAGCTTGGCGCCGCGGTTGACCACCTCCCCATCGAGCGCCGTGTGCCAGGTCACCGCGCCGGACCAGTTCTCCGGGGTGAACACGATCTCGAGCGCGGCAAGATGCGGCTCCTCCATCGAGACGAGCCGGCGCTCCTCGATCGCTGTGCGGCGGCCCTCGACATCTTCCACGCGCAGGCGCCGCAGCAGCATGCCGTGGCGCAGGTCCAGCTCCTGCCGCCAGGAAAGAATGGAAGCCCGGGTCGGCGCGAACCACTCGCCCCCGTTCACCTGCCACTTCAGCACCAGCCAGTCCGGCAGGTTGACCAGGTCCTCGTTCTCCACCACGCGCCCGGCGACATCGGTGCGCAGGCGGTTGTAGCCCCCGGCCAGGTACGTGCCGGGATAGTGCACGCCGTCCGCGGTGGTCCCGGCCACCGCGCCGCGCGTCGTGAAGTAGCCGTTTCCGAGCGCGCACAGCGCTTCCCGGATGCCTTCGGTGGCGGGATCGAAGCCGTCGTAGGTGAGAGACCAGGTGGACGCCGGTTCCTGCGCCACCTGCACCTCGGCGAGGCTTCCCACCACCACGTCGGCGCCCGCGCCGCGCAGCGCGCGCGACAGGCCGCCGCGATCGACGCCGATCACGTTTCCGAAGCCACCGGCGCGGCCGGCGGCCACACCGACGATCGCATCCTCCACCACCACGGTACGAGAAGGCTGGACCCGCAGCCGCCGTGCGGCCTCCAGGAACGTGTCCGGGGCGGGCTTGCCGGCAAGTCCGTGGCGCTCGACATCCAATCCGTCCACCCGGACGTCGAAAAGGTCGGCGATGCCGGCGGCCTCCAGCACTGCCGCGCAGTTGCGGCTGGAGGAGACGACGCCGGTGAAGACGTCCTCGGCGCGCAGGCTGCGGACCAGCGCGATCGCGTCCGGGTAGACCTCGACCCCGTCGCGCCGGAGCGCCGAGAGGAAGCCGTCGTCCTTCCTCGCCGCGAGCGAGCCGATGCTCGGCACTTCCGGCTTTCCGGCCGGCGATTCCTCGGGCAGCTCGATGCCACGCGAAGCGAGGAAGGACACGACCCCGTCGCGGCGCGGCTTGCCGTCGACATAGCGACGGTAGTCGGCCGCGAGGTCGAACGGCACGAACGGCACGCCGGTCGCATCGGCACGCTCGCGCAGGAAGCCGTCGAACAGATCCTTCCAGGCGACGGCGTGCACCGATGCGGTTCGTGTGAGGACACCATCCAGGTCGAACAGCACCGCGTCGCAATCGCGCGGCGACAGCGTGACGACGCAACTGGTGCGGGTCATGTCCCTTCCGGACGCGGCGAACGCGACGCGGCGCGCATCTTCTCGTCTCCCGACAAACCGCGGACGACCGGCAGGGTGCTCGTCGTCCATTACCAATTGGCAATATAGCGTGGCTGGCGGCGCGCCCACCCTCCCGGACACCTGAAAATCGTTTCGAATCACCGGGTTATGGCGTATGCTTGTCGTCCCGCGAAACCGGACCATCTACATGACGAAGACGTCGGCAGAAATCCACCGCCAGATCGAGCAACTCCAGCGGCGCGCCGAGGCCCTGAAGAAGCGCGAGATACGCGGCGTCGTGTCCCGCATCCGGGAGGCGATCGAGTATTACGGCCTCACCGCGAGCGACCTGGGACTCGATTCGCGAAGCGGCGGAGCTGCCTCCAAGGGCGCCCGGAAGGCTGCCGGCCGCAAGGCGTCGGCCCGCAAGGCGAAGCAGCCGGCGCCGGCCAAGTATCGCGACGAGGCCGGCAATACCTGGAGCGGTCGTGGCAAGCGTCCGCAATGGTTCAAGTCCGCGCTCGAATCGGGCAAGACGCTCGAGGATCTGTCGGTCTAGGCAGTTGCCGGACACGATCCGCTTTCTCGAGCAGGAGCTTGCCGTCCGCGGCGGCATGCCTGTCGAGCAGACGCAGACCCACGTCTCCCTGGTCCTGCTGTCACCGGCCCTGGCCTGGAAGATCAAGAAACCGGTCACGCTGCCGTATCTGGACTTCGGCACGGCCGCGCTGCGGCTGGCCGCCTGCCAGCGGGAGCTGGCGCTCAACCGCAGGACCGCGCCGTCGCTCTACCGGGCCGTGCACCGCGTGACGCGCGATGCCAGCGGGCGCCTCGCGATCGACGGCGACGGCGAACTGGTGGACGCGGTGCTCGAGATGCGCCGATTCGACGAAGAGGGCCTGTTCGACCGCCTCGCCGCGCGCGGCGAGCTCGCTCCGGCGCTGGTGACGGCGCTTGCCGGCCAGATCGCCGCGTTCCATCGCGCCGCCGCGCCGACGGTTCCGCCGGCCGGTAGCGGATCCCGGCGGATCGCCGCGGTGCTCGAGATCAACGAACGCGCGCTCCGCGAGGGCGTCGGCGTGCTCGGCGAGGCCGCGGCACGGCGAGTGATCGACGCGAGCCGCGCGACATGGCGACGCGTCGCCCCGCTGCTGGACGCCCGGCAGGATGACGGACGGGTCCGCCATTGCCACGGCGACCTCCATCTGCGCAACATCGTCGCGATCGACGGCATGCCGACGCTCTTCGACTGCCTCGAGTTCGACGACGACATGGCGACGATCGACGTGCTCTACGATCTCGCCTTCGCGTTGATGGATCTTTGGCATGCGGGCAACCAGCCGCTGGCCAACCTGCTGCTCAACCGCTACCTGGACCAGGCGGACGAAGCCGACGGGCTCCCCCTGCTGCCACTCTTCATGGCGATGCGCGCGACGGTGCGCGCCCATGTGACCGCGACGCAGGCGCTCGCGACGCCGGCCGGGCCGGCGGTCCGCGACGCTGGGGACGGCGCGGCGCCCGAGCGCGAGACGCTCGCGCGCGCTGCCTGCGACTACCTCGCGCTCGCGGACCGTCTGCTGGCGCCTGCGCCGCCCTGCCTGGTCGCGGTCGGCGGCTACAGCGGATCGGGCAAGTCCACCACCGCGGCGGCGGTCGCGCACGCGGTGGGTGCGCCGCCCGGTGCACGGGTGCTCTCGAGCGATCGCCTGCGCAAGGCGCTCCACGGCGTGTCGCCGCAGACCCGGCTGCCACCGCAGGCTTATCGGCCGGAGGTGTCGGAACAGGTCTACCGCGCGATGGCGGAGCAGGCGGCCGCGGTCCTTGCGTCCGGGCACGGCGTCGTCGCCGATGCGGTGTTCGATCGGGCGCAGGATCGCGCGCGGATCGGCTCGGTGGCCGAGGCAGCGGGCGTGCCGTTCATCGGTGCCTGGCTCGAAGCACCGGCCGCCGTGCTGCTGGATCGGGTAGCGAAGCGACACGGCGATCCGTCCGACGCGGACGCGGCGGTGGTCGAGCGGCAGCTCGAGCGCGACGTCGGGCCGCTCGATTGGCACCGGATCGATTCCGGCGGCGATGCACCGGCCAGGGTGCTGGCGCACCTGCGCGCGGCGACGGCGTCGCCGGGCTGAGCGCTCTTCCGGCATGCGGCCCTCCCGAGAGGGAAGGGCACGTCAGCCGAAGAAACCGTCGAAGCCGTCGAACGGCTCGAACCGCCGATTCCTGAAGACGAGCCGCGACGGACCGGACAGCGCACGGAAGGCCACCGGGTGTCGCTCGTCGCCGGGATAGCACACCACGCGCTCGCCGTCGATCTGGCAGGAGTGCGGCTCGATCAGCACCGGGCCGCCGGCGCGGGCGCTCTCGATCACCTCGCTCGCCGAGGCATGGCGCGAAAGGCCCGCGAGGCTCATGATCTGCGGTGGCGCGAGCATGATGCGCCCGGCCCAGTACGCCTGCAGTGCGTCGCGCGGGCGCAGCCAGGTGCTCTGCACCGCCTCGTGATCGTCATGTCGGACCTCCACGCCGGCGTGGGCGACCGCGACGAAGAAACGCGTGTCGAAACGACGCGCGGTCACCGACGGCACCCTGGGGGTGATCCAGCGCGACCAGGGCACCAGCCGGCTGGTGTCGAGATCGAGGCCCAGGTCGGCCAGCATCCGGCCGAACGAGAACCCCTCGGCATGGCGCAGGTCGAGCACTCCCGCCCGGACCGGTGTCGAGCCGCGGGTGAACAGCAGCCCGGCTTCCTCGAACGCCTCGCGCATCGCGGCGACGAAGAGGCCGGCCGCCTCACGCGCGCCGAGCCCGGGCTCGCGCAACTCGGCCTGCAATGTCTCGGGCTCGCGATCGAGCCGGGCAAGCAGCGCCGCGTCGGAGTCGCCCGGATCGAGCTTGCCGCCGGGAAAGACGTGCGCACCGCCGAGGACGCTCGAGGAAGCATGGCGCTCGATCATCAGCACCTCGAGGCCACCCGGGGCGTCGCGCAGCAGGACGATGCTCGCTGCCGCGGCGGGCGGCGTCGTCACTTCCTCGTGGTTCAGCTCCATGGCTGCCCATGCTACCAGCGTCGCTGCGCTAAACTGGCCCGATGGACGAGCCGACCGGATCCGCATTCCGTCTCACCTACTCGACGATGTTCGATCCGCCCGAGGCGCTGCACCGGGCGTTCGAAGCGGCGCTCCAGTCGGTGCGCGGCGAGCTGGGCAGGACCCTCCGGTTGGATCTCGACGGCGTCGGGAGCGGCGCGCCGGCGGCCAGCGCCTCGTTCCTCGACGTGCGCGCGCCGGCGGACGACGAATGCCTGCTCGCGCGCATGGAGGCGGCCAGCCCCGAGACCGTGGACCGCGCGGTCCGCGCGGCCCGCGAAGCGTTCCCGCGCTGGGCCGCGCTGCCGTGGCGCGAGCGCGTGGCGATCCTGCGCAAGGCCGCCGATCTCATCGAGGAGCGCGTCTACCGCATCGCCGCCGTGGTGGCGATGGAGGTCGGCAAGAACCGGATGGAGTCGATCGGCGAGGTCCAGGAAACCGCCGACCTGGTCAACTGGTACTGTGACCAGATGGAGCAGAACGCCGGCTTCGTTCGCGACCTGCCGAACGATCCGGTCAAGGGGTTCGTCAGCCGCAACCGCACCGTGCTCAAGCCCTGCGGCCCGTGGGCGGTCATCGCGCCGTTCAACTTCCCGGTCGCGCTCGCCGGTGCGCCGGTTGCAGCCGCGCTCGTCACCGGCAACACGGTCGTGTTCAAGGTGGCGAGCAGCACCGCGTGGAGCGGCTGGCTGCTGCACCAGGCGTTTCGCGACGCCGGCGTGCCGCCCGGCGTCCTGACCTATCTCGCCGGCTCCGGCAGCGTGGTGGGCGACGGCCTGGTGCGCCATCCCGGAATAGCCGGCGCCACCTTCACCGGCTCGCACGAGGTCGGCATGGGCATCCTGCGGCACTTCGCCGCCGGCACTCGACCGCGCCCCTGCATCGCCGAGATGGGCGGCAAGAACGCCGTGGTGGTGAGCCGCCACGCGGACCTCGACCGGGCGGCGACGGGGATCGTGCGCTCGGCCTTCGGCCTTTCCGGACAGAAGTGCTCGGCCTGCTCGCGGGTCTACGTGGAACGGCCGGTCGCGGCCGAGCTGATGGAACGCATGAGCGATCTCGCGCGCGGGATCGCGGTGGGCGACCCCACCGACCGCGCCCACTGGATGGGTCCGGTCATCGATGCCGCGGCGAGAAACCGGTATCTGGAGGCCAGCGCGCGGCTGCGCGAGCTCGGGCGCATCCATGTCGGCGGTGCCGCACTGTCCGGACCGGGACGCGACCGCGGCTGGTACGTCGCGCCGACGGTGGCCACCATCGGTCACGACGACCCGCTCTGGCGCGCCGAGCTGTTCGTGCCGCTGGTGCTGGTCGGCGAGGTCGATTCGGTTGACGAAGGCATCGAGCGCGCGAACGACAGCGACTACGGTCTCACCGCCGGCTTCTACGGCGCGAGCGACGAGATCGACCATTTCCTCGCGCGCATCGAGGCGGGGGTCACCTACGTGAACCGCCCGCAGGGTGCCACCACGGGCGCCTGGCCGGGCTACCAGCCTTTCGGCGGCTGGAAGGGCAGCGGCACCACCGGCAAGGCGATCGGATCGTTCTGGTACCTGCCGCTCTACCTGCGCGAGCAGTCGCAGACCGTCGTCGACTGATCGGTCGAACCGAGACATTGAACCAAGCGATGGACGAGCAACCCACCCACGAGCGCATCCTCTACTCCAACATCAACCGCGGCGGCCGCCTGGAGCGCAAGGCACGGTCGCTGCCCGCCGGCGCGCCGGCAGCGTGGACCGAACCCGCGCGGGAGATCCCGGTCTACGCCCACTGCGATGTGCTGGTGGTGGGCGGCGGCCCGTCCGGCACGGCGGCGGCGGTCGCGGCCGCGCGAACGGGCGCCGACGTGCTGCTGCTCGAGCGCTACAACCACCTGGGGGGCCTGTCCACCGGCGGCCTGGTGATCTGGATCGACCGGATGACGGACTGGAGCGGCAAGCTCGTGATCCGGGGCTTCGGCGAGGAGGTGCTGGACCGACTGCCGCGGGATGCGGTGGCCGGCCCGCCACGCGAGCAGTGGGGCGCCACGGACGAGGCCAACGTGGCGCACTGGGTGCAGCGCACCGCGGCCTTCCGCGGCGTCGTGACCTGGTCGCCCACCATCGATCCGGAATGGCTCAAGCTCGCCTCCCAGGAGCTGGTGCTCGCGAGCGGCGCGCAGCTGGTCTATCACGCGTGGGCCGCCGAGCCGATCGTGGAGGGCGGCGCGGTGACCGGTGTCGTGTTCGAGAACAAGGCGGGTCGCCGCGCAATCCGCGCGAAGGTGGTGATCGACGCCACCGGCGACGGCGATCTCTACGCGCGTGCCGGCGCGGCCTTCGAATCCAACTTCGCCGACGAGGACATCCACCACTGCATGAACACCGCCTGGATGTTCGGAGGGGTGGACATGGACCGCTGGATCGAGTTCCGCGCCGGCCAGCCGGAGCAGTTCTCCGAGTTCATGGCCCTCGGGCGCGAGCGTATCGGGCTGATAGAGCGGCCCTTCGTCTCGTGGCGCAGCGACGTCGCGCTCTTCATGGGGCCGAGGCTCTCCGGATACTCCGCCGTCGACATCGACGACCAGACCGAGGTGGAGATCCGCTCGCATCGCGCCATGGCGGCGCATCTCGCGTTCTTTCGCGAGAACGCACCCGGCTTCGAGAACGCGTTCCTGATGCTGAGCGCCCCGCAGCTGGGCGTGAGACATTCGCGGCGACTGGTCGGCGTGGGCAGCGTCACCCGGGCCCAGTGGCCCACCGGCCGGGTGTTCGAGGACGAGATCGGGGTCTCGCCCAGCCTCTCGCAGGTGTTCCCCAGCATCTCCATCCCCTACGGCGCGCTGGTGCCGCGCGAGCTGGATGGACTGCTCGCCTGCGGACGCCACCTGTCCTGCGACACCAACTCGCACGGGTTCCTGCGCGAGATTCCGCAGTGCTGGGTGACCGGCCAGGCCGCGGGCGTGGCGGCGGCGCAGGCGGTCGCGGCTGGCGTGCAGCCGCGCCAGGTGCCGATCGGACCGCTGCAGGCGGCGCTGGCCAGGCAGGGCGTCTACCTGCAGGAACGCCAGGCGCCTGGGCCTACTTCACCAGCGGGCAACCGCCCTCGTTGAGCGGCCGGAACGCCTTGTCGGCCGGGATCGTGGCGCGCAGGTGGTAGTAGTCGTACGGGCCCTTGGACTCGGACGGCTTCTTCACCTCGAACAGGTAGACCGGATGGACCTTGCGGCCATCCGCCCGGATCGTGCCCTTGCCGAACAACGGGTCGTCGGTCGGCAGCTCCTTCATCTTGGCGATGGCCTTGCTGCCGTCGTCGGTCTTCGCCGCCTGCACGGCCTTCAGGTAGTGCAGCACGCTCGCGTACACGCCGGCATGGTCCATCGACGGCATCCTGCCGTTGTTGCGCTCGGCGAAGCGCTTGGACCAGGCGCGCGTCCCGTCATTGAGGTCCCAGTAGAAGCTCTCCGTGATCTGCAGTCCCTGGGCGGCCTGCAGGCCGAGGCCGTGGACGTCGGTCAGGAACACCAGCAGGCCCGCGAGCTTCTGCCCGCTCTTGGTGATGCCGAACTCGGCCGCCTGCTTGATCGAGTTGATGGTGTCGCCGCCGGCATTGGCCAGGCCGATGACCTTGGCCTTGGACGCCTGCGCCTGGAGCAGGAAGGACGAGAAGTCCTGGGTCGAGAGCGGATGCCGGACGACGCCGAGCACCTTGCCGCCGGCGGCCTTGACCACATTGGACGTGTCGCGCTCGAGCGCGTGGCCGGACGCGTAGTCCGCGGTCAGGAAGCGCTCCTGGGTGATGGCCAACAATCGGGTAGTGACGGCTACAGGGCCTTCTTCAGCCGGTGCGCGATCTCGCCCACGACGCCGCGGCGGAACGCCATCACGCAGATGACGAAGATGACGCCCTGGGTGACGGTGACCCACGCGCCGAGCTGCGCCAGGTAGTTCTGCATGGTGATGATGATGGCCGCGCCGACCACCGGACCGAACAGGGTACCCATCCCGCCCAGCAGCACCATCAGCACCACCTCTCCGGACATGGTCCAGTAGACATCCGTGAGCGAGGCGAGCTGGAACAGCAGCGCCTTGACCGCGCCGGCCAGGCCGGAGAACCCGGCCGAGAGCACGAAGGCGAGCAGCTTCAGCCGGTCGGTGTCGTAGCCGAGGGAGGTGGCGCGCGCCTCGTTCTCGCGGATCGCCTTGAGCGCCTGGCCGAAGGGCGATTCCACGATCCGCCAGATCATGAGGAACGCGCCGAAGAAGATGACGGCGACGAAGGTGTACATCGCCCAGGTCTGGTTGAGGTCCAGCACGCCGAGGAGCCGGCCGCGCGGCACCGCCTGGATGCCGTCCTCGCCACCGGTGAAGGGCGCCTGCAGGTAGAAGAAATACACCATCTGCGCCAGCGCCAGCGTGATCATCGCGAAGTAGATGCCCTGGCGGCGGATGGCGAGCAGGCCGGTGACCAGGCCAAGCAGCACCGATGCGCCGGTGGCGGCCAGGACCGCGAGCTCGGGGCTGAACCCCCACACCTTGGCGGCATGCGCGGAGACGTAGCCGGCGGTACCGATGAACATGGCATGGCCGAACGAAAGCAGCCCGCCGAACCCGACCAGCAGGTTGAATGCGCACGCGAAGAGCGCGAAGCACATCACCTTCATCAGGAAGACCGGGTAGACCGCCATCGGGGCAAGCACGAAGACCGCCAGCATGATCGCGAAGGCGCCCCAGAGGGGACGCCGGTCCGCCCGCAGAACTTCGCTGGTGCTGGGCGGGGACGCCGCGGCCGCGGGCTCGCGCAAGGTGCTGGAGGTGTCGATGGCCATGTCCGTGCTCAGCTTACTTTTGTGTTCCGAAGAGGCCGGCGGGCTTGATCAGGAGCACGATCGCCATGATCACGAAGATCACCGTGTTCGACGCTTCCGGGTAGAACACCTTGGTGAGGCCCTCGATCAGCCCGAGGGCGAAGCCCGTGACCACCGCCCCGAAGATGGAGCCCATGCCCCCGATCACCACCACGGCGAAGACGACGATGATCAGGTCCGCGCCCATCTGCGCGCTCACCGAGTAGATCGGCGCGGCCATCACGCCGGCCAGCGCGGCGAGCCCGACCCCGAAGCCGTAGGTGGTGGTGATCATCCGGGGCACGTTGATGCCGAACGCCTGCACCAGCTGCGGATTCTCCGTCGCTGCACGCAGGTAGGCGCCGAGCTTGGTGCGCTCGATCACGAACCAGGTGATCAGGCAGATCACCGCCGAGGCGAACACCACCCAGGCGCGATAGTTGGGCAGGAACATGAACCCGAGGTTCTGGCCGCCCATCAGTTGCGGTGGGATCGGATACGGCTGGCCGGAAGACCCGTAGGCGTTGCGGAACAGGCCCTGGATGATCAGCGCGATGCCGAAGGTGAGCAGCAGCCCGTAGAGGTGATCCAGCTTGTAGAGATGGCGCAGCATCAGCCGCTCGATGACCACGCCCGAGAGCCCCACGACGATCGGCACGATCAGCAGCGACCACCAGTAGCCGATTCCGAGGTTGCTGAGCAGCAGGAACGCGACGAAGGCGCCCATCATGTACTGGGCGCCGTGGGTGAAGTTGATGATGTTCAGCAGGCCGAAGATCACCGCCAGGCCGAGGGACAGCAGCGCATAGAACGAGCCGTTGATCAGCCCGATCAGCAGTTGTCCGAACAACGCCTGTGTCGGCACGCCGAAGATTTCCATCGACAGCCCGCTCCGTGCTTAGCTGGGATATTGTGCGGCAACGCCGCCCGGGCTGCAGGCCGGGCAGCGTTGCCGGAGGTGGTGCTTTCAGCCGCCTGGCTTACTTCACCAGCGGGCAGTCGCCGTCCTTGGCCGGCCGGAAAGCCTGGTCGGCAGGGATCGTGGTGCGCAGCTTGTAGTAGTCGTACGGACCCTTGGACTCGGACGGCTTCTTCACCTCGAACAGGTAGGCCGGGTGGATCTTGCGGCCGTCGGCCCGGATGGTGCCCTTGCCGAAGAGCGGATCGTCGGTGGGCAGCTCCTTCATCTTGGCGACCACCTTCGTGCCGTCGTCGGTCTTGCCCGCTTCGATCGCCTTCAGGTAGTGCAGCGTCGCCGCATAGACACCGGCATGCACCATCGTCGGGTACTTGCCGCCGTTCTTCTCGACGAAGCGCTTGGTCCAGGCCCGGGTCTGGTCGTTCAGGTCCCAGTAGAAGGTCTCGGTCATGATCAGCCCCTGGGCGATCTGCAGGCCGAGGCCGTGCACGTCGGTCAGGAACACCAGCAGGCCGGCGAGGTTCTGGCCGGCCTTGACGATGCCGAACTCCGCCGCCTGCTTGATCGAGTTGATCGTGTCGCCGCCGGCGTTGGCCAGTCCGATGATCTTGGCCTTGGAGGCCTGCGCCTGCAGCAGGAAAGAGGAGAAGTCCTGCGTGTTCAGCGGATGGCGGACCCGGCCCACCACCTTGCCGCCGCCGGCCTTGACCACGTCCTCGGTATCGCGCTCCAGCGCATGGCCGAAGGCATAGTCGGCCGTGAGGAAGAACCAGGAGTCACCGCCCGTCTTGACGATGGCGCTGCCGGTGCCGTGGGCCAGCATCCAGGTGTCGTAGGTCCAGTGCACCGTGTTGGGCGAGCAGGCCTTGCCGGTGAGGTCCGAGGAGGCCGCGCCGGAATTCAGCATGACCTTGCCCTTCTCGCGGGCGACCTGGTTGACCGCGAGCGCGACCGAGGACGTGGGCACGTCGACGATCGCGTCGACGTTGTCGCTGTCGAACCACTGGCGCGCGATGCTGGAGCCGACGTCCGGCTTGTTCTGGTGATCGGCGGAGACGATCTCCACCTTCATGCCCTTGCCGGCCGCGCCGAAGTCCTCCACCGCCATCTGCGCCGCGACGACCGAGCCCGGGCCGCCGAGGTCGGCGTAGAGGCCGGACATGTCGTTCATGACGCCGATCTTGACGAGGTTACCCGAGATCTGCGCGTTCGCCACGCCGGGCAGCGCCGCCATGGTGGCCAACGCGGCAGATACCAACAACGCGGACAGCTTTCTCTTCATGTCGCTACTCCTGGTGGAATGAAAACCCATAAACTCAGACACCGAGATACTCGCGCAGGATGTCCATCTTGCCCTGCAGCTCGGCCGCCCCGAAGCCCTGGACGATGCGGCCGTGCTCCATCACGTAGAGGCGGTCCGCGAGCGGCGCGGCGAAGCGGAAGTTCTGCTCCACCATCACGATCGTGAATCCCTTCTCGCGCAGCATGCGCACGGTGCGGGCAAGCGTCTGGACGATCACCGGCGCGAGACCCTCGGAGATCTCGTCGAGCAGGAGCATCCGCGCGCCGGTCCTCAGGATGCGGGCGACCGCCAGCATCTGCTGCTCCCCGCCGGAGAGGCGCGTGCCCGGGCTCGAGCGCCGCTCGTAGAGGTTGGGGAAGATCTCGTAGATCTCCTCCACCGTCATGCCGCCCGCGACGAGCTGCGGCGGCAGCCGCAGGTTCTCCTCGCAGGTGAGGCTCGCGAAGATCCCACGCTCCTCGGGGCAGTAGCCGATGCCCATGCGCGCGATCTCGTGCGGCGCCTTGCGCACCGACTCCGTACCGTTGATGACGATCGAGCCGGTGCGGCGGCCGACCAGGCCGAGGATGGCCTTGAGCGTGGTGGTGCGCCCGGCGCCGTTGCGGCCGAGCAGGCTCACCACCTCGCCCTCGCGCACCGTGAGGTCCACGCCGTGCAGAATGTGGGATTCGCCGTACCACGCGTGCACGCCGGCAAGACGCAGCACCTCGCGCCCGTGGGCCTCGTTCGCGCCGGGGGCGGACCGGTCCTGGAGCTCGACTGTCATCTAGTGCCCTGCCAGCGCGGCTTCGGTGCTGCCCATGTAGGCCTCGAGCACCTGCGGATTCATCGACACGGTCTGGTACGGGCCCTCCGCGATCACCGCTCCGCGCTGCAGCACGCTGATGGTGTCCGCGATGCTGGAGACCACGTTCATGTTGTGCTCCACCATCAGGACCGTCCGATTGGCGGACACCTTCTTGATCAGCTGGGTGACCCGGTCCACGTCCTCGTGGCCCATCCCCTGCGTCGGTTCGTCGAGCAGCATGAGCTCCGGCTCGGTGGCCAGCGTGGTCGCGATCTCGAGCGCGCGCTTGCGTCCGTAGGCGAGCTCCACCGTGACGGTATCGGCGAAGCTGCGCAGGCCGACGGTCTCCAGCAGCTCCATCGCCCGGCCGTCCAGGTGATCCAGGCTGCGCGGCGCCTTCCAGAACTTGTAGGAGGTCCCGGTGGCGCGCTGCAGTCCGATGCGAACGTTCTCCAGCACGGTGAGGTTCGGGAAGGTGGCGGAGATCTGGAACGAACGCACGATGCCGCGGCGGGCCACCTGCGCCGGCTTCTCGGTGGTGATGTCCTCGCCCTTGTAGACGATCTGGCCGGCGTCCGGGATGAGGAACTTGGTGAGGAGGTTGAAGACCGTCGTCTTGCCGGCGCCATTCGGGCCGATCAGTGCGTGGATGTGACCGCGCCGCACCTTCAGGTTCACGTCATTGACCGCCCGGAATCCCTTGAATTCCTTGACGAGTCCACGTGTCTCGAGAATGTAGTCTTCGTTGGCCATGCGCAAGGTTCCGGATGCTGGCGATTATTGCAACCGCACACTACGCCGCGGTATGCGGGAAAACGTGGGGTAATCTGCACGCATGAAAATCGGCATCGATCTCGGCGGGACCAAGACGGAAGTGGCAGTGCTCGATGACGACGGCGCTTTCCGCTTGCGGCGGCGCGTGCCCACGCCCGCGGGCGACTATCGCGCGACGGTCGCGACCATCGTCACGCTGGTAAACGCCGCCGAGCAGGCGGCGGGCGATTGTACTGTCGGCATCGGGATCCCGGGCGCGATCTCCCCTGCCACCGGCCGTGTCAAGAACGCGAACTCCGCCTGGCTCAACGGCCAGCCGCTCCAGCAGGACCTCGAGGCCGCGCTGCGCCGCCCGGTCCGCATCCAGAACGATGCCAACTGCCTCGCGGTGTCGGAGGCGGTGGACGGTGCTGCCGCGGGGGCGCACTGCGTGCTCGGGATCATCCTCGGTACCGGCGTGGGTGCCGGTATCTGCCTCGGCGGGCGGGCTCTCGTCGGCCGCAACGCCATCGCCGGCGAGTGGGGACATAACCCGCTGGCGGCCTCGTGCGCCGACGAGTCGCCGGGACCTGCCTGCTGGTGCGGTCGGCGCGGTTGCATCGAAACCTGGTTGAGCGGCCCGGCGCTCGCCGCCGACTACCGGCGCGGCCGCGCGGCCGCCGGCAATCATCATGCCGCGGCGGATCCGCCCGATGCCGCGACGGTCTTCCGGCTGGCCGAGGCCGGCGACGCCGAGGCCGCGGCCACGGTGCATCGCTGGATCGATCGGCTTGCCCGCGGACTGGCTACCGTGGTCAACCTGCTCGATCCGGACGCGATCGTGGTGGGCGGAGGGCTATCGAACGTCGCCCGGCTCTACCAGGAGGTGCCGAAGCGCTGGGGCGCCTACGTGTTCTCGGACCGGGTGGACACGCCGGTCCTGCCGGCCGCTCACGGCGACTCGTCCGGCGTTCGCGGGGCGGCGTGGCTGTGGAACGATTGCCCGCCCCTGCCATGCGGCGCGCGGGGGGCCGGAGCGTCGCTAAGGATGCCGGAGTGACCGGCGATGAGGGCGGCACCTCGAAGGCCCCGCGGATTCAGCCCGCGGCTTTCTGCGTGCCGGACCGGCCCGCCCTGACGCTGCGCGCCGTCGAGCTGCGCACCGTGAACAGGTGGGCGCGCCGCCAGCTTCGCAGCAGCTCGCGGCGCGCCTTGAACGCAAGCCAGACCAGCAGCACGAGCGCGGTCGGCTCCACGAAGGGCTCGACACCGATCGCCAGCGCGAGACCGCCGCAGAGCACCACGAAGAAGAGCAGCCTGCTGGTTCCCGTCTCCTCGTCGTTGTACTGACCGTTGACGCGGTACCCGAGGTACGGAACCCAACGCGACAGGACGTGCGCCAGTAACGCCAGGGCGCCGACGATCGTCACGCTCACGACCGCCGCAAAGGACAACGCCCTGAGCGACTGCAGCCCCGCGAACAACCAGATCCGGGTTCGCTCGTCGGTGACGTTGTAGAGCCGAAACCAGAAGAAGGTGAGTACCAGCACGGCGGACCAGGCCAGCAGATCCCATACACCCATTGCCAGCGGCCAATGCAACAGCACCAGGCCCGCGACGCCGCAGCCCGCTGCCCAGGCCCAGGGCAGAGTCGCGGAGATACGCACCTTCCCCTCGTGGAACTGCCTGGTCAGGTTCGGCTTGCTCTCGTAACGGGCACCGATGAGGTCGTTGTGCACGTAGCCGGTTTCGTAGATGGCCCAGAACGACACGGACAGGAGCGCGAGCCCCGCGACGTGTGGCGCGGTTTCCAGCGCGAACGGAATGCTCGCGAGAACCCAGATCGAGAAGTCGTCGCTGATGATGGACCGGTAGATGTAGCGCATTCCCGGGCGCTTGACCCGCGAGGTGTAGAGACCAGGCAGGTAGATGTCGTGGAAGGCCTCGAGAAACCGGGCCTCCGGCCAGGTCACGCGCATCGGGTGCCCGCAGGCCTCGAGCAGGTCCCGGTCGTCCAGGGAGTCGGTGACGAGCAGCGCATCGCGTACCTGCGCCTCGCCGATCGCCTTGGCCACCAGCGCACGCTTGCCCTCGCGGCGATCACTGAAACGCCACGGGCTCATCGCGACCAGGGGCAGGTGGCCAAGTCCCATCGCGGCCACGAGCGGGGCCACGACCGGCCGGAAGCCGAGCGTCACGATGGCCGGGGGCTCGACGCAGGTTCGCAGCGCATCGACCAGGGGCCGGTTGACGTAGTCCCGGCCCAGCCGACGCGCCTTGCCGCGCCAGGTCCAGAGCGACCAGGGCATGAAGATGCAGATGCACGCCACCCGCCATACGTCCCGGGTCCCAGCGCCGCCGGTGAAGCGCCAGGGTCGCAACAGCTCCAACAGCTTGATCAACAGGAACGCGAACAGCGCCGGCCGCGCGCTGCCGATGAAGTCCTCGGTCGAATTGCGCAGGTACAGTGTTTCATCCAGGTCGACCAGGACCCTGCCGCGGTGGTTCTCCAGCGCAAGCAATGCATCCGCCGGGCTGGAGTCGAATGAATCAGGTGACATGGGGAAGACCCCCTCGTGAGACAGGCGCGGGCCAGGAAACGGAGCCGGAACGCAGAGCAGTGATGGACCTCGCCGTACGGCGAGAAGACGACGGATCATAGCCAGCGAGTGGCCGGATAACGTCAATCGAATCTGGCGAGATGCGACAATTTGTACGTTCGGCGCAACGGGACGCCGGCCGGCGATACGCCGGTGGCCGACGGAACGCGTGAGGGATCAGCGTCCGCCGGCGGTTGCACGGGCTCAGTGGTTGTCGCGCGGCAAGCCCTTCGTCTCGGCGACCCGCTGGTACTTGATCGCGAAGTCCAGGCATGCACCGGTCTGCAACTGCCCGACCGTCATGCGCTGCAGCTCCTGCCACGGGGTCTGGCTCTCCAGCACCGACGGCTTCCACGCCTTGCGGCGCCGCGCCAGCTCGTCGTCCGGGATCAGGATGTCGGCGGTGCGCTTGCCGAGATCGATGCGCACGCGGTCGCCGGTCTGCAGCAGCGCGAGGCCACCGCCCACGGCCGACTCCGGCGATGCGTTCAGGATCGAAGGGCTGCCGGAGGTGCCGGACTGGCGGCCGTCGCCGATGCAGGGAAGCATGGTGATGCCCTGCTTGACCAGCGCGTCGGGCGGCAGCATGTTCACCACCTCCGCCGCACCCGGATAGCCGATCGGACCGACTCCGCGGATGAACAGCATGCAATCGGCGTCGATCTCGAGCGAAGGGTCGTTGATGCGGTGGTGGTAGTCCTCCGGACCTTCGAACACGATCGCCCGGCCCTCGAAGGCACCGGGGTCCTTCGGGTTCTCCAGGTAGCGTGCGCGGAACTCCGGCGAGATCACCGAGGTCTTCATGACCGCCGACTCGAACAGGTTGCCGGACAGCACGGCGAAGCCGGCCTCGTGCAGCATCGGTTCGCCGTAGGGCTTGATGACGCGGCGATCGGTGGCTGCGGTGTTCTCGTAGTTCTCGCCGACGCTGCGGCCGTTGACGGTGAGCGCGTCGGCGTGGAGCTTGCCGGCCTTCAACAGCTCGTGCATCACCGCGGGAACGCCGCCGGCACGGTGAAACTCCTCGCCGAGGTACTCGCCCGCGGGCATCACGTTGCAGAGCAGCGGGATGTCGTAGCCCACGCGGTCCCACTCGCGGATGTCGAGCTCCACGCCGGCGTGCCGGGCGATCGCGGTGACGTGCGGCGGGCAGTTGGTGGAGGCGCCCAGCGCGCTGGCCGCGACGATCGCGTTCTCGAAGGCGGCCCGCGTGAGGATCTTCGACGGCCGCAGGTCCTCGTTCACCATCTCGACGATGCGCCGGCCGGTGAAGTAGGCCATCTGCGGCCGCTCGCGATACGGCGCCGGAATGGAGGCGCAGCCCGGCAGCGACATGCCGAGGGCTTCGGCCACGCTGTTCATGGACAGCGCGGTGCCCATGGTGTTGCAGTGGCCGACCGACGGCGCGGCCGCGGCCACCATCTCAAGGAACTCGGCGTAGTCGATCCGGCCCGCCGCGAGCTCCTGGCGCGCGAACCAGACGACCGTGCCCGAGCCGGCGAGCCCGCCGCCGTAATAGCCATTCAGCATCGGCCCGCCCGACAGGACGATCGCGGGGATGTCGACCGTGGCCGCGCCCATGATCATCGCCGGCGTGGTCTTGTCGCAGCCGGTGGTGAGCACCACCCCGTCCATGTAGTAGCCGTACAGGCATTCCACCAGGCTCAGGTAGGCAAGGTTCCGATCGAGCGCCGCGGTGGGGCGCTTGCCGGTCTCCTGGATCGGGTGGACCGGGAACTCGATCGGGATGCCGCCGGCATCACGGATGCCGTCGCGCACGCGCTGCGCGAGCTCGAGGTGATGCCGGTTGCACGGCGACAGGTCGCTACCGGTCTGCGCGATGCCGATCACCGGACGGTTGCTGCGATGCAGCTCGTCGAGTGTCAAGCCGAAGTTCATCTGGCGCTCGAGGTAGAGCGCGGTCATGCCGGGATTGTCGGGATTGTCGAACCAGGCGCGGGATCGCAAGGTTCGCTTGGGCTTGGTGTCGCTGGTCATGTCGGAGCGGTCGAAAGGGTTCGCGCGGCCGGAGGGACGCACAGTGCGGCAGTCTATCGCAGCCAGGGCGGTGCGGCGTCCGGGTCCGCCCCCGCCGCGGCCCGCGCCCGCGCGAGCAGCTCCCCGGTCACGCCGCCTCCCTCGTGCAGCGAATGCACCGCGGCAAGCACGATGTGGTGGCGATCGACCTCGAAGAACGAACGCAGCCGCGCCCGGGTGTCGCTGCGGCCGAAGCCGTCGGTGCCGAGCGTCACGAAGCGGCGGCCCGCGGGCAACCAGGCGCGAATCGCGTCGGGGACCGCGCGCACGTAGTCGCTCACCGCCACCACCGGCCCTTCGGTCGCCGCGAGCCGTTGCGCCACGAACGGCTCGGCAACGGACGCCTTGCCGGCGCGGCGCTCGCGTTCGCGGGCCATGCCGTCGCGCGCGAGCTCGCTCCAGCTGGTGACGCTCCAGATGTCGCTGGCCACGCCGTACTCCGCTTCGAGGATCCGCGCAGCGGCGAGCACCTCGTCGAGCAGCGCGCCGCTGCCCAGCAGCTGCGCCCGCGGCGCGGCGGCGCCGTCCGCGGCCGGCTCGAACGAGCCGAAGCGGTACATGCCGCGGATCACGTCCGACTCCACGCCAGGCGGCAGCGACGGCTGGGGGTAGTTCTCGTTGCCCACCGTCACGTAGTAGAAGACATCATCCTGTTCCTCCAGCATCTGCCGCATGCCGTGCTCCACGATGACCGCGAGCTCGCCGGCGAAGGCGGGGTCGTAGGCGAGGCAGTTCGGGACGGTGGCCGCCACCAGGTGCGAGGAGCCGTCCTGGTGCTGCAGACCTTCCCCGCCGAGCGTCGTGCGCCCTGCGGTCGCACCGATCAGGAAGCCGCGTGCGCGCTGGTCGGCCGCGGCCCAGATCAGGTCGCCGACACGCTGGAAGCCGAACATCGAGTAGTAGATGTAGAACGGCATCATCGCGAGGCCGTGGACCGAGTAGCTGGTGGCGGCGGCGGTCCAGGACGCGAGCGCGCCGGCCTCGCTGATGCCTTCCTCCAGGATCTGGCCGTCGCGCGCCTCGCGGTAGTAGAGCATCGAGTCGATGTCCTCGGGCTCGTAGCGCTGCCCGACGGACGAATAGATGCCGACCTGCCGGAACAGGTTGGCCATCCCGAAGGTGCGCGCCTCGTCGGCGACGATCGGCACCACCCGCGGCCCGAGCGCCGGATCCTTCAGCAACGCCCCGAGCATGCGCACGAAGGCCATGGTGGTCGACATCGCCTTGCCGTCCGCCTCGAGCGCGAACCGGCCCCAGGCCGCCACCGGCGGCACCGCCACCGGGTCGCACGCCGTATGGCGCACCGGGAGCGGCCCGCCGAGCGCCTCGCGGTGCGAATGCAGGTAGCGCATCACCGGTGAATCGGCCGGCGGCCGCAGGAACTCCAGCGCTTCCACCTGGGCATCGCCGAGTGGCAGCGAGAACCGGTCGCGGAACTCGCGCAGCGCGTCGCCGTCGAGCTTCTTCTGCTGGTGCGTCGTCATCCGGCCCTGCCCCGCGCGGCCCATGCCGAAGCCCTTCTTGGTGTGCGCGAGGATCACGGTGGGCTGGCCGACGTGGTGCGCGGCGGCGTGGTAGGCGGCGTAGAGCTTGACCGGGTCGTGGCCGCCCCGGGTGAGCCGATCGATCTGCTCGTCGGTCATGCCCTGGGACAGCGCCCGCAGCGCCTCGTTCTGGCCGAAGAACTGCTCGCGGTTGAACTTGCCGTCGGTCGCGGCATAGGTCTGGAACTGGCCATCCACGGTGCCCGCGAAGGCGTCCATCAGCGCGCCGTTTCGGTCCCGGGCGAAGAGGCCGTCCCAATCACTGCCCCAGAGCAGCTTGATGACATTCCAGCCGGCGCCGCGAAAGTGCGCCTCCAGCTCGTCGATGATGCGTCCGTTGCCGCGCACCGGCCCATCCAGTCGCTGCAGATTGCAGTTGACCACGAAGACGAGGTTGTCGAGGCATTCGCGCGCGGCCAGCGTGAGGGCGCTGGTCGACTCCGGCTCGTCCATCTCGCCGTCGCCGAAGATGCCCCATACCTTGCGCGGCACGCCGTCGTCGAAGCAGGTGGCGCTGGCAAGCCCCCGGTCCTCCAGGTAGCGGATGAAGCGCGCCTGGTAGATGGCGCTGATCGGCCCGATGCCCATGGATCCGGTAGGAAACTGCCAGAACTCCGGCATGAGCCACGGGTGCGGGTAGCTGGAGAGGCCCCGCGCGCCCTGGCTTCGCGCGGCGAGCTCCTGCCGGTAGTGGTCCAGGTCTTCTTCCGTCAGCCGCCCTTCCAGGTAGGCGCGAGCGTAGACCCCCGGCGCGGAATGCGGCTGGAAATAGACCAGGTCGCCAAGGAAGCCGCCGCGCCGGGCGCGGAAGAAGTGGTTGAACCCGACCTCGAAGAGGTCCGCGGCCGACGCGTAGCTCGCGATATGGCCACCGAGCTCGCCGTAGGCGCGGTTGGCCCGCACCACCATCGCGAGCGCATTCCAGCGCATCAGGGCCGCGAGCTCGCGCTCGAGCTCGAGGTCGCCCGGGAAGCGCGGCTGGGCGGACACCGGGATGGTGTTGACGAATGGCGACGCGAGCTCCGGCTGCCAGCGGAGGCCGCCGCGATCGGCATGGCGCTGGAGCGCGCGGAGCAGGAACCGCGCGCGGTCGGGACCGGCGGCGGCGACCACGGCGTCGAGCGCGTCGATCCACTCCCAGGTCTCGCCCGGATCCGAGTCGAGCGGCGGCTGCGCGCCGGCGGCGAACGCCGGCGGCTGGAGCGCGGGATGGACCGGGGCGCGGGCCTGCGGGGCGGGGCCGGCATCGGGCACCGAGCCCGCGTCCGTACCGGCGCCGTCACGGAGCCGGCCAAGGTGCGAGAGGTCTGTCATGGCGGTACGGGAAAGGAACGCTTCATCCCGATTATCGGCCGGTTCCCCGCTCATGAAATGCCGAAGTGCGCGAGAATGGCTGTTCCGCCGGCACGAAATGCCGCCACTGGCTCCAGCACGAGCACGACATGCCGAGTCAACCGATAGATCTGGATACGACCGATCTCAAGATCCTCGCCGCCCTGCAGCGCGACGCCTCCCTCACCAACGTCGAGCTGGCCCGGCGGGTGCACCTCTCGCCGTCGCCCTGCCTCGCCCGGGTCAAGGCGCTGCGCCGCGCCGGCGTCATCCGGCGCTTCGTGGCGCTGGTGGACCCGGAGGCGGTCGGCCTCGGCGTGTCGGTCTTCATCTCGATCAGCCTGCGCGAGCAGAACACCGCCGCGCTCGCGGTCTTCGAGCGGCACATCGAGGCCTGCGACGAGGTCATGGAGTGCTACCTCATGACCGGGGACGCGGACTACCTGCTGCGGGTGGTGGTGCCGGACATCCGCGCGCTGGAGCGGCTGGTGCTGGACCGCCTCTCTCCGATTCCCGGCGTGGAAAAGATCCGCTCGAGCTTCACGCTGAAGCAGGTGCGCTACAAGACCGAGCTGCCCCTGCCCTAGAGACTGTCCCGGGCCGCCTCCCTGCCAGCCGCGCCCGCCAATGCGTCGGCCGGCCGCGGACGGACCCGCGGCGGGCCGCCCGCCACCAGTGGGATCTCGCGACGCACGCCGCCGTTCATAGCCGCGGGCCGCCCGTTCGGCCGGCGCATTCGCGCCACCCCATGCCGGCGCGCACGGAACCGTTCAAACTCCATCCGCGAACAAGCGTCGAGGATATCCGTGTCCGTCAACACCGCGCATCCGACCAGGCCGGAGCGAACAGAGAAGGGGGAGCCCGTCGTGCTGCCGGGGCTCGCGCGTGCGCTCGTGCAGCATCAGATGCTGCGCATCGACCAGGCGCTGGCCATCCACCAGAAGGCCCAGGCAGCCGAGCACGAGAGCTTCGTCGACGAGCTGGTGGCGAGCAACGCCATCGCTTCGGCCAAGCTCGCCCGGTTCCTCTCCGAGACCTTCGGCATGCCGCTGATGGACGTGCAGGCGCTCGATGTCTCGATCCTGCCGACCGAGCTGATCGACCGCAAGCTGCTGGCCGAGACCCGGATCGTGCCGCTGGTCAAGCGCGGCAACCGGCTCTCGGTGCTGCTGTCGGATCCGACCGACCACGCCGCGATCGACCGGGTCAAGTTCCAGCAACAGGCCTCGATCGATGCGGTCGTGGTCGAGCACGACAAGCTGCGCAAGCTGCTCGACAAGCTGGGCCAGAGCGCCGCCGACAAGCTCTCCGACATGGTCGGCGACGCGCTCGACATCGAGATGACCGGCGACGAGGCCGGGCCGGTGGTCGAGGACAGCTCCGAGGTCGACGACGCGCCGGTCGTCAAGTTCCTGCAGAAGGTGCTGATGGACGCGATCCAGGCCGGCGCCTCGGACATCCACTTCGAGCCCTACGAGAAGTTCTACCGCATCCGGCTGCGGATCGACGGCGAGCTGCGCGAGTTCGCCCAGCCGCCGCTCGCGATCAAGGAGAAGCTCGCCTCGCGGATCAAGGTGATCTCGCGCCTCGACATCTCCGAGAAGCGGGTGCCGCAGGACGGCCGGATGAAGCTGGTGATCTCCAGCAACCGCGCCATCGACTTCCGGGTCTCCACCCTGCCGACGCTCTTCGGCGAGAAGATCGTCATGCGGATCCTTGACCCCTCCTCGGCGCGCCTGGGCATCGACGCCCTCGGCTACGAGCCGGAGCAGAAGGCGGTCCTGCTCGATGCGATCTCGCGGCCGTACGGGATGGTGCTCGTCACCGGCCCTACCGGCTCCGGCAAGACGGTGTCGCTCTACACCTGCCTCAACATCCTGAACCAGCCGGGCGTCAACATCGCCACGGCCGAGGATCCGTCGGAGATCAACCTGCCGGGCATCAACCAGGTCAACGTCAACGACAAGGCCGGCCTCACGTTCGCCGCCGCGCTGAAGTCGTTCCTGCGGCAGGATCCGGACATCATCATGGTGGGCGAGATCCGCGACCTCGAGACCGCCGACATCGCGATCAAGGCGGCCCAGACCGGCCACATGGTCATGTCGACGCTGCACACCAACGATGCGCCGACCACGCTGACCCGCCTGATGAACATGGGTGTCGCGCCGTTCAACATCGCCTCGTCGGTGATCCTCATCACCGCGCAGCGGCTGGTCAGGCGCCTGTGCACCTGCAAGGACGAGGGCCCGCTCGACGAGGACGCGCTGCTGGCCGCCGGCTTCAGCGAGGAGGATGTCGACGGAAGCTGGAAGCCGATGCGCCCGGTGGGCTGCGAGCGCTGCAACGGCTCGGGCTTCAAGGGCCGCGTCGGCATTTACCAGGTGATGCCGAACACCGAGGAGATCCAGCGGATCATCCTCGCGAGCGGCAACGCGATGGAGATCGCCGCCCAGGCCCGCAAGGAAGGCGTGAAGGACCTGCGCGAATCCGGCCTGCTCAAGGCCAAGCAGGGACTCACCACCATCGAGGAAGTCCTCGGTGCGACGAACGAGTAGGGCCTGTGAGCCACAGGTCGCCATGTTGACTGGAGCCGCTGATGGTCGCCAAAGCACTTCCCCCGAGCGCTAAACACAAGGTCAAGGAGTCCACCTACGCGTGGGAAGGGCGGGACCGCGCCGGCAAGACCCTTCGCGGCGAGACGCGGGCAAGCGGAGAGACCATCGTCATCAGCGCCCTGCGCCGCCAGGGCATCGTGGTCACCAAGATCAAGAAGCAGCGCTACAAGGCGCGCCGCGGCAAGATCAAGGACAGCGACATCGCCCTGTTCACGCGCCAACTCGCCACCATGATGAAGGCCGGCGTGCCGCTGCTGCAGGCCTTCGACATCGTGGCCAAGGGCACGGACAACGGCGCGGTGGCGAAGCTCTTCACCGACATCAAGGGCGACGTCGAGACCGGCACGTCGCTGTCGCGCGCCTTCCGAAAGTACCCGCTCTATTTCGACAGCCTCTACTGCAACCTGGTGGGCGCGGGCGAGCAGGCCGGCATCCTCGACGACCTGCTGGACCGGCTGGCCGTCTACAAGGAGAAGATGCAGGCCATCAAGGGCAAGATCAAGTCGGCCCTCTTCTACCCCATCTCGGTGCTGGTGGTCGCGTTCGTGGTGGTCGCGGTCATCATGCTGTTCGTCGTCCCGGCCTTCAAGAGCGTGTTCTCCAGCTTCGGCGCGGACCTGCCCGGTCCGACCCTGATGGTGATGGCGATCTCCGACGTGTTCGTGGAGTACTGGTACCTGATCTTCGGCGGCATCGGCCTCACCTTCTACTTCTTCATGCAGGCCTGGCGGCGCTCGCCTCGCATGCAGATGGTGATGGACCGGATGCTGCTCCGGCTGCCGATCTTCGGGCCGGTGATGAAGAAGGCGACGGTGGCGCGGTGGCTGCGCACGCTCTCCACCATGTTCGCCGCCGGCGTTCCGCTGGTCGAGGCGCTGGACTCGGTGGGCGGCGCCTCCGGCAACCACGTCTACCTGATGGCGACCAAGAAGATACAGCAGGAGGTGTCCACCGGCACCAACCTCACGGTTTCGATGCAGAATGCGAACGTGTTCCCCAACATGGTCCTGCAGATGGCCGCGATCGGCGAGGAATCGGGCTCGCTCGATTCCATGCTCGGCAAGGCCGCGGACATCTACGAGCGCGAAGTGGACGACGCCGTCGAGAGCCTGTCCTCGCTGATGGAGCCCCTCATCATGGTGGTGCTGGGCACGCTGATCGGCGGCCTGGTGGTCGCCATGTACCTGCCGATCTTCAAGCTCGGCCAGGTCGTCTAGACGCGACGCGGGAGGTGGCTTGAGCGGCGTCGCGGAGCATTTCTGGGTGACACCCGGGCTCACTCTCGCCTGCGCCGCCGTCTTCGGGCTGCTGGTCGGCAGCTTCCTCAATGTCGTCATCCACCGCCTGCCGCGCATGATGCAGGCCCAGTGGGAGGCGGAGGCCGAGGAGATCGCGGCACAGCGCGCGGTCGAGCCGGCACCGGCGGGCCACCCCGCGCCATCGCCCGCGCTGCCGACGGAGCCCTTCAACCTGGTGGTGCCGCGATCGCGTTGCCCGCATTGCGGACACCAGATCAGCGCGCTGGAGAACATTCCGGTGCTTTCGTGGCTCGTGCTGCGCGGCCGCTGCTCGGCCTGCAGCGCGCCGATCTCGCCGCGCTATCCCCTGGTGGAGCTCGCCGCCGGCCTGCTCTGCTTCGCCGCGATCTGGCGCTACGGCCTCACGCTGCCGGGGGTGGCGGCCGCAGGGCTCTGCCTCGCGCTGCTCGCGCTGGCATTCATCGACTTCGACACCCAGTTGCTGCCCGACAGCATCACCCTGCCGTTGCTGTGGGTCGGCCTGCTGCTCAATCTCGACGGCGGCTTCGTGCCGCTGCGGGACGCGGTGATCGGCGCCGCGGCGGGCTATCTCCTGCTCTGGAGCATCTACTGGGCCTTCCGGCTGCTGACCGGCAAGGAAGGCATGGGCTATGGCGACTTCAAGCTGCTCGCCGCGCTCGGCGCCTGGTTCGGCTGGCAGGCCATTCCCGCCATCATCCTGCTCGCGTCCGTGGTCGGCGCGCTGGTCGGCATCGGGCTCATGATGTTCTCGCGCCACGGCCGCGACGTACCCATCCCCTTCGGCCCCTATCTCGCCGGCGCGGGCATGCTCGCCCTCTTCTTCGGCGAGCCCCTGATGGCCCTGTACGGCCTGGGGTAGCCAACCGCCGGAGGGCGGAGGCTTCGCTTCCTGCCCGCGGCCGCCCACGCTTCGGCCGTGGCGGCTTCGATGAGACAATCGAGCGCATGAGTGCCGCAGCCAAGCCGCAGCTCGCGCCCGCACCGACGCAGGCATCCGGGGCGACGCCGCCTGTCTACCGTGTCGCGTTGACCGGCGGGATCGGCAGCGGCAAGAGCACGGTCGCGGACCGGTTCGTCGCGCGCGGCGCCGTCCTCGTCGATACCGATGCCATCGCGCACACGCTGACCGCGCCAGGCGGCACGGCCATTCCCGTGATTCGGCAGCGCTTCGGCGACGGCATGATCACCGCGGATGGACGGCTCGACCGGGCGGCGATGCGCGAGCTCGCCTTCGCCGACCCGACTGCGCGCAAGGCGCTCGAGGCGATCCTGCATCCGATGATCCGCGCCGAGACGCAACGACAGGTGCAGGCGGCGGCCGAGGCCGGGGCCGAGTACGTGATCCTGGCCATCCCGCTGCTGGTCGAGTCGGGCGACTGGCACGGGCGTGTCGAGCGGGTCGCCGTGGTGGACTGCCCGAGGGAAACGCAGATCTCGCGCGTGATGACGCGCTCGTCGCTCTCGCGGGAGGAGGTGGAAGCGATCCTGCGCGCGCAGGCGAGCCGCGAGGCTCGGCTCGCGGTGGCCGATGACGTGATCGACAACGGGGGCGAGCTCGCCGCGCTCGACCCGCAGATCGATGCGCTGCACCGGGAATACGTCGCTCGCGCTCGCGCCGCGCGCCACGGCGGACAAGTCGGGCGCTCGGGCCCGCTTCCCTAGGTTTATCATAGGCCGATCCATCGTCCACGTGCCCTGATGATCACCTACGCACATCCGTTCAACGAGAGGATCCGCACGCTGCTCCGGCTAGAGGAGCTGTTCCGGCGCTTCGAGCGCTTCGCGGCCCGGACCGACGCACTGGACCATCACATCGCGCTCACGACGCTGTTCGAGATCCTGGAGGTCTCGTCGCGCGCGGACGTGAAGTCGGACCTGCTCCAGGAGCTGGAGCGCCAGCGCCAGACGCTCACCGCCTTCAAGGACAACCCCAGCGTCTCGCTCGATGCCCTGCAGCACATCCTCTCGGAGATCGAGGAGGCGTCGGGCATGCTGCAGGCGGCACCGGCGAAGACCGGCAATCACCTGCGCGACAACGAATGGCTGATGAGCGTGCGCAGCCGCTCCATCATCCCCGGCTGCAGCTTCCAGGTGGACCTGCCCTACTACTACGCCTGGCAGCAGGGCAGCGCGGAGGGCCGGCAGCGCGACATCTTCGAGTGGGCGCAGCCCTTCAGGCCGCTGCACGACTGCCTCAACATCGTGCTGCGGCTGCTGCGGGAATCCGCCCAGCGCAGCAAGGTCTCCACCCAGGCCGGCAGCTACCAGCAGCAGCTCGGCGGCAAGACCTACCACCTGGCGCAGATCCGCATCGACGAGAAGGTCGGCGCGGTGCCGGAATTCTCCGCCAACAAGTACATGCTCTGGATCCGCTTCGGAAGGCTCGACAAGGACTTCAAGACGAGGCCGTTCGAGGGCAACGTGGATTTCGAGCTGAGCTTGTGCAACCTGTAGCACCCCCCGAAGGCCCGGTCGTCAACTGCCCGCAATGCGGCGAGCCGGTCGTCTATGACCCGGCGAACCGTTGGCGCCCGTTCTGCTCGCAGCGCTGCAAGATGATCGATCTCGGCGCCTGGGCGAGCGACGGCTACGTCATCCCGGGCAAGCCGATGGAGGCCGACGACGATCTCGTCGATCCACAGACCGGCGAGCCGACAGCCTCCTAGTACGCCCTAGGCCGACCAGGCCGCCCGTTGCATCGCGATGCCGTGGGCGCCGCGGCGCAGCGCCTGCTCGAGATCGCCAGGGCCCAGGCCGCCCAGCCCGTACACCGGCAGCGGCGTCGCCGCGATCGCCGAGCCGAAGCGCTCCCAGCCGAGCACGGCCGCGCCCGGATGGCTTGCGGTCGCCTGCACCGGGCCGAAGACGGCCAGGTCGGCACCGAGCGCGCCCGCCCGCGCGAGGTCTTCCTCGTCATGGCAGGAGGCAGCGACCAGCGGCAACGAAGGTCGATCCGCCCGCGCGGCGAGATCCCGGCCGGTCAGGTGCACCCCGCCACCCGTGCGGTCACCGGCGATCGCCCAGTAGCGGGCATCGTGGCGGCTGCTCACCAGGAGTCGAATGCGGGCGGACCGCGCGAGCTCCACCACCTGGCTGAAGAGGCGATCGAACTCGGCTGGCGCCAGCGCCGGCTCGCGAAGCTGCAGCAGCCCGAAAGGCGCCGGTGACAGCGCGAGCCGCTCGGCGAGCCGCGCGAGGAACCGGTCGCTGCCGAGCGCTCCGGCATCGCTGAGCGCGTAGACCTGGGGCAGCGACAGCCACGCGATCGGCGCGAGCGCGGCGGGCAGCAGCGGCCCGACGTCGATGGACGCCCCGGGGCGCCACACCAGGGCCTGGCCTTCGCGCGACGCGACTTCGCCTTCCCAGCGCACGACACGACGGAAATGCAGCCGCACGTGGGCATGCTCGTAGACGTGCTCGCGCACCACCCAGGGCCGCGACTCGACCACGCGGATGCCCAGCTCCTCCTCGAGCTCGCGGGCGAGCGCCGCGGCGGCATCCTCGCCCGGCTCGAACTTGCCGCCCGGGAACTCCCACCAGCCCTCGTACGGCTTGCCGGGCAGGCGCTGGGCGACGAGCACGCGCCCGTCGTCGCGGAACACCACGCCGACCGCGACGTCGGTGACCGGCATCAGGCCTTGACGTGGCGGCCGGCCCAGTCGCGGGCGAACTGCCACGCGACCCGTCCGGACCGGGAGCCGCGCTCGAGCGCCCAGCGCAGCGCATCGCCGCGGGCCCGCTCGATGTCGCGCGCCGAGGCGCCGAAGTACGCCAGCCAATGCCCGACCACGGCGAGATAGTCGTCCTGGCGGAACGGGTAGAAGGCGATCCACAGCCCGAAGCGCTCCGAGAGCGAGATCTTCTCCTCGGAGGTCTCGCCCGGATGGATCTCGCCGTCCTCCGTGTGCCGCGCCTGCAGGTTCTCGCTCATCATCTCCGGCATCAGGTGCCGCCGGTTCGAGGTGGCATAGACCAGCACGTTGTCGGACTGGCCGGCCACCGAGCCGTCCAGCACCGTCTTCAGGGCCTTGTAGCCTCCCTCTCCCTGCTCGAAGGAGAGGTCGTCGCAGTAGACGATGAAGCGCTCGGGGCGCGGGCCGACCAGCTCCACCAGCTCGGGCAGGTCCACCAGGTCGTCCTTGTCGACCTCGACCAGCCGCAGGCCGCGCTCGTGGAACTCGTTGAGGCAGGCCTTGATGAGCGAGGACTTGCCGGTGCCGCGCGCGCCGGTGAGCAGCACGTTGTTGGCCGGGCGGCCCGCGACGAACTGGCGGGTGTTGTCCGCGACGAGCCGCTTCTGCTCGTCGATGTTCTGCAGGTCATCGAGCCGCAGCGCGGCCGGCCGCCTCACCGGCACCAGGGACGCGACCGAGCCGA
Source organism: Pseudomonadota bacterium (assembly GCA_023388075.1). Classification (GTDB taxonomy): domain Bacteria; phylum Pseudomonadota; class Gammaproteobacteria; order Burkholderiales; family Burkholderiaceae_E; genus Lautropia. The sequence goes on from JAEWGX010000085.1 coordinate 46,577, forward strand.
AGCCGGTGCGGCGCCGCCGCCAGCGGAAGGCCACCGCGCTGTCCCAATCCGGCTCCTGCGGCGGCGGGAGCAGCCGCACCGCGTGCGCCACCAGCGGCTCGAGCTGCGCGAGCAGCGATTCCAGCCGGGTCGCGAGCCGCGAAAGATCGGTGGCGGCCGGAGCCTCAGGAGCGGTAGTCGGCATTGATCGAGACATAGTCATGGGAGAGGTCACAGGTCCAGACGGTGGTGGCGGCATTGCCCCGAGCAAGCAGGACGCGAATCCGGATCTCGGCCTGCCTCATCACCCGCTGGCCGTCCTCCTCGCGGTAGGCGGGATGTCGACCGCCGGCGGTCGCGACATGGACATCGTCCAGGTGAAGATCCACGCGCCCCACGTCCAGGTCGTCGATGCCGGCGTAGCCGATCGCAGCGAGAATGCGGCCCAGATTGGGATCCGACGCGAAGAACGCGGTCTTGACGAGCGGTGAATGGGCGATCGCGTAGGCAACCGCGGCCGCTTCCGCCTGGCTGCGCGCCTGCTCCACCGCGATCGTGATGAACTTGGTCGCGCCCTCGCCGTCGCGCACGATCGCCTGGGCGAGCACCCGTGCCACGTCCTCGAGCGCGTCGAAGACGGCCTGCGCCGCCGGCCCCTCGATACCCGCGCCATCGATCTCGCCCGCCGTGGGCGCAGGCACGCCGACACCGCTCTTGCCGGTGGCGACCAGCAGCAGCGTATCGTTGGTGGAGGTGTCGCCGTCGACGGTGATGCGGTTGAAGCTCGCGTCCGCGATCTCGCGGGCCCATCGCGCGAGCAGCGGCTGTGGCAGCTGGGCATCGGTCGCGATCAGTCCGAGCATCGTCGCCATGTTCGGCCGGATCATCCCCGCGCCCTTGGCGATGCCGGTGACGGTCACCGTGAGACCGCCGACCTGCACCTGGCGGGAGACCGCCTTGGGTACCGTGTCCGTGGTCATGATGGCTTCGGCCGCGGCGGCCCAGTTGGACTCCGACAGGTCCGCCACCGCTAGCGGCAACCCGGCAACGATGCGTTCCACCGGCAGCGGCTCCATGATCACGCCGGTGGACATCGGCAGCACCACCTCGGCGCCGATGTCCAGCACTTCCGCCACCGCGGCGCCCACCGCGCGCGCATCCTCCAGCCCGCGCGGGCCGGTCCCGGCATTGGCGCAACCGGTGTTGACCACGATCGCGCGCGGCTCCCCGCCGCAACCGAAGAGGTTCTCGCGGCAGATCGTGACGGGCGCCGCGCAGAAGCGGTTGCGGGTGAATACCCCCGCCGCGGTGCTTCCCGCCGCAAGCCGCACGAGCAGCAGGTCGCGCCGCCCGGGCTTGCGGATGCCGGCGCGGGCGGTGCCGAGCTCGAGGCCCGGCACCGGGTGAAGGCCGGCCGGGTCCGGCGCGGCGAGGTTGACGGGCATCGACGCTCTCTCCTGTTGCCGTGACGACGGCATCCCGCGGATTCTATCGGCTCGGCCGCGGTCCCTCGTCCCTGGTCGCGCAACGCGGCGCGCAGCCGGCTACCCGCCGGCCCGCAAGGGTCCGCCGCCCGTCAAATCGGCAGGCGGCGGCGGTTGACCGCGCTGCCAAAGGCGGGGACGATGCTCGTCTTCCCAGCGCTGTCGCCCGCCGTGCCTGTCTCCCGCCGCCTCGCCGCCCGCCAAGTCGCTTGAACGCCGCCCAGTCACCCGCTCCCGCCGCGCTGGTGCTGACCGGCGGCGGTGCGCGCGCCGCCTACCAGGTGGGCGTGCTCCTCGGCATCCGCCGGGTGCTGCTCGCGGCGGGCTGGCCGTCGCACGCCAACCCCTTCCGCGTCTTCAGCGGCACCTCCGCCGGCGCGATCAACGCCACCGTCCTCGCCGCGGGCGCCGACCGCTTCTTCGACGCGGTGGCCAAGCTCGCGCTGGTATGGGGCACGATCGAGCCCGCGCAGGTCTACCGGGTGGATACCGGCGGGGCCCTCGGCAACGCTGCCCAGTGGCTGAGCCGGACCAGTCTCGGCTGGCTGGTGCGGCGCCAGCCCAAGTCGCTGTTCGACACCGAGCCACTCGCCGACCTGCTCGAGCGGACCATCGACTTCGAGCGCCTGAAGAGCAACCTGGCGCAAGGTCATCTCGACGCGCTGGCGGTGTCGACATCCAGCTATACCAGCGGCGGACATGTCACCTTCTTCCAATGCCGCGATGCGCGCGATCCGATCCGGCGCAGCCAGCGCATCCTGCGGCCGGCGACCCTCACGGTGGAGCACCTGATGGCCTCGAGCGCCATCCCGTTCCTGTTTCCCGCGGTTCCGCTCACCATCGAGGGCTCGAACGAGTTCTTCGGCGACGGCTCGATGCGACAGACCGCGCCGATCAGCCCGGCGGTGCACCTCGGTGCGAGCCGGATCCTCGTGATCGGCTCGGCCGCCACCGACCCCGGCGTGGTGCGCGCCGCGACCGAGGGATCCCAGTACAGCTACCCGAGCCTTGGCCAGGTGGGCGCGCATGCGCTTGCCAGCATCTTCCTCGACGCGTTGGCGAGCGACCTGGAGCGGCTCGAGCGGATCAACCGCACGCTCTCGCTCATGCCGCCGCCGCTGCGCCGTCGCAGCGGACTGAAGCCGCTGAAGACGCTGGTGATATCGCCGAGCCGAACGCTCGATGCCATCGCGACCGCTCACGTGAAGCGGCTGCCGCGCAGCGTGCGGGTCCTGCTCGGCGTGATGGGCGCGACCCGCGGCCGCGGCGTCGCGTTCACCTCCTACCTGCTCTTCGACCGCAGCTACACGCGGCGGCTGCTCGCGATGGGGCGGCGCGACGCCCTGACCAAGCGCGCCGAGATCGAGGCGTTCTTCGGGCGCTGAGGACGCCCCGAAGCGGCCTTGCGCCGCCCGATCGCTCGCCTCGAAAACCCGACTAGTTCGTCAGGCGAGCCGCCCGTGGCACTGCTTGTACTTCCTGCCGGACCCGCACGGGCAAGGATCATTGCGGCCGATCTTCTGCCCGAAGCGGCGGAACGGCTGCGGCGCGTCGTCGCCATCGGCCTCCGCGCCGACAGTCTGCAGGCGCATGGCCACCGTCTCGACCTCCTCCTCGGCCGTGGCGGCGCCGCCGGCGTCGGCATGGACGTAGGTGGCTCCCCCGTAGGCGGCCTCGGCCTTGTCCTCCACCTGCTCCGCGACCTGCTCGGCCTGCTCGGCGGATTGGATCTGCACGTTCATCAGCACGCGGGTGACCTCGTTGCGGATCGCCTGCAGCATCAGCTCGAAGAGCTCGAACGCCTCGCGCTTGTACTCCTGCTTTGGGTTCTTCTGCGCGTAGCCGCGCAGGTGGATGCCCTGGCGCAGGTAGTCCAGCGCGGCAAGGTGCTCGCGCCAGTGCTGGTCGATCGACTGCAGCGTGATCGAACGCTCGAAGTTGCCGAACGCCTCGCGGCCGACCAGCTCCACCTTGGCCTGGTAGTGCGCGTCCGCCGCCGTCTGGACGCGCTCGAGCAGCTCTTCGTCCGACAGGTCCGGGTTCTCCGTCATCACCTGGGCGAGAGGCACGTCGAGCTGCCAGTCGTTCCTGAGCTCGGTCTCGAGCCCGGCGATGTCCCACTGCTCCTCGATGCTTTCCTCGGGCACGTGCCGGCGGAAGATCTCCTCGAACACGCCGCGCCGCAGGCTGGTGATCAGCTCCGAGACGTCCGTGGAATCGAGCAGCTCGTTGCGCTGGCCGTAGATGACCTTGCGCTGCTCGTTCGCGACGTCGTCGTACTCCAGCAGCTGCTTGCGGATGTCGAAGTTGCGGGCTTCCACCTTGCGCTGCGCCGACTCGATGGAACGGGACACCATGCCCGACTCGATCGCCTCCCCCTCCGGCAGCTTCAGCCGGTCCATGATCGCCTTGAGGCGGTCGCCGGCGAAGATCTTGAGTAGCGGATCCTCCATCGACAGGTAGAAGCGCGAGGAGCCCGGGTCGCCCTGGCGACCCGAACGACCGCGCAGCTGGTTGTCGATCCGGCGGGATTCGTGGCGCTCGGTGCCGATGATGTGCAGCCCGCCCGCATCCAGCACCGCCTGGTGAAGCGCGCCCCATTCGCTGCGCAGCTTCTCCACCTGCGCCGCTTTCTCCTCTTCCGGCAGGTCCTCCCGCGCGTTGACCGCCTCCACCAGCTTCTCGACACTGCCGCCCAGCACGATGTCCGTGCCTCGACCCGCCATGTTGGTCGCGATGGTGACCTGCTTGGGCCTGCCGGCCTGCGCCACGATCTCCGCCTCGCGGGCGTGCTGCTTGGCGTTCAGGACGTTGTGCGGAAGCTTGTGCTCGTTGAGCAGGCCGGAGAGCAGTTCCGAGTTCTCGATCGACGTGGTGCCGACCAGCACCGGCTGGCCGCGCTCGTAGCAGTCCCGGATGTCCTCCAGGATCGCGTTGTACTTCTCCCGCCCGGTGCGGAACACCTGGTCCTGCAGGTCCTTGCGGATCATCGGCCGGTGGGTGGGAACGACCACCGTCTCGAGCTTGTAGATCTCCTGGAACTCGTAGGCTTCCGTGTCCGCCGTACCGGTCATGCCTGCCAGCTTCTCGTACATCCGGAAGTAGTTCTGGAAGGTGATCGAGGCGAGCGTCTGGTTCTCGGATTGGATCTTGACGCCTTCCTTCGCCTCCACGCCCTGGTGCAGCCCGTCCGACCAGCGCCTGCCGACCATCAGGCGGCCGGTGAACTCGTCGACGATCACCACCTCGCCGTTCTGGACCACGTAGTGCTGGTCCCGGTGGTAGAGCGTGTGCGCCCGCAGCGCCACCATCAAGTGGTGGATCAGCGCGATGTTGGACGGATCGTAGAGGCTCGCGCCTTCGGCGAGCAGGCCCATCCGGGCCAGGATCTGCTCGGCGTGCTCGTGTCCCGCTTCGGAGAGGTAGACCTGGTGGCTCTTGCGGTCCACCCAATAGTCACCCGGCAGGTCCGGCGCGTCGGACTTCGGCTCCGACTCCATCTCGGTGAGGAGCGGCGGCACCGAGTTCATGCGGATGTAGAGCTCCGCATGCTCCTCGGCCGGCCCGGAGATGATCAGCGGCGTACGGGCCTCGTCGATCAGGATCGAATCCACTTCGTCGACGATCGCGTAGAAGAGCTTGCGCTGCATCCGCGAGGCGGCGTCGTACACCATGTTGTCGCGCAGGTAGTCGAAGCCGTACTCGTTGTTGGTGCCGTAGGTGATGTCGGCGGCATAGGCCGCGCGCTTCTCCTCCTGCGGCTGCTGGGACACGATGACCCCGACCGAGAGGCCGAGGAACCGGTACAGCCGTCCCATCCACTCCGCGTCGCGGGTGGCGAGGTAGTCGTTCACTGTGACCACGTGCACGCCGCGGCCGGCAAGGCTGTTCAGGTAGACTGGCAGCGTGGCCGTGAGGGTCTTGCCCTCGCCGGTGCGCATCTCCGCGATGTTGCCGTTGTGGAGCACCATCCCGCCGAGCAGCTGCACGTCGAAATGGCGCATCCCGAGCGAGCGCTTGGCTGCCTCGCGGCAGACGGCGAACGCCTCCGGCAGCAGGTCCTCGAGCGCCTTGGCAAGATCCTTGCCGGCGGCGGTCTCGCTGGCGATGCGCTCCCGGAACTCGACTGTCTTCGCTCGCAGACCCTCGTCCGACAGCGCGGAGAGCGAGGGTTCGAGGGCATTGATTCCCTCGACCGCTTTCCCGTACTGTTTCAGCAGTCGCTGGTTCCGGCTGCCGAAGATGCTGGTGAGGACTTTCTGGAACATGGATGCCCTGGGCAAACCAAACCAAAAATCTTATCACGCGACCCTCGGCCGGCCCGGGCCCTCGGGTCACGGGCGGCGCAAGGGACGCGACCGCGGGCCGGTGCCGGCGCTCTCGTTCCTCGCCGGCACCGAGCTGGGCTCCGCCTGCGAGCGCCTGGCAGCGCTGGAGCGGGACCTGCGGCTCATCCAGCCGACCCTGCCGATCCTGCCGCTCAAGCTGGCCGGACAGGTGCTGGTGGTCACCGCCGGCTCGCCCACGGTGGCCGCGCGCTTGCGCCAGTTCGAGCCCAGCCTCATCCAGGGCCTGCGCGCTCGCGGCTGGCTGGTGGGCCGGATCCGGTTCCGGCCGATCGCGATCCACGATGTGCCGGCACCGCCGCCCGCGCGGGTCAAGGAACCGGTGAGCACCGCCGTGGTGGAGCGGATCGCGGCGCTGCAGGACGAGGAGATGGCGCCGGAGCTGCGGGCGGCGCTGGCGGCCTTCGTGAGGCGGCAGCGCGGCTACCGGGGTTCTTGACTGTCCTTGCCCTTCCTTCTGCCCGACACAGCCGCTAGCTCGGATGACCCTCCCTACCGGACAGGGCATGGGCGAGAAAGGCAACGATGTCGTCTTGTTGCACACCCTCTACGGGCGTATGTTCGCCAGGGTAGATCTTGCACCACTTGTCGGCACTTCCAAGACCATCGAACAAATCCAGCTGACCGGTCCGCGTGAAGAACTGGTCGTCCCATTTCATCTGGAATAGCGTCGGACAGCGTACTGCAGGCGCATTTTCTACCAGGCGGTGGCTATTCGGGTAGTTGGCTCCCCACATGCCGAGTACTGCAGCGCGAATGCGTGGCTCCGCGGCCACCAATGGCAAGCCGTAGGCCGTGCCCATCGAAACGCCATACCAGCCGATCGACGCGGAATCGATCATGTCCATCTGCAGCAGACGATCAATTGTCGCCTGCCATTCAGCCACCATGAAATCGATCCGAGTGTCGCTTTCCCACATGTCGCGAAACTCCTGCTGCACCGACGGACCGGTCATTCCACCGTCGGTGCGACGCGCGCCATGGATAGGGCCGTCGATCGCGGCCACAGCGAACCCGAGCTCCTCCACGAAGCGGATTGCGATCTCGACGATCCCAGGCGCATTCTTGGATTGGGAACCGCCATGGCCGATCAGGACCAGCGGCCGTCGCCCGCTCAGCTGCATCGGAGTCCATAGCATCCCGGGCACTTCGCTACCCGCGCGGGGCACCGCAAACTCACGCGCCAGTACGCGATCCTTCCATCTGTCCTCACTAACCCAGCGCATGTTCTGTTCCCCAGTGGTTAGATCTTGGACGGCAGCCAAAGAGCCAGTTGCGGAAACCAGTACACCAACACAGCGACTCCCAGAATCAGCACCCAATACGGCGTGACACCACGGAAGATTTCGGACAACCGGACTTCCGCATCAGGTACGGCAGCCTTGACCACGAACACTCCCAGACCGAACGGAGGTGTGAGCACGCCGGCCTCGATCACTAAGATGCCCACCAAAGCAAAGGTGATCGAGTCCAAGCCCAATGCTTGGGCGATCGGCCAGAAAATCGGCACCGTCAGCAACATGATCGAGATCGAGTCAATCAGGCAGCCCATCACAAGCCAAACCGCGGCCATGAACAGGAACGTGCCGCCCGTCCCCAGCCCCATGCCTTCGAGCATGCCACGGACCGTATCGGGCACACCCTCAAGCGCCAGCAGCTTCGTATACATGGTGGCGCACAGGATCAGGAGCAGGATCGGAGTAACCGTGTTGCCGCTTTCGATGACGCACTTCATCTGCTTTCGCGGCGACATGCCCTTGGCCCAGGCAAGGAGGCCGGCGCCCAGCATTCCCAGCGCTCCAGCCTCGGTGGGAGTGGCAAAACCGAACCAGATCGAGCCGAGAGTCACCACGATCAGCAGTGCCACGCCAATCCATCCTACCCGCTCGCTCCGCCGCCCCTGCGCGGTGGCAGGCCGGCGGGCAGCGCGTTCAGCCTCAGGACCCTCGGGTGCCACGCTTGGATCGATCTTGGCATGCGCCACGCAGTAAACGGCATACAGGAGCGCCAGCAGGATTCCGGGCCCGACTCCGGCGGCGAACAGCTTGCCCACGGACTGCTCGGTGAGCACCGCCCAGATGACCATCAGCACCGAAGGAGGAAGCAGCAGGCCAAGCACCGAGCTACCGGCAATGCACCCTGTAGCGAAGGAGCGGCGATACTGCTGTCTGCGCATGACCGGGTAGGCCACATGAGAAAATGCCGCCGCCGCCGCCATCCCGACGCCGGTGACCGCGGCGAATACCGCATTGCCGGCAACCGTGGCAACCGCCAGCCTCGCAGGGATGCCGCGCAACAACCGGTTGGCTACGTTGAACAAGTCCGAGGCTGCGCCGCAGTGTGCGATCAGCATACCCATCACGGTGAAGAGCAGGACGACAGACAAGTTGTAGTCCTTGAGCCCCGAGACAGCCGTTTGCTGCAAGAGGCTGAGCATTGGCTCCAGGCCACCGAGGCTGAAGTAGAGCCCTACGGCTGACGCCACGCCGAACGCGAACGGTACGTGGACGCCCAGGATGGCCAACCCGGCGATCAGCCCAAGGATGATCCAGATGCCTTCGGATCCCATTTCACTCTTCTCGTATTTGGTGCCCTTCCGGCGTCACTCCGGCAACTGGCCCTCGGCCGCGGTCATTCGACCCCGAAGAGACTCGATGGCCAGGTACAGGCACACACCTGTGGCGATGACCCACAAGACGAACGTGCCGATGCGCAGCGGCCAGGCGGGAATCCGAAACGCGTCCATGCCGTAGAACTCGGAAGTCACCAGCCCCTGAATCATGGGTTCCCACGAGGTCACGACAAGCGCGCCGAACATCAGCGTACCCGCCGACCAAGCCAGGGTGTTGAGGACGCTACGGCCAACAGGGCCGAGGGCGTCAAACAGGACCGAAACCCGAAGCAATCGGCGTTCGATCATCACGTGAGGAGTCTGCAGGAAGACCACTAGTGCAAGAGCTGTCGCCACGAGTTCGGCAGTACCCTGGAACGGAGCCCCGAACAACTGGCGCGCCAGGACGTCGTAACACACCAAAGCCATCATCAGCACGGTCAGCAGCGCCCCCAACCTGTGCAGGAGTAGGGCTACGCGGCCGATGGTGCGCGAGACGTCAGCCACGGCCGCCCGTGCGGGCCTGCTCGATGCCCTCGGCACCACGGCGGCTCAGAGCGTATCCGGCCAGGGCCTGGCGTGTGGGCATTACTTCGAGCACGTTCACGTTGATGTGCTCCGGCAAAGCGGTGATCCAGTAGATTACGTCGGCGATCTCGTCGGCTGTCGGCGCCTCGAGGTCGGCGTAGTAGGCACGGCCCGCTTCGACGCTTCCAAGGCGAGTGGCAGTGAAGTCGGTCTCGCAGAAACCCGGTTCCAGGCAGCTCACCCGTACGCCAGTGCCCAGCAGGTCGCAGCGCAAGCCCAGGGAAAACTGATGCAGGAACGCCTTGGTTCCCCCATACACGTTGCCACCAGCCTGCGGATAGTGCGCCGCCGTGGACCCGATGTTCACTATGTGGCCGCGGTTGCGCTTGACCATGCCGGGAAGCACCGCATGGGTCACCCCCAGCAACCCGCGAACGTTGGTGTCCAACGTATCGTTCCAGGCTTGGAGCGACACTTCCTGGGCCAAGCCGATGCCGGCACCGACCCCCGCATTGTTCACGAGGACGTCGATCTGCGCGAAGGGAGATGGCAGTTGCGCCAGCGCCTGCGCCATTGCCGCCTGATCTCTCACGTCGACCTGGATAGGGTGGCAACCGGGACCGATCTCGTCTCGCAGCGCCTCGAGGCGATCGAGCCGGCGACCGGTGATCACAACCCGGTCTCCCGCCCGCGCGTAGCGACGCGCCGCGGCAGCGCCGAAGCCCGCCGTGGCGCCGGTTATCAGGACAGTTCTTCGGTCGGCCACGTCAGAGCTGGTAGTCGAACGGCAACTTGTGGCCCGCTTCCTTCAGGAAGCGTAGATAGGTGCGGAACACCTCCGACCCGGGTAGACCCTTTGCATCCTGCTCTTTCGCTGCCTTGGACGGCATATCCTTCAGTCGCTCCGCCCAGCGACGCTGGTCATCGTCGGAGATCTTGATGACGTTGACCTTGCCCTGCAATCGCTTGCGGGTGTCCGCCTCGCGTGCGGCTGAAGCCTCGGCCACCTTCTGCGCCGTTTCCAACGCGACTTCGTCGATGATCTGCACCAACTCGGCAGGCAAGCGCTTGCGGCTGTCCAGATTCATGATGGGCGCCACCCCCAGGGTGATGCCGAACCTGGTCTCGTACCAGAACTTTGACACCTCATCCAGCTTGAAGCCTGGTATGAAGCTCTCGTAGATGACCCCACCTTCCACCAGGTTCGTCTGAAGTGCCTGGTACAGCTCGCCGACACCCATTCCCACCGGCACCGCGCCAGCCGCCGCAGCCCACGTGGCCGTGGTGTAGGAGGCAGCGATCTTGCGACCCTTGAGGTCCTCGAATCTCGATACCGGCTGGTTGAGGTTCATGCCATAGTTCTCCCCCGGCACCAGGGCCAGGAGTTCGGCATTGACCCCCTTCCGTACGGCCTCCTTGAGGGCGGGGAGCTCCCTGGTCATGCGCGTACCGATCTTGGCCACCGTCTCGTAGTCCGTGCTGCCGAACGGCACGTGGTTGGAGAAGTTCACCAAGCCCAGGCGCGACCCTTCGAATGTCGGCACTGTCAGGCCGATGTCCAGGGCGCCCTTCTCTACCGCCTCGGAGGTGTTGTCGAGCTTCGCGACGGTTCCACCCCATGCCTTGATGAAGCGCACCTTGATGTTCTTGGCGGCCGCACGCTTCGTCACCTCGGGCGCGAAGTAGGTATCGAACTGTGCAACATAAGTAACGGCGGTTGGATGGCCCCCACCGATCCGAACGGTGTGCTGTTGCGCCAGCACAGGGGCAGCGCCCGAAGCCAGCAGCGCAGCGACAAGAATGGAGAAGGCTCTCACAGGATTCTCCGCTCTTACTGCGCAGGCAGCTTGCCCGCCGCCACCAGTTTCTGCACGGATTCGGGCGAATACTCGGCCGCTGGCTGGTCACCGCCGATCACCCCGAGAATCATTCCCTTCTCGACGCCAGGGGGAGTGGACAGGCAGTGGAACTGTCGCTGGATGTTCGGCGGAAAGGAGATGACGTCGTAGCGACCGAGCTCGACCGACTCGTCGCCATTGCCCCCCTCCCAGGTCATCCGCCAGGTACCTTCGAGCACCACGAAGGTTTCGTTAGTGTCGTGCACATGCATCATGACGCCGTTACCCGGAGCGACTTGCACGTAGGCCATGCCGAAACCAGGCTGCAGGTGCGAGATGTGCGCACGCATGTTGTCGGGCACCGGCGAGATCAGCCGGCCGTCGATGTTCGCCGGCGGCTTGAAGCCGATGACGTTCAGGAACGTGCGCTTGTAGCCGGGAAGGTCGGCGTCTGGCAGACCACCTTCATTGCGGACCAGATCGTCGTAGCGCGCCACGCAGCGCATGACCTCATCCTTCGAAGGCTTGATTACGGGAATCTCCATGCACAGTCTCCTTCGTATAGATGGATGCGATCTTAGCCCGCAACGGGAACGGCATCATACGCGTGGCGTGATGATCCCATTCGGATGTCGCATGGCCCTGGACGGACGCCTGCTGCAACATCCGACACGCATGGAGCACTCGCCACCGCCTCTCGGACTGCTGTTCGCCCTCTCTGCCGTTGCGCCGGTGGGCTTCAGCGTGGTAGTCACATCGCTGCCCGCAGTCGGTGACGCCTTTCTCGCCGGCAATCATGAGGTCTTCCTCGTGATGTCGCTGTTCATGCTCGTCTTCGGGGCAATGCAGCTCGTACTGGGCCCGCTCTCCGACCGGTTCGGTCGACGGCCAGTGCTGTTGGTCGGGCTTGCCTTGTTCACATCGGCCAGCCTGGGCTGCGCGCTGGCGAAGTCGCTGGATGCGCTCATCGTCGCCCGCTGCGTGCAGGCCCTGGGTGGATGCGCCGCGCTGGCGATACCCCGCGCCATCGTCCGCGACTGCCATACCGGAGTCGAGGGCGCGCGCGCCATGACGGTACTTGCGATGGTGCAAAGTATCGTTCCCGCGGTTGCCCCGCTGCTCGGAGGGCTGCTCGTGGCGGCCGCCGGCTGGACGGCAGTGTTCTGGTTCTGTGCAGGCTACGGACTCGCAACGCTGGCGTGGGCAGCGTTGTCACTTCCGGAAACACGCCAGCCGATGACCCCGGGCACCGCACCTTCCACCCTGCAGGCCACGGTGGGGCTGCTGCGACGCCCCGCGTATCTCGCCTACGTGCTCAATGGCGCTCTCATGACGGTCCCCTATGTGCTCTACCTGACGGTAGTGCCCATGATGTTCGTGCGCAGCCTGGACCTGCCACCGCAGGCATTCGGAACATACAACCTGTTGCTGGTACCGTGCATCCTGCTGGGCAGCTTCGCTGCAAGCCTGTTGGCGCGACGATTCGCTGTGCACATCCTCATACGCTCGGCGTCGTTGTTGGCTCTGGCCAGCCTGGGGTTGGGCTTGGCTTTGGCCGGTGAGCTCTCGGTGTGGCGTATGCTGCTGCCGCTACTGCTCTACATCACGGCGCACGCCGTGCTGTTCCCCTCGGCAATGAGTGCTGCGATCGCTGGCTCCCCCACGATCGCAGGCGCCGCAGCCGGGGGCATCGGATCCGTTCAAACCGGTTTGGGCGCCCTCGCCATCGTGGCAGCGGGTTGGCTGCCCGCCGCCACCGCTGTTCCGTTTCTTGCGATGTCTTGCGCCGCGGGCATCGCCGGGCTGCTTGCCCTGCTCATGGCCAGCGGCGGCGCGGCTGGGACGACCCGCGTGCGCGCCTAGCGCGCGAAGATCCGTCGGGGTGCATCGCGTTGGAAGCGATGTCGCGGATCTTCTGGCGCAACCAGCGATGGGCTGCGTCGTGCTGCGTGAGCTCGTGCCATACCATGGACAGGCGGTACGCCTGCACATCGAACGGCAGCTCCAACTGCTGCAGGTCCAGACCCGCCTGGGTGCGACGCACGAGCTCGATGGGGACGGTGGCGATCAGGTCACTGCTGGCTACCAGTTGCGGCACGACAAGCAGACTGGGGACCCACATCACGATGTTGCGTGACAGGCCGCGCTGTTGCAGGGCGGCATCGGTTACGTTCTCGAAGGTGGCGGCGTTCGCCCCCCCCACCATCAGAATTTGCGGCTGCTTGACGTAGGTCTCCAGCGTGAGTCGCCCGCGCAGGACCGGATGGTTCTGGCGAGCGATGCACCGCACACGGTCCGTCATGAGATCGCTGGTGCGCAAGCCCTCGGGCATCTCGTTGTAGTAGCCGATGCAGAGGCTTACACTGCCGTCCTCCAGGCACTCGCGCAGTCGTCGCGCATCGGATGCGCTGACCACCACGCGTACTCCTGGCGCCTCGCGAAGCAACTGGTCCATCAGGCGCGGAAGGAAGAGCATGGAGACATAGTCGGATACGCTGATCCGGAAGGTGTTGCGCGCGGTGCCCGGGTCGAAGGCGCCCTGCGGTGCAAAGGCGGCATCGACATGCCGCAGCGCGGCCCGCACCGAAGCTTCGAGCTGCAGTGCTCTCTCTGTAGGCACCATGCCGTGCGACGTGCGAACCAACAGCGGGTCCTGCAGCTTCTGGCGCAGCCGCGCCAGCGCATTGCTCATTCCCGGCTGCGTCATGTTCATGCGCTCGGCGGCACGGGTGACCTGCCGCTCCTGCAACAGCGCATCCAGGCACGCCAGCAGGTGAAGCTCAACGTTGCGATTCGAACTCATCGGGCCCCCGGCGGGCGGACGGCCGCGATGATACCTTGATGAGTTCGACCCGGCCGGTCGGCGCCGGTGGGACATGCTCAAGTAGGCAAGGGAACATCCATGCCTGCCGTGAAGAGGAGGCCCTTGGCCTCCATCCGCTGACGCACCTCGGATCCGAACTTCTGGAGAATCACCTCGCCCAGGCGGGGCGTCAGGTCCACGTCCTGGAACCGATCCCGCTGGCCCTGGATGAACACCAGCAGGTTGGCCGGCCGGTCCGAGATGTTGGTGAAGTTCCGAGTAACGCCAGGCGGTACCGCCACCATGTCGTAGGGTTCCAGCACGAGCTCATGCTCGCCCTCATCGCCCCAACTCACCCGGAAGCGTCCGTCCAGGCAGAAGAACGTCTCGTGCGTATAGTGGTGCGCATGAAGGGGCGATCCATTGCCGGGCGGACAGCGCGCGATGTTCACCGTGAACACCTCGCCGCCGTCTCCACCCGTCACCGGTGGCTCCTCGCCAGTGGCGCTGCGTAGCCCGGCAGGCCCCATCAGGATGAATGTCTCGTCCGCGGACACGGTGCTGTAGGCTTCCGCGGGAATGCCGTCGGCAGCGTCGAATTGCTGCTTGACCGGCTTGAGATCCTTGTAGCGTACCAGCCGCTTGCTCATTTCGGCTGGAGTGGGAGTGATAGTCTTCATGGCGTCTCCTGCGCAGTAGAGGGACTAGCCTCCCATTTCAGCAAAGTGCGGCGGAAGGGGCCATTCCTGCCGAGTGATTGGCCCATACGCGGCCGCAATGGCCACGTGGCTTGCCGGAGCGGCGCACTCGCGGAGTCGGCGCGCAGGCGCGTCCGGAACCCGGGTCAGTAGAGCCGCTGCACGAACATCACCGCGAAGAACACCAGGGCCGCGGCCAGTCCGCCCATCAACGTGCGCCGCGCATGGACGAGATACGTGCGGTTGCCGGTCCGAAGGTAGGCGATCGCGAAGCCGACCACGGCGAGCGCGACGAGCACGGCGGCGATCCTGAGCAGAGCGAGCATGTCTGCGTTGAGGCGGCGCGGGCGCCAGGTCAGGCCTGGAGCCAGTCCAGGGCGAATGCCGGCGGCGCGTTGCGGCGATTGGCGAAGGTCGCGATCTCCCAGGCCGACTTGTCGGCCAGCACGGCCCGGACCAGCTGGTTGTTCAGGGCATGGCCCGACTTGCGCGCATGGTAGGCGCCCAGGATGGGATGCCCGATCAGATAGAGGTCGCCGATGGCATCCAGCGCCTTGTGCTTGGCGAACTCGTCCCGATAGCGCAGGCCGTCCTGGTTCAGCACCCGGCGTTCGTCCACCACGATGGCGTTGTCCAGGCTTCCGCCCAGCGCGAGCCCGTGGGTGCGCAGCGCCTCCACCTCCTGCGCCATGGCGAAGGTGCGTGCCCGCGCGATCTCTCGCACGTAGGACGTCTGGGCGAAGTCGATCTCCACCCGCTGGCCGGTGGCATCGATCACCGCCTGGCCGAAGTCGATCTCGAAGCTCACCTTGAAGCCGAAGTGCGGCTCCAGCCGCACCCATTTGTCGCCTTCGCGGATCTCCACCGGGCTCAGGATGCGGATGAAGCGCTTGGCGGCCGCCTGCTCCATCAGGCCGGCCGACTGCAGCAGGTAGACGAAGGAGCCGGAGGATCCGTCGAGGATGGGCACCTCGCCGCCGGTGATGTCCACCAGCGCGTTGTCGATGCCGAGGCCGGCGAACGCCGACATGAGATGCTCCACGGTGAAGACCTTGATGTCCCGCCCGGGCCCCTCGATCGCTGCCGAGAGGGTGGAGGCGAGCCGGGTATCGGTCACGTGATGAGCCTGCGCCGGCAGCACCACCGGCGGATCGAGATCGACGCGGCGAAACGCGATGCCGCTGTTGACCGCGGCAGGCCTGATGGTCAGGTCCACGCGCTGCCCCGAATGCAACCCGATGCCGGTGGTCTGGACGGGCTGCTTGAGGGTGCGTTGTCTGATCATGAGGCCGCGGCCGGCGGCTCTAGAGCGCGGCGAGCAGGGTTTCCGCGCCACTCACCTCGAACTTGCCGGGCGCTTCGCGGTTCAGCGCCTTGACGACGCCGTCCTCGACCAGCATGGAATAGCGGTCCGAGCGCACGCCCATGCCACGGGCGGTGAGATCGAGCGTGAGGCCGCAGGCCTTGGAAAACTCGGCGCTGCCGTCGGCGAGCATGCGGACCTTGCCGGCCGACTCCTGGTCCCGTGCCCAGGCGCCCATGACGAACGGGTCGTTCACCGACACGCACCAGATCTCGTCGACGCCCTTGGCCTTGAGCTTGTCGTGGTTCTGCAGGTAGCTCGGCACGTGCTTGGCGGAGCAGGTGGGCGTGAACGCGCCCGGCAGGCCGAAGATCACGATCTTCTTGCCCTTCACCATGTCCGAGACCTTGAACGAATTGGGGCCGATGGAGCAGCCGTTGCCTTCGACTTCGATGAACTCCTGCAGCGTCGCGTCGGGGAGCTTGTCGCCTGGTTTGATGGTCATGCCGGTGCCCTCTACCTTGTAGTCTCTAGCCGGAACCCGCGGCGAGGCGGGGTCCGACATTCATCCCGTCGGCTGACGGGGCCTTCGGTATTCTATTCCGGTGGGCTCCAACCCTCCGGATGCCCCTGGCATGCGCGTCTCCCGTCCGAAGATCGCCCGTGCCAAGATCATCCAGAAGGACGGGTCGGCCGGAAGGCCGGCGGCCGACCCCACGCCCTGGTGCGGCGCCCCGCCAGGCGACGTCCGTCGCACGGCGGCGCGCCGACCACTGCCCGGCATGGCCTAGTCGGCCTGGCGACGCAGGAAGGCCGGGATGTCCAGCCGCTCCACGCCCTTCTGGGCCATCGCGCTGATCCGCGCGCTGGCTTCGGAGCGGGGATTGCGGAACACCGCCGGCTCGTCCAGCCCGGTCGTGTACTCGACCGGATCGGCGCTCGCGTTGTCGGTCCCCGTCTTCACGGACGATTGCGGAACCAGCTGCGGCTTGCGCACGACCTTGCCGATGCCGGTCGCCACCACGGTCACGCGCAGCGAGTCCTCCATGTCCTCCTCGTACACGGTGCCGTGGATGATGGTGGCGTCCTCGGCGCAGAACTGCTTGATCGTGTTGATGACCTCGTTGGTCTCGCGCAGCTTGAGGGAGCGGGTGGCGGTGATGTTGACGATCACGCCGCGCGCGCCGTGCAGGTCGACCCCGTCGAGCAGCGGCGAGGACACCGCCTGCTCGGCCGCGAGCCGCGCGCGATCCAGGCCCGACGCTTCGCCGATGCCCATCATCGCCTTGCCCTGCTCGCCCATGATCGTCTTCACGTCCGCGAAGTCGACGTTGACCAGGCCCGGCACGTTGATGATCTCGGCGATGCCGGCGACGGCGTTGTTCAGCACGTCGTCGGCCCGCTTGAACGCGTCCTCCAGAGTCGCGTCCTCGTCCATCACCTCGAACAGCTTCTCGTTGAGGACGACGATCAGCGAGTCGACCTGCGCGATCAGGTTCTCGATGCCCTCGTCGGCGATCCGCATCTTGCGGCTGCCTTCGTAGTTGAAGGGCTTGGTCACCACGCCCACGGTCAGGATCCCGAGCTCCTTGGCGATCTCGGCGACCACCGGCGAGGCGCCGGTACCGGTTCCCTTGCCCATCCCCGCGGTGATGAACACCATGTTGGCGCCCTCCAGCGCCGCGCGGATGTCGCCGCGCGCGGCCTGGGCGGCCGCGCGACCGGCCTCCGGGTTGGCGCCGGCGCCGAGCCCCTGGTCGCCCAGCTGGATGCTGCGCGACGCGAGCGAGCGACCGAGCGCCTGCCGGTCGGTGTTGATGGCGATGAACTCCACCCCCTGGACGCCGCGATTCACCATGTGGTTCACCGCATTGCCGCCGCCGCCGCCGATTCCGACGACCTTGATCACGGCACCGTCCTGATCCGATTCAAGCATCTTGAAAGTCATTTGTATTGGCCTCCTGGTTGAACGAAACAGCCTTCGGCATGGCTGAATGCCTCGGCTGGCGGGTGCGACACCGGGCAGGAGTACGCACCCTGAGTCGAAGGAGCGGCCCTAGAAATTGCCAAGGAACCACTCCTTCATGCGACGCATCGTGTCCTTGAACGAACCCGATTGCTCCGCAACCTTGCGCCCCCGCAAACGGATCTGGCGAGCTTCCTCCACCAGACCCATCGCGGCGGCAAACCTGGGGGTCCTCACCACATCGGAGAGGGACCCGTCGTATTCCGGGGCGCCCACGCGCACCGGCTTCAAGAAGATGTCTTCGGCGAGCTCGGCCATGCCGGGCAGCAGGCTGGATCCGCCGGTGATCACGATGCCCGATGAGATCGCTTCCTCGTAGCCCGACTCGCGGATGGTCTGCTGCACCATCGAGAAGAGCTCCTCCACGCGGGGCTCGATGACCGCCGCGAGCGCCTGCTTGGAGAGCGAGCGCGGCCCGCGATCGCCGATGCCGGGCACCTCGATCTTGTCGCTGGGGTTGGCCAGCACCTGCTTGGCGAGCCCGTGGCGAAGCTTGATGTCCTCGGCGTCCGCGGTGGGCGTTCGCAGCGCCATGGCGATGTCGTTGGTGATCTGGTCGCCGGCCACCGGCAGCACCGCCGAATGGCGGATCGCGCCGCCCACGAACACGGCGATGTCGGTGGTGCCTCCGCCGATGTCGACCAGCGCGACGCCGAGCTCCTTCTCGTCGGCGGTCAGCACCGCGCTGCTTGCCGCGAGCGGCTGCAGGATCAGGTCCTGGACCTCCAGACCGCAGCGGCGCACGCACTTGATGATGTTCTGCACCGCCGAGACCGCGCCGGTCACGATGTGCACCTTGACGTCCAGGCGCACCCCGCTCATGCCAACCGGCTCGCGGATGTCCTCCTGCCCGTCGATGATGTACTCCTGCGGCAGCACGTGCAGGATTTGCTGGTCGGTCGGGATGTTGACCGCCTTGGCGGTCTCGGTGACGCGCTGCACGTCGGCCTCGGTCACCTCCTTGTCCTTGATCGCCACCATGCCGATCGAGTTGAAGCTGCGCACGTGGCTGCCGGCGATCCCGGTCACCACCGTGCGGATCTTGTAGCTCGCCATGAGCTCGGCTTCCTCGAGCGCGGCCTGGATGGAGGCGACCGTCTTCTCGATGTCGACCACCACGCCCTTCTTGAGTCCGCGCGACTCGTGCTGGCCGATGCCGACGACCTCGTACTGGCCGTCGCCGTGCATCTCGGCCACGATCGTCACCACCTTCGAGGTGCCGATGTCGAGGCCTACCAGCAGATCCCTGTTCTCTCTCGTCATGGTCGCCTGGCGAATTCCCTGCTGCCGCGCTCGCTGCGCTCGCTCTTGTCGTTGGTGTCCTGGCCGAGCACGCCCGGCGCCCTCACGGCGAAGCCGTTGGGGTAGCGCAGGTCGATGACCTCCGCGCGCTCGTTGAGTCGCGCCGCCACCACCGGATGGACCGCGACCCAGCGCGCGATCCGGTCGTTCATCGGCACGCCGTCGTCGCGTCCGATGAGGAGCGTGATCCCGTTGTCCAGCTGCGCCGACCACGCCTGTCGCTCCGACAGCACCAGCTTGCGCGGCTCGAGCTCGAGCGGCTGCAACTGGGTGCGCAGCTCCGCATAGCGGCGGGTGACCATGGCCTGCGTGCCCTCCGGCCCGGCGAACTCGAGCAGCGCGGCGCGGTCGTCCACTTCCTCCGGGTTGACGCGAAACGGCTCGCCGAAGGTGTTGACGAAGCGGCCGTCTCCCCACTGGGCAAGTGGCCGGTGCTCCTCGATGCCCACGAAGAGCCGGTTCGGCCAGACGCGCCTCACCTGGGCGCGACGCACCCACGGTGCGTCCTCGAAGGCCTGGCGCACGCGGTCCAGGTCCACCGTGAAGAAGTTGCCGGTGAAGCGGTTCAGGTGCGACGCCCGCAGCGACGGGATGCTGACGTGCTCCAGCGCGCGACCCGGCACCGGACCGATCTCGATCGATTCCAGCTCGAACATCGGCCGATTGGCGAGCCACCAGAGGCCGGCCACGATCAGGCTCGCGAAGGCGACCATCGTCATCGCCCCGGCGACGAGGTTGAGCGCGCGCGCATCCTGCCACAGGGTCATGGCGCACCGTTCCCTTCGACGCCGCCGCCACTGCGCGCCGGCGCGGGAACGCGCCGGATCTTGAGCGAAGCCGACGCCGTGATCTCCAGCACCAGATCCTCGTATGACATGCCCACCGCGCGCGCCGCCATCGGCACCAGCGAGTGGCCGGTCATGCCTGGCGCGGTGTTGACCTCCAGCAGCCACGGTCGGTCGTCGCGGCTCGAAAGCATGAAGTCGACCCGGCCCCAGCCTTCGCAGCCGATCGCGCGGTAGGCGGTGACCGCTATGCGGGCAATGTCGCGAGCGAGCGCCTCCGGCAGCGGCGCCGGGCAGAGGTAGCGGGTGTCGTCGCTGAAGTACTTGTTCTGGTAGTCGTAGTTGCCGTCCGGCGCCTGGATCTCCACGATCGGCAGCGCCATGGCCGACTCGCCGCTGCCGAGCACCGCCACGGTGAGCTCGCGGCCGGCGATGAACTCTTCCGCGAGCACCTCGCGGTCGAGTCGCGCGGCGGCGGCGAATGCCTCGACGAGCTGGTCCGCCGCGGTCACCCGCGTGATGCCGATGGTCGAGCCCTCGTGCGGGGGCTTCATGATCAGCGGCAGGCCGAGGTACTCGACCAGGTCGTCGAGCTGGCCCACCTCGGACACCGACAGGAACCGCGGCGTCGGCAGGCCCTGCGCGACCCAGATCTGCTTGGTCCGCACCTTGTCCATCGCGATGGCCGACGCCATCACGCCGGAGCCGGTGTAGGGGATGCCGAGCAGCTCCAGCGCGCCCTGGACGGTGCCGTCCTCGCCATAGCGACCGTGCAGAGCGATGAAGGCGCGCTCGAAGCCGCCATCCTTGAGCGCCTGCAGCGGCTGGGTCGCCGGATCGAAGGCGTGCGCGTCGGCGCCGCGGCTTCTCAGCGCGGCCAGCACGCCGTTGCCCGACATCAGCGAGACCTCGCGCTCCGAGGAGAGCCCGCCCATGAGCACGGCGATCCGGCCGAGCGATCGCGGGTCTTCAGACATTGTCGCCACCTCCCTTCAACAGCGCGGGCACCTTGCCGATCGTCCCCGCGCCCATGGCGATCACCACGTCGCCATCGCGGGCCGCGCGCAGGATCGCGGCCGGCATCTCGTCGATCGATTCGACGAACGTAGGCTCGAGCCGTCCGGTCACGCGCAGCGACCGTGCGAGCGTGCGGCCGTCCGCGGCGACGATCGGCGCCTCCCCGGCCGGATACACCTCGGCGAGCAGCAGGCAGTCGGCCGTCGACAGCACCCGAACGAAATCCTCGAAGAGGTCGCGGGTGCGCGAGTAGCGATGCGGCTGGAACGCCACCACGATCCGGCGGCCCGGAAAAGCGCCGCGCGCGGCCGCGATCGTCGCCGCCATCTCCGCCGGATGGTGGCCGTAGTCGTCGACCAGGGTGAACGATCCGCCGCCGGCCGCCGCGGGCAGCGCGATCTCGCCATAGCGCTCGAAGCGCCGGCCCACGCCGCGGAACTCCGCGAGCGCCGCGACGATCGCATCGTCCTGCGCGCCGAGCTCGCCGGCCACCGCGATCGCGGCGAGCGCATTGCGCACGTTGTGCTCGCCGGCGAGCGCCAGCGCGACCGGCAGCGGCGGCTCGCCTTCGCGCAGCACGGTGAAGTGCATGCGGTCGCCCTCGGCGCGCAGGTCGACGGCGCGCACCTGCGCGTCGCCGTCGAGCCCGTAGGTGATCATCGGCTTGGAGACGAACGGCATGATCTCGCGCACGTTGCGGTCGTCGGCGCAGAGCACCGCGGCCCCGTAGAACGGCAACTGGTGCAGGAACTCGATGAAGGCGTGCTTCAGGCGCGCCATGTCGTGACCATAGGTGTCCATATGGTCCGCATCGATGTTGGTGACCACCGAGATCATCGGCGCGAGGTTGAGGAACGACCCGTCGGATTCGTCCGCCTCGACCACGATGTAGTCGCCCGTGCCGAGCCGCGCATTGACGCCGGCGCTGTTCAGGCGGCCGCCGATCACGAACGTGGGGTCGAAGCCCGCCTTCGCGAGCACGCTCGCCACCAGGCTGGTGGTGGTGGTCTTGCCGTGGGTGCCCGCGATCGCGATGCCCTGCTTGAGCTTCATCAGCTCGGCCAGCATCAGCGCCCGCGGCACCACCGGCAGGCGCCGCGCCCGTGCCGCCCGCACCTCCGGGTTCTCCGGCTGGACCGCGCTCGAGGTGACGACGCAATCGGCCTCGCCCAGGTGCGCGGCGTCGTGGCCGACCTCGATCGTGGCGCCGAGGCCGCGCAGGCGCTGCAGCACGCCCGACTCGACCAGGTCCGAACCGCTCACCTGGTAGCCCAGGTTGAGCAGCACCTCCGCGATGCCGCTCATCCCGGCCCCGCCGATGCCGACGAAGTGGATGCGCTTGACTTTGTGCTTCATGCCAGCGCGTCCCGGCCGCCCGAAGGCGCTGGCACGCCCCCCCGCGGGGCAGCGAACGTAGTGCGCGTGGGGGTCGTCATCATGCCGCGAGCGGTTCCTTTGCCGCGGATTCGCAGACGTCGGCCACCGTCTTGGCCGCGTCCGGCTTGCCGAGCGCCCGCGCCTTGGCCGCCATGGTGGCAAGCGCCTCCCGGGTGAGCTGCGAGAGCAGCGAGCCGAGGCCGCTCGGCGTGAGGTCCTCCTGCTGGATGAGGATGGCCGCCCCCGACTCCGACAGGAACCGCGCATTGCCGGTCTGGTGGTCGTCCACCGCGTGGGGGAAGGGCACCAGGATGGATGCCACGCCCACGCAGGCGATCTCGGAAACCGTCATCGCGCCGGCCCGCGCGATCACCAGGTCGGCCTCGCGGTAGGCCTCGGCCATGTCGTCGATGAAGGCCACTGTCCGCGCCTCGACCGCCGCCGCGGCGTAGTTCGCCTTCAACGCGTCCAGGTGGGCCTGGCCACTCTGGTGCAGGATCGAAGGCCGGCGCTGCGGCAGCATCAGGCCGAACGCATTGGGCACCACCTGGTTGAAGACCTGCGCGCCCAGGCTGCCGCCGACCACGAGAACCCGCAGCCGGCCGCTGCGGGCGCGGTAGCGATGCTCGGGCGGCTCCACCGCGGCGATCTCGGCAGCGACCGGATTGCCGCACCACCGTGCCTGCGAGAGGGTGCCCGGGAAGGCGACCAGCACGTGATCGGCTACCCGGGACAGCACGCGGTTGGACAAGCCCGCGACCGAGTTCTGCTCATGCAGCACCAGGGGCTTGTCGAGCAGCGACGCCATCATGCCGCCGGGAAAGGTGATGTAGCCGCCCAGCCCGAGCACCACCGCCGGCCGTACCTGGCGAATGACCCGAAGCGACTGCCAGAAGGCGATCAGCAGGCGCGCGGGCAGCAGCAGCTTGGTGACGATGCCCTTGCCACGCACGCCGCCGAAGTCGACGTACTTCATCTCGATGCCCCGCGGCGGCACGAGCCGCGCCTCCATGCCGCGGCGATTGCCGAGCCACACGACCCGCCAGCCGCGGCCACGCAGCACCTCCGCCACCGCGAGGCCCGGAAAGATGTGCCCGCCGGTGCCGCCGGCCATCACGAGGATGGTCGGTGGCGGCTTCGCGCCCGGCGCTTGCGTCCTGCCCGGATTCACAGCACCGACCCCCGCATCAGGCGGCGGTTCTCGAGATCGATCCGCAGGACGATGGCCAGCGCGACGCAGGTCATCAGGATCGCGCTGCCGCCGAAGCTCATGAGCGGCAGGGTCAGCCCCTTGGTCGGCAGCAGCCCGAGGTTCACGCCGAGGTTGATGAACGCCTGGATCCCGATCCAGAGGCCCACGCCCTGAGCCACCAGCCCGTTGAAGAACAGGTCGAACGAGGTCGCCTGGCGGCCGATCTCGAAGCAGCGGCGCACGATCCAGAAGAAGAGGCCGATCACCACCATCATGCCGACCAGGCCGAGCTCCTCGCCGATGATGGCGAAGATGAAGTCGGTATGCGGCTCGGGCAGGTAGCTCCACTTGGCCACGCCGCCGCCGAGCCCCACCCCGAACCACTCTCCCTTGCCGATCGCCATCAGCGAATGGGTGAGCTGGTAGCCGCTGCCCTCGGCGTTGCCGCTTGCGAACGGCTCGAGGTACGCGAAGAAGCGCTGCCGTCGAAACGGCACGAACATGATGAAGGCCATGAAGATCGCGGCCAGGACGGCGCCCATGCCGAAGAAGAGCCGCGGGCTCATGCCGCCGAGGAAGAGCACGCCCATCGCCACCGAGACGATCACCATCAGCGCACCCAGGTCGGGCTCGCGCATGATCAGGATGCCCACGATCGCCAGCGCCGCTGCCATCGGGATGAAGCCGCGCTTCAGTTGATGCATCAGCTCCTGCTTGCGCGTGGCGTAGTCGGCCACGTACAGGATCACGAGCAGCTTCATCACCTCGCTCGGCTGCAGGCTCATCGGGCCGACGTTGATCCACCTGTCCGCGCCGCCCGCACGCCGGCCGATGCCGGGCACGAAGACCAGCACCAGCAGCACGATGCCGGCCACGAAGAGCGGCAGCGCCATCCGCTGCCAGTGCCGCACCGGCATGGCGAAGGCGACCACCGACATGCCGAGCGCGAGGCCGATCGAGATCGCGTGCCGCACCAGGAAGTAGGTGGAGGCGCCCCCGCCCGGATTGCGTCGCTCCAGCACCGCGATCGAAGCGGAGTAGACCATCACCAGGCCGATCGCGAGCAGGATCGCCACGGCCCAGAGCAGGGCCGCGTCGAACTTCTGCACGCCGGTGTCGAGCAGGTCGCGCGAGAAGACACGCAGCAGGGACGGCTGGTATCCCGGCGCGCGGCGTCGTCCACCGGCTCCGCCGCGCACGACGGCGCGTCGCCCCGCCACGCGGCGGTCCGGCGACCGCCCACCGGCTGCCTTGCCGCCGAGGAAGCCACCCAGCACCTCGCCGAGGCCGCTCATGGTCGCCCCTCCGGCCGCGAAGCGCGACCGCCGCTGCGGGAAAGGAGGGCGGCCGCTTCGGGGAGCCACGCGCACGCGCTCAGCATGGCTGTCCTGCCTCCTGCGCGAGCGCCGTCACGGCGGCCACGAAGACCTCCGAGCGGTGCGGGTAGTTGCGGAACATGTCGAAGCTCGCGCAGGCCGGCGACATCAGCACCGCGTCGCCGGTGGCGGCGAGGCGGGCCGCTTCGTTCACTGCCTCGTCCATGCTGCCGGCGTGATGCACCGGGACGCCGGTGCCGGCGAGCGCCTGCTCGATCAGGCCGGCGTCGCGGCCGATGAGCACCACCGCCCGCGCGTGGCGGCGCACCGCCGGTGCGAGCGGGGCGAAGTCCTGGCCCTTGCCGATGCCGCCCGCGATCAGCACGCAGCGCCGGCCCAGTCCGGACAGCGCGGCGACGGTTGCGCCCACGTTGGTGCCCTTGCTGTCGTCGTACCAGGCGACATCGTTCACCACCGCGACCAGGCTGCAGCGATGGGGGCCCGCATCGAAATCACGCAGCCCGCGCAGCATCGCCGCAAGCGGCACGTCGGCGGCCCGCAGCAGGGCGAGCGCGGCCAGCACGTTGGCCCGGTTGTGGGCGCCGTGAAGCCGCAGGGCGTCGGCCGGCATCAGCCGGTTGACGTGGATCTCGGCCGGCTGGCTGCGGCGCCGCCCGGCCGGCTCGTCGCCCGCGACCGCCTCGGCCAGCCAGTCGAGGCCGCCGTCGCGCACGACACCGAAGCCGGGCGCGGACGTCGGCGCGGCGAGACCGAACAGGAC